>CANEUH010000040.1 GCA_947441615.1 Bacteriovoracaceae bacterium | reverse complement strand
CCGGAGCCGAAATTATGGCGAGAATTTTACTCAAAAAGACATTAGATCCAAAGGGCTGGGATAAGTATTGGCAGGAGAAAATGAAAATTAGTGGGAATATTGATTTGAATGTCAAGATGGTTCATTCCACATGAAATGGGACACTATCTAAAAGTTTTCGGTAAATATTACTGTTCAATACACCGTTTTTTTTGAGAGACAAAGATTATTACGGCGAAGTATATAAATTTTACTCATCCATCAAAGATAATGAAAATGGATTCGTATAACTTTTCATCATTCATGGAATCAATTCTAAATCGATGAAGCTATTTTTCCCAAGATTAAATTGAATCTGCGTTCCGGCCTTAGGCCTAAGAGTAAAATCATAATCGGTTGAAGTGAGAATCACTCCGAGTTTACTTCCAGGACTTAGTCGATATTGTTTAGGCTCTAATGAAAAAGTTAATTGGTAATTTTCTCCGGGAATTAAAAGCTCCCCTTTCGATTGGTCCCGGTAGTTTTGCGGATCGGCCCATCCACGAGTGATAATTTGTCCCCTTCCATTCTTGTTATACTCAACGAGAACAACAGAAATGTTAGCGGCTTTTCTATTAAGAACTGAAAGATTTAAGCTCACCAATGGAGTTCCTGAAATAAGACTACTTTTACTCAAGGTGGACGTTAGAAAAACGATCCTCCCCTCTTTTTTATCTTGTGGTCCCTCAATGAGTGCTTCCATTTTTTTTGACTTGCCTTGGTCGGTTAGACGTAATTGAAATTCGTCCTTTAAAACAGACGTGAGGGATGAGTTTTCTGAGAAATAAAACCGTTGCGTTTTAGAATCTTCATGAGGCCACTCCTCTTGTGTCACTAGGCTCCCATCAGAGAGCTCAACTTCAACTTGAGGCCCCTTTGTAATATCGTTTTCCTCACCTAGAAGAAAGTGATTAAACCAGGCCTGGATTTTTTTGGGAACACCAAATTGACTGGTTGACCCATGACCACCGCGATGAAGAAACATCCGACGAGAAACACCTGTTGGCAGGGCTTCCCACAACTGAATGGCATGCTTTTGCTTTACGTTCCAATCCGACTGTCCATGAATAATAAAAGTGGCTGCTTTAATATTTTTAACCTGAGAAAGATGGTCACGCTCCTGCCAGAATTGGTGAAAGTCACCATGCTCTCTCCCCATCGTTTGAGTGATGTGCACGAGCTGACTCTTACAAGCTCCACGTCTAACGATGTAGTACCCAAGAACATCAGCGTCTTCACCGATATAGCCACCTGGATTGACCACAAGGCCATTGGATCGGTAGTAATCATACCAGTTAGAAATGGCCGCAATGGGAACAATCGCCTTCAGACCCTCGACTCCTGTTGTTGCAACCATAATAGGAAGAGTCCCATCATAAGACGTTCCAATCATTCCAACTTTACCATTTGACCAATCGGCCTTAACTTCAAGGCCACTTTCAGAAAAGGCCCGGGCCCTACCGTTTAACCAATCGATGACTGATTTAGCGGCAAGAGTTTCTGTATGATCACCTACACTCGGGCATCCAGTAGATTTCCCCGTTCCAACACTATGGGCGCGAATTTGTGCATAACGAGAAGAATCAATTTCTTCTGTATGAATTAATTTTTCACTAACTTTATAGTTAATAGAGAAAAAACTTTTCAAAGAACTAGGTACAAAGTCAAAAAGACTTTCATCTTGAGGAAGTAAATCGGAATCGACTCCGTGGTTAGCGGCATCTTCATTTCCACCAAGGGCGTAAGGGGAAATCGTATAAATCGTGGATAATTTCCTATCAACCAAGGGTCTCTCAATTGATACGTAGATTAAGTCCAATTTCCCATCATCATCTGTATCATTAGGAGATTCGACATAAACAATTTGAGACGTCATGGCCTCACCTAAAATACTGGAAGAGCTTGCCCAAAGATTTGTAAAAGAAATGAAGGCAGAGATTATGATCAATTGGATTTTCATGAATGACTCCAAAATATTAGCTTTCTATAGACTAGATACTTAACCTTTTGGATTCTTCGTGGCCAGAGCTAATTACTAGGCTTTTTAAATGAATGGTAGAGATGACAATATTTCGTTATCACTCGGTCCGAAGGTAGTTTTTCTCTAACTGACGCCATTTGTGTCCAATGAACCTGAGGGGAGAAATGGTGCTCCTGGTGAAAACCATTATTAAACCATAGAAAATTATATAGAGAGTTATAGCAGCTTACAGAATCACGTTTTCTATCATTAAAGTCTGCCAAATGGTGTTCACAGTAATTCTCCCAAAGAGCAAAGATTTGCCCTAAGAGATAAATAGAGAGAACGTAGCATAAAGATAATACCCAGCTTTTAAATACTAAAAATAATATGAAAATAACAAGAGAGGCAAACTCTAGATGAACCAAGAAAGATTTCTTTGAAGCCGTTCTATAAAGAGAAACAAGATCCGTTCTTAGAAGACCTAAAAGTGAGTAGCGAAAAATATTTTCTTCTTTACCCTGTTTACCGTGCCGAAATGTTGAGCTTTCATCCTTCTCAGGATGATTATTATAGCGGTGATGATTCAGATGGTGAATCCGATATAAGGACTGAGGTACACCAAGGCAGAGACTATTTAAAATGGAAAAAGAGGAATTTAAAAATTCAGATTTAAAAAAAGGATTATGTATAAAATTATGGGCAATGCACTGGTAGTTTAGGCCAAGGAGATATACCTGTAAGGAAATTAAAAGAAATAAAGAAACGAAAGATAAGTCGGCCCAAAATGGAATAACAAGGAGGAATACCTGAATAAGGGCAATCATCACAAAAATAAAATCTTTAGCATTGTATCTCATCATTCACTCACTATTTTGCATAAAGAAGTGCGCCACCTTTTATGCGAACAACGATTTCTTTAATAAATCTTTGCTCCACAGCGGGGCATCCCCAACTTCTTCCAATAATACGTGCGGATTGATTTACGTAATCTGCACCATGAATCACAATATCTCTCATTCTAGCATTTGAATTCGTCTTTGAAAGTCCATCTAGCCTTAAAGATAAACCATGCTTACCCTTATAGGACTCGGCCGTGAGGTAAAATCCCTGAGAACTCATTAAAGAGTCAGGGTTATTTGAAAACTCCGTTGCGAAACCATCATAATTTTTGTCTGAATTCTTCCCGTGGGCCACGAGATAACGATCAACAGCACCCGTAACCATGTCTATTAAGTAAAATCGCTCCGAAGAACTGTGTTGTGAAAAATCAATAATACCGAGAACTTCTTTATTTTTAATCTTAGAAAGGTTGGCCTTATAGAACGCCAGAGCTTCCGTTAGTAGTGAGCTTGGAACTTCTTTTTTTTGGTCAATATGAGAAAAAGGATCAATTTGAACGTTTGGTTCAGTTTGAACATTTTCTTCACGAGGTGCCGAAATTTCCTCCATCTCATTTAATTGTTTATTGGGTTTTGAGGCATTTGCGTTTTGATGACACCCAGTAAAGATCACTATTGAGAGGAATAAAAGAATCATTTTTTTCAAAAGAATCTCCTAGGAGATGTTGTTCGAAAATGCATTTTAATCATTATCAATATTTTAAATTTGATGCGACATAAAATGACTTAGGTAGGTCTAAATTTACATAGCTAAAACCATCCTAACTGCCCCTTTATAATGGTGTTAATTTAAGAGGAAGAATTCTCTCGTTATAAAAATAAATAAACACATCTAAATGGTCCTTAAGTCGCTCCGTGTCCTTGGTCGTGCACCAAGTTTTGCGAATCAGGCGATTAATGTTGGCCCTAAGAAGAGCACAAGTGTGATTCACAATAAACAGGGGATCAAACTGGACTTTTTTAAGTTCCCCTTGTCCCGCCACACATGCCCTCTCACTTTTAAATGCGAGATGCTTTCCATTTGGAAAATAACTTGAAATAAACCCCGGGTATCTTTGGTGCTCGTCACTTTTTATGACCACCTCACTTGAAGCAATCGGTGCAATCTTTTGAAAAAGTCTCGTAAGTCCAAAAAAATGCTCGTCTTCTCTTTTGCCATACTTTTTAACCGCGAGCTTTGAGAGGTGCCCAAACGCCGGAATCTTCGAGACCTCAGCACCCAAAATCCGCCGCCGGTCCTCATCCACCGCAATCGTAAT
>CANEUH010000039.1 GCA_947441615.1 Bacteriovoracaceae bacterium | reverse complement strand
GTCGACTCACTCATTAGAGGTGCAGTGGTTCTTGCTCAGAATGAAACACGAAACAATCTCTCGATGCAGTGGTCGTGTACGACAACTGAAGAGAGAGCTACGATAGATCTTGAGATCGTTGGTAAAGAGTTCAGCTTAGATGAGCTTCGCAGAAATCATCAGATGCTTGATGGTGGATCGGTCGTGAGTCAGTTTGCTCGCGCTGAAAAGCAGCTCGAGACTTATCGCCCAGCAATCAAAATTGTGCCAAATGAAGGAAAAACAAGAATATCACTAAGCTTGGAAGTAAAACCCGCTCATCCGGCGGTTCTGCAGGTTCAGTGAGGAACCACTAAACCTAATACACATATTTGTGGCACCCAAGATTTCCAACTAAACGAAATCAATGATACAAACCGACTCCGCAACCCAAGTTAAATCATTAATTTTACTGGGTTGCAAACACCCTTTTTCCCCGTTTTGAACCAATCAAACAGACACGCAACACCTTGATTATCCTAGCTATTTTGTCGGTATTTACTTCCTCAACTTGTACTTAATGTACTTGTAAAAACAACCGATAAAATAAACACTGGAGCTTGTATGTCAAAAGGTGCTGCTATTTCTGTGGATAATGAAAATGACGAAAGTCTATTAAATGACCTTTCTCATTCCTCTGAAATTAAAGTCATTCAAGAACAAATGGATGCCATTATCTCACCTGAAAAATTTTCACATGTGCATGAAGATAAACACAAAATTGACTTTGAGAAACTCGCTCTCCTTTCAAAATTAGACTCACTAAGTGAGCTAGAAAATCTAGAACAACTTTCTAAGTTAGAAAATCTTAGTCTACTATCTGGCCTAGAAGATCTTCAGCATTTAAAAAGATTAGATAAATTAGAAAAACTAGATTCGCTGGGCTCTCTTGAAAAACTAGACGAACTCTCAAAACTAGATAAACTTCAAAAACTAAGCCACCTGGATCAATTAAAAGAACTGAATCAACTTATAGAACTTAATAAACTTCAAGAACTAGTCCATCTTCGAAACTTAACTTCTCTAAAAGAGTTATCTCACCTCGATAAGATAAGCGAACTATCAAAACTTGAAGTCATTGGTAAACTTGAGAATGCTCTTCATCATCATAAAGATGTACTAATCCCGCTTAAGAAGCTAGACCATCTAGATAAACTAGAGCACCTGAGTAATCTTGTGATGATGGAAAAGCTTGGTGATTTAAAAAATTTAAATGAACTGGATAAACTAGTTCTACTAAAAAAATTAGATGAATTACAGAACTTATCCTCCCTATCTGAACTTGATAACCTCAAGAGCCTAAGAAGACTTGATGAAATGCAAAATCTGGAGCAACTAAAAAAGCTTCAGGAGCTTCAAAATCTTGTTAAGCTCGACGAGCTTAAAAGCTTAAACCACCTCGAAAAGTTAACTCAACTTGAAAAGCTCGATCGCATTGATGATGCTCGTTTTGCAGAAAGGCTCGAAAGACTAGACAAACTAGATATTCTCAAAACTGAGTCTAAGAAATTAGTCTTTCAACAATTAGTGGGTTTTATCCTAGATGTTTTTAAATTTGTGATCGCCGGATTCTGCATCCTCATGGTCATGACAACGGAAAGAGGTCAGCAAGTGACCTCTAAAATCCTCCCAGCTATCGGTTTTGGAAATTCAGCTCAAACGAGCCTCGCTCTACAAATGCTCGTTGGGCAGTTAAAAGAAGATGAGTTTGAGGAAATTATTCAACAAACAAGAAAAAAAATGGAGTTTGAAATTAATTCAGTTTTTTCAAATGACTCTGTTATAAGTCCCTACAGAAGACTAGAACTTCTAAGGCAGGCTAAAGGGTACTCATTCTCTTCCAATGGTGTCGATCTTGGTCACGAAGCCGAACTAAGGATTAAAGAAAAAGTTCAACGACTTGAAGTAGAATCAGTTGAATCTATTGATTATGCAATTGGGCTTTCAAAATCTGAATCAAATATTGAAAAAGAGCGTTTCTTGAGAGAAGTCAAAATACTTCTTATGAATAGAAAATATGTCGAACTTTTAGAAAAGACTCTACCGAGATGGAACTCAGGAAGGGAAATGGTCAAAGCTTCCTTAATTGCCTTATATTACCTTGAACTTGAAACTCCTGATGTCCTCGATGAAATTCTTGGACGCCCTACTATTTCTAGGCCTAAGGGTGATCTATGAGGATAAATTTACTCTTTAGCTTTTTATTAACTTTTGTACTGGGATGTGTAGGAACAATTGAAAATTCTCAAACTCCTGTTTCTGAAACCCAATCCCCTGTTCCTGGCAAAATTAATTTCGCAGGAATATATAGTATAAAAACAGTATCAGACACGAGATTAGAAATTTATTTCCCGCAGGCAACGGGTGGATCCGGGAAATATATATATGACGTGTATATTGGGTCTGACAGGAAAGAATCTTTCCCCGACGAAGTTTTGACTAAAGACCAAGGTTTATACCAACTTCTACTATCAGGATTTAGTGTATTTAGTAAAATCGCCATCAGAGTAGAGGCAAGAGATGCTGTAGAAAATGCACTAAGTGACAACGGTATCGTAAAAAAAGAAACCACATATGGAAATGAGACCTGCCGCTTTGACGGGATTGTAGATCTTTCAAATGTTGCCGGCGAAAGCGGTAAAGATTCTTTAAAAGTAAAATGGGTTCCAGCTGAAATCATATCAGTTGGACATGAAGCAAACCCCGTATCTTACGAAATTGTTCTAGTCAAACGTGGTAAATCAGATGGCTCAGGAGTTAATATTGGTAAAGATCAAATGGATAGCACAACTGAAGGGAGATATGTATTTACCGTTCCTTGGGCAGAAGGTTTAAATGAGTATGTTGTTAGAGGTCTAAGCTCTGATTATAAATATCTTGCGAGAGTGAGATGTATCCATAGTACTTCAGAAAATAATTTCTTTTATCCAGAACTTAGAAGTGAGCTTAATAATAAAACAATAGAGAGAGCGACTCTGAATGACCAATTCGCTACGATGAGTGGACTAAGCACTCTCACTCAAACTCCTACTAATTTATCTGGCCAAGGAGGACTTACAGGATTGAACTTGGCGTGGTCACAAATAACTGGAGCTTTTGATCATTTTAGAGTCTATTTTTCAACCACTAATTCTTCACCCACAATCACCTCAGAATGTAATCCAGTAAATTGTAAAAAAGAAAAATATGATGTCCTTAATTCTATTCTTACCGGCTTAACACCTCACACGACTTACTACTTAAGACTTGTCATTTGCGGGAACTCAACTTGTTCAACAAGCTTTACAAGCCAAAATAGCGTAAGCAAAAAAACGACGCCATCAATTGCTAGCTTCTCTGGAATTTCAGGTGTTGACCTTGATTATAATCTCGAGTCCATTGGCTCTGCGACTCTTAGGTTCCCCGCCCCAGACTTGTCGAATGGTTTTGCGGAAAAATTCCAACTTCGGATCAAAATCGGTGATAACAGTTGGGAAAAAGTAGAAGATCAATCCATAATTAAACTTGATACGAATTATGATCTTGGCACAGCTTCAACTCTAAGAATAAGCGGTATTGAGCTTGGATCATCTGAAAAATATTGCTTCAGATTAAATCTATCCTTAGGCACTAACAGCGAGGATTCCAATACACAGCAATCCTGTATCGATGTTTCGGGAACGACATCTGACACCGTTTTTAATCCGCCTACAAAAGACCATTTCCAAGGGATCTTGGGGTATGCCTATAATGATTATTTACTCTTTAAATGGAAAAAACCGACGAATGGGTTTTACTCACATTATAAACTTTATGTTTCAACTTTAGAAACATTCGATCCCTCTGCTACAACTTCCTATGAGTTAGATAGGTATGTGTTTGAATCAAGCATGGTTGGTAATATCATGGAAGGTCGATTTCCAATTAACATTACAGGCACAACAAAATACTATTTTAAAATGAAAACTATTTTTCCTAATCCCTACATTGCTGGCGAGTTCCCGTCTGAAGAAAATATGTGTACATGGCAATGTCAAAAAACGGGAAATCTTGTTACCTGCTCAAATCATCGCTCAAACGAATGTCCTATTTTGGAGTAATTATTTAAATTATTGGGAGAAAAATCTGCCGTTATGGGTATCAAGGCCCTTTTCGGTGGCACAATTTTCCTAGATTAAATTTCCTCCATCCCTCCTCTGACAAACCTCTATAATTAATACTGGAGGGTTCCCATGTCGAGGTTTGTGTATCTTTTTATTATCTTATTTTCCCCGCTCGCTATCGCG
>CANEUH010000038.1 GCA_947441615.1 Bacteriovoracaceae bacterium | reverse complement strand
TTTTATAAGGCCTTTCGCGAGAAATACAAGGTCATCAATACTCATGAAATAATTTTGTCAGAAGAGAGACGATTGGCCAAATAATTTAAATGACATGCGGCCGTAGGAAATTTGGTCCCGAGGGGTCTAACAACTTATTGGGCAATTACTTCCTTCGCACAGTACTTTGGCCATATGAGACCCACCCCAGGGGCCCTAGCTTTCATGGTTGTCTCAAACTCCTCTAGCTTTTGTCCCCAAAGGACCTTAATCGTGCCGTCCCGTGGTTTTGGAAGAAGAAAATTATCGTGATGGAGGGGGATGACTTTTTTGGCACCTGTTCTGAGGACTCTCCCATCAATGAGCTCCTCGGTTGAGCGCCGGTTAGCAAGGGTGAGAAGAAGAACATCAGCTTTAGCCTCTTTTAGGGTGTCAGGTGTATCGACTCTTCCGATTGCCTGATAGAGAATCGCTCCCTTTGGGTGTTTAATGAGAAAACTAAAGGTATCTCCAACCCGGTAATCCATGACGTTTACTGGTGGGATTAAGGGGGCCGTAATATGCCCATCTGCCAGCATTACGTCCCAGAAATGGGGGGAGTGTGGGGTATTAAAAAATTCAATCGAGAACTCCCCAAGTCGAACTTCTTTTCCAGGTTTTACGGTCTCTACCTGATCATTCTTAAGGCCTCCACCTAGTCCAACATTGGCGGTGGAGCTTGAGCCAAAGAGCTTCCCTCCATACCTTTTAACCACATAAGGGGCATCGATAACGTGATCGTAATGAGCGTGGTTAACAAACACAGCATCAACTTTATTTATCCCACAGCGGTTGAACCAATAGTCCACCTCTCTTGGGTCAGTTTGGATCGTTCTCCAAGGGAGAAAATCCAGAACAGATACGTAGGTAAGTGAGGGATCGAATAAAAGTGTGGTTTTCCCATCACTTAGTGCAAATGTCGTTGTTCCAAGCCACTTGAAGCTCAAAGTTCCATGGGCCGAAAATGAAACGACTAGTGTAAGAAGGAGATACTTGAGCATATTTATTTATCGGTTAAAGACTTTCCTGGCCTTAATCATTTGCCATTTGGGCCTTCATTGGCCATAGATAATGAAACAAAGGTTTAATGATGAATGAAGATCGTATCGTCAATTTGGAGATTAAGTTTTCTCACCAAGATCATTTTTTGATGCAATTAAATGAAGTTGTGATGAAGCAAAGTAAGGTGATTGAGCGCCTCGAAAAAAAAATGATTGATTTAAAATCAATGATGAATACCAGCGCACAAGTGGACCAAAATCGAACTTTGGCCGATGAGAAGCCACCTCATTATTAGTTTTAAACTAGATTATGGAGAGTGAAAGTCTTGAAAGAGAAACAGTCTCTTTTTCTAATTGGCAGAAGGCCTCTTCTACATTTTCAAAACGTAAATAAATGATTTTACCGCTTATTTTTTTACAAAGAACTGAACCAGGATGCTTGCCACCACTAAGTTCTTCTGAAGTGATGGCATGGTCTTTCATGTAGCTTTTTGCGCTCTCATCGATCGCGCAAGTAGTCTCACATCCTTTAGTCACCCAGTCCCCACGTGAGTCTTTTACAAGTTCAATTTTAAAATCTCCAGTAACCCAGGTTGCACTCAATACGAACTGTGGTGCTAGAAAAATGAATGCCAGTAAAAATTTCATTTTATTATTCCAATATATTTAACATTCTTGTGTTGTTTATTACCACACTCGCTGGAGTCCAAAAACCACCTTTGCCAGTGCATTCATAACTAGTGTGATATGAGCTACAAGTTGGCCCCCAGCTATTTTGAACCAGGTATTCTTTGATACCATTTTGGCAGCGAGAACCAATAATTGCGACAGCGTGTGAGCCTTCACCTTTCTTGTAACCTGCTGCTTTTGAATCCCCACAATTATAGTTTTTTGTACCAACGACCATGGTGCTGACGTTAGGATCTTTGAAATAGCGGGTACAAGTAGAAATCCCAACAGGAGTTCCTTTACTGATTTTGTTATCGATAATCCCAGCGACTTGTTTTTCATACTGATCTTTTGACTTCGAATTTGCTGAGTATTCGGTTAAATCAACCTTATTACAGTTAAGATCAGTTGGAATTTTTATCTTCTTAGAACTACAACTAAATGCCTCTGAAAAAAAGGCATCTCTGTCACGATCTCCCTGGATGATATTTGTGACTTCGCTAAGGTTCATGCCAAGAGAAGTTAAATTAAGAACGTCCATGGTTGATTTTCCAAGGGGGGCCATACATAAAGGACTTACATTCTGCTCATTTATTTTTGAAACGACACAGGTCTCGTTCTTTTTCATTTCAACTGCTGCAGCTGCAATAGCGCTATCTAACATTTTGGCACTTTGAGAGAAAAGTGAATTTGAGTTCTTGTGTAATAATTTTTGAAAGTGAGAGGGATAGCTTACTCCAGTTTTAAATTCTTGGGCGGTCATTTTTAATGAACTTGGAGTAATTTTTTGAGCTTCTTGAAGTTTTTTATTGTATAAATCCCCGAACCATCGACCTTGATCTTTAACGTGATTTATGTAAGCTTTTTTTAAGGAATTAAAAACTTCAGTACTAATTGGGCAGGCCTCAAATCCGTAATTTAATTTTTTTTCAAATTCATAGTCTGAGTATAAATTCAAAGAAAGTCCAATAGTAGGGAATTTAGCTCTTGAATCAAAGTAGTCACTCAATGTCTCTATGATTTTTTCTTGGTTGTAGGGGTCATTTTTAGTGAGTTGTTCAAAACGATCATTATCTGCTGGGCAAATAGTTTGACCTTTCACTAAGTTAAAAGCATCGCATGTATTACCCGCATCGATGTATGTCCCACCTATATTTTCACCTTTTCTCCACCGAACAGCATTTTTCTGAACTGGCCCAGTGAGATCCCTTTGTTTTTTTTCACTAATGGCCAGCTGAACTCGAGATAAGTCTGGGTGTCCAGGCATTTTAGCTTTCAGTAGTTTATGGAGCTGCTCAATATGACAAATTCCAAGGCCATTTTGGTTCGTGGTTCTGAGTGGATAAAGGGGTCCATTCTTAGATGATAAATCCACCACCTTCGTACCAGTGCAAGTCTGGGAGGCGAGAGATAAAGAAGAGTTTAAAATCACTGAAAATAAGATAAGATTCTTCATTCTTTAATATTATATCAATTTCGTTTTTTTTAAACCTGGGCAAAGGTTTTCCTTTTGAAAGCCTTACCTTATTTGTTAGGATTCGGTTTCAATGCACTTTGAGGAGAATTGAATGAAAGAGTTTTCACTTGATGGTTCTGATCATATTGATCTTTGTGATCTAATGAAGCTTGTGGACTTTGCTCCCAATGGAGCTGCGGCAAAACATATCATTGCCACCGGTGTTGTAAAGGTAGATGGACAAGTTGAAACAAGAAAGCGCTGTAAAATTCGTGCTGGCCAAGTAATCGAGTACAAAGGCCAGACAGCAAAAGTTAAAGCATAACTTAAAGATTGTTATTTGAAGTCTGTTGCCCAGATATAAGTTGATTATTACCATCTAGGGTCTTAATGAGATGCTTTGAAATGACTTTAACGGTTTTTTCAACATCATCTGCAACTCGGTTTTTAAACATGCTAGCAAGAGAAGAGTTTGGAACTATAAGGCTTACGTAGGTGAGAAGAGTCTTCCCTTCATAATTAGAAAAATGCATATACCCGTCTGTCGCCTTAAGCATCTTACCTTCAACCAAGTTCCACTTTAAGGTGTAACTTCCGTCACTGTTTTTTGTGATGACATTGTTTGTTGTATGAGAGGTTTTATTCACAGGCCAAGGCATCGACATTTCAAAATAAACTTGCAGTTGGTTTTGTGAAACTCTTTTAACAATCTTGGATTCCACCATGTCAGGGACATAGTTTTTATGAGTTTCAAAATCAAGAAAGACATCAAAGTTTTGCTTAGGAGAGTGCTTTAAAAGTGCGAAAACTGTTACCTCTGGCCATACATAACCTTCTTTCCAATCGACCTTTGTCACCATTGAGCCTTTACTAAGTTGTTCTTTATCGACCTGATTCAAGGTTGGGGCCGCGATACAAGAAAGAGAAAATATAAAAAAGAGGATTGTATAAATTGTTTTTTTCATAATTGTGAGTTTATCCCATTAAAAAAGCCTGTCTAGTAACTTTCAAAATGAATGAAATTGCCCCAGTCATTTTTGTGTTTTCAGGAATTTAAAGATGATTAAAAAGTTTAAAAAAAAGGGCGGATGAACCGCCCTGAATGAAATTTCTTAGTTATTTAGAATTTTACTTTGTACTGGTTCCAATTCCATCACAAATTTAGCTCTTCCATTTCCCTTCAGTGTAAAGACAGTTCGTCCAATGAGAGAAATTGTTTGGGTTTCAGTAGCACTGGAGAAGGCATTTCTAATAAGTGATCTAATACTTCCCAAGTGCCCTTGATCTTTGGCGGTTGCATTGGTTATTTTACCATTATCTCTAAGAATATCTTGAACGTTTGAGATATCGTCATGAAGAATGTCAAAAGTTGCTGGTCTATAGATCATGTCAGTAATGATGTCGCTGGTTGTGATCACAAAAGTTTTATTTGAAATACATTCTGATTTATCCACTTCAGAAAATAGGCTTAAAAAATCTCTCTTTCCTGAAATGACCATACAATCTTCTTTCGCCTTTTTTGAGAGAGCATCAACAGAGTCATTGTATCTCACAAAAGCTCTTGTGTTTAAAAGCTTACGAGTTTCGCCAAAGCTATCATAATATCTAGTCGTTACTTTAAATTTTGTTTCCACGATTGCAGCGTTTGCAGCAACAGAACCTAGAAAAGCAGCGAAAGTAAAAAACATAAATGCTTTCATGATATCTCCTTCTGATTAAAAGTATTGAGTTAGTTGTAGCAATTCTAATGCCAAGGAGATGGGGGTGTTTTAGTTCATAAAATCGATGATTTCGATACAACTGGAATCTCTAACAAATTTGTGGGTATTTAAGTAGTTGAAGGGCCTTCCAGAGGCTGAGTAAAATAAAAGGACTCTCACATCTTTTTATTAACTTAAGCCAAGGCAGGCCCAGCTATGTACTTACCACGAGTCATTAAAAAACACA
>CANEUH010000037.1 GCA_947441615.1 Bacteriovoracaceae bacterium | reverse complement strand
ATAACGTTATAAAAACCCTAAAGAAGAAGGCTTACGGTTACAAAAACATGGCCTACTTTAAGCTCAAAATCCTTCAAGTTTGTGGATTTCTAAACTCCAGGTACATCAACATGAACTTTTAAAGGGTTAAACTTATTTGTTAGAGAGACAGAGAGTTGTCCAAATTTTGATCATAGTTCATCTGCGTATGTAAGTTTTATCCCCATGTATTTAAGAGAGGGAAGAGATTAAGTTACAATTACTGAATGAAAACATTCCTTAGCCTAATTTTTTTCTCAATGTCCTTAAACCTCTTTGCAGAGACGACGAGTCTCAAAATCGCCTCAATTAATCTTCAGGGATGGATCGATACATCGTCGAAGAGAGCTAACCTCATGAAAGATCTTTTTAAATCTAAAGGTCTCATGGATGGGGTAAGCCTGATGATCACACAAGAATCTATCGAGCAAGCTCCTCTCTCCACTACTGACCAGCTGGCCCGAGAGCTTGGCTGGAAGAGTTATTCAGAAAGAAGAGTCTCAGACAATGAAGGATTAGGAGTGCTCTATCCTAAAAGAGCGGACGTTGAAGAAATTCTAAGTCTGCAACTCAAGGCCAAAGCTTCTTCCAAAGATTTTTCTCGCATGGCCCTAATGAGTCGGTTAAACCATCCTCGCATTGGAAAGATTCGATTGGTTAATGTGCACCTCGCCCACCAGGCCAACGGTGGCCTCATAAGAAAAAATCAACTTCGTGAAGTTATCGCATGGATTCAGGATCTTGAGAATTCAGAGCCTTCTGACCTCGTCGTGATGGGTGGAGATTTTAATACAGGAGAGACAGAAAGTTCCTACAAAGGTGAATTTGATATTCTAACTAAGTCTTCTTTTAGATTTAAGAAAGTTCAAGCTTCAGGTGCTTTTTATTCATACAAAGACATGCATACCGGCAATCGACGACTCATTGATCACTTTTTTGTCTCACAATCAAACCGCCTTAGAATAAAGTCAGTGAACACAAGAATCTACCGTGAGATTACAGATCTTAAGATATCAGATCACAATCTTCTCATTTTAAAAATTGACATTGAGATATAGAATTGTCCTCGAAGTCAGGGATAAGTACCGTTTAATAAGTCATGCTGTTTGTGATTTTAGCCATTGATAAAACACTGGGCTTCTCCCGACACTCCTTAATTACTCACTGAAATCCCCTCCTTCTAAAAATATTTTATGTTATTCACTTACGTGATCTCACTAATTCAAAAGATATTGATGAATCTTCAGGTTCAACTAACAATTTTTTAAGATTTCTTTTGCCCCAATAATTCTGAGAGATTGAGAACCAAATTATTGAGTCTCTTTGCCTGTTCCTCTAAATGCTTTGTCGTTCTTGAAGAATCCTGAGTGATACTAATATTTGCTTGGGTTACCTTATCTAGATCTTCCATCGCCCTATTGATTTCATGAATTCCAGTTGATTGCTGTTGAGAAGCTTGTGAAATTTCTTTGACCATGTCATTAAGTGAAGATACGTTCTTAACAATTTCTTCAAGGGCAACTGAACAATCAATTGATGTTTGGTGTCCCGTTTCAATTTTTGATCTACTTTTTTTAATCAAATTCGACATTAGATTTTGAGAATTCTCCACAATTATAGACACTTTTTGAATTGAAGCTCCAAGCATTGAAGTAATTTCGTTAGCAGCATTACCTGACATCGTAGCAAGATTCCCTACCTCTTCTGCAACGACAGAAAAACCTTTACCCTGCTCTCCTGCACGAGCGGCCTCCACAGAAGCATTAAAAGAGAGAAGTTTTGTTTGAAAGACAATATCATTTATGACTTCTGTTTTTTTCGAGATATCCTGAATAACGTTTACAATGTCTGAAATCTCTCTATTAGATTTTTCCATTTGATTAATGATCTCATCATTACCATCTGATATCGCATTAATTGATTCCATCATGATCTTTACTTTCTGTTTTCCTCCAAAGGCAAGATTGTTTGCCTTTTCAGATATTTTTGCTGAGCTTGTGGCGCTATCAGCATTTCTTGAAACCATTGCAGAAATTTCACCTACTGAAGAGGCAGTCTGCTGCAAGCTTGAAGCTTGTTGAACTGTTAATTCTGAAATTTTAGTCGAAATCAAAGCAGTTGTTTCGGAGACTTTTTGAAGGGAAGTCACTTCTCCCAAAAGAGATTCCGTAATTCTAGAAATTGTAGAAATTAACGAACTCACTACTTTATTATCAAACCAAATAGCAAAAAGTGCGATAAATAAAATTGAAGCACCTATAAGAGTAATAAAGGCTTTTTTTAACTCTCTTAATGATTTAAAAGCTTCTTCAGTTCGTATACTTGATACGATCGACCATTTATTATCTAATATATCAAGAGGTCCGTAACTCAATATAGACTCTTTCCCTAAGTAATCATTTTCAACAGAAATTCCTGATTCTCCATTAAAGGTTTTTTCAACGCTTGTTGTTTTGATAGAACCCAATTCTGGATGTTTAAATGATGCTCTTACCGTTCTATTCAATGGATCTAATTTTGAGTCAGATCTCATCTTGTAATCCATTCCAACAAGATAAGTTTCTAGAGTTTCTTTGTCTCCAATTTTCTCTTGAGTAATAAAATTGATTTTATCGAATGAAATTTGAACCGCGACGACACCAACCTTGATTCCATTTAACCAAATAGGAGCAGCTATAAAACCAGCAGGACCATCATAACTTGGAAAATAATTTTGGTAATCTACCATGACGACACTTTCTTTATCAGAAACTGCCATGGCCTTATTAAAGGCTTCAGCAAGGCCAGATTTATTGTAAGGACCAGTTTTCAGAGAAGTTGCAAAGTCAATTTCTTTAAACACACTGTAAATGATGTTTCCAGTTTCACCATCAATGATAAAAACATCATAGAATTCAAATCGCTCCAGATACTCCAAATAATCCTGATGAAATTTTGCATGCGTTTGGTCGTATGTACCATTAAGCCCAGACTCACTCAGAAGTTGCTTTTTGCCATGTGGGTGAGGATTTTTTGCAATATAAATTGATTGAAGCGCCAATTGAGTATCATCTAGATTATTTAGTATCTTAGAGCTTCCTGCAGATTTATCAGAATTATTTTTTTTATACTCTGGTTCAAAGATATTATTGTAAAAACCCCCAAGATCTTTTCTTAAAATAGATAGATTCTCATTTTTAATTTGATTATCCTTTAGATAATCTCTAAATCCTTCCCGAAATCCTTTAAAAGCTTTTGATGTTGTATCACTGTGGGCAAGAACCAAAGCCTGAGACTTGATCAATTTAAAGTATTCTTCAATAGATTTTTTTTTCAATATCCTTATTGAAATCAACTGTTCATTAATTTGATTAATCACTGCGCTCGTCGACATCTGGAAGGAATAAACTCCAATTGAGACGAGGGGAACAAGGCCAGCAAAAATAAAGGCTAAAAGTATTTTAGCCTTGAGACTTAATTTCATCGCAATCCTTAAAAATTAAATTATATTAATCATTTTAAGTATTTTGACATGATAAGCAATATAACGATCAATTTTTTTAGCGAAGCTGGATGCATTTTTACTTCCTGAAAGAGTGATCGTGCCAGCGCTCACGATTAACGCAAGTAATATCAGCTGGTTAGATCTCAGGAGCACCATTATTTCGGAATGAAAAAGGGACAGTGAAATGAGCGGGTACTGTTAATATTATGTTCCATAATACTACTGCATAGGCACTCCTTTTTTATAAAAAATCGGAAAACATAATTTAAAAGCAATATGTACTCAATTCAGGAATAAATTCCTTAACCCATAAGATCAGATCATTAGCATCATCTAAATTCCAGTTTTCTAAAGGGAGATCGGCATACTCACACTGAGGATCCAAGATGATGTATTAAGATCGATATTACTGGTGCTATAACCTGGATTAAATATCCCAATCTCACTAATTTCAGTCTTGTCATAATTTAAACTTTGGAATTCTAAATTGAGACTTATTAAACTGAATTTTATTCCTGCTCCGATACGATAACCTGTAGCATCAGTAAACTTCTCATCAACATTCTCATCTTTATCGGGATCAAGCTGACCATCAAATATGTATCCGGCCCAGATGCGAAGAGCAAGGCTCGTTGGCATCTGGAGTCCCAACACCGGCCCATAATTCCAGGATCTCGCCCGAATCTTTTGTCCAAGACTTGAATCTTTAAACTCGGGCATCGCATATCTTCCATCAACCCCAAGGAAGATGGATTCAAAGACATGAAATCCCAAACGAGTACCCACCCCAAAGCCATCAATATTTGTAGTTGAACTATTAAAAGGTGAAGGAAAGTCTACTTCACCGTTACCTTTTTCCAAAGTAATCATCGGTTCAACAAAAACACCTCCAACACTTTGAGCCTTTGCAACTCCAAAGGCATTAAAAACAAAAAAGATGATCCAACATATTTTTTTCAAAAGAATCCCCCTCTTTTAAATTAATCTTCAGCATCTTGAATTTTATCAGAACTTTTTTCAACAGAATGCTTAACTTTTTTCATTGCACAAACCATCTTGCCATTTACAAGTTCACAAGTTTTGTCTTCAAAGTCACGATTAGCTTGCTTAAGAGATCTTTTTGAATCATTCATGCTTTCTCGAGCTTTTTCACGAACCGTTTCCTCACTGGCAAGAAGCTGAGTCGAAATAGCCAAAAAAAGAATCAAGGATGAAACTTTCATAAGAATGTCCTTTAAATTAGTGTTTGTTTTTTTCCAGTTACGACACTTAAGACAAAACTTATCAGTGCAAAGATTAAAAATACGGTTAGCAGTACTTTACCAATCTCCATCGATAGTCCTGCCACACCAAAAGCTCCTAAAAAAATACTAATTAGTGCTAATACAAAAAAGATGATCGCTGCTCTCAACATACATATTCCTTTAATGCATTATTGGATGGCATCCTGAACAGCATGATTGATGCCAAGATTTAAACAAAAAAAATGGGTCAAACAATAAAATGAATTGCCCATTTATGGCCCAATTGGAATATTTTTTTATTCAACGCTTTTAAATATAAAACTTCTGTTGGCGTGGATTATGAAACATTAATAAAGGAACATTATCATTAAGGAAAAGTCCCTGCTGTTCAATTTGACAAGTTAAAATTGAGACGAGCGAATTTAAAACGTGCAAAATTTCCATATTATTTTTATTTTTGACACGATTCGGTTATATTAATCCAGATGAGCCTAAAAATTTTATCGATTTATTTTTTTTCTTTTTTCCTGTAGCAGCTTTGCATCTTCTCTCGTCAAAGACGCTAAAACTCTTCTATATGCATTAACTCCTGAGTCAACAAATTACCAACATGGAGAACAGATCGTGCTTTGGCCTGATACTGATAGAGGTATCACTGCCTTGAGTTTAAGTGATTGCAGTGGATTTATGAACGCACTTTTGAGCAAAACATATAAGCTGACAACAGAGAATATTTTATTTTGAACAGGAACCAAACGCCCTTTAGCTAAGACCTACCATCAATTGATCTTATCAGAAAATCATTTTCAAAAGATTAATAAACTAAGCGAAATCCAAAAAGGAGATATTCTTGCTGTTTTATAAAGGGATGGTGGAGAAACTACTGGCCATGTTATGCTTGTAACAAGTGAACCCATTGAGGTTGGTTTGAACGAATGGAGCCTCGAAATTATTGATTCAAGCAAGAGTGGTCATGGAAAACAAGATACTCGATACAATCCTATTAATAATAATTATAGGTATGGATTAGGAATGGGACATGTCAGAGAGTTATTAAGCACTCCATGAAACACTTCTTTAAAGAGTGGATTTTAGGGCCTGATTGTTCTCAAATTAATTATTTAAGATAAATCAACTTGTAAGATTCGCCACCGCTTCCAACCACGTAACCAGGAACAAGACCATTTTTACCATGTGCTAAGGGGCTAATCAGATACATACCAGAGCTTAGGTCACTTGGAATTGATAACTCATAGGCCTGTCTTTCTTCACTCGCTTCAAAAAAAACTGGTGGAGTCTTATACACAAGTTGTCCGATCATGTTGTACATTTGAAATTCAATATTCATGGGTGTTCCAACCCGCATTTTAACGTTAAGACTGCTACCCGAATTGAGAGGATTCGGCCCTGCCATTTCCATTGCGAAGTTCGATTTTTCTTCAGTCCAAACTGATAATGTCATATCTTGTGGTGAGACTTCTGATCCACCAAAAAATGGATACAAGAAATAACCCAGCATTGAGTTATGAGAACAGTCGCGCTTCATGGCAAAAGTTTTTTCATTGTTGAAAGTGAAAAGATATTGGGTTTTATCCTCACTAAGTTCAATTGTAAAATCATAAACCCGATTTAGCTCAGCGACCCCAAGAAACTCAGTCACATGCCAAGTTCCGTCATAGTGGCTTATAGCAGTTATTTCAAGACGTTTTTTGTACCAGCGCCAACCAAAACGAGCTGAACTCTCACCTGCCCAGTTTCTACAATCTGAAAAGCCAAAAAGCTTATTGCTGTCTCTTTGTTGACCCTTTTTAAGTGTATAAATATTTGAGGAGTTGAAGGCAGCTTTGAATTTAAGTTTTGTCCCCATAAACCATTTATTGACATGGTAGGTTCCATCAGCAAATTGATGACCCTTACGAATGAAGTAGTCAACACCAAAAACGGTAGAGGAATATCCAAGAGTCAACAGAAGTATAAGTAATATTTTTTTCATTTTTGAACCTAAAATCCGAGACTGAATAATACCTCCATTATTCAATAGATCTTGATGCCTTCATAGAGGGTCTATAGGAACGACATTGGGTGTAAACGAAATTGACAGTTAATTGTCTCTCTGTAAATTCGGGGGGATTTTGTCACCTTAACGGCGGGGCGATAATGTCACATGGCTACGCTGCCCGTTTTACGAATCTATAATCTTTATTCGTCTTCTTGGCCGCAACCTTTCTTCCCATAATATCAAAGCTTACAGTTCCATCAAGGTGGGTATTTATGTTCAGTTTTCGATTGGTGTAGTTGAACTTTTCATCCACAACCCAGACAAAACTCTTATATCCAAAAGTATTTCCACCACCAATCTTGCGTGCCTCTTTCTTGCAAAAAATCATATTGAGATCAAATTTATTTTCACGATATGAAGGAGATGAATCTGCTGGAATTACACCAAATTGTTTATTAAATTCTGGAATAAATACTTCTTTTAAATACTTGTTTGCATCCTTGATACATTCGAGTTTCTGCAGCCTCAATTCACTGATTAAACGGTCCTGAAGCGTCCTAAAAACTCTTTCAACCCGTCCCTTTGCCTGAGGCGTGCTTGCCAGGATTAATTCACAATCAATCTCATCTAGCGCCCTTGAGATTTGTGATTCCCATTCACGATCTATTTTTCCGTAAATCCCTGCTTGATCAAAATAAAATGCGTCTGGAATGCCATTGTTTTGCACAATATCCTTAAGCACTTTCATCACGTTATTCGAAGTTTCTCCATAGAAGAATTCAGCTTCAATTATCTTTCCTGTAGCATCATCAATCGCGAGTAGTAGATCAGTTACAATATTTAAAAACCACTTATGCTCACTTCCATCAAACTGCAAAAGCATTCCTTCTCGAGGAAGTCTGGCCCTTGGCTTATGGACGTTATTCTTACGACGATAGGTTAATTTTTGGAGTCCATTTTCCTTTGCTATTCTCGCAAGTGCATCTTTGCCAATTTCAATACCTTCAATGTCATAGATTTTCTCGATAAAGTGACTCTGATTAAAATCGTGATATTTGCCCTTTAGAAGCTTCACCAACTCGTCTTCTAACGACTTAGGGGTTTTATTAACTGGAGCTTTTCCAGTGTTGCCATGTTTAAGTCCTAAGAAGTCTTCCTTGGCTATCTTCTGTTTGATTCTGATGGCCTGCCTAAGACTTTTATTGATCTTTTGAGCAAAGGCTTCGGTGGAGATTTCACCATTGAGTGCCTTAAGGGCATAACGATAGATTTTAGCTTTTTCTTTGGTCATAAAGATCCCATCCGTACTCATAAATCTCCTTAAGTCTTATTAACTTAGGAGAACATAAAAGTTATTGATGTGACATTTTCGCCCAGAAATTAGGATGTGACATAATCGT
>CANEUH010000036.1 GCA_947441615.1 Bacteriovoracaceae bacterium | reverse complement strand
AGGGCATTTATTTTGGCCCAGGAAAAATAGGATGGGTATTACATTTTTACATGGTAACCATGAGCGATATTGCGCCGAGTCGCAAGTTGTTATATTGTCGTTCCATTACAAACAACGACGGTGTTTCCACAGAAAACGGGACACTATCGGTGTTTCCACAGAAAACGGGACACTATCTAAACTTAAATTAGGAGCAAATTATGAAAACACTTTTTTTAACAATCTCTATGTTGGTATTTACGTTACAAGCACACGCTAGAGTAGAAGATAAAGTCATTTCAGTAGAATTTAAATACTGTAGTGATGATAAGTCTGCTGTATGTGCACGCGTTTATACGCAATATAATTCTAATGGATCGACTAAAAATTACAAGGGTGAAGAGATCGTTGTTCAGTCTTCAAAAGAAATTAATGATGATATAAGATCGATGATTCCTGGTATTAGAGGAAGTTCACTTCATATGAATATTAAAGGTTATATTTACTTAAATGGTACTGGTGGTTATTTTACTGACAGCAGTGTTGAAGCATACAAAGTGTTAGTTGTTAACAGTACAAATGCAGATGATTCAGATGCTCCTCGCCCACGAGGTTTTTAAGGTCTAATCAATCGCTGATCGCAAAGATAAATAAATGAAAAAAAGGGTCAAAATATTTTAGCCTTTTTTTCATTTATTATCTGCAATCTGAGAATTATTCGACTTAGAAAGACTAAGCGCTTTAACAATTTCTATATCTTCTTCTTGAATACTGGCAATTTCTCTTTTAGCGCGACTGGCCTCAGCGGCCGTAATTCGCCCACTCTTCTCCATCGTCTCAACCATAGATTCAACTTGTTTTTGCTCAAGACGTAGTGCTATCGGATTGATTTCATCTGCAGCAAAAAGAGTTCCTGAAAATGTGAAAGTTAAAAAAACTGTATTTAGCCATAAGCTTTTAAGTTTTACTTTTTTCATTGGCCTTCTACCTTCTAGTTTTGAAATCTGCTCATTTAAATTAAGCCTTCCGTCTTATTTCTCACTCGGAAGAAGAGCCATTTTTGGAAAATCTGAATGGATCTTTCAATAATCGCCTTATCTTTAGGAGTACGTTCCCAAGTTGGTCGTGGCACGGTTTTATGTGAAGGTCTACTTAAAATCTTCAGGAATAACTAAGTGTGAACTCGATAATATTCAGGTGGGTGGGAATAGATAAGAATATTTGATCAAATAACGTATTACCATTTTCATATTCCCTGGCAATATTGTCAGGAATTAGTACAAAAATTGCCTACACCAACCGAAAACCAAAGGTTAATGTTAACAATTTTTCCAGATCCCCGATAAGTAATTTAAGATTTAAAAAAAGGAGACTATCATGTATGCTCACTTATCAAAAAAAATTTCTCTTTCCTTAACCGTGTTGTCGTGCATTTTTATTAGTGCCTGCTCTTCTAATCAATTTAGCTCACAAAATGATTCAGTCCAAAGAAGTATTGCTTCAACTTCAAATTATAAAGAGAATTATAAAGAGTGGGAAAAACTGCCAGAATATATTAAAGAAACTTCTGAGACTTTAACGACTGATGGAAATGATATAATTGCAGTCCTCGAAATAAAAAAGCCTAAAAAAGAAATTACAATACATAAATTTCACTTATTGCTACTCACGCAAAAAAGAGAAAATAAAAAAAGATTCAATATATTTCATTTCGTTGGAAATGGCAGAAGTAAGAATGAATTACAATTGCTTGATAATGTAGAAGAACTAAAATTGGTTGAAAAATTAAGAAACGGTACATTGATATTTCAACAGAAGACAACTCCTTCTCATCAATATAGTTTTTCAAAAACTAACAATTCTAAAGCGATAAAATATTCGATTGAACCTGTTTTAAAATCACTCGATGAAGAGAATTATGAGTTAAATGTTTATCAAAATGATCGGTTACATGATGATAATTTATAAGCTCTAATAATTTTTATTGAACTCATAAAGCATCCTTCCCTTTCGTAATGTGGAAGGATGCATATGCTTATACCACTATTAATATGTCACATGTAAGTAACTACTCAGGACCCTCATTTTAAGATTCAAAAAATAATTTAGTTGACAGAAATTGTGAGGCCAAACTTCTTGGCCTCTTAATTTTATTATTCCATAATTGTTTCTATGGATTATCAAAAAATAAGAAATAAGATTGCTGAAGGCAAGGCCATTGTAGAAAAGTATAAAGACGAAACACCACAACCGGTCTTAGAAGTTTGCTATTCAATGTTCGACATCAACGAAATGCTCGTCGATAAACTAGAGGAGCTTGATAATAAAATCAGTAAAAATAGCCGCAACAGCTCTAGGCCCCCTTCGAAAGATGAGAATCTTCCCAAACGTAATCAATCCTTGCGGGGTAAGTCTGGCAAAAAGAGTGGCGGGCAAGATGGACATTCAGGTTCAACTCTCAAGAAAGTCGAAAATCCCAATACAGTTATCCAGCATCCTTTAAAGGGTAAATGTAAGTGCGGCCAAAATCTTTCCCAGCTTACTTCAACAATGCATTCATCTAGGCAAGTCTTTGAAGTTGAGATTGTAAATACAGTCACTGAACTGTTACCTCCCACTCAATGGTCACCACTTTTTAGCATAAAAATTTCACCCTCGGTCACCGGTTAAAAACTGGTCACTTTCACTTCTCGTCACCCGACAATCAAAATTCTCGCACTATCGTTTTTAATTTTAATTGGAGTCATGTTAGTTGCGGAAAGCTTTGGTGCACATGTATCTAAGGGCTACATTTATTTTGCGATGGCATTTTCTCTAGCGGTAGAGCTCGTCAATATGCGCTACCGCCTTAGGAATCAAAAATAAAATTATTGATACTCTTTAGGAAACAAATCAGCGTTAAGATGGCGAAGGACTTGAAGCACTTTCGCCATATGAAGATTTTCATCTCCACCCTCTAGGCGCTTTAAAAAGGCTAAGCCCACTCCAGACTCCTTGGCCAATATCTCTTGAGTCACACCGCGCTCTTTTCTTTTTCTGCGAATAAAATAAGCCACTGTCCCAAGTTCTTTTTCAATTTCAGCGTTTGATCTACGGACAACTTCCATGTCGCCTCCCCTTTTACTTACTAATTCTAATCCTAAAAGAATTTTCTGCAAGTTAAAGAAAGGCCATCTCTCATTTGATACTAAAATCTTTTCTCTCAACTTTTTTTAGCATCATATCTTATCCCTCAATCCGCAAACTCAGAAAATTTAGAAGTCTCAGAGGACTCTAAAGGACGATCTCCAGGTTCCAGCATGGCCGTATGATCGATCATTTCATCCTTTGGAACTTTTCTTTTTTTATAAAAATCTGGAACAGTAGGGGCAGCCTCTCTGGTCCCACTTACAACATTTTTAGCTCGCTCTTTTTTTTCCTTTTTAACAACACTGGCCCCTTGATCTCTCCAATAATTCACCATCGGAATGCAATCTTTTTCATTCGCAATAGATAAGGGAGTTCTCCCATCTTTGGATTTTTCATCCCATCTTAAATGACTTTTTTCATGAATAATTGCTGTGAGTTTATGAGCACAACAAGAGCTCGCCATATGTAATAGTGTCCAGCCTTCATTACCATAAGTGATATCATACCGAGGATTTGAAAGAGACAGCTCTTTAAATAGCTCTGGATTATTTTTCTTTATGGCAATTGTCATCACATCTTCAGATTTATTTTGCCCCTGTTTAATATAGGCGACTTTTCTTTCTCGAAGAATTTTTGCAAAACCGACTCTTTCAAAGTGAGCAACACCTTCAGCTACGGTATATTTTTTTCCATCAATAAGAGGAAGTTCGTGATGAACATCTCCACCAGCATTTAAAAATTTTACAAATTCATCTTGATCATTTTTCACAAGGGCCAGAAGAGCTTTATCAGAAAGCTCATTTTGAGTGAGCCTAGGATTTTTTAAGTACCAGAGGGTTACGAGACTAAGAAAACCGACCACAAACGTTGTTGAAACCACTAACTTCCTGTTTCGCACGATATCCTCCCTTGGACAAAGTTATTAACTTTTTGGATTTTAAAACTGATTGCAAGTTGTGAGTTGGAAGAAATCAACATTTCTCCTGAATCTAGGAGTTTAAATCAATTTTCTTTTTTCTTTTTCCAAAATAATTGCCATGAAGATTTGGCAGTTGGAGATTATCAGATACAATAATCCCATGAGATTTCTTCTCCTCCTTCTAATCATTCCAGCTGTTGGATTCTCCTCTCCGGCGGAAGAACCACCTGAAAAAACGATAGCCATCCTTGACAAGGCCCAACGTTTTTTTGGTTCACGTGTGAATCTAGCAGCGAACCAATTAGACTCATTTTTTGCAACAGAAAGAGCGGATGATGAATTTGGAAGAAGTCGATTAAGGCTTCGTGGTCAATATTTTTTACGGGATGGAAGTGAAGCCGATTTTAAAACTCAATACCGAATCAACTTAAAGCTTCCTAATCTTCAGGAAAAATTTAAATTTAAATTTGGTAAGGACAAGGAAAAAAAGAAAACTGAAAACGATGGTAAAGTCTCATCAGAGAGTAAACCAAAAATCACCCATCCTTCTCAAGGCTGGATCTTTAACGCTGATATTGGAGTCACGACTTCTATTCCTCCACAAATTGTTAATCGAGCAAGACTAAGAAGAAATATTGAAACAGGTGTTCTAACTCATCGCTTTTCTGAACAGCTCACCTATGTCACTGATGAAAATGGACTTCAAGAAGAGACAAATATTGACACTGACTACGCTATCTCTGGGGATGTTATTTTTCGTTTTGTGAATAATAAGCGGTGGTACATCACAACGAAAGAATTTACCACCAATCATGGACCCACACTTATTCAAAGGCTCACGGATAACGATGCCTTGAATTATGGCCTAACCACTCAATCAATCATCCAATCAGGAAATTGGTATGTAAGTAATTACCGAGCTGCCATTAATTACAGAAAGAATATTTATCGTCAGTGGTTTTATATGGATATCATTCCAGGAATTGATTTTCCTAAAATCCGCTCTTTTGTCAGCACTCCCTTTATTACTTTTCAGATCGAAATGCTTTTTGGCGGTAGCTAAAAAAAAGGGCCCCAAAAGGGGCCCTGATCGATTGAATTACAAGTTTGCAATCAAAGGTGCGATGAGGAGAGAAACAACCGACATCACTTTAATAAGGATGGCGATACCAGGGCCTGAAGTATCCTTGAACGGATCTCCAACCATATCTCCAACAACAGCTGCCTTGTGAGTTTCAGTTCCCTTCTTCTCACCAGCTAGCTTACCTTTTTCGATATATTTTTTAGCATTATCCCAAGCTCCACCAGCATTTGCCATGAAGAGAGACATTGTTGCACCAACAGCTAATGAACCAGCAAGAAGACCAGCAAGTGAAGCCGGGCCCATGAAGAAACCAACAAAGACTGGTGCAAGAATAGCAATCATTCCTGGAAGAATCATTTCTTTTAAAGCTGCAGCAGTTGCAATATCCACAATCTTAGAAGGCTGAGGTTCAGCTTTAAGCTCCATTAGACCTGGAATCTCTCTAAACTGACGACCAATCTCAACCACGATTGCACCAGCTGCTTTACCAACAGCAAGCATAGTTGTTGAGCCAACAAGAAATGGAAGAATCGCACCAAGAAGGATACCGATAAGGATTTTTGGATCAGTTAAAACAAGTTCAACTGCACCAAGTCCACTTAAAGAACGAACATGGTTAATTTCAATGTTATAGGCAGAAAATAATGCAAGAACAGTCAGGATCGCTGAACCGATTGCATAGCCCTTACCGATAGCGGCAGTAGTGTTACCAACCATATCTAATTCATCAGTGATCGCACGAACTTCAGGTCCTAGACCCGACATTTCAGAAATACCACCAGCGTTGTCAGAAATTGGTCCGTAAGCATCAACTGTCATCACAACCGCTGTACCACCAAGCATACCAACAGCAGAGAGAGCAATTCCGTATAAACCAAGATATTTATTTGAAAGATACGCAACCACTGCAACCACAATCATAGGAATCGCAGTTGATTCCATTCCTACAGCAAGACCTTGAATAACGTTCGTTCCTGCACCAGTTCTTGCTGATTCAGCAATACGAGCAACTGGACTGGCAGAAGTATAATAATCAGTCACAAGACCAATAATTGTTCCACCGATCGCACCAATCGTTAGAATAGCAGTGACAGATTGAGTAATCCCTAGAGAAGACATAATCACGTAAGAAGCGACTGCTAGAACAAGAGGAGGAAGTATAAGAGCTCCACGAAGAACTTTCGCTGGATCCATATTTTTCATCATTCGAGCGATGAAAATACAAACAATAGAAACAAGTAACCCAACTGCTGAAATAACAAGTGGTAGACCAACAGCAAGAATTTTATTCATCGCTGAATCCACTGCTGTGCTTAAAACAGGAAGTTCAGATGAAGTGATCGCAATCGCCATCGCTGCTACAATGGCAGCAACCATTGATTCATAAATATCTGCACCCATTCCCGCAACGTCACCCACGTTATCACCAACGTTATCAGCAATAACACCAGGGTTACGAGGATCATCCTCAGGAATATTTTCAATCACTTTACCAGCAATGTCTGAACCAACATCAGCTGCCTTCGTATAAATACCACCACCAATACGAGCAAAAAGTGCGATTGATGAAGCACCCACAGCAAAGGAGTGAAGAACAGTTGAAAGAACTTTATCATCAGCTTCTTTGAATGAAAGATAGATAACTCCAAGACCAATACAACCAAGACCTGCAACAGATAATCCCATCACTGCACCACCATCTAAAGCAGTGAGTAGAGCGAGGGGTCTAGAATTTGATCGAGCGGCTTGAGTTGTTTTTACGTTGGCATAAGTAGCTGCCTTCATTCCTACAAAACCAGCAAGAAGTGAAAGGAAAGCACCTAGTATAAATGAGCCGGCAGCTAAACCACCAAGGGCGTAGGCGATAAGACCGCCAACCACGAGTGAGTAAATCGCAAGCACCTTGTACTGTCTGAACAAGAACGCCATGGCACCTTCGCGGATATAACCCGCAATGCGCTCCATAGTGTCAGTCCCTTTACCCAAAGAAATAACTTTGAAGTAGAAAAAGGCGGCAATTACGAGCCCGAGCACGCCAAAGATCACAGGGGTTTTAACCCACAACAACCAAGAATCAATCATGATGATCTCCTAAGAAGTGTAACAAAAAGAAAAGTATAGGATTTTGTACTAAAAAAGTCGGATAGAGTCCATGATGCGCACAGCGTTAAAATTAATTTTTCTGGGATGTTTAGCTCAATAGCGATACTAAAGGCCCATGAATCGAAGGGAACTTCTACTAAATAGAATGAATGCGCTTGAAAGTCAGGGTATGGGTTGTGTTGGCTGCCCGGGAACTTGCTGTACCTTTGAAGCAAACTCCATGCTACTTACCCCTCTTGAGGCCAAAGAGCTCTTTGATCATCTGAAAGAAGAGAATCTCCTTACAAATGAACTTAAATCAAAGCTTCAAGAATGTATCACTCAATATCGCCTTGAACCTAAATACATAGCTTCAAAAAGAAGCTATTTACGAAAGACATATACTTGTCCCTTTTTTAATCACCAAGAACTTGGCTGCCCACTCCCAAGAGAAATTAAACCCTATGGATGCTTGGCGTTTGATTCACACCATGTTGAACTGAAGGCCAGTGAGCACTGCTACTCAGAAACTGACATGTTAGAAAAACGCGAACGACTTCACCCTGAAGAAAAAGAAATGAATCTTCTACTAATAAGAGAATTAAACCTTCAATGGGAAAAATCCCCCATCCCAAATGCTTTAATTGAATTTTGGGAAAAATCTAATGTCTCAAATCTCGAACAAGACTAATTTTTCCGGTTCTGGGATTTCTTGAAATTGAATCTTGAGACAAGATCTCGACCTCAGTCATCCTCTTAAATGTCTCAAAAGTAATCGTATCTTTTAAATCCCTAGACCGAAGATAAATTTTTTCTAAAAGCTCTTTCTTATCAATAGGCCCAAGATGTGACTCCACTAAGAGTTTAAGTTTCTCCTGAACAGAATCACTCGTTTTCTCTTCATAAAGTTCGATTTGAAAAGTCATCACTCCAAATTCATTCATGGAAGACTCAATATCAGTTGTTAAAAGCCTACAAGACCAAATCTGGATCACATTATCAATACGCCCCAAGAGCTTAAATCTCTGATCGCGACTTCCACACGAGCATTCTGAAATCCACTGAACTCGATCTCCTGTGCGATAATTTTTAATCGGCATGGAGTCTCTAATAATGGAACTAACGACCGCTTCCTCATTGATGACTTCTAAGTGAACGAGATCTGAAAAGAGATGATGTTCACCTGGCCCACAATGTTTGCACTGATAACCAATGACTCCAGCATCCACTGAGGCATAACCAGCGGAACCAAAATAAGTTGTGCCCCAAACTTTACTTAGATATTCACGGCGAGACTGTGAAAGCGCCTCTCCAGCATAAAAGACCATGGGAATCTTTATTTCTTTACCCGAGGCGGCCATAAATTCAGCGTTCATGACGAGCATGGATGGTATTCCCATGACGACATCTGGTTTAAACTTATGGATGTAATTTAAAATATTTTCCTGTGAGCACATACCGCCTATTGGGAGTTGAATCACTCCAATCTTTTCTAAGGCTTTTTCTACACATATAAATGAGGACCACAAATTTCCCGCCACGAATAAATTAGCGACAATCATTCCTTTAACAATCCCTTGGGATCTAAAATTCTCTGCCAGCATATCACTCATGTAATCAAATTCCTCATAACTAAAATGAAGATATTTGGGCTCTCCGGTTGTTCCTCCGGATGAAAAGATATAGCCAGGTGGGTGATCGTGAGACTCAAAATATGATTTTAAGACAGAAGAATTATTGATCTCAGAAATGGATTCGCCGTAATTCACTGCTCGCACTTCATCGCCAATAAAGTTTACAAGTTCCCTTAAGACAAATCTTCCATCATGAGGTGCGCCCTCCATCCCCCAAGTAATAGTCCCAAGGGGAGCAAAACGCTTAATGCCCGTAAAAGAGAGCTCTTCCAAAAAATGGTCCTTTTCCTCTTCACCCAAAAGATAAGAGCAAGATTGAAGGTAGTAAGAAAATGGTTCTAAATTATCTCTTAATTCAGATAGAGAAGAAAATTTCTTAATGATAAGTGAGCGATGTAAGGGAGAAGGTTTTAAAATTTTGTTATTTTCCAAGTGAAGAAGATGATCTGGTCCTGATCTTAAGTCACCACCCTCCATCAGTTCAGAATAAAAGCCTCGGTACTTTTCTTTTAAGATCTCAGTAGCTTCATCTTCATCAATAATGCCCCGAGGAGGTGCCTTCAAAAAGGCTTCATCTATATAAACAATCAGTTCATCAGATATCCCTTCTTCCAAAAATAAATTCTGGGGAGAAGCGCAAGCGGACTGATCCCAAGGAATAATATCAGCGACAATCTTTTCAGCTACCTTTTTTAGGTTTTTATTTTTTAAACCCATTTTAGATATCAATTGAATAGAAATTTTGGGGCCAAAATCCAAAAGCTTCACATGCCGAGGAAGATTTTTCTGATAAGATGAGATCATCTCCTCTCCGCCCCAGGCAACAATGGCATCTACTTTTGTTTTGATGAAATCCTCAGAATTTTCATCACCACCCTTCCAGTGAAGAATAGCAAACTTATCGGCAAGAATATTTTCCTTATCAAAACTTTTTAATTTTTCTGCGAAATAAAGTGGAAAAAATGTATTTTGACTACTCACTTTAATAACGGAGAGATTTTTTGTGACGAGTCCCATAATAAGTGAATCAATTGAACTTAGAAACACGTTACCGGCCGTCACGTGGAGAAGGATTCCTTTAGGAACGGCCTTCGTTTTGAAATTTCCATTTGGTAATTTAATAAATTGATCCAAGACTTCAGATTTATTAAATTCCGTTTTTATCCTTTTTAAGAGATTTTCTTTCTTGAGAAGAAGAGGAAGTAGACCAAGAGTCTTTTTAGTTTCTTCCAATGAAAAGCCGGATTCCTCCGCGAGTCTTGGGAGTGCATCTTCAAAAGATTCTTTTCCAAACTGTTCTAATAGGTTCAATAAATCATCAAGTTTTGTACTCGCAAGGATTTTTTTCTTTTGAGAAAGATTAGACCAATGAGAATCCTCTCTCCAATTAAAATTATTCCCTTTGTTTTCACCAAACCAAAACATTATCTACTCTCCAAAAGCTCTAAAGCTTTTAAGGCACACCCCTTGTGTTTTGAAACTCCCGCACGACCTTCAAGGATTAAAACATCCCCACCGATTTGGCAGCAGCAATTTCCGATCCGACCGTAATCTGTTGTGAGTAGACTAGGAGCTGGGTAACTAAAATTATAGCTACACAAAAAGTGAAGAAGACCTCTCTCCCCTTTGGGTCTAAGGCTTAAATCATAAGGGGATCGAACGAAGACTCTTGAATAATTAGGGATGTGAAGATTTCCTTCTTCACAATCGACATAAGGGATTCCGTGCTCAACCATTCCGAAAAGATCACGCTGATTTCTACCTGGAATACCGAGTCGACTTTCTATAAATTTACGGAATTCCATTTTGGGGATTTCCTTATCTGATTTGCCTTTCCATCCCCCCCCAGTTTGAAGCCAAGAATCATCGCCTAAATTACATCTGATATTATGTTTTTCAATCATCTCGTATAAGAAGGCGGGGAAACCTAAAATTCTAGTTGGATATGATGAGGAGGCAAATCGATTGAGGGCATCAAGTACTCCTCCTTCATTCAACGAAAATTCTTTCTTCTCCTCATTCCACTGAATGGCATAATAGACTTCTTTTTTTCCAGTAAAATTCGTCAATAGCTCGTCCGTAAAAGCCGTTCCAAGGTCATTGGCCACCTTGGGGTCATAGGTAAAACAAAGGTAATTGTATTCTTTTGAACTCGCCATCCCGAGTTCCTGATGAATTCTTAGTGCTAGTTTTTTTACGTTATTTAAACTCTGTAAATCTAGAAATTGTTGCGATTTTTGCCCACCTGTTCCAGAACTTGTAAGAATAAGAGCAAGATCTTTTTTGGAAACTGAAAGAAACTCATGTTCTTTATATAAGTGAACCATTGTACCGGGAACAGATTCAAGATCTTTCTCCGTTTTTAAATCGGCTGGATGAAAGCCAAGCTTGTCCCAAAGTTTTTTCGTAAACTCATGTTTCTCATAATGATTGAGAGCATTCTCTTTAAAACTATCGAGAAAAAGTTTTTTTGAAACTTCAGAAAAATCAAATGGGTTTGATTCTAAAAGTTTATCCGTGGCTTTCATACTTGAAGTAATTTGGGATTAAGAGACATTCTTTTCCATGCCTTATAATACTCTTCGAGATAAACTTGGTTCATCCCTTTTAGCTTCACGTTTTGGAAATCAAAAATTTCAAATGACCGACTTAAGACAATAAAGTCATAACGTTTTTCTCCAATCAATTGAAAGCTTGGAAAAAACGCACATGGAATGAATTTTGCTTTGAGAATACTTTGGATGATTTTTGGTCTGTCGGCCCTTACGATAACTTCAATGTATCTTGCCCCAGCGTCTCTAAGGAGTTTATTTGATTTTAAAAACAGTTCCGAAAAATCTAAATTCTTCGGCATATGGCCACCAACAACAACGCAGTAACCATCCGAACTTGAAAGGTGACAGAATAGTTCGATCGATTGATCAGGTGACATGATAACTAGATTTGGCTGGTGAAAGGGGAAAAATTCAAATTCTAATTTTTTCTCAGCCTTCAAAAATCCATACCGGTAGGCCACAAACCTTGGTGAGTTCACTAATTCTAATTCACCCGGGGCCATTAATTCTTTGGAAGGTTTTTCAGGTACTATATCTTCTAGGGAATTTAATCCTGTTTCTTTTTGAACGACGCCGTAAAGAGATTCAATCTCATGATGAATTTTATAATCACCGTGTCGCTTTTTAATTGCAGAATCATAAATAATTGCGGCGAGACAATGCGTCTCATAATCATTGGTTCGATGAGCATTTGGAAATATTCCAAGCTTTTTGAAACCTAATTTTTCAGTTAACGTTTGAGCTGCTTCATTAACCGTTCTGGTGGTTGAATAAATAACATCCACCCCATTGGTTTCTGTCCGCAGATAATTTATCCCGAAAGATAAAAGATCTTCCATGATTCCTCGGGCTCGAAATTCATTTCGAACAACAGCTCCAAACGCCTTCGCGATTAAATGCTCCCTATCGTATGAGGCAAGAACAGAGGCAATGATGTTGTTATTGGAATCTTTGGTCACAAACCAAAATCCTGATTCGGATTTAATAAATTCGCGAATGAGGTTGTAGTCCTTCATTAAAGGATCTGGGTATGTCCCCTGATAAACATCAAAGTATAGCTGGGAGATTTGAAAAACATCTTCCAGAGAGGCCAATTGTACTTTCATGAGCTTAAGACTACCCCCAGTAAACTCTTATCTCAAGGTGACCCATACCTTTTTACAAGGGCATATAAGAGAAACGAGTGTTTAACATTTTTATTATGATTCCGATAAGTTAATCCATATGATGAACTTTACCTTCTTATTCGTATACTCTCGATTCCTAATGGGACTTGTAATGGCCCTCACTCTTCTCTCTTTTCAAGCGTACGCCCAAAGTACTTGTAGTTCTTACGAATGGCCAAATTCTATAAAGGATATCCTCAAATTAAATGGGGAAATGAAGCAAAAAGCCCTCGGCGAGGAGATGGATGAATTTTCAAGGAAAGTAGGTACATGTTATAACAGAGACCCTGTGGGTCTTGCTGAAAAAACCTGGTGCTCAGTTAAAAGGGATGAAAATATTGAAAAAATTTTTCAAGAATTCGATCTCAAAAATTTATGTCATAAAGTCAGAAAATACCTCGTGGACACAAAACTTCCAAATTCAAAAAAAGATCCATCTCCATACTGCCAATATGCCAATTGTGGTGAGGGTCAGTATGTAGCTGCTTGTCTCGCCTATGAAATGGGTTACAGTCCCAATGAAATACACTTGTGTGACTCAGAATATGATCATGCTTGGACTCTCGTTCCTGAAGTTGGAAAAACTGGAACTTACTGCTTATTGGACCGATGGAACACTTTTAGGTGCGGGGTCAAACTTCAGGGTAAGCAGTTGGATTCATTTAATTGGCAGGGGGATGTAAAAGTCCCAGGTAAGGTTAAATTTAAATTCGCCAAAGCTGCATGCAGATCCCTTTCTATTCATCAGGATCTTGAATAAAATGATGAAGATTTTACAAGTTTTTCATAATCCTTAGACGAGTAAATATTGGTGAGTGTATTTTTATCTTTCTATGAAAAATACTCATTACCCTTTGGGGATTCATTACCAATTTCCATTTGTTGATAGAAAAGAAAAATTTCAAATTCTTCAATGGCTAGAATCTCTTCACCCACTTTGGGAGATGCGTTTTTCAGAACATAATCCACCTCCTGAGGGAGACCAGCAGCGCCCTCTTTTAAGACCAGTCTATTGGCTTGGGAACTGGCAGTTTGCTTGCCTAGACTACTATCATCCTCCAAAAGGAATTCATCATCGGTGTATCAAGGCAGAGACCTACCCAGACTTTCTTCAAAAACTTGTTGATCGAATTCAATTTATTGCTAAAAAACGTTTTCCTAAATCTTTTTTTCCGGAAAAGTGGAAACTCAACACATGCCTTATTAATTTTTATGGAAACAAACTTGAAGAGGGAAAATGGGTTGATCGCGCCAGAGTTGGCGAACACAAAGACTTTGAACCAGGCCCCGTAGGCTCAATTTCATTTGGAGAGAGAGCATTTTTCCAATTTGTTCAGGGAAAATCGACCCTGGGTGAGGAGAACATCATTTTTTCTCAATGGCTTGAAGACTCTTCCCTACAAATTTTTGGCGGAGATAAGTGGAAATCAAAAACCTTTCATAGAGTTCAACGAGTCGAGGATAAAAAGAAAGAGCTCATAGGCCCACAAATTACGGGGTTCCAAACACGAAGAATTAACTTCACCTTTAGGTACGTCCCAGAAGAACACGTCTACCCTTTCTCAGCTATTCCACAGGATCTCCAAAACGACATTCGCCCTTATATTATGGAGTTAGGAAAGAACTCATCCTACTTTAAGGCCCTCCTAAGCCATTGACATTTCTAAGAACCAACGTCCAAACAAAACACTCAAGTATGGTCTTTCCCTGACGATAAGTCTCAGGAATATACATGAGTAAGAAGCTCGCCTTGGGAGAGGCCCTAAATTATGCCAACCTTGATTCTCATAGTGACCGGACTTCTCTGCGCTTTTCAAGTTAGCGCAGTCACAGAAGAAGCACTCATTAAAAATCTTAAGTCACGCATCCATGATTTACCAAAGAATCAGGGCTCTCTTATTAAAAGTTTTGATAACCACACCCAAAGCTACATTTACGATCAAGCGCTCGCCATTATTGCTTTTTCAAAGTCTGGTGATAAATCAAACGCCTCAAAACTCATGAACGGTTTAAAATCTCTCCAAATGAGTGATGGCTCTCTTTATTTTTCTTATTACATGAATGGAGTCTCGCCTTACCCTACTGAGGGAGATCGCAGAATCGCTGGAGCAATCGCCTGGGTAGCAATGGCTGCAAGTCATTACCAACACCAATTTAAATCTGATGAATTTAAAATCTTTAATCTTAAAATTCTTCATTACTTAAAAACCCAAATGACTGAAGTGAAGATTAAAGGGATTAAAACGAAAGCAGTGAGATTTGCCCCTCATGATATACCCTCAACTCCCTTTACTGAAAATGATGTCATTGCTTTAGAGCATAATCTTGATGCCTATTCTGCTTTCACTCACTATGGAAAAGTGAATAAAACCGATGACTGGCAAAAATCTGCTGATGAATTAAAAATCTTTATCCTTCAAATGTGGGATAAACGAAATGATCATTTTTGGTCTGGAGCAATGGTAAAAGATGGAGTTGTCGCAAAATCAGAACTCTATTTAGATAACCAAACGTGGAGTCTTCTCGCTCTCGATAATCATGAGTTAAAACAAATCTCTACAGAAAAGGCCCTCCATCTGAACTGTGAGGAATTTTTTGTAAAAAAAGATGGGATTTCAGGTTTTATGGATTCGAAACCATCAAATCGCCCCTCTAAACATTCATTTATCTGGTCAGAAGGAACTTTGGGACAAATTCTTGCGATGAAAAAAGTGAGTCAAATTCATAGCAAAGAAATTCTCTGTAATGACATGAAGGCCGAAGATTTTTTACTCTCAATTAAAAAGATGAAAAAAAATGATGGAGGGATTGCTTACGCAACTCAAAATGATAACCCTGATTTTACAACAGGTTCATCGGTCGCCGGAACAGCTTGGCTTTACTTTGCTTTGGGGAATATAAATCCCTTTCAACTGAATTAAACTTCTAAATCTTTTAACTTGTCTTCAAAGTTATTATAAATTTCATCGTGGTTGTTTGTGACGCTTGAGAGCTCTTCAAAAGCTTCATCGATTCTTTTTTTAATAACGCCAAGTCGTTGAGACTTTTCTTGAATTTTCTTTGAATCACTAGTTGAAGCGAGATCAATAAGAGACTTTTCAATTTCTCCCTGCTCTTCTTCGAGTTTAATGATTTCTTTCTCTAAAACTTCCATTTTCTTTTTTAAGGGATTAAGTTCTCTTCCACGATCAATAATTAATTCTGATCTCATCCTTTTCATTTCTTGACGACTGGGCCGGTTATTATTTTTCGTGGGCATTTCTGAAGGAATGTCCTCATCCCAACCAATCTTTAAAAGGAAATCTTCATAAGAACCTTGAAAGTACTCTACCTTATCGTGGTGAAATATAATCAATTTCTTTGCAACATCTTTAAGCATCGATTCGGAGTGAGTCACAATAACGACAGCACCCGGATAATTTTGCAATTCAAGGGTTAATGATTCTACGGACTCTTGATCTAAGTGATTCGTAGGCTCATCAAGAAGTAAGAGATTTGTCGGTCTCACTAAGAGTTTTCCTAAAAGGACTCTTGCTCTTTCACCACCAGACAAAACTTTAATTTTTTTCTTCGCAAGATCCCCAGAAAACATCATAGTCCCTGCAATTGAGCGGGCCCTCTGGAGTCCAATCATTGGATTTGCAGATAAGATCTCTTCTTCAATTGTGTTTTCTAGATTCAGTCGATTAATATTGGTTTGTCCAAAATGACCAATGAGTAGATTTACATTTTTTTGTATCTGACCAGATCGAGGGGTTAGCTCCCCAGATAAAATATTTAATAAAGTTGATTTTCCTTTGCCATTTTTTCCGATGATTGCAATTTTATCATCTCTTAAGATAGGAAATCCTAACTGCTTTATTAGACTTGATTCTGTATACCCAAACTCTATTTCGGAAGCATCAATCAGAACCTTCCCCGGACACTCCTGAAAAGTAAATTCAAAATCAAGACTTGCCATCAGATTTAGGGCCTCTAACTCCGGCATTTTTTCTAAAAGTTTTAATCGAGATTGAGCTTGGGCCGCTTTACTGGCCTTTGCCCGAAAGCGATCAACAAAATCCTGAAGATCTTTTCTTTTTCGTTCAGAATTTTGCCTAGTTTTTTCGTAAATTTCGATAGTGTCCCGTTTTCTGTGGAAACACCGTCGTTGTTTGTAATGGAACGACAATATAACAACTTGCGACTCGGCGCAATATCGCTCATGGTTACCATGTAAAAATGTAATACCCATCCTATTTTTCCTGGGCCAAAATAAATGCCCT
>CANEUH010000035.1 GCA_947441615.1 Bacteriovoracaceae bacterium | reverse complement strand
TTTAATCGATTCCGCCATTGCGGAGAAAGTGACAACAAGAAAGGTGATAAATATAAGGCTACTTAACTTCAAGGAGCACAACCGTTAAATCGTCTTGGGGTATGGATTCTTGAAGGATGGATGAATAGGCACCTAAAACAACATCCATATTTAATTTATTTTTCTGGCGTTTAATAAGTCTAAAAAGGTCTCCCTCTGAAAAGTTCTTTCCCTGTGGATTTTTATTTTCAACAAGTCCGTCGGTGTAAAGAAGGATTTTGTCCCCAGTGGCTAGATCCATTTCATTTGACTGGAAAACAGGATCTGGACGTTCACCAAGTCTAAAGTCTGTCTTCGACATAATCGGACTAATCTCACCGGAGGATTTAATAATAATAGGGTAGTCGTGACTTGAGTTTGAGAAAGAGAGTTTTTTCTTTGGAATATCATAGATCCCCAAAAAGCAGGTCATCATAAGTTTCCCGCCACCGATTTCTGAAATAACTTTATTTAAATAATAAAAGATTTTTCCTGGATCGGTATAAATAGTTTGATCATTTTTAGCGATATCCTGCATAAGGGTAAAAACACTACTGGATGCCGCTGTAACAAGGGCCGAACTTAAACCGTGGCCTGTCACATCACCGATAAAAAAGATGAACTTGTCCGGTGAGGGTTGAAAGCCCCACATATCACCGGCACATTCTGTGGCGGGTTTATAAAATCCTGAAATTTTTAATCGATCATCCTCAAAGCCATCACTTGGCATGAAAGAATCTTGGAGAAGGCTTGCGAGTTTAATTTCTTGCTCCATCCGAAAACTTTTCTCGAGCTGAATGATGTTTTCTTTAATTTTTCGAACCATCGAATTAAAAGTGGAGGTTAACAGATTAAACTCATCATTAGTGGTACTTTGAACTTGAATGTCGTAATTTCCAGTAGACACTACATTCACCCCATCCATCAGCACATTCAGTGCTTTAGTAAATAATGTTGAAAGGATGACTGATAATACGAGTGAGAGCCCAAGAAGGATGCCTGCAATCCCAAGTGAATCCGTGACGACTCTTTTAATTTGAACAGCGAGGGATTTGAGTGGTGAGACGACATAAAGAGTTGCCGGGCCAATTTCCAAATTAGTTTTCGAAACCAGAAATTTTTCGGAATGAATATTGAATTCATTGATAGCGTAATCGTCCCCAAATTTCATCTTAGTAAATTCAGGTAAAAGCTTTGTAAGGTTTGTCCCCTGATGGTCAAATGACTTCATGATTGAACGGCTTTCGCGATCTACTAAGATGTACTCAAATTTTGAATAATCTTCGTCCACGGCACCAATTGCGAACTGAAAGTCAGCGTAGATAAGATTACAGGTTGAGATGCTTTTACGGCAGGTGATCCAAACGTAGCTTGTGTTTCCTTCAAGCGCTGTAAATTCATCCACCTGATCTTTATCAAAATTTACTGCCAGTAAGGCATCGGGAATTGAGAAATCTTTTCCCGTTGATCGAATACGGTATATTTTACCTGAGACCATCTTGTAGGATTGGAATCCTTTGATCATGGGAAGTGAACTTAAGGTGTTAGTTAAGCTTCCCTCATCAATTGTTTCCACTAACTGGATGAGCATTGAGGATAAAGTTGCGACGAGCTGGAAATCATTTTGAACCGTAGCGGTCATCCCCTTGGTAAAATTATAGATCGAATCAAAAAGATATTCTTCTTTCTCTTTCTGGTTTTGATTAACGGTAATTCCGACATAGGTTAGAAGAAATAAAAGAACCAGGATGAAATTGGCCAGAATGATCTTTAATTTAAATGGGTACTTTACTGTTTTGTTGGATTTAGAGTTCATGTTACTATTGTACATACTTTCAATTAGGAAACTAGCGGATAAAACATGATTAATTTTATAAAAACAAATATTTTATTCTTAACCTTGGCGATGATAATTGTTGGGACTTCCCTTTTCTTCCTCTTGAATAAAGATACTACTGTTGCCGTCGTTGAATCTGATATTACCGTGACAAATTCTATTGGCGTTGTTTCAGTTAAATACCCTCGAGAGTTATGGTGGAGAGGTGTGGAAAAAGATGACCACTTGCCGCACTCATCAATTGTGAAAACATCGCGAGAATCATTTGCTAGGCTCTTGTTTTCATCTGGTGAAGAACTTCTTTTGGGCCCCATGGCCCTGGTGAGAATTAGCTTGCCTGATAAAAATGGTAGTTTAAAGATTAAAGTTTTTTCAGGTCAGCTATCCTTCATTAAATTGAAGGGAAAGGCAAAAAAGACCCGGGTGAAAACCAGCACACAGGGTGAATCCAGTCCTTCAGAAGAGAGTGTTTCTCAAGTTGAAGCTCCGAGTCAGATTATTATTGAAACTGCTAAAATAGATGAACCAGAGACGAATGAAATTTTGAATCTAAGAAAGGAAGCCGTTTCGGAAAAATTGGTTGATTCTAAGAAAATAACTCAGGAAGAAGTTGTTGTTTCTCCACCCATTGTTGAAGTTTTTGAAATAATCACGAAAGAAGAAGTGAAAGATCTAGACCTAATTAAACTGGAGGAAAAATTAGTAGAAAAAGAAGAAATAATAAGAGAAAAAGAACAACTTGTTAAAGTAGAAATAGCTAAAACAGTTTCTCAAGAGCCTAAAGTTGAAAGCGGAGCAATCCCTGAGGTAAAAATCATCAATGTCCTTCCTCCCATGAAAAAAATATCGCTTCCAGAAAGTTACGAGATAGAAGTTGAGTAAAACTCTTTTCTTATGAATTTCACCAAAAATTCAGAATCGCTTTGGTGAGAAAGAATCTTTTTATGAAATGTGGCTTGCCCCGATATCTTCCTAAGAGGAATCGCCACCTCAATGGAAGTTCCGTGAGAACAAGTTTTAATATGGAGTTCGTTAGCGATCTGTGCGACGAGGAAAAGACCAATCCCGGCACCATTGGTCGCGGAACTGGGTTCAACAACTCTTTTCTGCCTAAAGAGTGTCGATACAAACCGTGATTTCGGAAAATCACCCTGAAGATCGGTCACTCTTAAGAACACATCAAGAGATCTTTTTTCAAACTCAACAACCGTCAGTGGGCTATTCGTATGAATAAAAGTGTTTGAAATCAGTTCTCTTAAGACAAATTTGATATTTTCTTCCAAGTGTTTTGAAATCTTCTCACCAGCAAAAAGCTGTGAAAGAAGGATGGCGATATCAAAATTCTTGTCCCAAGACTTTCTTGAAATAGTCAGATGGTGAGTGAGCTTAGAAGGAATTGCAGGATGCAAGACAGTATTTATATGCGATAACCAGTCTTCAAATAATCCAAAACAATAGCTATCTATCCTCTTTCCTGGTGGAATGAGAAAAAACTCAGATTCTAAGTCGGTGTAAATTACGCAAAGGTGAGATGTTCCAATTTCGCTGAGCTGAGGTAAAAGGATGGAGTAATCTTCGTATGTTAGGAAAAGATAATCGTAATCTTTCAACGCCAAGTCATTAAACTCGAAAGATCGATCTTCCGAGTCATAAAAAAAGTGGACTATATCTCTCGGGTTCTCAATTTTAACCTCTTCGGCAAGTTTTTTAGGGTGCGAAGAGATCAGAATCCGTTTTGGGTTATAATTTTCCATTAAATAAAAACCTTTCTTAGAGTATTATACGGTATAAGATAAAAATTTGTATGAAATGGTAAAAAATTTATAGATTAGGACATCGATAATGAAAGAAGTATTGAAAACAAATAAACTATCTCTTTATCAAGTTGAGGAACAAGATCAACTAGTTTTAATTTTTAAAGGCGTGATAGACGAAGATTTTATTATCTCGGAAATCCTGATTAATAAAAAGACTAACATTCATGTTGATTTCGATAAACTCGAGCAGATTAATTCATGTGGCATCAGGCAATTAATTTCATTCATGAGTAAATATTTAGAAGACACAAATATATCTTATATTAATTGCCCATCTTATCTCGTTTATCAGATGTCTCTTGTGGCAGGATTCATAGCACCCAATAGAAAAATAAAATCCTTTTACGTTCCTTATTATTCAGATGAAAAAGACTCCGACACCATGGTTAAGTTTGATTTATCATCACTTGGATGTGGCCCAAGCGAGGTTCAATCAAAACTATCAAAATATAAAGATGGAGACGGTCATTCATATGAGTTTGACGGTTTTATTGATAAGTTTTTTCAGTTTTTAAAACTCCAATAAATGCTAGCTCTTTCATTTCAACGTATTCATTTTTTTCTCAAGATAGCCTTTTAAAAATCTAAACTTTGAAAATATTTCAGTTTTATTATGATATTATTGTTGGGTTAAGTTTCTAGATTGTTTTAGTGGAAAACTAAAACAACATTTAAAATCGAGAATTCAATATGGATTGGACTACCCTCCATGAAAATTTAATCGATCCTCTTTTTGTCTTTAATTCCGAGAAAGGGATCATAAAGTATAATCTTGCTTTCATGCTTTATTTTGATCTCACACCCAGAGAGTTACGAAAGATAAAAAAAATTGAAGATTTTATTCTCACGCCAAGTGTAAATGTGTTTGAAGGTGAGAAGACTTCTAGTTATCAAAATCTTGAGTTTTTCACACCAAAGGGAAAAAAACTCAGTGTCCTGATTCTTTTCGAAGAATTGCCGGATCAGTCCATTCTTGTGCATATGAAAGATGCGGCGATTGAAATTTCACTTCAAGAAAAATATGGCAAGCAGATTGTAGAGCTAGAAAGACTAAATAAAGACCAGGAAAAAATTATCGAAGAACGAACACAAGACTTGAGAGAAACTTATGAACTCATGAAGAGGGTTTTGAAGTCCCTTAAGGGTGAAGTGTATGTTTTGGATGGTGCTGGGAATGTTAAAGCTGGCTTCGGGCCCAATGTCAGTGGGCAAGTGAGTGGGGATTTTGGCACGAACGCCAAAGTTAATGAGAAAGACAATGAGTATTTTAAAGACTGGTTTAGGTCTTACGTTATGCTTGAAGATCAGCGGGATATTTTAATCACTCTCGCTCCTGAAAAATTTAAGTCAGACAATAAAACATTAAGACCTGACTTTTATCAAATTCCAAGTAGTGCTCAGTTTGAGATGGCAGTCATTATGAATGACATCACGGAAGAAGAGGCACTGAGAGTAAAAAGCTTAAGAGCTGATGAACTCGCCTCAGCGATTCATAAAGCACTCTTGAATAAAAATAGCTTTCCCTTATTTCTTACGAGTTTTAATAATCTGAAAGGAAAATATCTTGGTGACACTTCAGCCGTTGATCTCGTGACTTATAAAAGAGACCTTCACACACTAAAAAGTCTTCTCTCTCAATATGGACACTCAAATGCTTCTAGTGAAATTCATATTCTTGAGGAAGAGGCAGCTCTTGATCAGGCGGGGGGAATCGTCAAACTCAATGAATTACTTAATTCATCTGAAGAAACCATTAATAAGATTATTTCACTCGTTGGGGAGAGTTTACTTCTCCCTCAAAATAGTGGATTCGATACGGCTGGAATTGCTGAATTCTTTAGAACGACGTTAAATGATTCACTGAAGGCCCTTGGGAAATCACCTTCCATCTTTAATCTTGAGCTTAGGGCGAATCCAGTTCTTACAAGTGATGAGGTGGATAAATTGATGGTGGCAACCCTTCATTATGCGAGAAACGTCGCTGCCCACGCATCTGAGGCAGGTGAAACTCGAGTCTCTAAAGGAAAAGATGAAAAGATACGGATTCGATTTATTGTAAATAAAAATGGATCTAGCATAGAGTTCATCATTATCGATGACGGTAAAGGCACCACCAAGCAAAACGATATTTTTGAACAAAAATCCTATGAAACATCTCAAAACGCGGATCTTTATAGTGGGCGTGGTTTAGGGATGGCGACTATTAAAGAGGCGCTTAATAAGCTCGGTGGGGATGCCACCTTTAAATCTGTGGTAGAGGTGGGATCGACTCTTACATTAACATTTAATAAGTCTTAAGTTATTGAACTTACAATAATTCCTCAATGAATTTTGTACCAACAGGTCCTCAAGTTTTTGGGCCCATCGACCGAATAGGTGGTGAGAAGACTCAACTTCTATTTTGAGGATGATATGAAAAAGATACCAGTTTTATTGCTGTCACTTATCACTATTCCCGCTCATGCGCAGGTATGGAGTGCCTTAAGTGACTACCAAGAAAGTTTAAAACCAGCTGATAATCAATCCTCGTCAAGTTCGCAAGCACCGGAAGTGAGGCCCTCTACAAACTCGAGTTCTTCATCAAGTAAATTGTGTGAAGAAAACGATCAGACATCTTTACCACTCAAGATTCTAACAAGTCTTATTCTTGAAAAAAATGGTCAGCTGGGTATCGTTCATGATCAGCGTACAGGAAAAATGAAAGTTACCTCGCCTGATATGGTTGGTAACTGCTCATCTATGATCGAGTGGACACTCAAGAAACCAGAATTTGAAGGTAAAAAAGCTTACGCTCTTGAGGCGAAATTTAAAAAGTCGTCGAGCTATAGAGTCATTAAAGGTGGCTATCCAGTCACTCTCAATAAAGAATTCCCTGCAACCCTAGTCGGTTTTGAGGAATGTTTAAAAGACTCTGGAGTTATCAAAGACGGAAAAGTTGATTCCGCGGCGATCGTGAAGGATCAAGTTGATGCAAAATTTGAAGGGGCCGATTACTCAGGAGAACTTCTTTTTGTTTCTCATGGATCAGTATCCTCGCAGGTTAAACCTAAGTATGGTGATGGCAATTTTAAATACCGAGATGGATGCGATTATTATGAATCCGCTCACCCATCGATTGGGACACTTTTAACGTTTGATGACGCAGAAAGAGAGCGTCTAGAAAGTGTCGCAAGAAAGCTTCAAGAAGAATGTAAAAATGGAGATTATTCTAAGTTAGCAGAATTCATTGATAAGTATGAGGGCTATGCTTCAATCTTGGGAGAAGTGAGAGACAACCTTATTAGGGAAGCTGCCAAGAAATCAGCTCTTGCGATCGAAAAGGGAACATATAAGGATGAAGATTTAAAAGTGATCGCTGACTTTGATAAATACATCATCCAGCCACTCGCAGATAAAGCAGTTGCTCTCTATGATAAAATGATTGAAGCCGAAGGGGATGCCAAAAAAGCTATTCAAGAAGAGCTAAAATCCGTTCTCGCGAAATTAACTGACTATAATAAAAAGCCTTATTTTGTTTCTGCCAATACTCTTAAACTTTTAAAAGATGGTAAGTTTGAGGAGGCAGAAAAATTAAATTCCATGAAGCTCACGATTGATAGCTACCAGCGCATTGGAACGAAACAAGATAATGTGGTGATCACTCCAACTGTGGCCGCGCAGAGAGTGGCGAGTGGTAAGGCGACTTTTGCCGATTCTTTAGAAGCAGAAAAAGAAAAATACGAATATAGAACTGGTCAGAGTACAGGTAAATCTCAATACTACTCTAGTCTAGCGAGCCGCATGAGAAGTAATATTCAAACGCGGAATCAAAATTTTACAGCAGAAATTCAAGAAGAGTACGCACGGGTTCAGCAGCCAAATGGTTACTGCTATAAGTACTGGAGAAATACTCAAAAATGTATCCAGGACTCTATGGAGAGAATCCAAGAGCTTCAGGCACTTCTTCAACACTACAATAAAGTCGATGAAGAAAGAGCGGCTGAATACGATGCTAAGGCCCGTGAGTATGGTGATCTAGAGGCCCAAGGCAGAAGATACGTAGCTACACAAAATGGTGAAGCTCCTCCAGTGGAAACTAACACAACCACGACACCAGCGGCGCAAGATACAACTGTCCCAAGTCCTCGTCCTCAACAACAAGATCCAGGAGTCTATTCATTTAACTTTAATCAAGGCCAGCAAGGTAATCAGCAGATGTACCAGCAGCAGGCCCAGATGACTCCTCAACAATTTCAAAATCCAATGTTCCCGCAGAACAACAACATGTTCATGCAACAGCAGCAACAACCATTTGGTTATCAACAACAATTCATGGGCCAGCAAAATTTTGGTGGAGGCATGAACTATAATTACAACTATGGTTCAAATATGGGTTATGGTTACCAGCCACAAGGGGCTTATAGCTTTAACTGGGGCGGAGGTGGAATGCAGCAACAACCGTATGGTCAGCAGCAGTATTATGGCCAACAACAACAGTACCCACAGCAAGGCGGTGGCTACTGGAATAGACCTTATCAGGCCTATGGTGGAATGTCTCTTTATGGTGGATGGTAAAATTAAATTCAGTTCATATAAAAAGAGCTCCCTACGGGAGCTCTTTTTATTTTAAGCCATGTTAAAAATATTAAAATTCAAGAGTCGCTTTCAAACCACCGCCGTACACATTTGCGAGGGAGAGCTTTCCAGCAGGATCATTTGAGAATGAATAGTAGTCACCGACTTTCCAGTATGAGTAGTAAGCCGAGATGATAACATTTGGATTCCAGCGGTAATCAAATCCGAAATCCACTTCATATCCAAAGGAGTCATCCTGGTTTTGAGTTGAAGTAAAACGATAGTTTTCTTCGTGATGGTAACTATCTTTTCCGGCCTTCGCTGTTTCTAAAGCATTCGCCATAATAAATGCACCCTTCCAGGTCCAGTTGTCAGATTTATAATTCGCGTAGAGTTTATAAAAGCGAGTGTTCGTAATAGAGGAATCAAAAATCGATCGGCCACCTTCATTAATGCCAGCGTAATTATAGCGGAACATAAGGTCAGCAATATGAAAATTTGGGTGAAGGTAAGTCGCTTCAAAACGATCTGTGCTTCCATCGTCTCCAGAGACTTGACCAGCTAGAAAACCAATATCCCATTTAGGGTTTAAGTCATACTTAGCTTCTCCCATAAAGGCTTGAGCTGAAATTTTTGAATCTATGTTGTTAGCGTAAACTTTACCGTAGTCACCACTTTGAAGAGAAGCTTCAGCTGAAACTTTTAATTTACTCCAACGTTTTGAAACATAGGGTTCAATGATGGTGACTTCAGTTTTTCCGCGCTCGAAAGAAGGAGCCGTTGTTGTTTCTGCGTTATAAAGAGAGTTTCTTCTCTCGGAAGATCTTTTCGCATAAAGAACACTCGCGACAAGATCCTTATTTTTATTATCATATTTGGCCACAAGACCAACTTCTCTAACGTCGAGCGCCCCAGAAGCTTCTCTTGCACCTGCTGTTGTTACTGATCCGTTATCATAACTAGAAATCTTCGCAAAATGCGGAGTCACACTGAAGTTGCCAATTTTCATCTCTGCTTCAATTCCATCATACATCGTGAGGAATCTATCCCAAGGGTCACTTCCATTATCAAAGATCATGCCCATCCCGAAATGTCTCGATAGGCGACCAATTTTAATGAGCGCGGTATCAGCATACATTTCCATGTACATCTGATTCATGTTGAGAGCTGAGCGCTGAGCTGGAGTTGTGAAAAAATAAGAATTATTTCCTGAACCGTCTTGATTATTAGCAGAATCAGAACCAGCAAAATTTCCACGGATGTGGCCGGTAGAAATTTCGCCCTTTAGAGTCACGCCATCATTAATAATAATGCTTGGGTTTAATCTAAAAGTATAAGTTTGAAAATTAGCATCACAGTCGCCGTTTGCTAAACCTTGAGTCCCTGTTTTAGCGGCTGGAACTTTTGTGACAGCATCATTCGTTCGACAGGTATTACTTAAAAGGTGGGTATCTGCACCAAAAACTCCGGTCCAATCAATAGGCAGAGCCATGGCAGAATTGATGCTCAGGGCAGAAAATAAACCAATACTTGCGAGGCGGAACTTATTGTTCACAGTAACTCCTTAATAATCGTCGACGAAACTAGTCCTAAAACTATAAGAAATCCCATCCATAGTGTCCATTTTTCCAAGACAAAAAAGTGTCAAAATACTCAAGGATGCTTGCAAAAAAGGGATGCTTCATCTATATTTCTTTGAACCAATTAAGTTTTAGTAGGGGTGTCGACAAGTGGTAAGTCAGCAGATTTTGATTCTGCCATACGCAGGTTCGAACCCTGCCACCCCTACCACTTTTCTGAAGATGATTCTTCATAGGAGCTCTGAGTGAGACGAATGGTCCTGGTCTCTGGTACCTCAAATCCTACTCTCTCTAAGAAAATCTCCGAATTTTTAGATGTTCCTCTTGTAAATCCTCAATTAAGACGCTTCGCGAACGGCGAAATCTACTGCGAAATTGATAAAAATGTTCGCGGTGCCGATGTTTTTGTGATCCAGAGTACCTGTGCTCCGGTGAATGAACATTTAATGGAACTCTTAATTACTGTTGATGCTTTAAAGCGCGCTTCGGCCAAATCGATCACCGCCGTCGTTCCACATTATGGGTATTCACGTCAGGACAGAAAAAGTGCTCCTAGAACTCCCATTACAGCAAAACTTGTGGCCGATATGATGACGATTGCTGGGTGTTCTCGAGTTGTGACGATGGATCTGCACGCCGGACAAATTCAGGGATTTTTTAATATTCCTTTTGATAATATTTTTGCTTCTCCAGTCATTCTTGATTGGGTCCAAAAAAATCTTGATCCAAAAAATCTCATCACTGTTTCTCCGGACGCCGGGGGAGTGGAGCGCGTTCGTTATTACGCAAAAAGAATGAATGCGGACCTTGCTCTCATTGATAAACGCCGTACAGGACCCAATGTTGCTGAGGCGATGAACGTCATTGGGGATGTGAACGGAAAAGACTGTATTATCATCGATGACATGATTGATACGGCCGGAACGCTTGTGCAAGCAGCGAAAGCCCTCAGAAAAAATGGGGCTAAAAAAATCTACGCAGCTTCAACTCATCCAGTTTTTTCACATCCGGCAATAGAAAGAATTGCGGCTTGCGAGGAGCTAGAAGCTGTTATCGTAACTGATACCATTCCATTATCTGAAGAAGCTCGAAAACTTGATAAAATCAAAGTTGTTACAACGGCCGACATTCTTGCTAAGGCCATCCACCGAACATTTAACCATGATTCGGTAAGCTCACTTTTCATCTAATATGTTTCAGTTAATTGTTGGTGTTGGAAATCCTGGTGCCCAATATGCTGAAACCAAACATAATATTGCTTGGATGCTTCTCGACGATTCACCTCTCTTTGGAAGTGCCGTCTGGAAAAGTAAATTTAAAGGGCTCTACGCTGAGGCGAGCCTCAAAGGCCAAAAATATTACGCTTTAAAACCTCAAACATTTATGAATCTCTCGGGAGAGTCGGTTCAACCGTTTGCCGCCTTTTTTAAAATCGCTCCCTCAGAAATTTTAGTGATCCATGATGAACTTGATATTCCCTTTGGTCAGGTGCATTTTAAAATGGGTGGGGGTCTTGCCGGCCATAATGGATTGAAATCAATAGCGGCTTGTCTAGGCACAGATCAATTTGCTCGTATGAGAATTGGAATAGGGAGACCTCCTCACGGGGATGTTTCTAACTGGGTATTGGGCCCCTTTGGGAAGGACGAGAAAGTACATTTGCCGCTCTTACTCCAGAAATTGCATGACCCACTCATGAGCGCTATGGTAGATGGTTTAGGAAAAGTTGGAATTTATAATAAGAAGAATCTTTTAGCTTAAAGAGAAAGAGGAGTTTTTATGGGTATGAACTGTGGAATTGTAGGGTTACCAAATGTGGGTAAATCGACCATTTTTTCTGCACTAACTTCGGCACCAGCGGAAGCTGCCAATTACCCATTTTGTACTATTGAACCAAACGTCGGTATTGTTCACGTTCCAGATGAGCGACTTGATAAAATTGCCAAACTCGTGGGCCCAGAAAAAATCATCCCAGCTGTAACTGAGTTCGTGGATATCGCGGGTCTCGTTAAAGGTGCTTCAAAAGGTGAAGGATTAGGAAACCAATTCTTAGGTCACATCCGCCAAGTAGGAGCGATCTGTCACGTTGTTCGTTGTTTTGAAGATGGCGACATCGTTCACGTTGCAGGTAAAGTTGATCCGGTTTCAGATATTGAAGTGATAAATATTGAACTTGCTCTCGCTGATTTAGAATCAGTAACAAAAAGAATTCAAACGCTTGATAAGTATCTTAAGTCTCAGGATAAAAAAGTTCAGCAAAAAGCTCTTATTTCAAAACCTATCTTAGAGAGACTCGTTAAAACTCTTGAAGCTGGTCATCCAGCACGCTCACTTCCACTAGATGCTGATGAACTTGAAGCAATATCTGACCTTCACCTCATTACACTTAAGAAAATGCTTTATGTTTGTAACGTTGATGAAGCCAATCTTCTTGAAGAAAATGCACATGTAAAGAAAGTGAGAGAAATTGCAGCGAAAGAAGGATCTCAAGTCATCACGATTTGCGGAAAAATTGAGTCAGAGATTGCTGCCCTCGAATCAAAAGAAGAGAAGGAAGCGTTCTTAAAAGATATTGGTATCGAAGAATCAGGTCTGTCAAAAATGATTAAAGCTGGTTACAGCATGCTAGATATGTACACGTATTTCACGGCTGGTGTGAAAGAAGTGCGTGCTTGGACCTTTCCTAAGGGAGCTAAGGCCCCTCAGGCCGCTGGTGTGATCCATTCTGATTTTGAACGTGGATTCATTAAGGCCGAAGTCTATCACTGTAATGATCTCTTTAACCTTGGATCTGAATCAAAAGTGAAAGAAGCTGGAAAATTCAGGATGGAAGGAAAAGAATATGAAGTGAAAGATGGCGACGTCATTCACTTTAAATTTAATGTCTAATATCTAAAGATTTAGTCATACTTAACAATTTTTAAGTATGACTATTTATTAAACCCAAGATGAACATCAAAAATTTTATTGATCTCACGGGAATCCGCTAGTTGATCACTATTCTCTAATAAGAGCTTATAGAAAAAGATATTTCTAAAAATGAGTTTTACATAATTTCTAGTTTCTAAAAATGGAATGGCTTCAATATTTTTTAAAATAGATTGATCCGTATCAAAGTATTGAGTTTTCCACCTCTCAACTCTTGCCTCACCGGCATTATAGGCTGAAAGTACATAAACGAGATTTCCATCATAGCGCTTCATTAGTGTGGTGAAGTACTTAGTTCCAAGTTCAATATTGAGTTCTGGGTTTACTAATTGTTTATCGCCAACGGTTTTTTTATATCTTCTTGCAGTTCTAGGCATGAGTTGCATAAGCCCTCTCGCCCCCACCGGTGATCTTGCTTCGGGATTAAACACAGATTCTTGTCTAATGAGAGATAAAACAATAATGGGATCAAACGCCTGCTTCTTGATCGTCTTTGTAAGAAGCTCTAAATATGGTTTAGGGTAAAGAGTTTCTAAGAGATGTCTATTAAAGAGCACTTCTTTTTTCTCCAGAACATCATAAAGGTAACGGAATGTTGCTAGATAATTTTCCGAATTTTGAATTATCTTGGCATTTAATAAGTGTAAATCAGACCTGAGAAAAAATTGTTTCTCAGAAGAGTTTTTAACCAAATACGCAGGCATACTGTGGTTATTAATTCTTTTAAGTTCTATGCGGAGTAATTTCGCTGAATCAATTGTCGCCCATGCTTTAAGTCTTACAAGAGAGGCGATATGGTCTTCATCAAGATCATTAATGTTTAGTGATTGAACGCCACTATCTAAAACGGAATTACTTGCGTAAAACGTGACCGCCCGTGAATCAGGCTTTATATGCTGAAGCTTTTTATTCGCCATAATTCCATAATAACTAAGGGGATTATTAAAGATGATGTCCTCAAAGAGGGTAATGGCATCTTTTTTCTCTCCTAATTCTTCATGGATCACTCCAATCCAGAATTTTAATCTAGCATCTTGGATCTTCTTGGCATTTTTGATGAGTCCAAATTGATTTGCTAGTTTTTGAGCGTCTTTATATTCATTAAAATAAAGGTGAGTCCAAAGATAGAAGAATAAAGCGTCTTCCAAGATTTCTTTGTCATTTTTCTTAATAATAAACTTAAAGATATCCCGCGAGAGGTTTTTGTAGCCATTTCTAAAAACAGCTTTGGCAAAGTCATTTAATCGTGTGAGACAAAGAGGCACCGGTAGATGATCTTGATTAAGATCAAAATAATTTTTCAGAAACTCATAATTGTCGCGAACCTTATCTTCCGCTGGTTTGGTATCAAGAACTTTGTAGCCAAGCTCAATTAGTTTTCCATATTCAGCGTAAAACACATTTTGATGCTGGAGAGGATTGAATCCCTTTTCTTGGATGAGCTTTGTAATTTGCTCATTGATAACAATATCTTTTAACACTTCGTGAGAAGGAACAATCTCGTGTTGCACACTAAAGGTCGTGACCTCTTGGGAGAGTTTTTTAAGGATCTCTGGCCTAGAAGATTGAGTTTGAAGAAAATAAGCAAAATTTTTCTTATTCTTTTTAGTTAGAAAAAATTTTAAATGCTCTTGAATAAAAAGATTTGAGTCTTCACTTAAGTTTTTAGTCTTTTCTATTTCACGGGAGATAGATTGAAGGGCGCGCTCCCGACAATAATTCCCAGCAATCCTCTCGAGCATTCTCTCTAGCGGCTGAACTTGTTTTTTTTCGATGTAATGGCGGCAATGACTCAGAAAAACGTTCGTGGTCGTTATTTTAGAAATTTCTTGAATCTCTTTTAGCCAAGGTACAAAAACGGAAAAGTTTTTTGATTTTTGAGTTTCAGAAATGACCTTAGAAAGAATGCCTGTGTTTACGTAGCCTTTAGCGGTGAATTTGATCATATTAACAAGATGCTCAGCAATGATGTGATCAGATTTACTTAAAACGATTTTATCCGTATTAGGTTGCGCACCAGGATCCACGTTCGCTTTGGTTACAGCAAATGAGACTTGGATTAAAGACAAAAAAATAATAGTGAAAAAATTCATGGGCCCAATTAGCTAAATCATCCCTCATGGATGATGAGGTCTAATTATAGCATTACAAATAAAAAATTCGACAATTAAACGGGAGAATTATAACGAGATTTTAATTCAATTAACCGACGAGAAATCTCATTCAAAACGGGCTTCTTATCATCGGGAGTTACAAGATTTAGGTTTTGAACATAGGCAGCAACTTCATCAATGTAGGCGAAATCACTTTCTTGATTATGGGCCACCGTATCAAGGAATAAACTAACTTCCTCAGCTACATCAGCAAAATAATCCCCATTGCGAAATGTTAGAGGTGTGATGGGGTTTCCTTCCCTGATGGAAGCGAGATGATTTTTAAGTTTAAACATTGGCCCAGCTATCTTGTGAGTCAAGAATATGAAAACAATAAAAACTAGTGTCGTAATGATGACCTGAATAACAAATAAAAAAATGATAAGATTTCTTTGGGTATCGACTACATTTTGAATAGCGTTCGGATTTTGTGCAACGAATACATTAAAAAAATCAAAAATAATCACCGGATAAACCAGAGTCGATAGGAAAATAATCGAACAAACAATCAAACTAAATTTCAGTTGGAACGATGGATTGATTAAAAATGTGGAGCGTTTATAAAATGCCAAAGCTTTATTCCTATTCAAGGTTTATTTAGCATCATAAAATGAGTTTAATATTTCTACCAGATGGAAATGATAAACAAGCTTTACTAAAACAATCAGGAATAAACATTTATGTTAGATAAAATTAAAGAGCAATTAAGTCAGATTAAAAATCCGGCCACAGGACAAAGTTTTGAAAGTGAAAACCGTTGGCAACATATTGCTCTTGAGGGTGATAAGGCGATCCTTCAGTACAACAGAGACGGTATTTCACCGGCGGAAAAACGTCTGATCGAATCGGAGATTCAAAAAGCTCTTTCGGGATTAGTGGGGATTGAAAATATTCTCGTGAAAACCACTTCGACTCAGTCCCAAGATGTCTTTAAGGCCTTGGATGAAAAATCACAAACTCCAACTCCTGCCCCCGAGTCACAGCCAGCTCAAATCAAGGCGGGACACGGGACAGTTGGAAATAAAAAGCCAGTTCCAGGAGTGGATAAAATTATTGCCATTGGTTCAGGTAAGGGTGGTGTGGGGAAATCAACCTTCACGGCAAATCTAGCGATAACACTTTCTCAAAGAGGTCACAAAGTAGGGATCATCGATGCTGATATCTATGGCCCATCCATGCCTATGATCTTTGGAAAACGAGACGAGAAGCCAAGATCTAATTCAAACAAAAAAATTATTCCGGTAGAGTCTTACGGCATTAAATTTATGAGTTTTGGATTTTTTATCAGTGAGAATGATCCCGTTATTTGGCGAGGGCCCATGCTCGGGGGAGTTCTTAATCAATTTCTGTTTGACGTGGATTGGACAGATACCGACTATCTTTTGATTGATCTTCCTCCTGGAACTGGAGATATTCAATTATCCATGATTCAAAATGCTCACGTAGATGGAGCGATCATTATCTCAACTCCTCAAGATATTGCTCTCCTAGACGCGAAGAAGGGACTTGAGATGTTTAAAAAACTCAATCTTCCTATCATCGGGATGGTAGAGAACATGAGCTCTTTTATTTGTGGCAAGTGCGGAAGTGAGCACCATATTTTTGGCCACGGCGGAGTAGAAAAAGCAGTAGAAGAATTACAGGTCGACATGATTGGAAAAATCCCTTTAGAACTTGAACTGAGAACAGGGTCTGATGAAGGTCGCCCATACATGACTCAGGATCAGTTCAAAAATCGTCCCGTTTGGAAAGCGTTTCAAGAGGCCGGTGAAAAGGTGGACCAATTTTTTAGTCCAACACCCATGAAAAAGTCCCCTGGTCTTTTTTCAAAAATTTTAGGAATTAATAAATAGGAACGGGAATGGAATCAAAATTACTGAATGTGATTGAGGAGCAAGTAGCCGTTCAATTTACCGGAAAGGTGAATGTACTTGCCTCCTTTAATCGTCAGTTTTTAGGCCAGATTTATTTTAAAAATGGCGACATTATCCAAGTCACTTTTCATCAACAAAAGGGACTCAAAGCCTTTTATCAAATCTTAGTGGATGAATACTCACTTCAATCCTTTGAGTATGTGGTGGAGCCGGAACTTGTAGACGAGAGTGAAAGAAAGATTCACTACCCGTATGCTGTCCTTAAAAATAAGCTCGGTGATGTATTAAAGCTCTATAGAGAGTCTTTAAAACTAAGACCACCTGACAATATTAAAATTATTCTAGACGCTGAGTTTTTAGAAGATAGCCTCGAAGTCACTCCACAAGAGTACGACGTTCTCATGACTCTTACCGACTGGAATAATCCCCAGGATCTTTATCAACATTGTGAATTATTGGATCATGAAATCACCCTCGCCTTGGTAAGTTTGCGTAAAAAGGGAGCGCTTAAAATCTTGGCTCCGCGGCAAGAGTAAAGATCCTGATGACCAAAACCAAAAAAGGCGCTATAGTTTTTCAAATTTTTAGAACGAGGTCCCCATGAAATCCCAAAAGCACAATGAAGGCGAATTAAAAGAAGTTGCCGTTAAAATTGAAAAACAAGTTGTTCTTGATCTTGAACTCATGTCCAAGAATACCGGCATGCCAGTGGCCGACATTGTAGTAATAGCACTTAAGAGATTCCGCTCTTCTCACTTGGATTATTTGAAGCAAGTTCCGGTGACTGAGTAGAAAGTGGAATCTCTAACAAATAAGTTGAATCTAAGCCCTTAAAATCCAATAAATGACCGCTCCCTTGGTACATCTCGAAGATGTCCAAGCTAGACTAAATGTATGCGAATACTAATTTAGAATGTCCCGACGCGGGCGCTATAGGAGCG
>CANEUH010000034.1 GCA_947441615.1 Bacteriovoracaceae bacterium | reverse complement strand
GTCATCAAAACCCTTAAGAAGAAGGCCTACGGCTATAAAAACATGGCCTACTTTAAGCTCAAAATCCTTCAAGTTTGTGGATTTCTAAACTCTAGGTACATCGATATGAATTTTTAAGGGGTTAAACTTATTTGTTAGAGAGACCAAAAAATTCCTTGCCCAAAATACGACCCTTTTTTGACCATTATTGATCTCTCTTTTAATGAATTCATTTCTTGCTAACATATTCGAGTTGATTCTAATCGATTCCACTTAAAATGCGACAATTCGCTACAGAGGTTTGACACTTTATTGCTTGAAATCTATCGTTTAAACTTCCCATATCAAGGTACCTATGATTACACCTATTTTCGCCTCCTTTCTTGGTTTGATTTTTATTTTTTTAAGCGTACGAACCCTGCGGTTACGTAGGAAATTGAAAATTGCAGTTGGTGATTCTGGCAACGTAGAAATGCTAAGGGCGATTCGTGCACATGGAAACTTTGCTGAGTTTGTGCCATTAACTTTAATATTAATCTATTTTGTAGAAGAGGCCCATGCTCCTTTGTGGTTCGTTTATGTCTTGGGAAGTGTTCTCACCGTAGGTCGATTGAGCCACTCCTTTGGAATCAGTCAGGTAAACGAGACATTCTTTTTTCGAGTTTTTGGAATGGCCTGCACGTTTGCCACAATTTTTTTCTCAGCCTTTTATCTTCTTTACTCGCGATTGTTTTGATGATTTCAAGACAGATGACGACGTTGAATTAAAATTTGTTGAATCTGAGCGTGGGTTATTTGCCAAGTCATTAAGCAAAACTGCTTCTGAATCAAAATTTCAGCCTGAAGCTGTTGTTTAAAATCCTACTGCAATGGCGGAAGTTTTCCCGATAATCCCCCAAAAAATTGATTGTAATTGCTAGGACTACGAAGCCTCTTCATTTTTAATAAATGAAGACTTTTCGCAAACTTCAGTGACTCCGGCAAAAGCAGAAATACTAAAGAGTAGAAATATAATTTGCCAATTCTTCCTGCGTAAAAAGAACTGGAACAACTGGTGATTCAGATGCTTCTCCTAAGGGCAGTGGGAACGCGGTTATAAAATAAATTCCCTGTGGAACATTCTTTAGATCAAGGTTTTCTAAAATCCCTGCTTTTTTAAATAAGGTATTGTGAATTGGTCGTTCAGGTCTTCCAGGATTGAAGTCTGAGGACTTCCAAGAAGTGCCATAGAGATGAAATCCATCAAGAGAAATAAGATAATCAGCTGCTTCTTGAGAAAGTGTCAAAACATAGTTTGGATCATGATAACCATCGCTATTCAAAGGATAAAAATCTGTGGAGATGAGAATTTTAATTGGAATAGCTTTTTGTGCTTTTACTTTCTCTTCAATCTCTTCCTTCGAAATTACCCAATGATAAACTCCATTTCCTTTTGATTCGTATTTATTTCCCTGGAGTTTAATCACAAGAGTTTTTCCGAAAAAATTATTGAGGTCTTTATAAAATGAATCTAGTCGTTTCCCGTTAGCACTAGTGTGAGCTGGTGTTTCAAAATGCGTGAGGCTATGAGGTCGTAGAATATGCTCATCATAATTAACGGGAGGAAGCTTTCCGCTCGTGATGGAGTAGATCATTTTCTTTTCATAAGCAAGGCCCTCCATCCACATGGCGGATGAGCCGTGATTTATTTTTGGTGAGAGTATGTGGGGCATAAGTCATCTCGTTTAAAATCTCAAATGATCATTTAACTATCCTGATCTATTCGGTTTTTTTAGGAATATAATTGAGCTTTTTTTATTTAAGTAATAATGCCTTCGGCTACTTATTTTCTCTACCTGCTTTCGGCCAAGAATGGGGAGCAGTCTTTCCCCCAGAGAAAGAGATTGCAAAATTAGACATAACTTACGCGGGTAAAAAAATCATCGTACAAAACCATTATTATCCAAAACGAAGAAAATTTGATGAGGTATTGGTCTTAAGATTTACTGCTTCAAAACTCTTAAAAGAGTTCGGTCCTTCTGGTGGTCGAATTATGGTTACTCGACAAACTATGGATAGAGCTAGCGTAAAAAAGATAGAAATTCTTTCACGTCCGAACAGAGTACCCACTTTCAAAATGAGATTCTTAGTAAAATGGAATTACTTGTTAATAGATTCAAAAGAACGAGTAGCTAGGAATTATCTGAGTAGTCTAGCGAGCTAATTAATTCGAAACATTTTCAAGTTCTGGGCATGTAGGACGAAGGAAATTGCCTTACGTTTTTACTGAGCAGGGAGTTTCGATGTTATCAAGCGTCTTAAATAGTAAGCATGCCATCAAGCCCAAAGTGCAAATAAAATAGTAACTCCCTTCGTGGAAAAGGCTAAGGAAGTCAATGAGAAGATTCAAGAAGAAAAAAAACAGAAAGAATTGAGAGCAGATACGAAAAACTACGATGCGACTTCTTGTCAATGGTCCAAAGATATTCCACGCAGGATTATCAAAGCTCCTTCTTGCGGAAGAACTCCGATGAATATTTGCACCGGCTATGTTGTCTGTAATGAGAAAGCACCTAACAGCGGCAAATTCATTAGAATGACTGTTTGCTCTAGTGAGCTTTGTGGTGAAAAAGATGCCGTCGCCTGTAAGGAGGATAAAGGATATTCTTCCGTAAAACCGGATGACGTTGAATCGAACACAGTCTCTCGTGCAGTTAGAAACATTATTCAATCAGGGGTATCCGTGCAATGAACTGGATAATTTTTTTTATCCTCGCCTCGTTTGCGATGGCGGGTATTTCATCTGATGTCATCATTAAAGGAAAGATTGGGGCCACTTTTGACGAAAGTAGAGTCGAGGTGATCGACTCTTTTGGGCAGAAGTATTTCCTACCGAGATCGGCCTTCTCTAAAGACTTTTTGGTCAGAGAAGGAACTCCTTTTTCTGTCGAGGTTGATGAAAAAGAAATCGAGAGTCAAAACATAAAAGTCAAGAAGTAGCCTCTAAGGCTTTCGGAAAGTTCGATAGTCTTTGATGATTTCCTGGTTCATCATCCGCTGTGAAGCCGAGAGATGAATGAAGTCAGTTTCGCTTGATTGAAGAAGAGGTGCTTTAAATTCCCAGGCCCCTTTCACACATAAGGCCTTCCCTTCAAAATCTCCACTGATAACGACCTCGGCTCCTTCCCGAGAGCATCGGCCTTTGACAGTGCCATCTTTTGTCATTTGTTCTCGAGGAGAGGGAGATGTAAAGGTGACATATTGAACCTTTCCCTTGAAAGTGTCCTCGTTGGGTCTTAAAACAATCATGAATTCACCTGTTACCAGAAAGGATACAGCATCAGATAATTGATAGACGCCCATGTCATGGGCAAATAAAAGCCTCTTGGAAAAGACTTCAATCACTCCCCTCGGGTAGCTAGGGCCCTTGATTTTTATGAAGCCCTCTTCATGAGATATGCTGGTAATACTTATTTCATTGGCGAGAGCTATTTTACTGATGTCAAAAATCATGGATCGAAAATTCAAAGCGAAGGTGGGTAAGCTCACCATGAGCGACACAAAAATAAGGCATGCTTTAGTGCTGTTAAGAGATGCCAAACTATTGAAAGACCGCATATTTTACCTGAAAGAAGAATTGCCTCATAAATAATGATTCCTTAACCGATAATAGCGTTGAAGTAGAATTTTTCAAAATAACAAAAGTTTTATGAAAAACAAACTGAGCGTTTTGCTCGTCTTTCTCTTAGCCTTCTCCTCCTTTGCCGAGGACGGAAGAGACATCTTTAATGAAGTCTCGGACGGAAATCTTGGGGCCGTTCCTGATCAAGCTATGACTCCTCCTACGGGGGTGTGCTCCATTGCTTCCGGACCATCAAGTTTTTTGGATGAGGTTATTTCAACATCCTTTAAAAACGATCCTTCTTGCCAAACGGTATTCACAGGAAATGAAGGAAACACTTCAAAGGGAGATGAGACTTACGCTAAGGCCCTGGCCTACGCCATGGCCGAGGAGATGTGTGGAAATTCGGAACTTCATCAAAATTTTGTCGGTAAAAAATTAAACGATGGCGATGCTCTTAGCTTGAAAGAGTTTGATGGCTCAACGATTGGGAAAACCAACTCCAACAATGCAACAGCGACCTATTCACTCATCTATGCTCTTGGTTATCGTGAATCATCAGGGAACTTCATTCGTCCTCGTGATCCTTGGGCAAAAAATAACGGCAGTCAAAAAGAAAGTGGATTTACTCAAACATCTGCGAACAGTTTAAACGACCCTTATGATGGATCTAAAAGGCACGTCCTTCCACAAAAAGTTTTTAAACATTATGTTTCGAATTTATCGAAAATGAGTTCTCAACAACAAATGGCCAAATTTTGTTTAAACGATAAGCTGAAGGAAAATCAACAGACAAAACTCATCTTAAACGATAGTAAGGGAGAGGGAAAAAAAACTGAATTTGATCATGAAGGAAGAGACCTCTTTGAGTTATTTAAGGATCAATCTGGTTCTTGTAAAAATTTAAAGACCAATTCAAAAGGTGAGTATGTCGCCAATGATAGTGACAATGACGCCGTCGTAAAATGCTTTAATGATCTTCATAAAAATTGTCCGGGCTTCTCTATTAAATATGGGGCGACCATCGCGAGAACCAATCGAAAGCACCATGGGCCACTAAAGCCACCTCAGAAAAAACCTGATCCTCAACCATCTTGCCAACTTCTTTTTAATTCTATTGTTAAAGATAAAGAAAAAATATGCGCTGAGATGGGTCTTGAGGCCGGGCCTGTTATCGAAATACAAGATCAAGGCCCAACTGAGCCTTCTGGAAATAGTGTAGCAACCTCTATTTCCGCAATCACAAATGCCGCAAGTACAAATCCTGGTTTAAGTGTGTCTTCTGACCAGAGTTATGGGGAAATTCCTAGTGTGACGTCTAGCGCTCCTTCTTATCCATCCTCAACTCAAGAAACTGCGCCGTTTTATAGTAAACCTTCTAGTGAAGAGGGTGTTGAGATCTCTTCAGATGATAAATTATTATTTGAAAACTACAAAAAACTGGGTGGAGATCCCGTCGCCTTTGAGCAGGCGATGTGTTTTTTGAAATCGAAAGGTAACACTCGTTTCAAGAGTTTCGGTGAAGGTTATCCAAATGGAATCAAAATCGAAAACCAACGATACGTCACGATTCAGGATCTAACCAAACCGTCATCTCAAAAAAGACTCTTTATTCTCGACCGCCAAACTGGAGAAGTAGAGGTTGTTCATTCTGGCCATGGTATGGGAGTTTCCCCTCAGAGTAATAGCCAAGTTTGGGCAAAGAACTTTGGTAACTCGTCAGGTTCTAAAAGAACTCCCTCTGGATTTTTTATAACTGGCAATACTTATATTTCAGAAAAATCTTGGCGTATAGGAATGCGATTACATGGGTTACAAGAAGGCATAAATGATAAAACTCTTGCGCGAGGTGTGGTTCTTCATGGAGGAAGCTATGTCCCAGATGGCGAAGCAAAGAATTCTGATTCACCTCCTAAACTCAATGGAATACCAGCGGGACGAAGCGAGGGGTGTACTGTCGTAAACTCTAATAAGGTCAAAGACGTTATGTCAAAGCTGGCTTCCGGTAAAGAAGGAAATTACCCTTACCGTGGAGGATCACTGTATTATAACTTTAGTCCCTCAGAAAAAAGCAAAGGACCGAGTTACTGTGGTGATCAATTAGTACCGGAGGTAGCAAAATGATAAAGACTTTAATAGGAATCATGCTACTTCACATGATGAGTTTCTCTTACGCAGAAGAGTTGACGTGTTCTAAAGAGACTTATCTGGTTGAAGTGGAAATGAAACATTTGCAATATGATAAAAATGATAAACCATATTATGATCGTATCTACAGACCGTTCCCTGAGGAATGGTCTCTCGCTTTCCCCGGACTAGGGAAACTCAAAGTGAAGGCTGCCTCAAAAACTCCCATCGCAGACGAGATAAAGCTTGAGTATCAATCCCTGAAGGGTGAGCTTTTAGTTACAAAAGAACTAAAACTTTCTCCTCTATCAAAAAACGATAGGACAAATCTAGTGACTCAAAGTGATTTAGATTTTGAATTCAAAAAGTTCTTTGACAAGGCGAAGGAAGGTAAGGTTCGCCTTTCAATCGTGGCAAATAAAAAAAATATTTGTTCACTTTCCGTTAAGATTTTAGGAATTCTTGAGCAAACAGACTAGTCGTAAAAAATGCTAAGTAGCTATGGTCTTCTGATGATAAAGCTACGATAGTCTTCATTTTGCTGACCCAGCAAACCTTGAGACACTTTCACCCCAACAATTGGAAGCTTGATATCTTTGGCTGAAAGTTCAAAAGACCATGAACCTTTCTTACAGATCGTTTTTCCTTGAAAGTCCCCCGAAAGATTGACCTTCGCTCCTTCTTTAGTGCAAGTTCCTTCTAAAGCAAAATTACTTTTAAGAGATTTTCGAACAGGTGGAGTTTTTATTTCGATGGAGAGTTGTTCGCTTTTTGTCTTTGGTTTTTTCAGAATGAAAGTAAACTTAGTCGTTTTCCAGAACGGAATAATGTCTTCGAACTTAAATTCTTTTTGCATCCGAGAGTGAAACAGTTTTTCGGCCAGAAGATAGGCCGTACGCTGATCTGGAGCGATACCTTTCATAATAATGTAATCATCTTGATTTAAAATTTCATTGATGCTCACTCCAGGATCGAGCACCATGAGGCCTACGTAGTACATCATCATGGAAAATTTTGGAGTGGTGGAAGCCTTAGCTGAAGAGAGTGAAGCAAATAGGGTAAGAATCATCCCAAAACAAACGAGTCCATGATAAAGGGGATTGTATTTTTCTGTTCTTCCAGAATTCATTTGCTCAGGGTCCATCCTCTTACGCTTTTTCTTTAATGGTATACTAAGTGCTTAATTTCTATAGGCAGGCAAAACCCTCCTAACGCCAAAATGCCAACGATTGTCGCAGGCCTTGCTTCGGGAGGAAATAATATAAGTGTTTGATATTGTAGATATTCTTCAGAAGTTAAATTTTTCTCAGGTCTCTCTTTCAAAAACCGATAAGATTTGTTGTGAAAGGAGACCTCTATTAAATCTCGTTTCTTTGTCAAAGAACTCTTGAGCTTTGTTCTTGCATCCACGTTAATGCTGACTGGATGTAAGCAAGAAAATTTAACATCAGTAGATCTCGCGCAACAACTTGGTCAACAAGATAGTACTTCTCCTCTTGCCAGTCCACAGCCGGAAGATTTCAGTGAGTCGACCGAACAGGAAGATTTTCAAAGAGCAGTAGAACAGGGTCTAGAGGTTGTCATTCGTGATGCTGTTACACCTCAACCCATTTGCCCAAATCCTACTTACGATACAGCTCCTCTCCCGCTCGATGGGAAAAATAAACTTGAGCAGTTAATCAGTATCGCATTTGCAGAAGATCCAACATGCAAAAAGGTTTTTACTGGAAATGGCCACGATGGTTACACTGATGACCAGCGCTCTTCTTATCCGGATATGACATACGCCAGAGTTATGGCCCACACCATGGCGGAAGATATGTGTGCGGACAACAAAATCGCAAGCGCTTTTCAAGGTGAGGTCGGAAAGCACGATGCCTTGAAACTAAATCAATTCAAAGATCCCAAGAAGGCCAGTAACAATTTAGCTGCAACTTATGCCTTGACCTATGCCCTAGGGCAACTGGAGTCTGATGGAAACTTCTACCAGGGTAAAGATCAGAGTGTTAATAACACTGGGGTAGAAGAGGAAGTGGGGTTCACCCAAAGTTCCGCCAACTCCTTAAACCTTTCCGGAGAGACTCCAGATACCAAGAACCTTCTGAGGGATATTTTCAGCAGTAGCGTGAAGAAGTTATCAACAATGTCTTCTGCTTCTGAAATGGCGAAATTTTGTCTTGCTGACAAAATGCAGGGAAATAAGCAGACACTTCACGTTGGTATTGGTGTTAATCGCCTTGGCAAATTCAGGGGAAACCATTTCCAAGTCACCTAAGCTCTGATGACTTAAGTGCAGAGCAATTCCGCTCGATCTCGCCTTATTCAAAATGCCTAAGAAGCCTTGATACACAAAACTTGAGAACTCATCTAAAAAGACAGGAGTGAAGACTTTTTCCTTCCTCGCGGCAACTGCCCATGCAATTTCCTGCAAAAAGAGTTTCCCAAGCTTGAAGGCCATCTCTTGATAAAGCAGAGTTGGGATTAGGATAATGATGGCAAACTGCTTGTCCTGGGCTCCGGCCATAAGTTCACTTAGCGAGAATGCCTTTTCCCCACCATTCACAAGATGTGACACTTCTCCACGAGCAAGTTGGCCTAACTGTGAAATAACCCCAGAATTATTTTCATCACGCTTTGTCCTGTTCTCGCTTAACCATTTCACAAGTCTTGTGGTGAGAACTTCATCCTGGCATTTTGAGACTGCTCCACTTAATAATTCATCGGAGGTAAAGAGGTCATAGAGCTTTTTAAATGTGACTTCCTCTTTCTGTTCACAAAGTAGGGCGACGAGTGCGGATGTGATCTCATACTGAGTATTGCGGTAATACTCATCTTTAAAATCAAAGGCAGCGAAGATTCTATCCGTGATCTGCTGGCTTGTTCCGACCTTCAAAGAATTGGTGATTGCAGAATTTACAAGATCGCCCAGATTGAAGGTGATAACTTCAACATGAAGAGCCTGCTTTTTAATTCTCTCGGCAAGTTCTGCGTCTCCCTTACCGTCAATGAGTACCGCCGAATGTCCACGCCGAAGATCACGCACCATCATAGGCAAAATTACACTTTCAGTTTTCCCTCTACCTGTGGCCCCAATGATCTGAACGTGACCAGTTCTTGCTTTGTCTGGGAGGTGAATGCTTGTACCGTCTTTGGTTTTCGCAACCAATGTCCCGGCATCATCACCCAAAACCTTTGAGAGATGGTACACACGATCTTTGGGAAGATTCTTTTTTATCTTCTCTTTTAAGAGGAAGATTCCCAGAGCAAATAATCAGTAAAATCCCATCCCAATTTTGTCGAAGTGCTGATAGATCGAGAAAAGGATGCGCTCTTCATGTTTGGTCAGATAAAAAACGAGTAAGATGAGGGCGACGACTCCCATGAGGAAGTAAAACTCACGATCACTCATTGTTGAATTTTTCTGTTCCTTGGCTTGGGCCATTGAACTCCTTTTGCTTTGTAAAAAAGCTGTTGTGGTGAATGCGATAAATAATTCTTTCGACTTCTTTAAAATTTCCTCCTTTCTGGTACAATGAAGCCGTGACGAGAAGTACTTCTCGTACTTAAAATTGATGGATCTTGATTTTTGGGCAAAGAAATAGAGAGAACCCAAAAAGTCTAGGTTTAAATAGATTTCAGAGCTTTTGAGTCTCAACAACCTCCCCTAAGATTGGGTTTTAGTTTGCGGATATCCTCATAGTTCCGTTCAAATAGTCTGGCCTTCAACTTTGAAGGCTCAACTTACAATTAAAGCAAATAGATCAGGTATGGGTATCGAGCTGTGCAATAACGATTGTTTACACTTGATAACTATCAATTAAATGATACAGAATTCTTTGTTTGTATCATTTAATTGGTTGTTATTGAGTACGTATACCAATAAAGCTCCATTTCATGCTATAATTACCGATAAAATGATACAAAAGGCACAATTTGTATCAAATAAAGGTAAGTTATGAAGAAATCAGTGATGGCCTCACCAATGGCCAAAAGACAATTAGCAAAGCTTGGCGACAACATAAAAATGGCTCGTCTAAGGCGTAATCTCTCTCTTAGGGCTGTTGCTCAGAGAGCAGGCATTTCTCTTAATACAGTCGTGGCAATTGAAAATGGTGAGCCAGGAGTAAGTATAGGAGCTATCGCAAATGTACTTCATTGCCTAAACCTGGCAGAGGATGTTTCAAAAGTTGCACTTGATGATGAGCTTGGAAGGAAACTTCAAGATTTGGAGCTAGAGCCAAAGAAGCGAGCACCTAAGAAGACGAAATCGAATGAGCTATCGGCTCTGATTAAGGGATAAAGATGAAAACAATAGAAGTCTGGGCCGATTTTTATTTTCTGGCTGAGGCTCAAAAAGTTGGGACCCTAACTGCGAGTCCTTCCAGAGGCAAAGAAGTCTTTGCGTTTGAATATGAACAATCGTGGCTGACTGGCCCATATAAATTTCAGATAGACCCAGAGCTTCTCCTATTCGAAGGAAAATTCCATCCCAATGCAGGAGTTGAGAATTTTGGGGCATTTTTAGATTCTTCACCAGATAGATGGGGAAGGACGTTAATGCTTCGGAGAGAAACTCAACGGGCAAAATCGGAAAAACGAAAATCTAACACTCTTCTTCCTTCAGATTATTTACTAGGTGTCTTTGATAAAAATCGAATGGGTGGTCTTAGATTTAAGGTGGATGGTGTTTTCAAAGATGACGATCGTACTTACGCAGCTCCTCTCTGGACTACTCTTCGAGAACTAGAAACAGCGAGTTTGAAACTTGAAGAAGAGGGTATTGAAGATGATCCAAAGTTTGCAGAATATTTAAAACTTCTCTTTGCGCCCGGCTCCTCTCTTGGCGGTGCCAGACCTAAGGCCAGCGTCCTTGATCCCGATGGAGGTCTCTGGATTGCGAAATTTCCAAGCAAGGAAGATTCTAAGGATGTGGGAGGGTGGGAAGCTGTTGTTTATGAACTTGCAGTGAAGTGTGGTTTGAATGTTCCACTAGCAAAAGCTGAGAAATTTGCGAATAAGCATCACACATTTCTTGTAAAAAGGTTCGACCGTTTACTCGGTGAGAAGAGAGTTCATTTCTCTTCAGCGATGACCCTACTTCAGCATAAAGATGGAGATAACCATGAATCGGGAGCAAGCTACCTAGAAATCGTTGATTTTATCATCTCGAGCGGTGCTCCCACTAAAGTGAATCGTGATCTTGAAGAGCTTTGGAGAAGAATAGCTTTCTCTGTTGCAGTTTCAAACTCTGATGACCATTTAAGAAATCACGGCTTTTTACTTTCTGAAGAAGGTTGGGAGCTTTCACCAGCATACGACATTAACCCCAATGAAATGGCAGTCGGTCTAAGTTTGAATATTTCTCATGATAGTAATGCTCTAGATTTTGAACTTGTTAAAAGCGTGGCAAAAGAATTCAGAGTAGACTCGAAACGAGCTGATCAAATTATTGCGAAGATTATAAATGAGGTCAGTCACTGGGAAAAAGTTGCAGAACGGTTTGGAATATCACGTTCAGAGAGACAAAGAATGGAAAAAGCGTTCAGAATTTAACCCATGAGTGATGACACTAATCTAAAAATTTTAGAAGGAAAGTTAGCCTCGCTCGATACTGAGCGGGCGAAACTGATTTTAGAAATAAATACACTCCGAAATCATATCCTAAAAGATAGGAAAACCGATTCTCTTCCCACGATACTAGGTAGAGGGAGTCTTTCAACAACTCCACAAACCCCACTAGAAAAGATTGATTTATTTTTAAAGCTTTTCCGCTGCAGAGAAGACGTTTATCCAATGCGATGGGAAAACTCTAAAACGGGCAAACAGGGATATTCCCCAGTATGTGACTTGGAGTGGGTAAAGCCTATTTGTCAGAAACCAACAATAAGATGCAGTGAATGCCAGCACCAAAAGTTTCCACCTTTGGATTCATTTGCAGTGGAATCCCATCTTAAAGGTCATACAACTATTGGAACATATGCCATTAGGGCTGATGATACTTGCTCATTCCTGGCTTGCGACTTTGATGAGTCTTCCTGGAAGGAAGATATTCTTGCTTATAAACAGGCAGCAAGAGAGCTTTGTATCGAAGTTTATATTGAAAAATCAAGATCAGGTAAAGGTGGACATGCTTGGATTTTCTTTGAAGAATTCGTCCATGCAAGACTTGCCAGATCACTTGGTACTTTAATCCTCGCAAAATGCTCAGAGTTAAATATTAGGCTGAGTCTCGATTCTTATGACCGATTTTTCCCGTCTCAGGACTATCTGCCAAAAGGTGGATTTGGTAATTTAATTGCACTGCCGCTTCAAAAGACATCCAGAGATTTAGGCAATAGTTGTTTCTTGGATTCAGATTTTAATCCAATTCAAGACCAATGGGATCACTTGGCGAAAGCAAGAAGAATATCGAGGATGGAGATACAAGCTCTTCTTGATAATAATTTGCCTAGAGTGAAAAGAGTGGAGAACACAGACGCATTCGATGACATTTCGTGGAGCACAGATCAGGCGATCTTGGAAAAGACGACGCTAGAGAAGATCGATTATTATCTCGAAGGCAAAACCATTGAAGTAAGCTTCGGTCCGATGATATCAATTCCATTGGGAGATTTAGCCGGAAGAATTGTGGCAAAACTTCGTAAAACGGCAAGCTTCCCAAATCCTGAATTTTATAAACTCCAAAGAATGAGGATGCAAACATACCCACATCCACGCTTTATTTTTTCAGGAACGATTACTCATTCCGAAATCATTCTTCCGCGTGGTGTGCTTGATGAAGTTGTAAAAATACTGACGCTGGCAGGTGCCAAAGTTGTGATACGGGATGAAAGAATTGCCAAGAGAAAGATTAAAGTTAGCTTCCATGGAGAACTAACTCCCGAGCAAAGTCAGGCAATCAAAACATGGAAGGCCCAAGATACAGGTATTTTAATGGCTCCCCCGGGAGCTGGTAAGACTGTTATGGCCTGCGCAGTGATCGCTGAGAGAAAAGTATCAACCTTGATCCTTGTTCATAGAGCACAGCTAATGGATCAGTGGAAAGAAAGAATTTCTCAGTTCCTTGAAATTCCAGTCAAAGAAATTGGAACTTTAGGTGGAGCAAAGAAAAAGCTAACCGGGAATATTGATGTAGGAATGCTTCAATCCTTGGCTAAAGTAGAGGACCTATCTGAAATTTCTCAGAGATATTCACAGATCATCATAGATGAATGTCACCATATTCCTGCTGTGTCTTTTGAAGACATTTTAAAGCAACTACCGGCCCGGTATGTTCTAGGATTGACTGCAACTCCGTATAGGAAAGACGGACTAGAAAAAATTCTTTTCCAGCAGTGTGGGCCCATTCGCTATGAGATGAAGTTATCTGATAGAACAAGTCTTATTAAGATAGTTCATTTTCATGAAACAGAATTCAAGGTGCCCGAAGAGCTTGGTCAGAAGCCTCCATACCATTTAATGATTCAGCATCTTGTAACTGATTTGAAACGCAATCAGATGATAGCTAGTCTCGCATTAAATGCGATCAATAAGAAAAGAGTCCCTGTCCTTATTTCAGATCGTAAGGATCATTTGGAGTTTTTATCAAATATTATTGCCACTAAGTCGCCTGAGCTAAAAATTGTTCAACTCGATGGTGATTTGACCGGTAAGAAAAGGAAATTGGCTCTTATTGAAATAGAGAAATCGATCAAGAATAAAGAACAGATACTCTTAATGGCAACGTCTTCTCTTATAGGTGAAGGTTTTGATCTACCTGAGCTTGATTCCCTGATTCTGGCTTCCCCGTTATCTTTTGAAGGCCGGATCATTCAGTATGCTGGGCGACTGCATAGAGCCTCTGATGGTAAAAATGATGTTCAGATCATAGATTTCATCGATTCGCTTAGCGCAATCTTTTCTAATATGTATCGCAATCGGCTTAAGGCTTATCGAAAGATGGGATATTCAGTGAATATGCAGGCAAGTTTGATATAAAACTAAGAGTTAAGGTGACTCTTAAAATCGGGATTCGCCGTTAAATTTAAGTTCATTCGCCTAACTTCTATACACTCTTTAAATCATTTATACATGTCTTTTCAGTAGGTTGAGTAACAATTCAGTGGTGCCACGATTGCTTATAGAGAACTTATGAAAAACATCTACTTGGCATTTATATGTCTCATGACCTCTGGACTTTCACACGCTAGTGGTGGCGAATGTTTGGATAAAATAAAGAGTCTATTGAAGACTCCATCTGAGCACTATTTATTTGCCAACAGGTCATACGTTGCAAAACATTTCTCCCTAGAATGTTCAGAAAATTCATATGGCTGTAGTGTGATAAGTTCAGATGCTTTCGTTTTTATTCATGAAGCTGCTCATTTTGAAGATCTCCAGATTGAGGACACTGAAATACCCGATTTTCAGGCGATAAATTTTAACCTTTATACTGTGAATAATGAACATATAGGGAATCTAGAAAATATTGAGAATTTACCTTCGGTTAAAAATTTGATTAGACCCTATCTTGAAAAAAATAAACCCACTTTTTTAGATGAAGGTTCAATCTTCATGAATCATCATGATGGTTACATTGGTGCAGAAGATTCAATGGCAGCTGAAAATCTTCAGGGAATGTCGACAGAGACAAATGGTTACACTCACGGAACTGTTATTCAAGCGCGACTTCAACCTTTGCTGCCAGATACCATTAAGTTTAAAGATGAAGAGTCGGGTCAAGAGTTCGTTCTTGCTAATCCCCTGAAGGGTAAAATCAGTCAAGCAGAAGGGCTTTATTATTTTATTTATAATTTTAATCTTTATTTAAAGCTCCTGAAAAAAGATCATCCTTTGAAATGGAATGATTTTTATACTGAAAAAAATAAAACCTTCTTACGTAAACTTTTTGATTCAACATTTACGACTTTAAAAGGTATCAAACCTTGCGAGTTAAAAAAGACAGATGAAAGTTTGAATTTCTACATAACTGAACTTGATTCTGAAGATTTAGAAATTATGGAAGAGTTAATGGGATCTGAGGCAATGAAAGAAATAGTTTGTTCTGATCTTAAGTCTGATCTTAGAAAAATCATCGGCCCAAAATCAGAAGCTTGCGAAATCGGAGACTAGTTAAATAAAGTTTAAGTAAACAGCCCGAGACCTAAAAATCTTGGGCTATTCTGTTTTAACGACTTGGCAACGTCATGGCCTTAGGCCACTTACTCGCCTGAGACTCTTTTAAAAGCTTCAATTGCGCAATCCTCACTTCCTTGATGATCTTTGGTAGCTGTCCAGTGCTTGCACCAATAAAGGCCAAGGTCACAGCGATTTTGATTAAGTTGTTCATACATTTTCTCCAACAAATTTGTAAAAGCCTCATCCCGTCAGTCCGCTCTATAAGAGAAGTAGCAAGGACGAGGCTTTGTTGTTTAAAATTTGTCTCTGAAAAAAATAGCAAAACGTGTAGCAAGAAGTAGCAAACCGACGACATTTCATGAAACTTCACGAAAGACTCGGAGTGAGTGATGTGAAGCTCGGATTGTTAAATTAACTACTTGATGTCGTTTGGGATTTCACTGTGCTGATGAAAAACTTAAGAAAAAAATGGGGTGACCCACTGGTTAAAAGTCGAACCAATTTTCATACCGTTCAAAATCGCGCTAAATGCAGCGTTTTCTGCCAGCCAAATTGCTTCTAACTCCCTAAAACTAAACCATAAAATTAAATACAGCAAGGCTAAACTTGAAGCCTTAGTCCGAGAGTGCATCGAGGTCAAAAAACTCACTTTCGTAGAGACAATTATTACACTCGGTGTGTCTCTGACAACCGTTCTTAGGGTATGTCGAACCATCAAAATCGGCCGTTATAGCGATCAAATTCCCTCAGAGATGCGTTCAAATTCCTCGCAACAGCCCTATGGATGGAAATCAGTAAACGGCGTTTTGGAAAAGGAACTGGCTGAGTGGCGGTGCGTCGAGTTGATGTTCCAGTTACGCGAGCAAGGTCTTAGTTTGCACAAGATCGCAATCGAACTCACCCACCGCAAAGTTCCCACAAAGAACGGTGGTCGGTGGTTCGCCAAGTCCATTTCACAGATTCTCAAATTCAATGAAAAGTTCATTCTCAACCAACCCAATGATCGGAGGATCAAATGAAATATCTCGTTTCTATTGCAGCAACTTTGGCCGTTCTCGCAGTGGCTTCTGGAAATCTCCCTTGGATTCTTTTCCAAGTCCGTAAGGCACAAATTCATCTCATAGTTGAGTCTCAAGCATCCAAGTGGCCTAAAGCGATGACTTTGCCTAGCAGATAGTTGCAATCGGCAGCATCTCTTTTTGGATTTCGGGAACTAGTCTCTAATGACGTTTCGTAGGTGACGTTTGCGCCTGTCGAATCCCCAATGTGTTCATCCGCAGACTTCACGCCATCCGCTTCGCTCCTGTCATTCGTCATGCCCCAAAGGGCTGAACACGGTCTTCTCGGTCGCTGCACTTTTTCCCGCGTTGGGCTTCTCAGTTGGGTGAAGAAGCCCCAAACGGGGAAAACAAAAATCGAAACGAGGAGACTTATAATGAAAACTGAAATCCAACAAAAACTTGAACAACTTGCCTTTAGACGCACAACTCCCTTCTGTTACGGTATGTTACATACAAGCCCCTAAAGGCGTATGCCCTCAGTGCCAAAGTGACGATCTCATGCGCCACCTAGATGGCGTTGGTGTTGAATGGGGAATAACTTGGGTTATTAAAAATATTATCGAAGAAGAGATTAACCCTGCTAACACTGAAGAAGCTTTTGAAGAGTCTATTCGTGGCTGTTACCCAGAAACTACTCAAGTTGGTTGGATGAATTTTGATACTGTTGAACTCATGAAATCTCAAGACCCGATCTCTTGGAAAATCGCTCGTGATGAATACGAATCAGAGCTTGAGTCTGATGAGCAGATTATTTCATTTGATAATGGCTCTACATACTACTGGATTCACGATCTTGAATCATTTATTGATCGGATTTAACTTCGATCAACAGTCTGAAACACCTGTAACGACTTTTTTACAGGTGTCCGTTACACTTTTCTGAAACACTTGTTTCCAGTCCCACGTTTTTGAAACACTCAATAAATTAATTATAAATAAATTCACGCACTTCATTTCTTCTTCAGTTTGGCATGATCTTGCATTCAGTGGCCTGAAGAAAAAAAGTGTTTCATGAATTTGAACAAATGATTTGATTATATAGGAAACAAACATGGAGTGAATTTTATGTCAAAAAAAGTAGCCCTGTATTGCAGGGTCAGTACTGGAAACCAATCGACCGGATTAGAGGCTCAGGTTCGAGCATTGCGAGAATACTGTTCTCGAAATGCCATTACCGATTATGTGATTTATGAGGATGAAAACCAATCTGGAATCAAATCGTCTCGTCCGTCACTGGATCGGATGATGAAGGATGTGCGTGGCGGATTCATTGAGAAAGTGATCGTTTACAGTTTTAGCCGATACGCTCGATCAGTGACCCACTTATTGAGGGCCTTGGAGGAGTTCAAGAATTTAAAAATTGGCTTCGTTTCAATCACGGAAAGTATCGACACGAATACTCCGCTGGGTTCGGCAGTGTTCACAATTTTGGGGGCTGTAGCGCAGTTGGAACGCGACTTGATCGCCGAGCGAGTTCGCAATGGACTCGCAAATGCAAAAGCGAAGGGCATTCGTATTGGGCGTTTGAAAACTCGTGACAGCTACTTGATTCGCAAGCTTCGAGCTACGGGGATGACCTACCGATCCATCGCGGTCATAGCTAAATGTTCCTCTGGTGCTGTGGCTGCTGAAATAAGGGCGCTAAAGGCTGAAGAGAAAGCGCAAGCCTTGGAATTGGAATCAAGTGGTCAACCAGTGCCAAAACAGGAACAATCAACCCTAATCCCACAAACTGGAGTCATTGAGCTTCCAGAAATCGAGGAAACGAAAATTGAATTAGATTTCGCGAGTTAAAACGCAAAAAACGGATGGGGATTTTTACGTCTCCATCCGTTTTGAATTTATTTGTAAATCGAAACAGAAGTCAGATCAGAACCTAGGGGTTTAGACTGAGCCCCTCTGACTGGACTCCTGTCCATTAATTACTGAACAGCTCGATCCAAACCCAGATTTATGGTAAAGCCATGATCTATTCGTTGGAGAGCTTATGGATATTTTAAGAAAACGCCCACCTAAAGAAAAACGTCCCCCAGG
>CANEUH010000033.1 GCA_947441615.1 Bacteriovoracaceae bacterium | reverse complement strand
TCCTTTGTGATGAGTTTTTTTTGATTAAGTAGTTGAGATGATTTAATTGTAAAAAGATTGGTCACAATAAGGAAAGTAGAAGGCCTCTCTCGAGGCCTTCTTTATAAATATTTGATTATTTTAGTTAACAACTAATTTGAAAAAGATTCTTTCTGATGAGCTATTTAAAACTTTCTTGAAGATTCTTTACGGCTTCAACTTCTTGAAGATAGCTTGATTTTAAGATTCCTCGAATCGCAAATGGATTTTTTACGGCCCATAGATTGTAGGTAATGATGAGGGTTTTGTTTTCCTTCATAGGGATATAAGAAGAGATACTGACTCCGCCTTCAGTGTATTTTGTAAAATGGGTCTTTTCAGTTAGCATGACAGTAGAAGCACTCTTAGAGATGACATCAAGTTCTCTTGCCGCAGTCACGGCCCTCGTCACTTTTGAACTAGGAAGAGTACTTATGTCATCAGCATCAAAATAAGAATGCATTTTATAAGAGAACCCACCTTCACCCGGAACCGTTACTTTGTAAGAGGCTGAACCAGTTTTTTTAACGATCTGCTCGCCTAAAACGTGAGCAACATATTTTTCGTCTGACAATTGCTGATCATCGAAAAAACCAACAGGTTTATTGACTATGTAAACCGACTTATTCACCACCATTTTAATGTTTTTCTCTTTTATCAGTGAAAGTGAATCGAGTTGAAAGACCTCAGGATAATGCTGGGCCAGTTCTTTGGGAGAGATAATTTCAAAAAAGTAATGAATCTCTCCTTTTAAAAGTTTTTGGCTTTTAATTGGAAAATCAACCTCTTTTTGCTCAATAGGTTTTGCATAAATAGAGGCAGAGATGATCAAATGTATGGTAAAAAAGAAGAAAAATTTATAAATATGAAGCATCTTTGTGCCTTTGTTCGATAGCATTTCTATCGGATAATTAAGGCAAAACATTTAGGAAAACTCCTAGAGGTCCACCATGAAAAGATCTATTTGTAGAATGGGAAATCCCATCCTAAGGAAAAAGGCTGAAAAACTTGGGAAAAGCTTCTTGTTGTCCGACAGTTTTAGTCAGCTAGTCCTGGATATGAAGGATTCGATGGATCACTATGGTGGAATTGGAATTGCTGCTCCTCAAATTGGTGTTGATCTTCAAGTGGCCTTAATAGAACTCATGGGAATCAATCGTTACGGAGAAGAGATTAATTTTCCTCTAACTGTTTTTGTTAATCCAGAGGTCACTTATCTGACCGATGATCTGCAAGGATTTTGGGAAGGCTGTCTTTCAGTTCCAGGGCTACGTGGCTATGTAGAGAGGCCTAAAAAAATTCGAGTGAATTATCTTAATGAAGAGGGTGAGGAACAGGAGATTGTTGCTGAAGGATTTTTGGCAACAGTCCTTCAACATGAACTGGATCATCTTTTAGGAATTCTCTATATCGACAGAGTTAAAGATCCTAAGCTTCTTTCTTATCAGGAAGAATTTGAACAATTTATAAATACGAAGGCCCTAGATTGACTAATCAAATGGTAACAAGGCCCGTCGCCTTAAAAGAGATATTAAAATTTTCTTTCCCTATTATTCTGGGACAAATTGGTCTCATGCTCATTGGTACTGGGGATATGATTATTGCAGGAAGGTATTCCAGAGAATGTCTGGCAGCGATTGGTTTAGCGATCTCAATTGCGAACCCCATACAAATCTCTCTCTTGGGCCTTCAGTTTTCCATTTCACCTCTTCTTGCGCAGAAGAGAGGAAATGGTGAGGACATTGGAAAATATTTTTGGACAGTCATTATCTATAGCTTGTTCATTTCAATTGCATCCTGCGTATTAACCTATTTTAGCTTCAAGCTTGTCCCCTTGTTTGGATATAGTGATAATTTAAACTCGATCATCAAAGACTATTTAATTATTACAAGCTTTTCTTCCTTCGGAATTTGCCTATACCAAGGGACAAAAGAGTTTTTTCAATCGATGGAAAAAACTCTTTCCGCTAACTCGATGGCACTCACAGCAGCTGGTCTGAATGTCCTTTTAAATATTGCCTTTGTCTTTGGTAAGTTTGGGATGCCTGAGCTCAAGGAAGAGGGTCTCGCTTGGGCGAGTCTCTCTGTTCGCATGTTTATGGGATTAGGGCTTTTTTTATTTGCCTACAAATGGTGGAGATCGAATTTTTTGATCGATTGGTCATTTATGAAGGAGATTTGGAAAATTGGTGGACCCATCAGTATTTCCCTCTTTTTTGAAATCATGGCGTTTTGCTCTGTGACCTTATTCATCGGTAAATTTGCCGAAATTCAAACTGCAGCTAATAATCTTGCCCTTAATATTGGTTCTTTAGCTTTTATGGTTCCGTTATCTGTCTCTGCAGCGGCCTCAGTGAAAGTGGGTCACGCTTTTGGTGAAAGAAATAAAAATTCGATACTCGTCTATTCGCAAGTTAGCTTATTCGCTTCTTTTGTTTTTACACTTCTAATGGGTCTATCCTTTTATTTTTTTCCCCACGCTATTATGTCTCTGTATACGAGTGATGAGCTCGTTCTTGATTGGGCGAAGAAACTTTTATTTTGGGTCGCTTGTTTTCAACTCTTTGATGGGGCCCAAGTCACAATTTCTGGAATTCTTCGAGGACTATCCATTACAAGAGCGGCTTCGGTTTCCATCTTTATTGGCTATTGGCTCGTGGGTCTTCCGCTAGGTTATTACCTCGGTTTTTATTCTGGTTTGGAGGCCCAAGGGTTTTGGATTGGTTTGGCGATTTCTTTGGCAGTCGTTGCGATTATGTTGGGAGTGATTTTAAGAAGAAATTTTAAGGCCCTCAATTTCTGAGGGCCTTAAATGTTTATAGAAAAAAGTCGCCATTACCTTTAACAATAGTGTGATTACACTGATTTTTTAGAACGCCACCAAAAATCCCAAAAATCGGCTTAAGCCAAAACTTTTGCGGTTTAATTTTGTAACACTTGGGAACAACCACAACAGCTAGTTCCTTAGATGGAACATTACGACTGATTGTTTTAACTTCAAAGTTTCCTTGAGAGTCAATATTAGAGTAACTATAACCAGGGGCTTGCCCTTCATAATACATGTATGGGTGAACATACCAGCGATTGGTTTTTACATAAAAGACGACTTTAAATTTATCGTAGGCCTCAGTAGGTAATCCTTTAACGTGGCCTTTGATATGAGAATTTTTAACGATCTCATCCACAACGACTTCAGTTGATTTACACTCGTTTTCATACTCGTGGAGCATACCTGCTATTTCAGATTTAGCTTGAGCGGAATAATTGAGGGTGAGAAACGCCAAGACAGTGAGAATTGTTTTCATTAAAAAAACCCCTTTAAATGGATATTTTTATTCTCTCTGGAGTTAATGCTGAATACAATGAGGTGGAGAGAATTTCCTGTGTGAGAAGTTATGATTGATAAGATTCTTCAAGATTTAGAAAATGAGGGTATAGCTTGTGTTCCGAATTTGGTTGACGGTAACACTCTTGATACAGTTCATCATTTCTTTGAGTTAAATAAAACGGAGTTCACACCAGCGAGAGTTGGTGTGCAGGAGAATAAAAAAAGGGTCGACTCTGTAAGGGGAGATTTCTCTTACTGGCTTGATCCACTGAATCCCCCAAAAGAGTTCCTTCCGCTATTTAACATTTTAAATGAACTAAAGCAGAGGGCGAATGCTCGATTCTATTTAGGGCTTCAGGACTACGAATGTCACTTGGCCTATTATCCAGTGGGGACTTTTTACCGCAAGCACCTGGATCGTTTTGAGAAAGATTCTTCTCGTAAACTCACTTTTATTTTTTATTTGAATAAGACTTGGTCTCCAGAATTCGGTGGAGAGTTAGTGGTTTATCTTAAAGATGGTTCAATCAAATCAACCTATCTTCCTCTAGCGGGGACCTTTATTTGTTTTCTTAGTGATGAGTTTCCACATGAAGTCAGAAGCGCAACATATGAAAGAAGAAGTTTTACTGGTTGGATGCATACTAAAAGAATTTATTGAGGTTTAAGATGAATTGCCCCTTATGTGAAAGAATCCAGCAAAGTGTTGACGGGAAGTACCCCTTTCTTGTGCATGAATTTAAAAATAGTTATCTCTATCTTGGTGAGCACCAATATTATCCAGGCTATTGTGTTCTCGTGACGAAAAACCACTACCGGGAGATGACTGATCTTCCTTCAAAAATAAGCGAGGAAGTTTTTAAAGAGATGATGATCTCACATCAATTAATCCAAAATGTCTTTCAACCAAAAAAAATGAACATGTGTAGTTTAGGAAATGTAGTCGATCATGTGCATTGGCACTTTTTTCCTCGTTATGCAGATGATCAAAATTTCAAAAATCCTCCCTGGTTACAAATGCATCTATTTGACACCGCTAAAATTACACCAGAGAGAAGAGACGAACTTATTGAAAAGTTGAAATCAGTTCTGAGTAAGATGTAAGTCTCTGTCAGATTAATTGTTAAAGTTTTGTTAAGACGAAATAAAGATTGCCAAAGAATTGGCAGCCGAGATTCAATTTAGAAGCAAAAACTTACCAACATGGATGTGTATATGAAGTTTGCCTTGATCTTACTCTTCTTGAGTATTCACGGATGGGCCAAGTGGAGTGTTTCAACTTATAACATTAGAAACTTTGATAATGACCCTGGAGCAGGTAGAACCAATCTTACTGAGCTAGGGAAAATCATTAAAGACGTTCAAAGTGATGTTATGGCGTTTGTTGAAGTCATTAACAAGCCTGCCTTTGATACTCTTATACAAACGAATCTTCCTGGTTATGCCTACCAGATTTCTAGTTGTGGTGGATTCGGTAAGCAACACCTTGCAATCGTTTACAATAAAAAAACCTTTGATTACGTAAGTCATAAAGAGGACTTATCCTTTTCAGGACCAGATGCAAATAAATGCGGCTCCTTGAGACCTGTGTTTTTAGTGACTCTTAAAAATAAAACGACTGTAAAGAATACGACTTTCGGAGCTATCCATTTGAAGGCCGGTGGAAACATTCAAGCTATGGAGAGAAGATGGCAGCAATACGTAAAACTCCAATCTCTTGCTGCAAATAACAACAGCGGTAATCTCATCCTCCTAGGAGATTTTAATACGACAGGGTATTCTCCCAAAGATCAGGATTACGAAAAGTTTGAATCATTATTAAGCCAGTCAAAACTACGGACAACATCGGAGACGATTCATTGTTCAAGTTATTGGGCCGGATTAAATGGAGGATCTTTGCATCAACCATCTATGCTTGATCATATTGTTGTTCAAGATAGTCAGTTCGCTCAAGTTGAATCAGTTAAGGTTGGAGCCCACTGCGCTAAGCTAGATTGCAGAGAAGCAACACCATCTGATTTAGGAATTAGTTACCAGTCTGTGTCAGACCACTGTCCTGTTCAAGTGACATTTAAGTAATTACAAATTTCATCCCCAATTACACAAAACTTTGATATCCTTGGGAGGTTAAAAAACTTCCAGGGATCATCATGAATTACCTTTCAAATAGAGTTCAAAAATTAGCCGAATCAGAAACTCTTGCAATGGCAAGACTTGGAAATGAACTTAAAGAGAAGGGAGTCAATGTTATTAACATGAGTCTTGGTGAGCCAGATTTTGCGACTCCTGATTTTGTGAAGATCGCGGCCAAAGAGGCCATTGATAAAAATTTTTCCTATTACACGCCAGTTCCGGGCTACAAAGATCTTCAAGAAGCGATAGCTAAAAAATTTAAGCGAGATAATCATTTAAACTACAAGCCTAGTGAGATCGTTGTTTCAACGGGTGCTAAGCAGTCGATCATTAATGTGGTCATGGCGACAATTAATCCAGGTGATGAAGCCATCCTCCCGGCCCCTTTTTGGGTAAGTTATTCTGAAATGATTCAGTTAAATGAGGGAGTTGTTGTTCAGCTCTCAACAGATTATAAATCTGACTTTAAAATCAATCCTGAGCAACTTGAAAAAGCGATCACATCAAAAACGAAGATGTTTCTTTTTTCCAATCCTAGTAATCCAACTGGTTCAATGTATTCTGAGAAAGAGTTGCGTGCCCTGGGAGAAGTGTTTAAAAAGTATCCTCAAGTGCTCATCATCTCAGACGAAATCTATGAGTATATAACCTTTGAAGAAAAAATGTTTTCTATCGGATCGATTCCTGAACTTTCACATCGAACTGTCACGATTAATGGTCTTTCAAAAGGTTTTGCTATGACGGGCTGGAGATTAGGCTACCTTGGCGCTCCAGAAGATATCGCTAAAGCGTGTGTGAAAATTCAAGGGCAATTTACTTCGGGTGCTAGTTCAATTTCTCAAAGAGCTGCTCTTACAGCAGTTAACGCTGACCCTTCTATTGTAAAAGAAATGCAAGTGGCATTTAAGAAAAGAAGAGACCTTCTCATCTCTTTATTTAAAGAAATACCAAACGTATATTGTAATAATCCTGGTGGGGCTTTTTATTTATTTCCAGAAGTGTCTTTTTATTTTGGTAAGAAGTATGGAGAAACTATAATTAAGGACGCCAAAGATCTTTGTATGTATCTATTAAATGTTGGCCATGTGGCACTCACTCCTGGTGGAGCTTTTGGTGCTCCAAATTACATCCGACTTAGTTATGCGACCTCTGAAGAAAATATTAGAGAAGCCGCCAATCGTATTAAAAAAGCATTGGCAGAATTACGCTAACCTAAACGTTGATGCCCATTTTTTTATAAAGAAATCTTGTGACCCAAAGTGGGCCAATCAAGAGAAATGCTAAGTCTTGAAGGAATGATGGTTTCTTTCCTTCAATCTTATGGCCCCAGAATTGGGCAATCCAAGAGATGATAAAAACAAAACTACAAAAAGGAAGAAGGTATCCCATGTTTAAAATGGCATGACAAATAATAGACATAATCATCGTTTGAATAAGCATTCCGATAAACATCTTTAAGCTGAGAGTGAAATAAAAAATAAGACAGCCAACAATAAAAAGAGTGGCCCAATTGAAATAGGGAATAATTGAGAAGAATTCAGGCGTAGGAATCGACCAAAAAAATCCGATAACCGATAACATGATGAGAGGGACACAAATTTTATGAATCTTTTGGTTTGTAGGATTTTTATGACTTACTCCATACTCTTCCATCCATTGATTAAAAGTTCTCATAAAAATCTCCAAAAAAATTAGGGTATTTGTTCCATCATACCATCAATTTCTTGCCTATGAAGAATGGATCGATCCCTGCAACCAGAAAAGGCCTTGGGGACTCTAAGCGTTTTTAATGCATCTAAGCACCCTTTTAAATATGAAGCTTGGGCCTGATTGAGAGCGGCATTAACACTGACTTGATCTTGGTCCGGTTTAATTTCTCTGTGAGCGCAGGAGATAGCGAGGATAAGTATAGGAATTAGCTTCATTTTTCTAGTGTCTCCTATTTAGAAAAAGAAATAAATCTCGGGCGAAAGCTTCCATGTTTTACTCGCTGATTATTTTAGTCAGCATTTTTTTCATCCTTAAAAACCGTTTAAGAGTCTAAGCTTGGCATGGTAAACTTTTGGCATGTCATTTTTAATTATGTTTCTTTTTTATTTTATTGGAACAGTGGGTTCTCAAACATCCAACTTGAACTCTTTTGAAACAGATTATTGTACCAATTATCCTGAGGGGCCAAAAGATAGGCCTGATCAATGGAAACACTGCTGCCTTGTTCATGACATGTATTTTTGGGCCGGTGGAAATAAGCAAAATAGAAATGCTGCTGACTTAGAATTAAAGTCCTGCATCGAGGCCACTGGTGCCATCCATCAGGCCAAAATCATGTACTATGCCGTTAGAATTGGTTCCTATTCACCAATTAAGTACTCTAAGAAAAAATGGAATAATGGGTGGAGTGGGAGAGGAAATTTTCAGACTTTAGCGATTGAAGATATTAATGCCATCGAAAAAGAATTATTTACTGGTTATGACTATATTAATACTCAGTTGAAGCAACACTTTATTCAGAAACTCAAAAGTCGTTAGGAAAAATTATGATTTATTTTTTAGTTACTTTCTTTGCGGCTAGTCTTTGGTCTCAAACAGAATTTCCATGTACCACTACTTATGACGAATTAAATATACCGCATGTAACAACTCAATCGACAGAAGAGTTTTACTACTGTTTTGGTCTTCATCACGGAAGAGATCGTGCTTGGGAGCTTGATTATTTTAGAAGAGCTGCCCAAGGAAGAAACGCTGAGGTCTTAGGATTTAGTCAATTAAAGTCGGATCTCATGATGAGGCTTCTTGATCTTCCAAGCGAAGCCGAAAAGATGTGGCGTAAGTTTCCAGATGATAAAAAAAAGATTTTAGAGTTTTATGCTCGCGGAGTGAATAAAGGATTCGAAACCGGAAAAAAAGCTAAAGAATTTATCGACTTAAATTATGCTCCTGAAGAATGGAAATCACAGGATTCGATTCTTGTTATTTATCTTCAATCTTTCGACCAGACGAGAAAAACATTTTATCGTGACTATGAAGAAGAGCTCCATAAAGAAAAGTGGGGAGATAAAACAGTAAGACTATTTGATGAGGATAAGGTTCCTTGGTTAAATACCATTTTAAAAGACGGTGAGTATAAAAAGCGAGATGAGGTTGTTAAGACCAGTTCTTTCAAACCGAATAAAGTTAGACTTTGGAATGATTTTCCCTCAACATTTGGAATTGAATCAGGCTCAAATAACTGGGCCGTGAGTGCTAAGAAATCAAAATCGGGTGTTGCTCTTTTGGCCAATGATCCTCACTTGGATTTAAAGACTCCCATGTTTTGGTATTGGATTTCAATTAAATCACCGACGATGCATGTGATTGGTGGAAGTGTTCCTGGAGTGCCTATCGTTGCAAGTGGAACAAATGGTAAAGTTGCCTGGGGACTTACCAACTCTTATTTAAATTCAGCTGATTCAGTTTTCGTGAATGATGTTAAAGATGATCAAATTGAAACTATGAGACCAACAGTTTATGTAAAATGGTGGATCTTTAAACTGCCATTTTTCTTCAAGTCATTTGAAAAATTAAAAACCGGTGAAAGAATTCTTCCGCTTGAAACAAAATCTAAAGATAAATTAGTTTTGAAGTGGTCTGGGTTTTCGATGGAACCTTCCGAGATTTCTTCGCTTTTTGATATCTTTTCATCCCAGAATGTATCCGAAATGGATCGCCACCTTGCCAATGTGGGAGTTCCCTCATGGAACTATGTCTTTGCTGACACAAATGGAGATATTGGTTATAGGTTGGTTGGTAGAACCTATAAGCATACTGAGAAAATTCCTCTTGGAATTCCAACCATGAGTTATGAAGAATTTAAAAAAGAATCTTTTCTTGATTCATCTGAGCATCCACAAATCTTAAAACCAAAAAGAGAGTATGTTTACACTGCTAATAATAGGCATTGGCCAAGTGATGCCCATTTTTATGGAGGCAGAGGATACTCGTATTCTTTCAGAGGATTTAGAATAGATGAACTTTTAAAAGAGAAACAGGATCTTGAGAGCTATAAAAAAATTCAATGTGATCGACAAATTGTTGATGCCCGTTTTTTTATACCCAAATTTCAGAAATACCTCGCTGCTCCCGTCTTTAATCAATGGGACTTTAGTTCAAGTGACTCTTCACTTGCTCCACCCGTCTATAGAAGGCTCATGGATCTTTTAATGGAAGAGTGGAAAGTGAATGAGTATGCTCTCTTTAATCTTCTAGATGAATTATCTAAGGACGAAATCGATGAACTCAAAGAAATCTATGAAGACGCTGTGAGTGAAGTGAGTGGACGAACCTGGGGCCAATTTCATGTGGTTAACTTTGAGCATTTATCAAAGAATACAGATTGGAAATTTTCTCCTGAAATACCTGGAATAGGAGATACACATTCGGTGGATCCTGGAACTTCGAAATGGAATTCAGATCGTAACCTCTACGAACAATTCTCAGGCGCCTCCAAGCGAATGGTTATTGAGCTTCATAAAACGCCTAAAATTTGGCTCTCGTTACCTGGAATGAATCGCTTTTATGATTCGAGAAAGGATGATGCTCCTTGGAAGGACTGGAAAGATTGTCAGTACCGTGAAGTCACTTTTTAACGATCTAAGTTATTGATTTTAATGTGAATCGCTGCGAATCACCTGATCAGGGTGCTCAAGTTTTTTCTTCGATTTGCCGATACTAAGAATAAGCTCTCATCATGAGAAATGTCTTATTGGAGGTACGTATGAGTCATAAAGGTAATACAAACGGACAGAAGAAAAAACTAACGAAAAAAGAACTCAAAGCACAGAATCACGCAAAGCTAATGGCCTCAAAAGGTCAATCGACTAATGTTGTTGATATCAATGCATTCCGTGATCAACAAAACAAAAAAGCAGCTTAAACTATTTTTTCAAGGGGCCACTCGGCCCCTTTTTTCTTTTCAATTAAATTCATAAACTTTTAAGTTCAGAAACTTCATTCATCGGCTTAGGCTTTATTTCGGTCATTTAATCAGGGAGATCACTTGAAGGGAAAATTTGTTACCTGTGAATCAAAGCAGGGAGCTATGGATATTTATTTATCACGACCAGAAATAAAAACAGATTTACCAGTTGTCATCGTCCTGCAGGAAGCTTTTGGAGTGAATCACCACATACGCTCTATTTGCGACCGATTGTCAGAGCAGGGATTTATAGCGGCTGCTCCAGAACTCTTTCATCGCATGGGAAAACACATTGACATTCCCTACACTGATAGAAAAATTAACGAATGATTCAATCCTTTCTGATGTTAGGGAGTCCATAAACTTTCTTGAAAGGGAGATGGGGATAGATACAAGAAGAATCAATACTCTTGGATTTTGTGTCGGAGGATTTGGTTCTGCCTTGTGTGCAACAAAACTTAATATCCATAAGATGATTTCATTTTATGGAGCAGGAATGGTCAAATACCGTGACGGATTTGGTCTTCAACCAATACTCGGTTCTTTAAAGCAGATAAAATCTCAGTGCCTGTTGTTCTTTGGAGAGATGGACGGAAGCATTCCATCAGAGGAGAGAGAAGAAATTAGATCGAAACTAAAAGAGGCAAAGGTAAAATTTGAAATGAAAATATTCCCTTCAAGTGGTCATGGATTTTTCTGTGATGAGAGAAGTAGTTACAATGCTGAGGATTCTAAAACTTCTTGGGAGATATTAACTTCATTTATGAAAGAGTAATTTGGTATGGTTCCTACTGAACTCATACCAAATTCATTAAATCGTTATTCTTCTTCTTCAACTTCTATTCCAATTAACTCTTCTTCCTTTATTCCTGCATATTCTTTGCACTTTTTACGATTAACACCTAAGGCATACTCAATTTTCGACGTCGTTGCCTCAATACAAGCTTGGTAAAGTTCATTTGGATTGATTTCATCAGTATTAATTCTTACTGGTTTTCCAGTGCTATCTTTTCCCAATAGATCTTGGGCTACATTTTGAGGAGTCCAAAGTGTGTGGGGCACAATTTTGTAATAACATTCGTGGTAACCATATCGAGTTTGTTTTGGGAAAACTCTACTAGTGAAAATATTCTCAATAAGATCAGTTTCTGTGGCAGATATTTCTCTACATTTTTTAGACTGTGAAAAAAAAGTTAACCATTCTTGAATACTCACTGGCCCGTCAATTAAGCCCTCAAAGCCTCCATCAATAACCCAAGGTGTCCCATTCTCATTGATAACTGGGGCTACATGGTACCACCAGGTAATAAGTTTTTCTTTTTTAGGTTTAGTATAAAATAAGAAAATTTTTGCAGAATTTATTTCATAGGTTTTCTTAAAATTATGGACCCACATGAGGGCCCTATTCGAACAAATAGATTCGCCGGTTTTGATAAAGTCTCTATCCATCCGTGAGAAGAGAGAGTTTCTTGTCTGGCCTCTAGAAAGGATGTCAGTGAGTTCCCATTCGTAGTCTTTTAATTTGATGTCTTTAGCTAGAACAGAAAAACTTAATAACGACAGTAGTAAACAAATCTTCATTGTATAAACTCCCCAGTGATGGGTGAGTTTTACGAATTTTATCAAGGATTGTCACTGGTATTGAGGGAAATGATAAAAAGTTTACTCTGGTGAAATCAGCTACTTGCAAGAGAGTGCTCTTCTCATGATGAGTTTGCCCTTAGATCCTTTAGTTCTCATTCTCCTCTTCTTGATCTAGCTCTTTGAGAAACTCAATTTGATCTTCCTGATGTTTTTTACCCTTTTGAAGAACCTCCATCATTTTTTTTGATTCTTCGTTATCCACTTGGGTCTTCTTGTTTAGTGCCTCTTCTCTAAGAAATTTGTTTTCCTTAATAAGTTTTTGCTGTTCCTCAGGAGTCATCGCATTCGCATTTATTAAAAGAGTTATGGCCGTGATCATAAAAATAAGCTTCATGTAAGCCCCTTTGGCATTGAAGGATCGGATCGTCGTTTCCTAGATTATAATCTAAAAAAGTCTCCAAATAGGAAAACTAATGATTAAAATACCTAAATGAGAATCAATTTATGAAGATTAAAGTCATTTTTAAAATAAGTGACGGAACGACTGAAGAATTCTTTATTTCGAAGTCCTCATTTAGTTTAGGTCGGTCTAAAAAGAATGATTTATGCATGAGAAGTGATGGGCTCTCTAGAGAGCACTGTAAGTTTGATCTGACTCCTGAAGGCGAGATCTATATCACCGACTTTAATAGTACTAACGGGGTAATGATTGAGGGGGCGAAGATCAAGTCTGGTGTGCCTGTTAAGTATCTCCCTTTTTTGTCACTAACGATTGGCCCAATTACAGGTCTTGAGATTGTTATCCTGGAAGATAACCTTGAAAATGCTTCACCTAGAGTTATTGAAGATGATCTCAAAGCTGGGGATTTAAAAAAGATATCTGCCAACATTGGCAGGCAGTCCAAGGCAGAGAAAAATGATCCGAAACTTGGGATAATCATCCTGTTTGTTTTACTATGTACTTGTATTTTATATGTTATTTTTAGCGGCCAAGGGGAGGCGGAAATCACCCTACCGAATTCTCCTAAGGTCCTCAATTTCTGATGAATAATGAGTTTTATGAAGCTTAATCGTCAAAATTCCCAAGGTGCTACTAATCAGAAATGGCTATTAGGATCAATCTTGATTGGACTTCTACTCGTTTGTTCTCAATTCCTTACATTAAAAAAACAAAATAAATCTTTCTCTGTTCGTCTTGAAAATCAAAATAATTATCAATCTGATGGGATGAAATTCTTATCTAAGAGCATGACAAGTTTGAACACTGGTCAGTTTGATACAGGATTTCTCTACCAGTTAAATCCCGATAATAATTCATTGGAGCTTTTGAGTTCTGATCTTAATCCTGAAAAATCTTTAAATTTCAATGGAAGAGGAAACCTCCTGAATAGCTTTGTCCTAAAATCTCGAGTTGATAACTATGAAGTGAATTACATCTCAGTTTGTATTCCAAGGACTAAGGCCTTATCGTTAAACGGAGTTTCTTTTCAGAGTCTTTTACAAAATGATTTGTGGCCTTTTATGACTGAGTCACGAGGTAAGGTTGAGGTTCATTGCTGTCCTAGAAATCAACCAACCTGCCGAGAAAATAATGTGATTAATCAAAATACAAATTATATTGTTCAAATGTTTAGATATGATCCGAATATGTCAGTCATAAGACCTATCTTAAATAGGGGGGAATTTGGTAGTGTTTCGAGTGCAGGTTTCTTCATCTTTGCTAATAAGCATTTTAAAAATAAGATTCACGCCAAGTTTTTTACATTTTTTAATGAATGCCTTAGCCAGAAAATCATTTTTGGTAAATCTGGCCCACGTTGTAGCCAAAAAATCTCGTTTAAATCAGGTGAGATTACAGCAGCACTTGAACATCATGATCGACTAAATGGGAATTTTTTAAGTGATTTGTCTGTCTCTGCGCTCAGCGATTAACTGATGGATAATCTCAACTTTAAGGAACTTAAGTCGACGCAGTGATCATAAGGTGAGATTCTTTTCCTTGGAGATGGTCTTTTTATTCAAGTCTAATCCCCATTACTCCGACAAGGTCATTACCATGGAGGTATGGAATGAAAATCAATTTTATCTTATTTGCTATGACGATTCTTTTTGGTGTGAGCTGCTCAACTCATACAGAGAAGCGTGATCCAGCTTCAGTGAAACAGGAGAAAGAAACTTCTCATGAAAAATTTCAAGGTACTTTTGACAAGCAGTACTAAAAATGATTGGGCCAGCATTTAAACTGGCCCAAGTTATTTAACCTAAAAAATGATTCCGTTGATCCATGCACCCCATGAAGTTGTTTCAATGTGCATCTTCTTACCGTCAAATGGCCAAGTCTGAACATAAGTCCAAATATTCAAATGTTTGTTGATAATGAATGTTGGTCCCACTGAAGCTGAAGTTGGCCAGCGTTTTAAAAACATCGGATCTGATTCAATAAATTGTCTGAAAGAAAGATCAAGTCCTGCTCTCATGCCAGTTTTATCGTTAATGGCGTAATTGATTGATGGAGAAACCGCTAAGATTGCGCGTGGTTTTTCACCCGGATCTCTTTTCGCTTCTGCCCATTCAGGCTCTACTGCATCATCATCTGAGTAGAAGAAAATTCGTGGAGATAGAATCGCGTATACAGACCAGCGGTCATCAATTTGGTAATTTAAACCAGAGAATAGTCCTGGATTTAAAATTGTTTTTCTGTAGCTCGCGTCACGCCCGTTAAGTTCTGGTATATCAGTATTAAAGGCCCCTCTGAGACTCCATTTTTCCCCTGCTGCGAGTTTTCCGGAGATACCAATTCTTAGACCCTGAAAGCGCCAAGAGGGTTCAGTGTCCTTGCCGCCTTTCGTATCCCCACGATAAGTCATCGGGATGTGCTCAATTCTTGTTTGAAGATCAAGACCGATTCGGTCGTTTAGTTTATAAGTTGTAGAAATAAGATTAAAGAGTTGAAGACCATCATCAAGCCTTCCGCCCTTTTCGTTTTTCGCCGTCTTTCCGTCATCTAAAGAGTGACCCTCCCAAAATGAGAAGTAGTTCATCCCCCAAGGAGATGGTTTTTCTTGGGCCAGGGCCAAGGTTGAAGAGAGAACGAGTAGAACCAGCAATAAGAATTTCATCATCTGCTCCTTAAAAAATTAAGCAGCAAATTAGTACCCTAGATTGATCAGATTAAAAAGTATTAGTCTTAACTTAACTCAACCTTAATGAAGAAATTTTTCGGAAATTAATGAAGAAAAAGTGGTGGGAGAGGCCCCATTTGACCCTTCGCCCAATGGATTAAATTCAAATAATTACATTTACTTATTTACGCTGCTCAAATTTGAGCAGCGTAGCGAGTAAATTTGTTTAATTGACGATGAATCATCATTTTCTATTATGAAGATTATTAATCATTTAGATAGTTGGAGGTTAACTAAGAAAAATATCTCAAGTAATTGGATGAGGTTTTTAAAACTCAATTCCAGGAGATATTATGAGCTTATATTTTAAAATAAATATTCCGTTTGATACAAAACCACCCAGACTGAAAGAATTGGTAAATCAAACTTTGATGGGAGATGTGTGGATTCGAGATACTCCATTTGGCCCCGTCACTGACTCAGTAACTATCGCTAATAAATTTGATCTCAACATCAATTCTATAAAAAATTGCAAGAACAGCGATAAATGAAATCATTCATTTTATACATTCTCTTTTTGAACCATGCTTGGGGAGTTCCTGCTCTTCAAAAGAAATATCCTCATGGTTTATTAACGGATGATTATGGGATTCTTAATGAGAGGGATTTACTGGCCGATGTGGAAGATGCCAAACCCACTCCATATAGAATCAACGAAGTTCAACCTGCTTATAGAAGATGGCAATGTTTTCCAACTAAATATGTCTCTTTCACATATGAAACGTGGAAAGACAATGACCCTATGGGGTCAGCCAATGTCATTGTCGATCTTTGTCTTTTTTCAATAGAGGTTAAGAATACTAAGCCTACACATTCCTATGGAGGAAGACGCGCCTACAGGCTTGCATTTTGTAAAGGACTAGAAAAGAGTTGGAATCGTTTGAGCAAAAATGCACCTTACGTATGTTTAAATGGGCATCCAGAAAGTTTTGAGCATGGTAAAAAGAACTGGACCTGGGAACAATTCAAAACGTCTAAAGGATGTGAGTCTTATTTTCAGAGAAGCTGTATTCAATGATGGTGAAATGAATCGTTGATAACTTTCAAAATTGAAAAATTCATCCGCACTTTTCGGAAACATTGTGACTCTCAATCTGTCCTCGGTTATCTCTCCAGATTAACTCTGGAGGTGCTGATGTCAAAATTAAAAGAAACAGTAATTGAGAAGATGATTTATGTAATTCGAGATCAAAAAGTCATGTTTGATAGTGATTTAGCTGAACTGTATGAAGTTGAAACAAAAGTTTTAAATCAGGCGGTAAAAAGAAATATTTCCCGTTTCCCAATTGATTTTATGTTTCAGTTAACAACTGAAGAAGGCGAAAACTTGAGGTCACAAATTGTGACCTCAAGTTTAATTCATGGTGGCAGGAGATATATGCCATATGTATTCACTGAAAATGGTGTAGCAATGCTTTCAAGCGTATTAAAAAGTGAGAAAGCTATTCAGATCAATGTGTCAATTATGAGAATTTTTACAAGGCTGCGAAGTTTTTTGATGCTTGAGAAAGATCTTTCAGATCGAGTAACTAAGTTAGAGCAAGGAACCAATCAAATTTTTAAAGTTGTTTTTGAGCGGCTGGATAGCTATGAGGAAATGGTAACTCCTAGATTGCCAGGGAACAGGAAGAAGGTTGGACTGAAGTAAGTTTAAATCAATTATTACAAAACATGGTTGGTGACTTGGATACTAAAAAGATTAAGCTGGAGTGAAAAAAAATTAGATGTGACAGGAATTCGTGAAAAAAAGTGGCGGAGAGAACGCTAAAGTTGGCGAACACTCTGCCGTGGTTATATTCGAGCTAGAAGCCTATCCCGAACCCAAAATCCTTACCAGTATAGAATTAAAAAAACTCTTGAAAAGTTACGGCTCAGTGAGGGTCCTCGCCGAAAGCCTTGGGTGCAGCTTTGGGTTTATTAGTGACCAGACTCGAACCAAAGCAAAGAAATGAACTGATGCGCGATCCGATGATTTTCCCAAATTTAAAAATTACAGGAGAAATTCATGTCTAAAAAAATCGCTCTCTATTGCAGAGTTAGTACAGGCAACCAATCAACGGGGCTTGAGGCCCAAGTCCGAGCATTGCGGGATTATTGCTCTCGTAATGCCATTTCTGATTATGTGATCTATGAAGATGAAAACCAGTCAGGTGTAAAACAATCCCGGCCAAGCCTTGATCGAATGATGAAAGACGTTCGAGCGGGGCTAATTGAAAAAGTAATTGTTTATAGTTTTAGCCGATATGCCCGTTCAGTGACCCATCTATTACGGGCGTTGGAAGAATTCAGAAAATTGAATGTGGGTTTTGTTTCGATCACTGAATCCATCGATACCAATACCCCTTTAGGTGCTGCAGTCTTTACCATTTTAGGAGCCGTTGCTCAGCTAGAAAGGGATCTTATCGCCGAGAGGGTTCGCAATGGATTAGCTAATGCCAAAGCCAAAGGAATCCGGATTGGTAGACTTAAAACCCGTGATAGTGATTTAATTCGTAAACTCCGCGCAAGCGGTATGACTTACCGACAGATCGCTACAATCGCAAAATGTTCTTCTGGGGCGGTGTCGGCGGAACTGCGGGCTCTCAAAGTAGAAAAACTAAAGGCCATTGAACCGAAAGTTGAAATCATCCCAGTAGCCTCGGGTGCAGAAATTTCACTACGAAATGATCTGCCACTAATGAAAGAGCTGGATTTCCCAATTGAAGAAGTGAAAATTGAACTCGATTTTGCATCGTAAAAACTAAAAGCCGGATGGAGATTTTTGGGGTCTCCATCCGGCCTAATTTCTTCTATCTTTTAGAGCGAGAACCTAGTTAAAACCTAGAGCTTTAGTTTGCGCCCCATCAAAAGTTTTTGTAGCAGATAAACTTATTGACAGTTTGGCAGAACACTCACAAGTTTTTCTGAAGATTGACATTTAATTGTTCTACCAAAGTAGGTTTTCTTTTTTAATTCTTGATTTGCAAGAATGGTCGTAGAAACTGGTTCTGCATTTTTAATTTCAACAAGCTTAACTTCTTCTCTACATGTTTTTTCATCAAAGGAAATAGAAGCATTATATTCCAAAACAAGATCACCTTTCTTTGCCTGTTTTAACAAATCATTTACGTTTACTTCTGATGGTCTATATCCTTTTTGAATTAATGCCTGAATTAATTCGCTATTGTAACCACTAATTTTCTCGTTTGTAAGCAAGGCCAAATCACAGTTCCCGTTTCGATTAATTGTACCTGCTGAAAATGCAGATACTGACATCGAAAGAGCAATAAGGCATAAAAATGATTTCATAAGTTACTTCCTTTAATATTGTCCCCAAAGTGGTGCGTTTTATTGTACCTACATTTCAAGATGGTGATAGTGTCCCGTTTTCTGTGGAAACACCGTCGTTGTTTGTAATGGAACGACAATATAACAACTTGCGACTCGGCGCAATATCGCTCATGGTTACCATGTAAAAATGTAATACCCATCCTATTTTTCCTGGGCAAAAATAAATGCCCTATGGGCCAGAAAAAGCAAAAACTTATCCGAAAGATTT
>CANEUH010000032.1 GCA_947441615.1 Bacteriovoracaceae bacterium | reverse complement strand
GGATGTGTTTTTTAATGACTCGTGGTAAGTACATAGCTGGGCCTGCCTTGGCTTAAGTTAATAAAAAGATGTGAGAGTCCTTTTATTTTACTCAGCCTCTGGAAGGCCCTTCAACTACTTAAATACCCACAAATTTGTTAGAGATTCCAACTCTCTGTTAACAGCTCAATAAGTTGTTGAGGGTGTCCTATGAACTTTTTTTGGATTCATGTCATTTACATTACTCCTTCTCATATCTTCGCTATTGATACTGAATGGGCCCTCGCAGATCTTTGTAAATCGACCATAGAAAATATGTCTAGAAAAATTATTGGTATGGGTGGAGTTTCGACTGATATTTGTGAACTGAACTACGAACCCCTGTGACCGCTAAAAAATTTAATGAATGATCTTTTAGATCTTTCAAAATTAGAGTGAAGTTTAATTACAATACAGAAAGACTTTCTAGAGTTGAATCAGATTATTAGTAATTGTATCGAGGATTTTAGTTTAAAAGCTGATCGAATCAGAATAATACAAGTTCTTTTAAATATTTTAGACAACAGAATTTAATACAAATCTGAAAATTTTCCTATTGAAATCAGTTTAGAGGCTTCTTTAAGTAAAGTAAGAGTTTCAGTTCAGGACCATGGATCATGTGTTTCTCAAAAATCTTTAGAAGAACTTTTTCACACTTTTTGTCGTGGCAGCTCTCCTTATGCCATAAAGGCAAATGGACTAGGTCTTGGTGTGATGAGGTCATAGTCGTAAACCCAATAGCATAATTAAAGTATAAGAGGCCTATTTTGGAATTTGGACTATAAATGTTGAACCCTTTCCAACTTCGCTTTCAACCCAAACTTTCCCCTTATGAGCTTCAATAATTTGCTTTGAAATATAGAGCCCAAGACCTAATCCACCGACTTCTTTTGCTCCAGTACCTCGTTCGAAAAGATTAAATATCCGCTCTTGATCCATTTTAGCGATACCAGGCCCAAAGTCTTTAACACTAATAAGAATGTCATCGTTCATTTCTTCAACAGAAATTTCAATAATACTTCCTTGGCCGTACCTAATGGCGTTAGTGATGAAGTTTGTGATGACTTGTTCAATCCGAAATCGATCCCATGAAACCGTGACGTCATCGAGTCTTTTGATTTGAAGTCCACTTCCAGTGGAGGACTCTATTTGTTGCATCAATCTCTGAGCAATTTCTTCAATAAGTTCCGAAAGGCGGAAGCTTTCTTTCTTAATGGTTAGCTTTCCTGACTCAATTCTAGAAACATCGAGCATATCATCTATTAAGCGAGACATCCGAAAAAGTTGGGTCTCTGTTTGATTAATGGCCTTTGAGATTTTTTGAGCTGTTATTTCATTAAATCCAAGTCCAATATATTTTTTTATTGTTTGTACGAGAAGAATTAAAGAAGTAAGAGGGGTTTTTAATTCATGTGAGGCAATGGCAAGGAACGTACTTCTTATTTTGAGTGCTTGTTGAAGTTTTTCATTTAACTCCAAGAGTGTTTTTTTAGATTCAGCTTCCTTAATTAAATTCATCTGACGTTCTTTTTCGATGAACTTTTTTTCAGAGATATCAGTATGTGATCCAGCCGCTCTTAAAGGAGTTCCATCAGAAGATCTCGTTATAACTCTTCCTCTGTCTAGAATCCATTTCCAATTCCCGTCTTTGCAAAGAACTCTGTGCTCAGTTTCATAGTGATCTATTTCCCCTTTAAGATGCCGCTGAAGAACCTCCATGACATTTTTCATATCATCTGGGTGAACTAGCTTTTCCCATGAGCTTACGTTAGGAACAATCTCCTGCTGTTGATAACCCAACATCTCGGCCCACCTGCGACTGAAATAAACTTCACCTGTTTGAATATTCCAATCCCAAAAGCCATCATTACTGGCCTCCATGATTTGACAAACAACGGGATTTGAAAGGTATTCCGGGCCCTGTTTATTTATTTCTTCAGACATTTTAGCCTCACCCTTAATTTAAAACTGATGAGAAGAGCGATGAGGGTTTTTTGAAAAGTAATCACCTCATTTAATCGTCTAAGTTACTACACTTTGATACCAACCTTTTTGATCTATTCTATTTGTCCAATGCTGTATTGGATCTTCCTTTGGATATCCTTTTATTACTGCATGGCCCAATTTATTGATCGCAGTTTCTAAGTTGTATGGACGATTGCACGACAAGGATATGTGACTGGATCATTTGGGCCAGGAGGCGGTACCAAAGCAAAAGAGTCATTCACTGCTAAAATATTAAAAACTAGTATTAAGAACAAAGACTGAAGTTTCATCATTTATCCCTTGTTTCTTCTCACCAAAAATCAGACTAGTTAGATCTTGGATATGAGTAAACTTTATAAATTCTCAATATTTGTTTGAGATGTTTAAATATTTAAAGTGCGGTGAAGCTCGCAGGGGTTGTTATATACTCACAATGAGCTTTAGCTTTTCGTACTTAAATTAACCAAAAGGTTTTAATCAGTGATTTTTTTAGAAAATTTAAAAAAAGAGTTTCAAAAGATTGCCTCAATACCTGACGAGGAATGGGTTCATTTTGCAAACATCTTTCAACGCAAAAGTTTTAAGAAAGGGGAGTTTTTTGTCCTCGCGGGAAACTTTTCAACGAACTTTGGGTTCGTAGAAAAAGGTCTAATGCGATACTTTTACACAACTTATGACGGTGAAGAGTTTAATCAGGCCTTCAGATTTAAAATGACATTTTGCTCTCTTTTACTTCTGTCCTTTTAGGGGAGCCTTCAAATTTTAGTATTCAGGCGCTGGAAGATACCATCGCTTATGTAGGGAACTATCAAGACACTCAGCCGCTCTACAAACGCCACTCTTGTTGGCAGGAGCTTGGGAGAAAGATTGCTGAGGTGAATTTCATCGTAAAAACAAAAAAAGAGGAACAATTTCTACTGTATGCCGCTCAAGAACGTTATGAGAACTTTGCCAGAGACTATTCTCATCTTTTAGCGAGAGTTCCCCTAAATGCCTGATAAAAAAAGTTTGACTCTGAAAATGAAGCTCATTTTTAACTGATCAAATTACTTCTTGCTTGGTTTTGTAGCAAACACGTTAAACTAACTTTGAATTAACTTAAGAGTCTTTCATAAACCGCCGAAATGCTAATAGGTAAAAAACAGGATGTAGGTTTTATGGATGAATTTGAAATTGAATTAAAAAATGACTTCCTTCAAGAAGCCTTTGAGCTTTTAGAAAATACAGAGCAGTCATTTCTTACTCTTGAGAAAAGTCCACAGGATCAAGTTCTCATAGACACCATTTTCCGGTTTGCCCATAACTTAAAGGGTACTTCTAGGGCCGTGGGGTTTGGAGATATAGCCGAACTCACTCATGTAACCGAGAATCTTCTTCTTGTTATAAAAAATGGGAAGATTTCAATTAACGATAGTGTTGTCTCAATTCTACTTGAGTTTAATGACAAAGTAAGAGACATGATTTCTGGGCTTAAAGAGAATCTTGAAGCCAAATATGATAACACTGATCTCATCGCAAAAATTGAGATGATAAGCTCTGGTGGTGAAATCATTGAAGAAGCTTCAGCTCCCCAAGAAGAAAATTCTTTTGAGGGAAAAACTGATGCTGAAATCATGGAAGAATTTGATAATAGTTTTGCTCCTTCAGCAGATGCTTTTGAGGAAGAAGAAGAAGTCCTCAATGTGACTCCCATTTCCAAAAAGGCAGTTGCGGTCCCTGAAACCCTGGCACCAGTTGCAACTCCTAAAAAAGATCATAAAAAAGATGAGGAAACAATCCGGGTTTCTCTAAACCGTTTGGATTCAATGAACGATCTCGTGGGTGAGTTGGTGATTTTAAAGTCTATTGTTGAAGCTTCACTTGTAAAATCTGGTGATCATAAAACGGCAAGATCCCTTTCTAAACTCTGTAAAAATATTCAAGAGATGACCATGTCGATGAGAATGGTTCCGGTCGGGCCAACCTTCCAGAAATTAACCCGAGTGGTGCGCGATACATCTAAGTTACTTAATAAGAAAGTTCAATTAAGGCTAGTTGGTGAAGAAGTTGAAATCGATAAAACAGTCTTAGAAAATCTCTCCGATCCTCTCGTTCATATCATTCGAAATGCAATTGATCATGGAGTCGAAACACCAGAGGAGAGACTTGCGGCCGGTAAAGAAGAAGAGGGTACTGTTGAGGTCATGGCCTTTCACGAGGGGAACTATCTTGTGATTCAAATCACTGATGATGGAAAAGGAATTGACTCGAGTAAACTTATTTCTAAGGCGAAGTCAAAAGGGATTATTCCTACCAATACGATTCTGACTGATCAGCAGGGTATTGAGCTCATTTTCCATGCGGGATTTTCAACTAAAGAGGTTGTTTCTGAAGTTTCCGGCCGTGGAGTGGGTATGGATGTTGTGAAAACAAATATTGAGGCCATTGGCGGAGAAGTCAAAATTCGCTCAAAGGTAGGCCAAGGTAGTAGCTTTAGACTGATGCTGCCTCTGACTCTCGCAATTATTGACGGCATGATGATTGAATCAGGTGGGCAAGTTCTTATTATACCTCGCTCACAAGTTCAGGAAGTTAATCGAATCGATAAATCAAAGCTATCTTTTATGACTGGTCGAAGTCCATATTTGCAGCTTAGAGATCAGGTCGTTCCGTTATTTACTTTAGATAATGACTTGGGTGCGATTACAAAAAGTGAATCAAATATTGCACTTATTATTAGTCAAGGCCGTCAAATATTTGCAGTAGGAGTTAAGGATGTGATTCGACAATTGCAAGTTGTCGTTAAACCACCAACTAAAGAAGTGGCAGGCCGAGAAGGCATCATGGGAACAACTATTTTAGGAGATGGGCGACCGGCCCTCATTATTGATTTACTAAATTTATATAGAAAAAAAATAAAAGAAGAAAAGACTAAAGAGCTCGCAGCTTAAAGGAACATCTTATGAGTGATCAAAATCAATCAGTCAAAAATGCAACAACAGGTTTGCGCTTCATGGAGTTCACTCTTGGACACGAGAGTTATGCCGTTGAGCTCCTGATGGTTAAAGAAGTTATTATCCCACCAGAAATGACTCCTATTCCAAAAGCAGCTCCCTTTGTATGTGGATTAATGAATTTACGCGGAATCGTATTATCTGTGATTGATCTCAGGAAAAAATTAGGAATTACCCCTAATGATGATAAAATACATAATGCCGTTATTATTTTTGACCTCGGTGATCAACTTGTAGGAGCTGTCGTTGATTGTATTCAAAAAGTAGTAACGATTCCTCAAGATTGCATTAAGCCAGTTCCTGATAGTGATCAGAACTCACAGCATTTCTTAGGTATCCTCCAACAGGATAAAAAATTAACAATGTGGATAGACCCCAAGTTAATCCTAGATGGACATGTAAAACAAAAAAATAAGGCAGCCTAATTGATATATGAAAAAGCTTAATCTAAAAAATCAAATTCTTTTTTTATTCTTGGCCGTAGGGATTATCCCAGTTTCTCTTATGGTGCTTTTCTTTTATTCTCAACAATCTGCTGAATTCTTTTCAACCACTTTTATTTCTTTCTTTTCATTTGTTGTGATGAGTCTAGCGTTTTATTCAAATTGGTATGCAAAAAAGATCAGCCAACAATTTGCTCGTTTGAGTTCAGGTCTAAAACACGAAGCTGCTATTGTGACGAAAAACTCTATTGTCGTAGCAGAAGTATCTACTAAGCTCTCTGAATCTACAACTCAGCAAGCCTCAAGCTTACAGGAAACAGTGGCATCTATTGATGAAATCTCTGCGATGATTCAAAGAAACGCCGATAGTGCCTCTTCTGTTGCAAAATCTTCAGAAAATTCGACAAAAACGGTTCAGGAAGGGAAGGTTAAGATCGAGCTTATGCTTGAGTCCATTCACTCGATTGCTCAAAATAATACTGACATGATTGAAAAGATGGAAAGATCCAATAAAGAAGTTTCGGACATTGTAAAACTCATTCAGGAAATCTCCCAAAAAACACAAGTCATCAATGATATCGTCTTTCAAACAAAACTCCTCTCATTTAATGCTTCAATTGAGGCCGCACGAGCTGGCGAGCATGGTAAAGGTTTTGCTGTTGTTGCTGAAGAAGTAGGTAATCTTGCTTCAATGTCTGGGAATGCCGCGAAAGAAATTTCAGCAATGCTGGCGCGATCGGTGAAAAGAGTGAATGAAATTGTGAATGGCTCAAAAAGTCTCATTGACCAACTCATTAAACAAAGTAGTGATAAAATAGAATTTGGAACAAGCTCTGCTAAAGATTGCGCGATTGCTCTTGATGAGATTTTGCATAACGTATCCTCTGTAAATGAAATGGTTTTGGAGATTTCGACAGCTTCTCAAGAACAATCTACTGGTGTAAGAGAAGTTAACAAGGCCATGAGTGAATTAGATATCGTGACTCACGCTAATTCAGATACTGCTCAAAAATCAAGTTCTGCAGCGAAAGATTTAAAATCTCAATCTGAGCGATTAAATGCCCTAGTTGAAGAGTTAAATAGTCTTGTAGAAGGTGAAGGCGTTAAATCAAATGCTATTCATTATATTCCTAAATTGAATAAGGATCTCCCCGCTGCAAGTTCGAAAGCTCTTCCGTCTAATGTATTGGCCATGAAAAAGACTCCTTCTCTAATAAAGGAAGAAACAGTAATAAAATCTGAGCCTTCAAGTCTTAAAAAAGTTTCTGGAATCGATTATACTATTCCAGAAAAAGATGATCCTCGTTTTGACGACATCTAAAATTATTATGGAAAACACAATGGAAGCAGCAGTTTGGGATAAGCTTATTCAAGATATTTGTCATGAGTTGGGACATCTCACTGGAAACGTTTTAACAGAAAAACAGTTACCAATGGTTGAGTCAAGAATTCGAAGACGGATGATTGATCTAAAAATTGATTCATCCACAAATTACAGAAGTTTTTGGAAAGAAAATAAAGAATCTGAAAATAAAATATTAATTGGAATACTCACCACTCATTTTACTTCATTCTTTAGAGAGTTTTCTCATTTTGAATGGATTCTGAAAGAGCTGCCGCAAATTATTTCACAGGCAAAGAGTGAAGGGCGAACACATTTAAAGTTTTGGTCAGCCGCTTGCTCAAAAGGGCAGGAGGTTTGGTCACTTTGCATGTGGTTAAACTATCACATCCCTAAGATTGATCCAAATGTCACCTGGTCAGTTTTGGGTACAGATATAGATGAGCAATCTATTTATGAAGCGGATAATGCTGTTTATCATAAAAAGGAATTAGAAACCGCTCCAAGGCATCTTTGGGAGAGTCTTTGTGTTCGTGGGACAGGAGACATTTCTGATTGGTACAAATTAAAAAAAGAAATCCGAAAACATGCTAATTTTCAGCAGATGAACCTCCTTAGTATTAATATTCCAAATGCTGAAAAATTTGACATCATTATGTGTCGAAATGTTCTGATTTATTTTAATCGTATTAATCAAGAGCAGGCGATAAAAGGCTTACTTCGATACCTTCAGCCTGACGGGGCCCTGATCACTGGAATGAGTGAATCGCTGAGTGGGTATGGCCTACCTTTAAAGGGTGTTTTCCCTTCTGTGTATAAAAATGAAAATGCAGTTGTGACTCCAATTGTTAAGGGTCAAATTCCTGAACTCAAAATGCCTTTTCCGATTCGCGTCCTTTGTGTGGATGATTCCCCAACTGTACAAATGATTTTAAAGAAGATTCTTAAAGCTCCTGATTTTGAAGTGGTTGGGGCCGCCTTAAATGGTGAAGACGCTATTAAGAAAATTACTGAGCTAAGACCTGATGCAATCACTCTTGATCTTCATATGCCTGTAATGGATGGCCCAACTTTTCTTGAGAAGTCACGAATCGCCAAAGATCTTCCTGTTATTGTTGTGAGCTCCGTGGCGCGAGATCATAATCCTTTAGTTGATTCATTGTTCTCTTTAGGTGTTTGTGACTTTGTCGAAAAACCTTCTCTTTCAACTATAGATTTGATTGGTGAGGAGCTCTGTCAGAAAATAAAAATGGGCTGGACAGCGAAGAAGCAAAAAGTTGTCATGACAAGTTCTCCTACTAATCTGAGTTATAGAAAACGACCAAATGGTCAGATTGTATTTGCGTGCGGTAAAGGTGATGAAAAAAATCTTTTACATATTTTGTCCCAACAGGATTGGAGTAGGGACGAAGTCACTATTATTTTTCAGGCAAACTTTGAAGAACTAAAGACTTTTGAAAAAAAGGCTCTAGATCATCTTAATCGAGCTGCATCTACTCGGTTCATCTTTGATGTCACCTCTTTTAGGCGTTCAAGTCTTCCTTTGATTTGGTTATCAATGAAAGGTTTTGATTTTCAAAAACTTTTGAAGTTTAAAAATAAGAATGATTTTATTCTTATCGAGGAGGGGTCCAATATCACTCTTTCTCAAAAACTAGATGTTGATGACGAATCTCCTGCAACTTCTTTTTCTTATCTGATCGATAAACTATTGGGTGGAGAATGAACCGGTTAGAGGTCGGAAAATTAATCGATCCTTCAATTGGTGTTCTGCAGTTTGAACTTCCACTGGATCATATTGTGGTATGGATGGATTCGGGAAAACCGGAAGTTATTATTTGTAAACATCCAAACGATATTCCACCCATCTGGTACAAACAGTTTTATAACCCATGGAAGATCTTTGGCTCCTTTGAAAAAATAAAAGAAGTTTTTCCTAAATTTAATATTCCACCTGGAAGTAAAGTTGCGAGCTTTCATTCACCAGTAATCATCAAAATAGATTTTTTACAAAAATCAATTCAATATCAAGGTAAAAGGCAAAAGAGAGTCGCGATTGTTGATGATTCACCTACCATGAGAAAACTTCTGAAACATGTTATTGAATCTTTTGAAGGATGGAGTGTCGTCGCTGAATTAGAGAACGCTGAAAGTATTACTAAGGCGATTGAAGACTTTTATCCTGATATTGTGACACTTGATCTTCATTTAGGTGAAATGAATGGTGTACAGGCGATGCGTGAAACCTTGGCGGCAAAAAGGATTCCTACACTTATTATTACTTCACAGTCTAAGGCCGATGGAAGTCTTGTCATGGATGCTCTTGAGGCAGGAGCCCTTGATTACCTTCAAAAACCAGACTCAGGTGAATGGGATAAATTAAAAGATGATTTATTATTTAAAATGGAATCATCTTTAAAATCAAAATGGCAGACAAGTGGACCTTCTAAGAAGTCTTCGATGGTTAGTGTGAAAGGTTCAAATTATCGCCCAGATGATTTTTTGATCCTGATTGGCTCTTCCACCGGCGGGACCCAGGCATTACAAGAAATTCTCACTAGATTACCTCAAGATATCCCACCAATTCTTATCACCCAGCATATCCCTGCCGGATTTTCCCGGGCACTTGCTGAAAGACTAAATAACCTTTGTCCTTTTGAAGTCAAAGAGGCCCAAGATGGTGATGAGATTAAACCAGGGCGAGTTCTCGTTGCACCAGGAGACCATCATTTAAGAATTTCTAAAAACGGTAAAAAAGTTGAGATTGTAGATAGTGATCCAGTAAATCGCTTTAGACCGAGTGTGGACTTTATGTTTAAATCAGCTCCAGATGGATTAAGACAGAAAATTATTGCAACTATCCTCACCGGAATGGGTAAAGATGGTGCCCAGGGGATGCTCGAATTAAAACAAAAAGGTGCTTTCACCATTGCTCAAGATGAAGCTAGTTCTGTTGTGTATGGTATGCCAAAAGAAGCAGCGAGAATTGGTGCCGCTGATGCGATCAAGCCACTGCTTGATATTCCTCAGCATTGGCTTGATTTGATGTCGAAAATGGGAAATAAAACCTAGGACCTTCTACAGCTTTGCCCAAAATAGATAAATATTTAGTAGCATGAGGGATAAAGCAGGAAAAATTTGTAAAAATGAATCTTTTACCTTAAGACGAGTTATAACTCCTAAAAACATGAGAAGTGAAAGACCAGCTGTCGAAATATAGAAGATAGGTCCAATAAATAGGCCTGTGATTGAACCAAATCCACCAAGGAGTTCCAAGAAGCCAGTGAGAATTCTAAAACGTTCTAAGTTATAACGCTTGAATTCCTCTGTCATATGGTTATTAAAGATACATAAAGCACCATAAGTGATAAAAATGATGCCGGATAAAAGAGTTAGAACCAACTGGATATTCATGTCATCAACTTATCATTTATAAGTTGAACTGTCCTTTAACAAATATTACCATTAATTATTGTTAAATTTTATCTAAGGATTTTCAATGCTCGAGCTATCCACAATTGTTTCTTTTTTAAAATATCTTGTTTTTTGTTCTGTCGTTTTTGTCTGGGTTGTGCGCTATAAGAACATTGTCGATGAGTTTATTCAATTTGGGTATCCGTCTTGGCTTCGAGATTTTGTTGGAATATTAAAGCTGACCTTCGTCGTCTTAATTATTAATTCAGAACCAGCATTAGTTAAATTGGGTTCCTCAGGAATTTGCCTTTTGATGTCGGCTGCACTTTTAACACACATTAAGATTAAAAATCCTTTTCATAAAATGTTACCAGCAATGTCTCTTTTTATTTTGAGCGCTATCATTTTTAGATCTATAGTTTCATAAATACTGTGATAGTGGTTTTAAGAAATGCTAAGTGATGACTGAAACAAAATGTTTATTTAATCATTTTGCAATATAACCCAAACTTTTAGAAACCTTTGTGTCTTGCAAATCAGCGAAGTTCTTTCTGCGCTTTCTTTAAAGGGGTCTGTGGTATTTAATCCTTAATAATTACCTGTATTTCCACCACCGATTGAATCGACTCTCAATATCTCATTTTTTTCTTAAATATACCGATACATAAAAGGTATTTTTAAGGGGAAGCATTTTGAATAAATTCATATTTTTAGTTGCTTTCGCCCTATTCTCATCAATAGTATTGGCCCAAGACCTAGAGGTGCTGTGTTCAAAAGCACTTCTAACTGAAATGCAAAAGCAAAAACTCATCACCAATTCTAGTGGTGTCTGCCTTCAGTCCCTTAATGATCTTCCTCAAGTGACTATTGGACTTGGCTCAAGTGTTTACTCAAGTGGTGTGGCCTCAGGGAAATCTCTTGGAAATGAAGATGAAAAAATTAAAGTGATTTCCGAAATTCTGACTGAAAAATCTTTAAGTAGCATGAATTTTGAAATTCATGGGTACGCTGACGGTGAAAATAATACAATCTCTTCTTACACTGATAAATTTCTAGGATCAAAATCAACTTTTACAAAATCTGATGTGCGCATGCGAATAAAGGATGAGCACACTCGATCGAAAATTTTAGAACTCCTAAGTGAAGTTGATGAAAAGACACCCATAAATCCAGTTCGAAGTCCTACGAGTGGGGCGTCTTTCAAGCATGAGCCTGGTGTTGATTACGTTAAAAATATCGACAGAGTGATGAGTCTTATAAACAATTACTACCTTGCATTTGATCGTGGAGTGAAGACCTGCCTTCAGCTTGCACAACAATCCAATGAAGCAGTAGAGAGAACTGTTGAAAAATGTGAAAAAAAGGTGAATGGCCATGCTTCTCCAAATTCTGAAGTGGCCTCATCAGGACATATCCACTGTGATGCTAGAAGAAAAGCAGTTTTAATTTTAAATCCAGGGGAAAAGGCAACTTCAAGTACAAATCCAGGCCTTGTTCAGCCCAACTTTCGAATACCGCAAGAAGGTGAAAGTCGAAGAGATATGCAGGTTGCTTCGACGTTAGATCTTTTCAAAAAGATCTCCACTGCAGGAACTGATCCTCAAACGGCGATTGATAAATTGGCAACCAACTGTTCAGGAAACCCATTAGATGGGGCGGCCTATGAATTTAATAAACAAAACCTCTTAAGAATGCACGCTGATATCACGGGACTCGCTTCGAAGCTAACAGATACCAAATTGAAAGATGCTGTCCTAAAGGGGAATTATGGAAAAGTAAAGGAAGCCCTTTTAAAAGCAGAAGAAGCTCTTCAAGAGGGGGAATCAAATCTTGAAGATCCAGTCCAAAAACTCATGAAGGGTCTCAATTATGGGCTTGATAAAGAAGCTCAAATGGCGCGAGTCAGTTTTCACATGGCAACTCCCAAAGCTGGTTTTGAGGTGAGATGTAAAAGAGTGGAGAAACCATCTGAATTAAAAAGTTTTGAATACTATAATCAAGATCTTCCTGTCTTTGAGTGTTATGATTATGACTCCATTAATAAGAAAAGTGGATCAAAGAAATTTGTGGTTGAAGACCCGAAAAACCGCTCAAAGGTTTTTAAATTAGATTATGCTAACGGCAATACGCTGAAGTTGAAAAAGTCGGCTGATCTAACCGCATGGGTTTATCAAGATAGTAAATATCCTAAAGCCTCTAGAGATTTATCGAGTACTGATGTCTTTAATTGTCTTTCAGCTGCTTCTGCTATTGAAGAGAAATTAGAGAATCAAAATCAAACTGGTGCAGGCGGAGAGGTGATTGACCCATATGAACTTTATCCAGATGCTAGTGGAAATGTTAAAGTTAGTATTAACCCGAATTCAATCCCGTCTCATCCAAGAAATAAGGATGACAAGAACCCTGATAAGGGCTGGATGTGCGATAAGTGCCATAGTGGTGTTCACGTCCAAACTGACGATAAAAAGGTATCTTCTGTTTCTAAAAGATCCCGAGATTTTATCCAGATTCAAGGAGGAACTCAGTCTCAAGCGAAAGCTCCTCTTTCTAATATGGGTCTAACCTTTGGGAGTATGAAAAATCTTGGTTTTAGAAAAGTCACTCGTGAGAGTTTTGGCGGAAAATGTCCGGCGAGTAAAAAGGTTTGTGATTGTTTAAGAAACGTAAGTGACTATGGTGGGCTTGATCAGGTTTTAGTTAATTCCCAGACGATAAACCTTAATAAAACACTGCAGGGTAGTATCCCTATGACAGAATCTGATTTAAAAAATTCATGTCTCTATACTCCTCCAGTAGCGCATTCATGCTCAGTTGCCCCATCTGGTAAAGGAAATGAAAAGGTTAATCCTGGTCTTAAGTCTCCGAGTTGTTTGGCCCTTCAGAGATTTATGGAAAAGTACCCAGAGAGAAAAGCACTTTATGAGAAAACCTATCCAAAACTTGAGGATTACTTAGCTACTTTTCAAAAGGTAAAGTTAACACCACTTTTATGTAAGAATGCTTTTCCTTCAGAAGACGATGCTAAGGATTGTAAATGGGGAACCTCGGGATCAGGCACCTCTGGTTCACAGACCAGCCGCCAGTAAGGTTTTAGCAGTCCTTTGAGCAAACACAGATGGCACTTGCACCCAGTTTAGGTAGTTTACCAAAAACAAAGCCTCTCACAATTTCATTTTGGTTGTTCATTGTTTTGTTTTTTGTAGGATTGTATAAAATTGGATAACAAAGTGTAAGGTGAATATTTCCTGGATTAGAGAATTCATTAACTTCTGAGGTTTGAAGGAATTTTTCAGTATTCATTTCCGGTATAATTCTCATTAAGTCGTGTCGGTTTTTTTGTAACTCTCCAAGTCTTGGGTAGCGCCAGTTCTTTCCAAGTGCCTTACAACTTAGATCAGATCCAGTTTGCTTTCCAGTTGATTGAAGAATTTTGCACTCATTGTAGTTTTCCCCACCAATATCTGTTGGAACTCCTTCAGCGTTTTGACTTATTTCTATTTTGCCGAAATTTTTGTGGTCCGTTGTTAGTAGCGCAACTGAGAGACCTGAAGAAGTTATTTGAGGCATAGCAAGCTTCATATTTTCACTTCTCATGGCCTTTGCGAGTAGCTTGTTTTTTAGATCATTATTTTTATCAGATATGAAATATTGGATTCCAGTTTGAAAGCATTCACTTTGCGTTTTTAAGCTTCGGCAGTTTCTCCACTCAAAATCTTTAAAGTTATAGGCGGAGATTTCCGCATAAGTTGTTACCTTATCTCCGGATAAGGTGCTCTTCACAGTTTTCAAGACTTCATCCACAATTATTTTTCTTTCCTTGAGGGCATTAATTGCATAGTTTGCATCTGATAAGTTTCTTTTTGCTTCAAATAGGTAGTCCTTAAGTGAATCCGAAATTTTTGGATCACCCTTTGAAAGTTCCTTCACTGTTTTTTCGCGTTTTTCGACTTCAAGAGAGTATCTTTTTACAACGGCTTCTGATTCTTTAAGAATAGATTGGTAGTTATCTATGTTTACGTCGCTACGTCTCCAAATATTTTGTTGGATGAATAAGCCTAATTCTTTAAACTCTCCGATATTGATCGAACCGGTACATCGTTTGAAGCTATCGTAACATAAAGAAGCGATGACTTTTCCCTCTTTATTAAAGGCCAGCTTATAGGGGTGGGTTCCAGTAAATCTATATTCAGCAAAGGCGGAAAAAGATAGTGTTGAAAGGATGATGGCCTTAAATAATCTCATAACATTCTCCAAGTGGATGTTTTGTGATTATCTTCTTAAACGGATAGTTTTAAAGAGAGGTTGTAATTATTACTTAATCTGTCTAAATAGAGTTATTCCTTCGGTATTTGTTCAATAAAAAGTCCCCTACGGTGAAACCTTTTATTGAATTGGTTAAGATCTATTACGATGGTTTATCTCTGGATGATAAGGAAAAGATTTTTGCTTCACGAAGACGCCCACGACAGCCTGGGAAGCCTGTTTTAAGAAAAGGACAAACCCTTGGCTACCAATCTTAGTAGTTGTAGCGAGAATGAACTTTGGGAATATGTTGCTGTTCATCTTAAGAGAAAAGGAATAGATACCATCCTTGTTGGTGGTGCTGTTGTTGCAATTTACTCAAAGGGCGCGTACCAATCAGGAGATTTAGACTTTGTAAAAGGAAGTATCTTTATAACTAACCTTGAAAAGTCTATGAATGAAATAGGCTTTAAAAAGCATGGTCGCCATTTTGTTCATCCAAAATGTAAACACATCTTTGTTGAGTTTCCCGGTGGGCCACCTTTAGGTATTGGTGAAGATAATACAATTGTCCCCGACGTAGTTGACGTAGAAGGAACTTTTATTAAAATTCTTTCCCCAACTGATTCCGTGAAAGATCGATTGGCCTCTTTTATTCATTTCAAAGCATCAGAATGTTTAGACCAAGCCGTTTTGATGGCAAAAAACCAAGACGTCAATCTAACCAGCATAAAGAGATGGTGCAAGAACGAGGGAGCAGAGTGGGCTTTCGATGAATTTTTGAAAATGCTTAAAAAATAAGTGGCTGCTCGAGAAAATTCGCTATAATAACCTCATGAAAAGCTTAAAAGAACAATTATTGCAGGCAGGCCTTAAGGCCACTCCTAATCCAAAAGAAGCCAACGAAAGGGTCCAGGTCAAGAAGAAGCAAATGACCGAAGCTGTGATCCATCAGGAACAGCGAAACTTCTGTGAGGAGTGCCAGCAGGTTAGACCTGACGTTGAGCTTTATTATCACCGTAATCCGACTACGGAAGCAGAATGGATCTGTGTTAAGTGCGCTGATCAACTTAAAATAGCCGATGCCTGCCGCCAAACGGCCCAGAGTGATACGTCCATTAAGAAGATGTTCCGTCGCGAGCACGGTATGACTCGACCAAGTTCAGATTTTAAAGCAGTGCAAAGAAGTGATAGACCGAAAGGTCCGGTCAACGGAAATCGCTAGACGAGTTTCTCACCACAGTGCGGACAATATTCCCTGTTCTCACTTTGAGTTCTTCTTGCTCTTGTCAATTCAGATGTCACTATGCCTGTAGGGACAGCAATGATCGCATACCCCATAATCATCAGAACTGAGGCGAGCATCCTTCCAAGATTGGTTAAGGGGGCTATGTCTCCGTAACCTACCGTAGTCATGGTTACAATCGCCCAGTACATACTAATGGGGATATTAGTGAATCCAGCTTCCGGACCCTCGATGATATACATGGCGGTTCCTGTTACCAAGACGATAATTATCAGCGAAAACAGGAAGACAAATATTTTTATCCCCGAAGCCTTGAGGGCATCCAGGATGATCATGCCTTCTGAGAAGTACCTCGTGAGTTTCAAAATTCTAAAGACCCGAAGTAAACGAAGAGATCTGACGACCAGAAAAGATTGCGCACCAGGTACTGAAAGGCTAAAGACTGTGGCAAAGCTCGAGACAAAATCAATTAATCCAAAGAAGCTCAATACATAAGAACTAGGTCTTGGCGAAGAATAGATCCTGAGGAAGTATTCCATGATGAAAAGAATTGTTAAAAACCATTCACAGTAATAGAAAAAGGATCCATACAAAAGTCTATAACTCGTCACACTCTCTAAGATGACTAAAACAACACTCAGGAGAATAAGGATGATGAGGAGGACATCAAAGAACTTGCCTGAAGGCGTGTCTGCTTCAAATATTATCCGATAGAGTTTAGTCTTAACCTCACACTATTCACGGTTTTCACATTCATGAGGTAGGAAAATGTGAATGGGACTTTAAGTCGGCGGGAGATCATTTTAATCCATCTCACAATCCACATGGAGGACCCTCTTCTAAAAAAGGCATGCAGGAGACCTCGGTAATCTTGTCGCTGATGCAAAGGGAGAAGCTAGTGCTGAAGTCTTCATTGAAAAAGAAAACTATAATAGTTTTGGTCAATTTATTGGTAAGTCTGTCATCCTTCACGCCAAGGCCGATGATTTTATCTCTCAGCCTCAGGAGATTCTGGTGACAGAATAGCTTGTGGGATTATTGTTAAGTCTACTCAGAGTGATTAAAATCTGCCCAGGTTTTGAGGCACTTTAACTCATCATCTTTCAAAAAAAATCAGATGCTTATATCCACCAGTCCTAATTTTCGATAGAATTAAGAGAATTAGTTTATATTACTCATACCCTTAATCTTTTTTAAAGGAGTTGTATGTTACCTTCGAATTCAATGCTCAGACTTACCATTGGACTACTTCTTCCATTCACCTTGAGTTTTCGTTTCGTCTCAGTACCGGCCCATCGAGTACCAAAAACAGGTGCTAAAACACTCTATCTTCAAAATGGCACAAACCTTAGAAAATGTAGTGATGTGATTGCTCTTGCAAAAAAGCTCCCTGGCTCTAAAGCATATGAAAGAAATTCTATTTGCTACTGGGATCTTGGTGGTGGAATTTTAAATGGAAGTAAACAGAGAGGAAATGGTGGGCAAGATGAAAATCAAGAACCCCTTTTCAGGGCAAGCACCTCACTCGTTTTACAAAATGGGTTTGTCTTAAATAACAAAAATGGTGCAGGATTTTCAAAACCAAATAGCGGAGTAAGAAATGTGACCTGGCTTAATGTTGGAGAGGATGCTGTTTATACTTCCAAGGGGGCCCACAATTTTTTAATTGAAAATTGTCAATTCATTAATAAAAGATCTGGTGATAAGTCTATTCAGGCCAACGAAGCCAAAGGCCTGAAAATGTTTAACAACCTTGTATATGGTGGAATTACCTGTGCTCGCATTGGCTCTAAGGCCGCTGGTAACAGGCCTACTGATATCGCAGAAGCGGGTGGCAATCGTTTTGTTGGTTGTGAAGCGGCCTACAACATCTCTTCAATTACCTTAAGAATAGTTAGAAAAGATACCTATGAAGGTGTTGATGAAAGAGAAGTACTTGCTGAGGGTGCAAAAATTCGACGATAAGTAAATTGAATGGAAGATGTCTAAGGGCATCTTCCTACTCACTCTTCTTTTTCCTCTCCGTTTCCATTTATTAGTTTAAAAGAATTCTCAGGTTAAGGATCATCAAAATAAAAGCAGGAAGAATCTCAATCAGGGGATCCCTGGTTTTGAGCCTTACAATGACCCCCATAAACATAAGAAGGGAGAGTCCACCAGCACTTGTTATCAGGAGGGGAGTATAATACTGCCCTAGGAGAAGACCAATGCCTCCTAAGAGCTCGAGCGTACCAGTGAGCTTCCTGAACTGGGAAAGACCGTAGCGCTGGAACTCTAATTTCATGTGATCAGTCAAAAGGCAAAGGAGTCCGTAGAAGATAAAAGTAATGGTAGAAATAAGTATAAGAATGACTTGCATGATTTACTTTATCATAATGAGATGACTAATAATACGAGATATAAATTAATCGAGGATCCTAAAGTGAAAAAACCTCAGGAATTCATTTCAAGAGATACGATTGCAAAATTTTTTGCCCTCGTGTTTCTTGGGCTCGTTCCGTTTTCTTTCTTCGTGAGTAAAATTATTTTTCTCCCTCTCATTGCTTTTTACTTTCTGGCGTTAAGTTTTCAAGAAAGAGGATGGGTCATTTCTCAGCGCTGGAAGGATGTGGTTTTTCTCCATTACAAAGTAGACCCAAAGGAGCTTCAAAAATTGGTTCCGTTTCCCCTCGATCTTTTTGAGGGAGAGGCCATTGTGAGTATCGTTCCCTTCGTCATGAGTCGGATCCGTTTTCCTTTTCTTTTGCCGGTGCCAGGTCTTTCTCAACTCCTGGAGCTTAATCTTCGTACTTATGTTATTGTTAACGATAGGCCTGCAGTCTATTTTTTTACTCTCGACTCCAATCATCTTCCCGGTGTCCTGATTGCCCGTTGGTTTTTTGCACTACCGTACCGCTGGGTTAAGTTATCTTTTTCTTTTAAGCGTCAGTATGAATTTCAGTCCAAAGAATTCCTCTTAAAGGCCAGTGTCGGTGAATTAAAAGAGCAAAGTGAATTTGATCGCTGGTCCACAGAGCGCTATGCTCTTTTTACCAAGAGGGGACTGAAGACTTATCAAGGTACTGTTGAGCATGAGCCGTGGAAGCTTCAGGCGCTCCAGGTAGACGAGTTGACCGATCATTTCTCCTCACTCTTAGGAGAACACCTCAGAATGAGAACTTTAGTCGGAACGTCTTATAGTCAATCCCTAGATGTACGTTTCAGGCCATTTAAGCGCTTGTAAAGTATTTGTCGAGTTGTTATTTGGACCTATGATCCTTATGCTACTTCCATGAATAATATCGTTTTAAAACTCGCTGGCATTTATAACATCCTCTGGGGAGCTCTCGTCATCTTTTTCCCCACGCTCATGTTTGATCTTGCTGGAATGGAGCGACCTAATTACCCAGAACTCTGGCAGTGTGTGGGTATGATTGTGGGAGTCTACGGTCTGGGTTACTGGATTGCTGCTAGTGATCCTATTAAACACTTTCCTATTGTGCTGGTGGGCTTCTTAGGAAAAATTTTTGGCCCTATTGGATTTGCCCAGGCCTTGTGGACGGGACGCTTTACTCCCGTGTTTGGCATTAACATTCTCTTTAATGATCTCATCTGGTGGATACCCTTTTTTCTCATTCTTAAAAGCAAATGGGACAAGGACAAAAGTTTCCTGAAATAATCATATGAAGAATTTTTGGATTTCTGTCCTCATCATTTCAATTCTCATATTTGCCCTCCCAGGAGAAGCCGTGACCAAAGCTCAAAATGTCTTAGGAACAGAACTCAAACAATGTTGCACAAACCCCAAGACTGGTTTCTATCGAGATGGTTTTTGTCACACAGGCCCTGAAGACCATGGGACACACGTCGCCTGTGCTACTCTTACAAAAGAATTTTTAGAATTCACTAAGAGTCGAGGCAATGACCTCATGACACCAAGACCAGAGTGGAACTTCCCGGGACTTAAACCTGGAGACAAGTGGTGCCTCTGTGCCCTTCGTTGGCTAGAGGCCAAAAAAGCAGGAGTCGCCCCTGTGCTTGATCTTGAGGCAACCCATGAAAAAATGCTGGAGTTTGCAGAACTCAAGGATCTAAAGGACTAGCCTATGGAAACTAATTTTTCTGTTCAGTGCCCTTATTGTGGTGAACAGATCTGGATGGAGTTTTATCCGGAAGAGGGAAGCGACCAAGAGATGATTGTAGACTGCGAGGTCTGCTGTCATCCGATTCTCTACAAGGTTACTTTTAAGGGTGGCGAGCCTCGAGTCAGAGTGGAGAGGGCGCAATGAATCAGGAATTTAATCCACCTCCGGGATTCATCGTCGATGAATACCAGCGAGAATTTCAATTTCCGGATCAAAAAATAACCTCTGCCTGGAAGAAGCTTCAACGACGAGAAACCTTTACTAAAAGTCAGCTATTCCCTTATCGCGTAGAATTCGCTTCTCCCTCTCAAGAAGGAGAATTTTCACCTGGAGAACTTAACATCCATCATGGGCCATTTCTCAGTGTTCATGGTGCCATTGGAGAAGTGACACCCAGTTATCGCAGTCTTCATTATTTTTATGGCTCTTATGTCCTAAGCTTCAGATTGATCAGGCCTGTTGAGCTCGAATTCTTTCGTGAGGGCGATAAGCTTAAACTTAAGTTTAAGGTTTATATCCGCCCCTGGTTAAGACCACTGTGGCGACTTTTAAATTTTATGATGTGGTCAAGTTTTCGCCTCTCACTTCTCTGACAAATCGGCCAAAAGGTATGCGCTACCTTTTTGAAGAAAGTATTTTTCTTATCAACCGGAGTGGGAAGGAGTAAAATTACAATACGAGACTTCGCCAGACGAGTTTCATTTTAATTGAGGAAATAAGTTATGGAAGATAAAGATTATGTATTTGTTCGGGTACTTGGTATCCCTGACAAATTTTAGTTTCAATGTCGGAAGACCAATCTTCTCTATATGGGAAAGAGGTACTAATCGAAACAGAGCAAGGCCAATACATAGGATTTGTAAATTCTTTTCCTTTTAAAGATCGAGACCTGGGATACAGAGGAAGGATTTTAAAGGAAGTAGATGCTTCGGATCGGAGTAGAGAGCTTATCATTGACAAAAAGAGGATGCAGTATCGAGACGAAATCCGCTCTTGCGTTCAAGAGCTAGGACTCCAGATGAAAGTGACTCACGTCCAATTTACATTTGATGGTAACTGCTCAAAATCGTGTGGGGATTATAATGAATTTATGACCTTACCAAGATAAGGAATTGCATCTCTCATCGATATTCTATCTTCAAGATACTTCCAAAAACTTAAATTAAGCTTCCGGCAAGTCGATGCAAGCGACAACATTAAG
>CANEUH010000031.1 GCA_947441615.1 Bacteriovoracaceae bacterium | reverse complement strand
TTTTTCAAAAACTTGCACCGATTGCTTCAAGTGAGGTGGTCATAAAAAGTGACGAGCACCAAAGATACCCGGGGTTTATTTCAAGTTATTTTCCAAAAGGAAAGCATCTCGCATTTAAAAGTGAGAGGGCATGTGTCGCGGGACAAGGAGAGCTTAAAAAAGTCCAGTTTGATCCCCTGTTTATTGTGAATCACACCTGTGCCCTTCTTAGGGCCAACATTAACCGCCTGATTCGCAAAACTTGGTGCACGACCAAGGATCCGGATCGGCTCAAAGATCATTTAGATGTATTTATTTATTTTTATAACGAAAGAATTCTTCCACTTACTTTAACACCATTAAAAGGGGGCAGTTAGGTAGAAATAAAAAAGGCTCCTTTACGGAGCCTTTTTTAATTTCAAAATGAAATTTAAAAATTACTTAGAAGGCTTGAACCAACAAAGTGGACGTACACCAATTTTGTGGCCTAAAGATCCGTGACAAGTGCCTTGGACTTCTTCTTTCTGAGAAACATCTTCGTTCATGTTAACATCACAAAGTGAACCTTGGTAATATGTATCAAGACGGCACTGAGCTTTTGGATGATTGTCATCAGTTTTAGAAACGATCGCTGCATCCGGTGTATCAAATTTTGGTTCAGCAGATCTTCCAAGAGCAGCAAAAAGATTTCCTACTGATTTTCCTGCCATAGAAGTACGAACACAAAGAGCTGTATCAACTTTATTTCTCTTATAGTTCTTCTTACACATATCAGTTACAAGCTTAGGAACAGTTAAAGATTTAACGATCGCTTCGTTATTATCGTTGATCCAAGCTTTACGAAGACACTTTAAAGTTGCGAAGTAGTCAGCTTGACCTTCGTTAGATGCCCAGCTTGATGCGCCAGAGCTTCCGCCCCACCAGCCGCCGCCAGCACTTCCACCTTTCTTAGGAGCTCCACCGATGTGGTGACCGATTTCGTGACAAACAACAAGCGCCATAGCGTCTTTAGTGACTGTCTCGTGACGAGCAAGTCCACCAAACATAGCAACTTTCCAAGTTTTACCTGATTGAGAAGCGTAAGCGTTTACAGTTCCATCAGTCCAGTTTCTTTCAATGTTAAGTTTTCCACCCATGCTAGCAACAATTGGAGCGTAGATTTGCTCAACTTCATCAATCGCCTTATTGAATTCCTCTTCAGAAATTCCATTAACAGATTTTTGATTAGCTGAAATGTAGAGATCGTTCTCTGGAAGGAATCCACCTTTACCATTTTCAGAACATGTGAAAGCAGAACCTGCGATAGATAGACCTAAAACCATGGTCATCATTTTCATCGACTTGATCATTTTATATCCTCCGTGATCACACAAACACTCTTGTGTTAGCATTTTTTTATTAGCGGGATTGATTGTTTCGCTTTTTTAGGAAACCTGTCTACTCAGTTTTAAATCTTAAATGCTAGTGTAAGATTATGTTGGAAAGGGTAAAGATATTAAGGAGTTTTCATGTTTCAGATCGTTTTTTATGTCCCACTAAATCATGCTGAGAAAGTGAAAGAGAGTCTCTTCGTTGCAGGTGCGGGAAAGCTTGGGAATTATGAGAAATGTTCTTTTGAAACCAAGGGGATAGGTCAGTTCTTGCCCCTCGAAGGGAGTGATCCTTTTCTGGGAAAAGTGGGTGAGATTGAAAGAGTCACTGAGCTTAAGGTTGAAATGATTTGTAAGAAAGACTGCCTTGATGCTGCCATTCAAGCCTTAAAGTCTTCGCACCCCTACGAAACTCCCGCTTTTTACGTGATAGAACTTGTCAGGTATTAGGTCCGTTCTACTCGTCGAAAAGTTTAAAACTTTATCTGATCTAACCGATAAGAAAAATGAACAAAGAGGTTTATATGAAACTCTTCCTCCTTTCTTTTCTTATCTTGTCTCATGTTTTTGCGGCCCCGGTGAAGGTGCCTCCTACCCGTGAGGTGGCGGTGATTGTCACGAAAGAGGGGTATTACCCTAGGTCACTTTCTGTTTTTGAAGGTGAGAGAATTAAGTTTTTTGTCACATCAACTTTAGAGGAACCCAATTGTTTAATTGTTGAGTCCCATAAAGTTTTTATGGCGGCCAATAAAGGAAAAGTGACCGAAGGCGAAGCCGTTTTTGATAAGGCCGGAGAATTTGCATTCTATTGCCCGAGTTCAAAAAGCGATGGAAAAATTGTGGTGTTAAAAAAAGCTGTTCCAAAACGAGAAGTGGCCTCTGAGAAAAGTCAGGAGTCGATGGTTTGGACACCAAAAGAATACTAGAGGTTTGATTTAAAATGAGTGGAGTCTTTCAGGACGCAATTGCCAGTCTCTTATCACCCATCAGTGATTTACTGAAAGATCCTTCTGTATCTGAAATCATGATCAATGGACCCTTTGAAATCTTTATTGAAAAAAAAGGTCTCGTTTATAGAGCTCCCAATAAATTTCCAGATGACGAGGCCCTCATGGCCTCAATGCGTGCTATTGCTCAATCGGTTGGGCGAGTGATTGATGCTGATAACCCTCGTCTTGATGCTCGTCTTCCGGACGGTTCCCGTATCGCAGTGGTGATCCCACCGATGGCCAAATGTGGGACAACTGTTGCCATCAGAAAATTTTCAGAAGAAAAACTTGGACTTAAGGATCTCATCAATTTTGGCTCTCTCTCTCCTGATGGAGCAAGATTTTTGGATTGTTGTATGTACCTCGGAAAAAACACTCTCGTTAGCGGGGGAACCGGTTCAGGTAAAACCACCATGTTAAACGTATTGGGTGGAAGAATGCCAAAAACTCAGCGTCTTCTTATTATTGAAGATGCGGCGGAGTTACAAATTAAAGCTGAGCACGTGGTTCGTTTTGAAACACGTAAGGAAAATAAAGAGCGAGGGATTAAGGAAGTGACCATTAGGGATCTCATGGAATCCGCCCTTCGTCTTCGTCCGGATCGAATTATTGTTGGGGAAGTGAGGGGTTCTGAAGCCTTGGATCTTTTAAATGCGATGGGAACTGGTCACGAAGGCTCCATGGGAACTGTTCACGCCAATTCACCAGTGGATGCTTGCACACGACTAGAAACTCTGTGCCTCATGGGTGAAACCAAAATTCCACCTGATGCTATTCGAAAGATGGTAGGGAGTGCTCTTCAATTAATCGTTCAATGTAGCCGTTATCATGATGGTGGTCGAAGAACTTCTCATATTTCTGAAGTCTTGGGTGTGGATGAACACGGTCGTTATATTGTGAGAGATATTTTCCGCTGGATGCAAACGGGAAAAGATGAAAGCGGGAAATTCATTGGAGAAATGATTGCAACTGGCTATGTGCCGACATTTTTTGAAGAGTTTATCGCGAATAAACTTCCTTTCCCGAAAACCAACTTCAAGCCACCTGAGTGGGCCATTCCTCTTCTAAAGAAAACCGGTTAAGGAATAATTTTTGCGAAATTTTAACTTGAAAATGTCCATCCTCTTGGTGATCTTATTTTTTACTGGAGTTGGAATGCATCTTCTTAGTCCAAAAAATAAATTGGACGTAAGGCTTTATTACTCAGTAAGTGAAGCGGAAGAATTTTTTAGTCAATTGGGTCCTACTGAGAGTCACAACTATACTGTTGGCGAAATTTTGGATTTGTTTTTTATCCTTAACTACACTCTTATCTGTTTTCTCGCTTTTCATTCATTTTTTTCTGGCAAGTGGAGATATGTATTATTTTTACCAGGACTCATGGATCTCGTGGAGACGAGCTCCATATTATTAAAACTAAAAGGGCATCAAATTAGTCTATCTTTATTATCTTTTTCTACGACGGGGAAATGGGCGGCGGGTGTCACTTTACTTTTTGTCCTTATCTATCAAATCTTTCGGAGACCTCGCATTGACGCGTAGCTTGTCATGATATTTTTGGCAAAAATTCGGACTATGGGGTACCTTTGATAGAAAAAAAGGGGCCCACATATGAGTATCATTAAAAATATCCATGCTCGCCAGATTCTTGATTCCCGCGGAAATCCTACAATTGAAGTAGACGTCACAACTGATCGTGGATTTGTTGGTCGTGCCTCTGTTCCGTCTGGTGCATCAACAGGAAGTCGCGAGGCCCTGGAACTTAGAGATGCTGATAAATCTAGATTTATGGGTAAAGGGGTTCTTACAGCGGTTAAGAATGTAAATGAAATCATTGCTTCAAAATTATTGGGAAAGAGTGTTTTTGATCAAAGATCAATTGATCACCTGATGCTTGAAATTGACGGCACTGAGAATAAAGCAAAATTAGGGGCCAATGCCATTCTTGGTGTATCCATGGCCGTTTGCCGGGCAGGTGCACTTGAAAAGGGTAAGCCTCTTTATAAATATCTTTTCGAAGACCTTAAAGTTCCAAATCCGGTTGGGAAAATGCGCCTTCCGACTCCACTCATGAATATTATTAATGGTGGTGCTCACGCTTCAAATAATCTTGATATCCAAGAATTCATGATTGTTCCTCACATGAAAAAAAGTTTCTCTGAAAACTTTCGTGCAGGAGTGGAAGTGTTTCATCACTTAAAGAAAGTGTTATCTGATAAAGGTTATTCGACCAATGTCGGAGATGAGGGAGGATTTGCTCCTGATCTTAAAAGCCATGAAGAGGCCATTTCGTGCATCTTAACGGCGATTGAAAAAGCAGGGTATAAACCTGGAGTTGATATTTCACTCTCACTTGATTGTGCGGCTTCTGAATTTTACAAAGATGGAAAATATGAAATGCAGGGGAAAACGTTCACTTCTGAAGAGATGATTGGTTACTATGAAAACTTCATGAAAAACGCTCCTATTTACTCAATTGAGGATGGATTTGATGAAAGTGACCAGAAGGGCTTTATTGCTTTTCAAGCGAAACTTGGGACTAAGCTCATCAATGTTGGGGATGATTTGTTTGTGACAAATGCTAAAATCTTGAAGCGTGGGATTGATCAAAAAGAGGCGAATGCTATTCTGGTGAAAGTAAATCAAATTGGCTCTCTCTCGGAAACTTTCGATACACTAAAGCTCGCCTATGATAATGGCTTCAAGGCGATCATCTCTCACCGTTCTGGGGAGACTGCGGATGCCTTCATCGCCGATTTGGCAGTGGCCTCTGGAGCTGGGCACATTAAAACTGGCTCGGCCTCTCGCTCGGATAGAATGGAGAAATATAATCAACTTCTTCGTATTGAAGAGGAGTTGGGAGCTCTCGCTCAATTTGACCCAGTTAAGTAAGTGTTTTAATTCTCTAAAGGGGGGAGTTCTTTCCCCCCTGATTTTGGTTGTTTTAATTCCGTTGAAATTTTAAAATAGTAAGAGTTAAGGACCTATTCCCAAAGGGGGTCCCATGTTAACAAAGCTCTTTGTTGGATTAACTTTTTACTCAGATAATTCCCTCGCAAAAAAAATTGAGAGTTACCGTTCTCGGTTTGATGAAAAATTTCAGACCAATCCCTATCTTCATTTACCAATTGTGCCTCCCTTTGAGATAGAAGTCACAGAGGTTAAAAAACTTCAGCAAGAACTCGTTGAAGAACTTGAGTCTTTTTATTTTGAAAATACCGAGCATCACCTTTTAAATTTCACGGGCCTTGATGTCCATGAATATAAAAAGAATAAAATTCTCTACCTTAATCCCTTAATTGAAGAAGAGCTTGGTCTTTGTCAGGAATCATTGTTCTCCATTTGTCAGTCCTACATCACTGACAGAGAGAAAAAAATGAAGGATTCGAAAACATTCCTTACGATTGGCCGCTACCACGACTCCTTTGATTTGCACTCCTCAATTGATCTCGCTAAAAAAGAGTTTCAGGAGTTCACCGCCCTTCCGTTTGAATCGGTTTGTCTTTTTTCAAAAAATAACGGGACGTGGTATCGAGAAGCCGATCTCATATCTTTTGATCGACCATCGAATACCTTTTTGCAATCAAATAACGTTTCCATATAATAAGGGAATGAAATCATTTTTATTCTTGTTCTTCTTATTGTTGAATACAGAAACTGTGTTGGCGCAGATGAGTTACATCTCTCCAACAAAAACTCTTAATAAAAGAAGTTATCAACTAGGAATATCAACGGACTATTTTAATTCCTCCACTCGAATCGATGCAGACGGACAAACCCAGGACTTTGACAGTGGGGAATCCTTTTCTAGAATTCAAACTGAGGTTTCTGGCTCCTATGGTCTTATTGATCATCTTCAAATCTCTGGTGGTGTTCGGTATAGACAGAATAACTCCACGGTCATCAGCACTCTCACAGGTGAAGCAGAAAATGATGTAAGCTCTGGTGTAGAGTCAACTTTTGTGAATATTCTTTATGCTTTTCCCACTGTCGATAGGATGACTTACGCCCTAGAAGGGAGTTTTCGCTTTAGGACTTTCTCCAATCAGGAAACCAATGCTACTGGACAAGGGGAGCTGATTCTCGGTGACGAAGGAAATGATTACGGTGCCTCATTTGCCGCTACTTACTCTTCTAGAACAAATAATTTTCTGTCTGGAAAAGTTGGATACAAAAATCCCGGTGAGCATATTTCACCAGAACTTGTTTGGCAGGTTGAAGGGGCAATGACTTGGAGATACCTCGCCCTTATTGCTGGGGTGGATGGAGTTTCTTCCTTAAATAATGATCCCTACGGAAATAACTCAACTAATAAACCCGTTTTTTATACAGGCTCGACTTTCCTTTATCACAGTACCAATAGAGAGCTCATCGCTCCCTATGCTGGAGTGAACATCGCCCTGGGGGAAACCTGGAGAGTTGAAATGAAGGGCTCTCAAGTGGTCTCGGGTCGTTCTACCGATCTTGGGACGGCCTATGGTATCTCTCTCATTAGAAGAGTGGAAAAAATTAAAGCGAATAAAACAGATAAGAGCTTTAAGGAGTATGATTTCGAAGCGACTGTGACTCAGGTTTCTCCTAAAAAGGGTTATCTTGTTATTGATAAGGGAATCTCTGAAGATGTTCAAAAAGGGATGAAGATCGACTTCTTTGAATTTGATTACGTCGGGGGAAATATTCTTCTTGCTCGTGGAATTGTGATCGAGGCCAAATCTGAAACCTCAGTCGTTAAAATCACCCAAGTCTTTAACGCCAAAAAAGAAATTAAGGAAGGTGTCCTCGCCAGAGGCTCCTTTAGATAACTGACCCAACTGGTTGTCTTTTCAGGGGAAATTTTTAATGCGTTGTAAGCCATTGAGTTTCAGTTAAAATAGATTAAACCTCCAAGACTTTAATAAGGAACCAGCTCATGAAGCTCTTCATCACTCTTGTTGTTTCAATGTTGATCACTTCCTCAGCGTTTGCGAAGAGATTTGCTAGTAAATATTGCGAATTCGAATTACCGCCGGGCTGGGAGTGCGCCTTAGAGGGATCTGAGTACGTTTGCCAAAGTGAAAATGCTGATAGGAAAAAAGAATCCATCATCATTCTCGCTGCTAAAATTCGTGGTGAGCAAGACAATCTCGATGAATACATGGCCTATCTAAAAAAGACTAAGGAATACAATCTTCCTGGTGGAAAAAAACAAGTCTCTGAAGCCAAAAACACGAAGATGAGTCGTATTAACGATCAGCAGTGGGTTGATGCCCTTCATCTGGCTTCCGAGGTTCCAGGTTTCTACACGAGGTACTTAGCAACAGTTAAAGAAGATCTCGGTGTAGCAGTGACATTCTCAGTCAGTAAAGATCAGTACGCAACCTATCAACCTATCATTGATAAGCTTGTGTCTACGCTCAGAGTGTTTCGTCAGAAAGCGAATACGGATTTATCTTCACTTCGTTCTGGTAAGTCTGAAGATCCAAATTTTGCAGATGCTACATTTAACCCGAATTTAAACTCAGACCTTCAAGTCAATAAAACGAAGAAGCGTGGAGGAGGAGATTCTGAGGGTGATGATATGCTCCTCATTATCGCCCTGGTTGTTGTTGGTGCTGTTGGGATGCTTATTCTTAAAGGACGCAAAAAGAAGAAATAGCAACAATTGTTGGCGTATTGGATGCCATGATGAGATCAGAATTTTAATTATTTACATCAAAACCCGCTGTCTCCCTAAAAAGAACAGCGGGTTTTTTATTGAAATGCCGTAAACTACACATTATGAAAAAACTATTCACCGTCATTGTAAGTCTCATGCTCGTTATGGCCCCTATTCCTGCATCTGCGAATGGATCAGGAGGAGGCTATGCCAAGATTGTTCTCGGTATGGCCAATGGAATTGTCGGTGGTGCCATTCTTCTCAAGTGTAAGATGGGAGCAAGTCAACCATCCATTACAGCCTATTTCGCTGGAAGTTTGGTTTACATCGCTGCTGAAATTTTAGGAGGTAAAACCAAAGGCGGAGATGTTAAGGCGAACGGCCAATACATGGACGGTCTTAAAGGCAATATGACAGAGGGTGGAGATTACCAGAAGGCCGCAATTGAAGTGCAAATAAAAAATGAAAAAGATAACCTCAAGCATATTCAGAAAAAGAAAGCCTGGATGACAGCAACTCTAGCCGTCTATGCTGTTGCAACAATTTTGGCGGGAATAGAATTTATTCTACAGTTTCCTCCTCCTCCTGCCGGTATAGGTATCGGGAAACCAGATATCGGTGCCTGCTCACCCGATGGGGTCACCCATATTCCTGCACAGACAGCCATCATTATGGCCTACACAGCTGCGAATGGTTACGCCAATGGTGGGTTAATGGGCGCAGGTCTAGCGGTGGCAACTCCCTATATTTTAAAGCTAACTGGTTTAATGACTATTGGAACCACCATTACGGATGCAGCTGTGACGATGCTGAATTCCTCTCTAGGAAGAATGGCTTTCTTCGGTGCCGCCACTGCTCTTGTTGGAGTTGTAGTGGGCGAATTATCTAAGGAAGCAGCTAGATCTCAGAAGATTATTGCTGACTTGGAAAAAGTGAAAGCGACTTTTGAAGGAGCAGATAACAATCTTCAAGAGGGTACATCCACTTCAGGTGCGGCCGGAGATCTCGCTAATTCAGGAAATGGTTCTCTACAAAACAACTATGCGATTGCGCAACTTCCTCCGGGAACAGAATTACCTAAGCACTGTTTTTCTACCGCGGGAAACCAAGCAGATTATTCTGAAAAAGCTTGTGCGGCCCCTGTGAAGATCACTAGACCTGTCATTCAGGGTAACTTTGATCTTCCGACTCTTACTGCTGGTGTAAACTCGGCTACCGATATGGCCCAGGCCATTGCAGACGGAGATACAGCGAGGGCCGATGTTGAAGCTCAAAACTTGGCATCCATGTCAGGTAGAATTGATGCCATGAAAAAAGAGATGCTTAACAAAGTAGACGGCATTCTAAAAGGCCAAGGCAAAAAGCCGATTGATATCGATGGAGAATTAAAGAGACAAATTGCTGCCTTAAATAATGAGATGAATAAGAAGAACCCTGGCTCAGGAAATTTTGCCTTTGAAGATTTAAATGTTCCGACGCCAGCTCTAAATGACAAGTCCCTTGTGGCATCAGTTGCGACAGCGATTCCGTCAGAAAGTGAGAAGCCAGCTGCGGAAGCCTTAAAGATTAGTGAAGGGGACTTAGTTTCAGATAAAAATGCGAATGGTGAGAACGGTGCAGATGGGAATTCATTGGGGCAAGATGCTCTCGCTGGTAGTAAAGATCCAAAAAACGAGATCAACTCTGATCCTGATGCCTCTCTTTTTAAACAAGTATCGATGCGCTACTTTTTAAATTACGATAAACTCTTTAAGCGAAAAAAAGTTGATCCACCTCTTCTCCCTGCAGAAGAGGGGGCGACGGCGACTGAATAAAAACTGCCACATATTGTTGTCATAATCGGGGCCCATGATTGGGCCTCTTTTATTTGTAAGCCCATGAATTTGGTTCCATAGAGTCAGTCTCGATCGAGTTGAAGTCATTAATTATTCTATAATAGGATCAAGATTTTAAGTTTTTATCCGATAAGACAACTAAAGCTTTAGAGAGAAAATTATGATGAATAAGAAATTGATGGTGACGATTTTTCTAATGGGGTTTTCTAGTTATTCATTTGGGGATAAAAATGAAAAACCTGCAACATCAGCGCCACCAAGTTTTAATGAAACAGCATTAACTAAATATGCTCGAGAGGAAGTATTTCAGAAGATTCCGAAATCAGGTGATTCTCCAAGTCAAAAATGTTCAGCAATAATAACCTCTTATGATCAAAGTATACAAGAATTTCCAGCAAAAGTTCAAGAGGCACAATCCAATCCAAATGATCCTGATGCTAAAAAAATAATCGATGCAGCTGCTATAGCGACAGTACTTCCTAAAGATATCTCAAAAGAATACAACGATCTTGATTTATGTTATCACTTAGATGGGTTAGTAAAAGTTGAAGGTGGTGAAGAGGCGTCACTAAAGTCATCAACAATCAATTCAAATGATACAAAAAAATCTTCAATGCCTGGTGAAGGGGTCACGATCGATTGCCTTAAAGCAGCTCCCTACACGATAGATTACGAATCTTGTTTATCTGCGATAAAATACTTTAACGGTGTGGTGATAGCAGATCAAGCGATGCTTCTAGAGCAGGGCATTCGAAGAGATTTAAAAAATAAAAATATTCAGGAGGACGCAACTGCCAAGACTGCCAAAGGCGACGGTCAGAATGCTGCCATCGATGCAATGAACGATACAAAAGAACATGAGAATTCTCTTCTGACTGAAAAGATGTATGCTTATGGGGCAGCCGTAGCTGCACTTGCCTATCAATATCAAAAATTACCTAGCGTAAAAGAAGCCATTAAAACTTGTGCAGATAGAAACCCTACTGATTCGACAGATGCTAAATGTGAAGTGACCGTAAATAAATTCAAAAAAACAATCTTAGCAAATGAAGGAGCGAAATCGGCCCTCGCTGCCGCCATTTTTAAATATACCGCTAAAGCAGCAGCAGCAGGGATTTCAATCGATAAAAATATGCAGGCCCAAGCTGCTCTAGGAAAAATGAAAAAGCAATACGAGGATACTCCAGACATGATGCTGGAGTTATGTGAATACAATCCTGCTGATCCGGCCTGTACTCAAAGGGGTCCAAGGGTTTCAGGTTCTGGGGCCATGGCCAATGGTGGACTTAGTTTTGGTGGAGATGGTTCTTCTAATTCGTTTGACATGAATCCAGCGGGAGCTACTTTTGGAGATGCTGGTGAGGCCACGAATCTAGCTGATGATAAAAACCAAGTCGCTAGTATTAATTCTCCGTTTAAAGACGCTGCTAATGAAGCTAAAGGCATTCTGAGTCCAGCTTCAGAGGCGAATGTCCAGGCCACTGGTGGAGCTGGTGGTGGAGGCGGCGGTGGCGGAGGTGGCGGCGGTGGAGGCGGCGGTGCCTCTTTGGGTGGAGATTTAAAAGGTGCTCAAAATGAACCTTCAGGGGACCCACAGGTTAAGGCCGGTAAAGTCTCTGGTTCCTACGCTGCTACAGGTGGTGGAGGATACAAAGGCATTGGTAAAGGGAAAGAAGATAAGTCGAATCCATTCTCAAGCCTTTTTGATCAGAAGGGGTCAGCGGGCGGAGTTGAAGAAGATCGAACAATTGCTTCGGGTGATATCGATGGGAAGGCCTCTGGCCTCTTTGAAAAAATCTCTAGTCGCTATTCTAAGATTAAGGCGGATAAGAGAATAGAGGCGCAAAATCTTGAGTAAGAATCAGAACATTATCTTTGAATACGAGGTGCTCATCCGTGAAATGCACCTCGATAGCTTTGGTCACGTGAATAATGCCTCCTACGTCATGCTGTATGAAGAAGCACGCTGGGATTTCATCACGAAAAATGGTTATGGACTCGACTACATTCTAAAGCATCAAATTGGACCAGTTATCCTCGACCTCAACGTCCGCTTTAAGCGAGAGCTTATGAACCGCGAACCTATAAAGATAACATCTCAAACCATTGAGGTTTTAAGTTCAAAAATTTTAATCCTCGAGCAGATCATGTATAAAGAAGACGGTAAAATCGCCTCTGAAGCAAAATTCACCGTAGGTCTCTTTGATATGAAAGAGAGAAAATTAACTGAAGGAACTCCCGAGTGGCTTCACGCAGTCGGAATGAGATAGCTAAGGCACGTCCACATTAAGAAAAAAACGCCGGAAAATTTCATCCGCATTTTCAAGAACCGTTTCCTTAAGGATGAGATCACTCTCTTCGATGTTCTTTTTAAAAAGTGAAAACGTATAGGACTCTAGGTAGCGTCTTGAAATGGGGTAATAGCTGAGGTGCCATCTCTCAGGAGAAACTCCACCTCGATCCGTCGCATAGGGCCGGTAGAACCCATAGGAAGAGTCACTTGAGATTTTTAGATCTAGCCATTCATGAAGCCTCGCCGCCGGGCCATGGTTCATCGTTTCTGAAGGGACAAGTTTTACTTCATCTTCTTTTTGCGTTTTAGCATCATACACATCAATGTCAGAACCCCAGTGATGGCGAGAAGAGCCTGGAAGGGCCGACCAGCGAAGAATCGCCATGATGATTTCAATCGGGGAGAGTTTTGAGAACTCTAGCGGTCGCTCTTGATCATCTAGTAAAGGACGCTCTCCTGAGGCTTTTAAATTCCAAATTTTAAGCTGCCGATCATAATCTCTAAAGGCACTAATGATTTTTAAATCAAAACCTTCTTTGAGTGCATCCTTTTGGAGCCGCAAAAAATCAGTGAGCATAAGGTTGTGAATAAAGCACTTAGTCCCCTCAAGAAGGACTAAGTGTTCAGTTGTTTTTCCTTGAAGAATATCGATGTTCATTACTTATTAATTTCCGTTTTGGAAGGAGCTTCTACTGGAGCTGTGTTGTTTTCGTCAAAGAGTCTCTTCATTCCACTTCGCTGATAGCGGTTGGTGAGGACTTCAAAGATGTTGGCTTTTGGAGTGTTATTAATATCAGTTCCACCATAATCGAGATTTTTTCCCATGACCTCTGCTACTTGAGATTCTTGTTGAGCAGCTTGATCATCTGACATGCCAAAATCAGGCATTTTTTCTTCAGATCCAGTTGGAGTCGCTATTGTTCCCTGGTTTCCTGTGACTGAAGTGGGACCAGAAGGGGTGAGTTCTTTCTCGAGCATTCTTGCGGCATCTTTGGCGTTCGTTGGCATACCTGAAGAAGAGCTGGTCAAAGGACTTGAAATTGGATTTGCGTTGGCCGTTTTCTCAATTGACCCTATCAATTTTTTTTCCGCCTTAGAAATTTGTCCTTTATTTTTTCTTAGTCCATTGGAATCCAATATTTTATTTTTGAGATCTTTCATTCTTATTGCGTTTGTCTGGGCAGACCCTGCAGTTAGACTTGCGTTTCCTGAATTACCATTGGTGAGGTTATTAAGAGGATCTAGGCCACTGGTTAACATTGATAATGTTCCGGGAGCAACACCTTTTAGACTACCTAGACTGGCCTTAAGGCAGGTGTTATTTTTTTTGCAGACACAATTTGGATCAGCTTTTGACTTACTGTCGATACACATTTTCCCCATAGAGGAAGCAAAATTTGTATTTTTAAACTTTACTCCTGGACCCGCCCAAAGATTTTGACAAACCTGGGAATTACCTCGGTTGGGATTCTTCTGATTTTTGGGAGTGTAGCAATAGCAATTCGGTTTACCTGGATCTTCACGATCCTCTGATTTACATGAGTAGATGGAAGCAGCACTCGAGTTAAACTCCGTTTTCATTTCTCTAAGTTTTACGGCCCTCGCTTCAGATGACTCTTTAACACCTCCAGCATGACTCGCCAATATCGCCGTTGTGGTTCCTAAGATAGTTCCTAAAATAACTCTTCCCCAGGAAGTATTAATATATGCTCCAGCTATTGGAACCCAAAGTCCTAAAATAAGACCACCACCCATTCCAATGAATTCAATTGTCATGTCATCAAATTTCTTACCATCCTGTTCAAATGCAACAGCAGCATTAGTCTTTTCTTCCGCGTGGGCAATCTGAATAGGATTTAATCCTTGTGCCATTGCCACATAAATTTTCTTAAAAAAATCGAATGCTGTAGGATTATGTTGAATTTTTGTTTCAATTGACTTTTGTATTGCTTCAAACTCATCAAGAGATGGAGAAGAATATTTTAGTGTCGTTGCCTGTTTATTCAAAATAAGTGAGGTAAAATCTTTTGACTGTTTTAAATTATAAAGAAATTGCTTATTATAGAAGTCTGGCTTCTCATTTCCTGACGAGTATGCAGCAAACAAACTTTTCTCTTTTAAAATATTTTCACCATTCATATTTTCTTGATCGCCCCCTTGACCAATAACCCACTGTGGACAAGCATTAGAATAGGGCATCAATAATTCTAATCCAGCCACAGCGGCACCAACGAAGTATGCTGCTGAGGCGATCCAGTATAGCGTTTGTTTTGATCCTGCTGCATCCGCAAATGAATCTTCTGATCGTGCCAGCATCTCGAAGGCTTCGGATTGGGCATTAATAGAGGCTTCTCTTTGTTCATCTATGTCTCCGGCAGCTGTACTTGGATTAACAATTTTCCCCCAATCGGATTTAATGCTACTAAGATTATTTTTATGATTTTTGTTAATAAAAATATCGAATACCACCATACTGACAGCACCAGCAGCAATTAATCCATATGAAAGTGCCGAACAGAGGTAACCTTTACTACCAGACCTGAAAATTGCAAAAGTTAACATTGTTGCCGCCATAATTGCGACACCCTTAGTGACTTGTTGCCAGCCGTTAGCATTACTTTGTAGTTCACCAACGGATCCATTATTAATTTGATTTTGTAGAGCTGCTGTAGCGTTGCTCAAGTAGCAAGTCATGTCACCGCCACAATTTTGAGTTGCACTCATCACCTGTGCAGCTTGATCAGTCGTTAAACACCGATTTAAATTTGCATCATATGATTGTCCAGTTGGGCAAGATTCGGCCAGAGCGTAGTTGTTCATGATCCCAATATTTGAACCAATGGGAGCGACGATTAGTTCAAAGCAAAGGAGTAGTGAGAGAAACTTCGCGATTGATTTCATAGGGCCTCATTCGATTTAAATAATTCTTATAATTATAATGCGAGTCCAGGTGACTCCCTAGAGCGAATTCTTTTCCGTGCAGTTGAGCATTTAAGTACGCCTGGAGGGGAGTATTCTTATGGGTTTAGAATAAGAAATCTTTTGAAACCTTAATGCCACTTAACCGATAAAATAGGTTGTGGCATTAAAAGTTGGCAAAACTATTTCTTCTCACTTTCATCAAAAAGTCTCTTCATCCCACTTCGTTGATACCTATTACTAAGAACTTCGAAAATATTTGCTTTCGATGAATCGTTGATCTCGTTTCCTCGATAATCAAAGTCATTTTTCATGAGTTCAGAGACCTGAGCTTTTTGCTCTTCTAGTTGGGTTCCAGAAAGACCAAATTCAGGTAGTGATTCTTCTGGTTTATTGCTTGGTGCTGCAATGACTTCTTGATTTCCACTAACAGCTTGGGGAGAGTTTGTTTTTAGCTCTTTCTCGAGCATTCTGGCAGCTTCCCCTGGATTCTTAGGCATAGAAGAATTACTACTACCTAATAAATCTGAACTTGGTGATTTCGATGCGATTGTTCCTAACTGGCCCTCAAGTTGAGCTTCACCTTTTTGTACTTTGTCCTTAAATTTTGAAAACTGAGGAGAGTTTAAAAGCTCTTTTCTAGCGTTCATCATTCTGAAAGCAGCTGCTTGAGGATTGCTGGCCTGAAGGTCTGCAAAACTTGAATTCCCGCTTGTCAGATTGTTCAATGGGGTTAATCCAGAATTTACCATACTCATCGTTCCGGCACTTATACCCTTCATGTTTCCAACACTTGCTTTAAGACATGTGCCAGTTTTTTTGCATGAACAATTTGGGTCTGCAGATCGATTGTTAGTGACACAAATTTTACTCGAGTCAGCTTTAGCAAATGTATTTTTGAATTTTACATTCGCTCCGGCCCATAATTTTTGACAAACTTGAGAGCTACCTCTGTTTGGGTTTTTTTGATTTTGAGGAGTATAACAATAGCAGTTTGGCTTTCCTGGATCCTCTCGATCTTCTGACTTACAAGTAAAGAGTGCATTTGAAGAGCCCTGGAATTCTGCCTTCATTTGATTCAAAATTTCTGCTCTTTCATTCGCATTAGTAGCTACGCTTCCAGCATGAGAAGCAAGCATCGCCGTCATTGCCGCGAGAACTCCTCCCATTATCATTCTCCCGGTAGGGGTGGCCATCCACGCTGAGATTTTTGGTGTCACTAATCCAATGGTCACTCCAATACCTGCTCCACCCAATAAACTCATCCAAGTCCAAGCATCAAAAGTTTTTCCGTCTTCATTAAAGGCAACTTCGGCTTTAGATTTTTCTCTCTCAGCTTTTGCTACTGGAAGTGGATTTAACTCTTGACCAACTTTTGAAATGATTTGTTTAAAAATGTTAAATGCTTGAGGAGCATCTTTAGATAGATTTCCAACCTCATTGAGTGATTTCTTTATAACTTCATATTGATCAACAGTCGGAGAAGAATCTTTTTGCTCGAACGCTTTCTGATTCATAATGAGTGAAGTAAAGTCGTCGGAAGCGAGGAGATTATAATAATGCTGAGAATTTGGTAAACTCAGTGATTCCCCCCCCGAGCTGTAATAATCAAAAAGACTTTTAGAATTTGTCTTTGGATTTAAATCTAGGTTTGAAGCATATTGGTTAAATCTCTGATAGTCGTTTATAGATGCTCCAGTAGGAGCAGCAGCAGGAGCAGCAGCAGGAGCAGCAGCAGGAGCAGCAGCTCCACCGGCCGCAGTACCACCAGGTTTAGCAACACAAGGTTTCATTTCAATAACATTAAATTGCTCTAGTCCTGCAATTATTCCCGCAGCTGCATAGGCCGCAGTGGCAACCCAATAAAGTGTCGCCTTACTACTGGCCGCTGTAGCTAGAGATTTTTCAGCTTCAGAGAGTTTACCAAAGGCTTCCGATTGGGCATTAGAAGATAGCTCTCTTTCTTTATCCAAGTCCCCGCCAGCTTCACTTGAGGTGACAAGTTTACCCCAATCAGATTTTATTTTTTTTAGCCTACCATAGTGGGCCATGTTGATAAAAATATCTCCAAAGAACATGGCAGCCCCCGCGCCAACAAAAAGCCAGAAGGAAATACCACTGCAATTTCCCGTCGAAGTTCCGAGCCCAAAAGCCATGGCAATGGGGACTGCAGTTGTAGCAGTTGTTACTAAGCCTGTTCCAGCTCTACTAATTCCCTTGTAAGAATTGACACTACCGTCGCTAATTTTTTTATCTAAAGCAGCAGTGGCATTATTCATGTAACAGTCTCTGTCACCGTTACACGATTGCGTAGCATACATCACTTGGGCAGTTTGATCGGAAGTGAGACACCTATTGAGTTCGCTATTAAATGTTTGTCCAGTGGCACAGCTAGCTGCATAGGAATTTTGATTGATGATTCCTAATCCCTGTCCAAGGGGCGCAACAAGAAGTTCAAAGGAAATGATTAGAGTCAAAATTTTCAATAGCATTTTCATGCATCCTCACAACGTTCAAATGATTTAAGTTATTATAAGCCTTGATTGGTTCCTGCCCCAGAGCACAGATTTTCCCTATTGAGATGGGGTGACTAAAAAGTCGTTGAGGTTGTCGTGATTTCATGTGCTTACGTGGTTGGTTTAGGGTAGGCGAAGCCCATTCAAGAGGATAAAATCTTGACCTTAAAAGTTGGCAATTATGAAAACGTTGATAATTCTTTGCACTCTTCTACTTTCAACAGGGCTTTTCGCCTTGGAACTCAAAGTTGGAGACATACTTCTTCAGCCCCTTTCCTGCTGGTCGTGTAGTTTGATTGAGGCCCAGGAGAGATCCATTTACTCCCATGTCGGGATGGTGATTGAGACTTATCCTGAAGTGAAAGTGGCCGAGGCCCTGGGAAAAGTGAGAACACTTAGCCTTTCTGATTACAACGCACGTACCGAAAAAGGTGCTCGTTTATCTGTTCGAAGATTACGCCGAAATGATGCAGTAGAGTTTTTAGAAACTCATAAGATAGAATTTCAACAATACTACCAAGATCAATTTCAAGGTCTTGAGTATGATCATGATTTTCTTTGGAATAATTTAGATCAAAGTGGATTTGAGAAACTTTATTGTTCAGAGTTTATTTCAAAAATTTACCAAGGCTTTTTAAGAATTGAAATCCCTGTAAAGAGAATGAAATTCGATACCAATAGAGATGAGTGGATAAAATACTTCCGAGGGAATCCTCCAGATAATGAGTGGGGTAACTCACCAGCGACAATTGAAAAATCAGATCTCTTTTACGAAGTCGGTGAGCTATGAAATTGTGGATTGAAAAAATTCACTTAGATCTCAAGGTTAATTGGAAACTTTCTAGAAATCAGACCATATTTAAAGAAAATTTTATTGTTCATTTGGAGACACCGATTGGGCATTTTCGCTCTGAAATTGCACCAAATATTCGCTACGGTGAAACCATTGAGAATATTTCAGCTGAGTTTGATTTATTTAATGCCAATTTAAATCTAAAAAGTATTAACTCAATAGATGCATTAAAAGATTCTCTTCAAGTTGTTAAACTTCATGCTCTTCGGTTTGGGCTCGAATCAGTCATGCTCTCTTACTTAGCAAAGCTTCATGGAAGAGATCTCACGTCTTACCTGGGTCTAGTGGCCCCTCAAAAAGTTTCAACTTCTTTTTCAATGCCCATCATTCCAGTGAATGAAATTGAAGCGTATTTAAAACCACTTGAAAGATTTGAATCTCTAAAAATTAAAGTCAATGCTGAAACAGGAATTGAGATGCTTCGAGAAATTCGAAAATTCTCGAAAGCGAAAATCCGAGTTGACGCCAACGAAGGCTGGAATAATTTGGAGGATTACTTAACATTTGAGAACACCCTTCAAGGGATGAATATCGAACTTGTTGAGCAACCTTTCCCTGCAATCATGCGTGAGGAATATAAAGAACTAAAAAAACGCACGATCTATAAACTTCTCGCCGATGAATCCATTGAAGACGTTGGTGATTTTTCTGAACTATCAAAACAGTTTCACGCCGTGAATATTAAGCTCATGAAAACGGGCTCACTATTGAAGGCCAGAGATCTTCTTATCGAGGCAAAAAAATACGGTTTGGAGTCCATGATGGGCTGTATGATTGAAACCACAATCGGGATTTCTTACGGGATGCTTTTTTCTGGAATGGTTGAGTACGTGGATCTAGACGGATTTCTATTGGTGAAAAACGAACCCTTCCACCTCGTAAATGAAGCGGAAGGGCACTTAACTTTATCTTAGTGGTGACCGTGGCCGTGGGCCCCGTGAGCGTGACCATGGCTCATTTCTTCTTGAGTTGCTGGACGCATACCGATGATTTCAACATCAAAGAATAAATCTTTTCCGGCCATCGGATGATTTCCATCAACAGTGACTTCATCAGTTTCAATCGCCATAATGGTGAACACTGGTGAGTTGTGGTCATTATTAACTTGGAATTGATCTCCTACTTGTAGGTCAGCATCAGGTGGGAATTGAGTTCTTTTAACTTTCACTACGAGTTCAGGATTAATATCGCCGTAAGCATCAGTTGATTTAACTTCAATTTTACGCTTATCTCCCACATTCATCAGAGCGATGACACTCTCAAGACCAGGGATAATTTGCTGAGTGCCTTCAAGAAAATAAAGAGGCTCATCACCAATTGACGAGTCCAAAGTTGTTCCTGTCTTATCTGTAAGGGTGTAATGAAAGCCAATAACACGTTTCATAAAAACTCCAAATTTAGTGTCAGTAAATTTTTCTGACTATTGATAAACATAATTCTTTATTTTGTGATCTTCTTTCTATCTCGGCGGTCGTTAGTTTGGCAAATACATTAGAGACCGCGTTAAATGCTTCAACCGAGGTATCAAATCTGCGCTCAAGAGGAAGTTCTATGGAAAAGGTTTCAATGAAATCACTCCAGAACTTTTCCTCAACGGCAGCAACAGCGACATAATTATGGTCAGAAGTTCGGTAGAGAGAATAGCATGGGTAGGCGCCATTATGGAGAAATTTCGTCTTTTTTTGATCCCTTAGAGTTTTTGACCAGAAGGGGTGAAGAATATTATCGGCAGTATCATGAAGATAACTGACTGATTTAACGAATGCCTTTTTATTCATCGACTCAATGATATCGGCCAGAAGTTGGGTGGCCACTTGTTGCCCAAAGGCAATTCCCGCAACAGGCATAAAGGGAGGAGCAACAATTTGATCTGTTTCATGCGAGACATGGAGGGATAAATACCCAGAAATCGCTAAGGCATTCAAGTCATGCATCGCCTTATTGTGAGTTGATGAGGCCTCTAAATCAATGACTGCCATTGGAAAATTTCTAAGCTCCTCATCAGTTAGGCCCAAAGTTGATTTTAATTTAGGACTTAGGGAAAGCATCATGCCCTGAGCTCCACGGATAATTTCTTTGATCTCAGCTTTAATTCCAGGAGACTTAAAATCAAGACGGATGATTTTTTTATTTTTATTAAGTTCATCATACCAATTTTCAAAACTCTGATCGAACTCAGAAAACATTCCAGATAGAAAAGGATCCTTGTGCTTAATATCTTCAACCTTAATCACTTCTGCTCCTAGATCAGAGAGAATTTTCCCGGCCAAGGGGCCAGGAAGCCGGTGAGTAAAGTCGATAATTTTGATTCCATTAAGCATTTTGCTGATCCTTGGGTTTAAATAAGTCCTGGAAATTTTCAAAACCAACTGCACTTACTTCACATGTGTCACTAGTACAAATCTGGAAAGAGTCATCTTTCTTTTGATGATAGTCGAGAACAAATCGTGAAAAGAAGTGAGATCTAATTTCAAGAAATTCTTGTCGCTCTATCCATTCAAAGGGAACTTCTACTTTTCTAAATATATTTGTTGGATAGGTGAGGGCCCTTAGCCCTTCACCGTGGCCGATCGGGTTAGAGAGAATAAATTGTGAAAACTCTTGGTATTTTTCTTTAAAGATCTCTAGCGGAGAAAATTCGGATTTAAAAACACTGAGTCTCATGAATAGGTGAACCAGAGTCGCCATCGACGACCGGTAGGACTGATCAAAAAGGGGGGCCGTTAAGTTTGTAAGTCCTGGAGTCGAATTTGAAATCGCCGTGACAAACACGTCTCCATTTTGGATGAAATTCTTAACAATAAAATCAGCTGAATCCATGGCATTTTTTTTAAAAATTTCGTTTCCTGTAACTTCGTAAAGTCGAAGTTGTGATTCAGAGAAATTGACATAATCCTCAAGGTAAAGGGCCTGATTCTCCAACGAATTTGAATGCCTTAAAACATGCCTTCCTGTGGAGTCAGTCTTAATAAACTGTTGGATACATCCTTCAACAGTCTCTTTAATAAGTTCAAACGCTTGGTTTTGGATGACATCAATTGAGCAATACTGAACCACGTCCGAAAGAGCAGAGAGAAGCATGTAGTTCCAACTAGAGAGTCCCTTTCTATCTGTCGCCGGTGGTAGACGAAGTTTTCTGAGCTCAAGGAGTCTTCGTCTTATTTCTCGGACTTCTTGCCAACCTTCTTGAGAGTAGAACTGTGATTTCATTTCGGGATTAAGTGATAAGACACTTAAACCATGCTCAAAGTTACCCTTCTCAGAGATATTAAACCAATTAAGATATTGATCAATTTTGATTTTTTGCTCTGGTGGAGCTTCTTCAAAACTTGATTCAAATTCTTCTTTTGTAAAAGTAAAATAGAGTCCTTCAGTCCCTTCGCTGTCCGCGTCCTGAGCACTAAAGAAATAATGATCATCAGCAATCATTTCAGTTCGTAAATAGTCAATAGTTTGAAGAATACTATCGAATACCAAAGGTGAGGGGTAAAACTGACTAAGCTTTGAGAGAACCTTGAGTAACCCTGCTTGGTCATAGAGCATCTTCTCAAAATGGGGAACAAGAAATTTGTCATCTGTGGAGTAGCGATGAATCCCGCCCTTGGCGTGATCATACATTCCGCCCATAAGCATTCTCTCAATGGTCTCAACGATATGCTGGCCTTGCTCCTGAGGAATCATACCCTCTAGAATTTGTTCTGAGGCCCACTCGTAAAATGGAAAATGTGGAAACTTCGGGGCTTGGCCATAACCACCATTCTTTCCGTCTTGATAATTTTTTAGAGCATTCATGATGGCCGATGGGGCAGGAAAGTGACCATTGAATTCAATCCTCTTTTCAAGCCGAGGCTGAGTTTTGATCGCTTCAAAAAGATTGTTGGCGCTCTCATTTATCTGAGAAGGGTTTTTTTGCCACTCATCTTGGATGTTTTTTAAAACATCCATAAACGATGGCATCCCTTGTTTTGCATTTTTGGGAAAGTAGGTTCCTGTAAAAAAGGGTTTTCCCTCAGGAGTTAAGATCACCGTTAAAGGCCAACCCCCGCGACCCGACATGAGAGATGAAGCCGCTTGGTAGTAGTGATCAAGGTCTGGATACTCCTCTCGATCAACTTTGATTGAAATATAGTTTTCATTTAAATATTTCGCAGTCGTTTCATCTTCAAAAGATTCATGGGCCATGACATGACACCAGTGGCATGAAGAATACCCAATTGACAGAAATATGAGTTTATTTAGCTCCTTTGCATTATTAAGGGGTTGGTCTCCATACGCGTACCAATGTATTGGATTTTCTTCATGTTGCTTAAGGTATAAAGATTTTTCAAAACGTAATTTATTTTCACTCATAAAACCTCGAAATTTGTTGGATCAGGCCAAGATGCTAAAATTGCATCCATAAATCTTCAATGAGTTATCTTAGCTTGGTCAAGGTAATTTGCTTTTCTCGATCGGGTTAGATATAAGCGAGGTAGTATGGAAAAAACGACCGGAGATGCTAGTGTCCATGAGACACTTTGCGTCTCGGCAGAATTAAAGAGCGATATCAAAGCTCCTTTCTTCTCCAACTACAAAATACCGCTTTTATCTTTGTTGCTATTTGGTACGTTCGCTCTTCGCGCCCTCTATCCAGAGACATTTCATTTTGGCTTCAAGCGCCAAAAAAGCTATCGTTTCAAAAGTGACAGCCTGGGATTCTTCATTGGTGACATCACTTTCTTTATGAATAATTCCTACGATGAAGCTGAGCAGAGGATTGTTGAGTTGTTTCCCCCTAAACTCCAAGTTAAAGTGAAAAAAGTGATCCGTCCGGTGCTGGTTCTTTGTGAAAAACACCAGCTTGATCCATTTTGGGTTTTATCTGTGATGTGGACTGAGTCCCATTTTAAACACGAGTCTAAGTCTAAAAAGGGTGCTCGCGGTCTGATGCAGCTAATGCCCCAAACCTACATGGAAACCCTGGCGGAAATGAAAGAGCAGGGCATCTTCCTTGAATCTGATAGAGGTGAGGACTATCTTCGTTACCAATATGAAGAGTCTTTTTATAGCTTGGGCTATTCTCCACTTATTTCGAAACTAAGAAATCTAGAAGTTGGTATTTTTTATCTCAAAGGTCTTCTAGAAGCTTTCAACAACAACCACTATTACGCGACTGTTGCCTACAACATGGGCCCGTATTGGACCAAGGGCCAATTAAAAAATAACCTTCCCGTTGGTAAAAAGAACAACTATCTGGATAAAGTTTTGAAAAATTACTACCACATAACTAAAACACTTAGCCAAAACTCAAATGTCACATTCATCCCGAGAATCTGAACTCGCTCAGCTTCGTGAAGCCCTGGCACAGATCAATTCAGAATATTTTCTAACTTTAAAAGAAAGAAGGGCGATCACTCTTAAGATTCAAGAGAAGAAGGGGTCTTCAGGCCGCTACTCTCACTATGATCCAGACCGAGAAGCTGAGATTTTTTTACTTTTTAGCAATGAATTAAAAAATCTCACGATGAAAGAGCTCTTGTCGTTTTCGCTTGTTATGGAAGATCACGCCAGTGCCATGGCCCCAGGATCTTATCCAGCTTGGTCTAGTTTTTCTCAGCTCAGTACCCACAATCATGAGCTCTTTGAGATGATTAATCCCCTGATGTTAAAAGTCTCAAGACCTGAGTTTTTTAGTCGTTTGGCCCTAACCCAAGAATTCAGATTTTTAAAAGACTTCTGATTGCCTGAATGCTCCTGAGTCTCTAATATTTACTCTTATGAAAAAAGATCAAGTTATTGCCCTCGATGGCCCTTCAGGGAGCGGTAAGTCAACCGTCGCTAAAATGATTGCTCAAAAACTGGGGCTCATTTATATCGACACAGGTGCCATGTTCAGGGCGGCTGCCTATGTTCTCCAGCACACTGGTATCGATTTCACGAAGCCAAGCCTAGACTCATCTGAGAATGCTTTGATTGATGACTTTTTTCATAAACACCGTTTTCAATTTGCACCTGAACCGGGTGTTTTAATTCTCTTAGATAATTTAAATCTCACGGACGTTATTAGGGAACACCACGTTTCAAAATTAGCGTCTCAAGTTTCAAAGCATAAAGTTGTGAGAGACTTTTTAAAAAATTGGCAAAGAGATATTGTTAAGGATCGACCGGCCATCTTGGACGGAAGAGATATCGGAACGGTGATCTTTCCCAATGCACTTCTGAAAGTCTTTTTAACCGCTTCTCCTGAAGAAAGGGCCACTCGTCGATTTGAGGAGTTGAAGGAGAGAGGTCAAACTGATCTCGATTATGAAGGAATCCTTAAGGACATTAAAGAAAGAGATCACGAGGACATGACAAGGACAATTGCTCCTTTAAAAAAAGCCGACGATGGAATTGAACTTGATTCAACTGGCAAATCGATTCCACAAATAGTTGATGAAATCATCGAATTATGGACCAAGAAAAAGGCAAGTTTGTGAAACTGACTCCTGAAAATTTTGAAAAGATTGTTTTAAATTTCCAATCTCTAAAGCCTATCTTGGTTGTTGGTGATCTGGGCATAGATAAATACACTTATGGTGAAGTCAAACGGATTTCCCCAGAAGCTCCTGTGCCCGTTTTAGAGGTCCAGAAAGAATGGAATAAATTGGGACTTGCTGCCAACGTCTCAGATAACTTAAAAAGTTTAGAAGTGTCTTCCACTTTATGTGGAGTTATCGGAGATGACTCAAGAGCAAGTTTAATGGAGCATCTTCTTGAAGAAAGAGGACTTAAAACTTGGGGCCTTATCCGTGATCCATCAAGGCATACGACCTACAAAGAAAGAGTCACAACAGCAACTCAGCAAATTTGCCGAGTTGATTATGAAACGAAGGACTCTTTAACAGAAGAAATAGCGAAACGAGTGTCTTCTAGAATCAACGAGTTCTCACTTAGTCATTCAGGTGTTATCATTGAAGATTATGGCAAAGGTCTTTTTAGTGAAAATCTTTGCCAGAAAATTATAAAAGATTTCAAAGAAAAAAATCTTTTAGTCGCTGTTGATCCATCTCGATCAACTCCACCCATTTGGTATAAAGGGGCAACTCTTTTAAAACCAAATCGCCTTGAGTCCCATATGATGGTTGAGGCCCTGGGTCACTTTAAAGAGAGAAAGTTAGAAACAATTGCTCAAATCTTGGTTGATAAACTGCAATTAGAAAAAATTATCATCACACTTGGTGCTGATGGTATGGCGATGCTCGATACAAAACTTGATGGGCAACTAAAGATTATCCCAACTGCTGCCAACGAAGTCTTTGATGTTTCAGGTGCAGGAGACACTGCCATCGCTGCGATTAGCTCCGCCCTTATTTCTGGAGCAACACTTGAAGAAGCTGCTTGGGTTGGAAATTGTGCTGCGGGTGTGGTTGTGCGCAAACGTGGAACTGCATTGTGTTCAAAACAAGAGCTTCGTGATTACTACGGAAATCTCTATAAATTGATGCAATAATGATCCATACGGAAGTTCCCTCTCACGGCCTATTGTTTGCGAGCTTTCTTTATCGAGTTGATCTTTTTTCCAAAGATGAACTTAAAAGTTTATGGGAAGCTCAATTTAAAGAGGGATTTTCTTTTATCCCCAGTTCTAATCCCTTAGCTGACTACTATAAAAAAGAGATGGGTGGCGAACTTTCGCGAATATTTTTTCTCACCTCAAATCCACATCCGAGAGAATTTTTACTTTCAACTAAGCTTCTGGCCCTAAGTTGGGAACGCCAATGGGCAAAGGATAATAAAAGGATGGTCAATGTCGATATTGGGTTTTTAACCCTTGAGAATTTTTTTCTTGCGACAACAAAAAATTACTCCCATCGAATTTATCTCGGCCAAAATATTTTCACCGACCTTACCTATTACTTTCATCAGGGTGAGCTTCAAACCTTGCCTTGGACTTATCCGGATTATGTGGATGAGGAAAAAAGACAATTTTTTTCTTGGGCCCGAACTTTTCTTCTGCAAAAACTAGGCAACTGACTCGCGGGGTCATATTACTCAGACTTTTCAATCAAAGGCCTTGTTGGTACCCTCTTTACCGAAACTTACCAAAGGAAAACGATGCAAGTGCTAGAGTCACTGCTTAATGACTTCAATCATGAGCTTAAAGCGGTAAATAAAATCGCCGATTTACTTAATCTTAAGGCGAAATACATTGGAAAACAGGGTCCACTTTCTGATGTCATGAAGAATCTCAAAGATGCGACGCCCGAGGAAAAAAGAACAATTGGAGCTAAAGCCAATGAGCTAAAGAATACAATTGAATCTCTTTTTTCAGCTAAAATGCAGGAACTTGAAGTTAATGAAATCAATGAAAATTTATCAAAAAATAAAATTGATATCTCTCTAACGGACTCCGTTTTAGAAAAGGGTCTTCAGGTTGCTGGTTTTCACCCTGTGACTATTATCCAGCAAGAGATTGAAGATATTTTTATTTCGATGGGATTTGAAGTTTTAGACGGTCCCCATATTGAGGACGAATACCATAACTTTGAAGCACTCAATATTCCTGCCACACATCCGGCGCGAGATATGCAGGATACTTTTTGGTTTGCAGATAAAAAGCATCTTTTAAGAACTCACACGTCAACGATTCAGATTCGCGGGATGAAAGAAAGAAAGCCGCCGTTTCGATTTGTTGGCCCAGGTAAAGTTTTTCGTTGTGAAAGAACTGACGCCTCTCATGAGATGGTTTTCCATCAGCTTGAAGGAATGATGGTGGGGGAAGACGTTTCAGTGGGAAATCTCATCTATTTTATGAAGACGTTACTCACTGAGATTTTTAAAAAAGAAGTGGAAGTGCGTCTTCGTCCAGGTTTTTTTCCATTCGTTGAGCCTGGATTTGAATTGGATATTAAGTGCCTGATCTGCGGCGGGAAAGGCTGTTCAGTCTGTAAGCACGTTGGTTGGGTAGAACTTCTTCCTTGTGGAATGGTTCATCCAAATGTTCTTAAGGCCGGTGGAATTGATCCAGAAAAACACAATGGCTTTGCCTTTGGTCTAGGTCTCGATCGCTTAGTGATGATGAAGTATGGCATTGATGATATTCGCTACCTTCATGCAGGGGATCTTCGCTTTAACTCACAATTTAAATCATTCTAGGACTTAATTTATGCTTATTTCGCTTAATTGGATTAAAGACTTCGTTGATATACCAGAAATGTCCCCCAAAGAGTTGGGGTCACTTTTTACTCTTGCTACTGCTGAAGTTGAAGATGTGATTGTTAAAGGCGACGCCCTTAAACCAATCCTTTGTGTCGAAATTAAATCCCTTAAACCACACCCAGACTCGGAGAAACTCAATCTCGTGACTTTTGATTTTGGTAAAGGACAGCTTAAGGAAGTCGTTTGTGGTGCTCCCAATGTGAGGGTGGGATTAAAAGTTCCTTACGCTCCTATTGGTACGACACTTCCTAATGGAATGACTCTCGAACCGAAGAAAATTCGAGGCATTCTTTCTGACGGAATGCTTTGTTCTGAAACAGAGCTTGGAATAGGTGAGGGTAAATCCGGGTTAATGGAATTAAGGAGCGATGTAACTCCTGGTACCCCTATGACGACTTATTTAAATCTAGAAACCGATATTATTTTGGATGTGGATAATAAATCCCTCACTCATAGACCTGATCTCTGGGGATATTTGGGACTCGCTAGAGAATTCGCCGCCGCTCATAAAAGACCCCTTAAGAACAAATTCTCTCCTGATTGGGAAAAGAAAATTGAGACGCAATTTTCTAAAGAAGTTTCACCCGTAAAAGTGGATGTCTCACAAGACTCCTCTTGTCTTGCTTATTATGGTCTATCGCTTGATATTCCAAAGATGGGTGAAACGCCTTCATCTATAAAAAACCGACTTGAATCTGTTGGTCTACGTTCTATTAATCTCATTGTAGATATTTCAAACTATGTGATGGTCGAGCTTGGAATTCCAAACCATATTTTTGATCGTACGAAAATACATGGTGGAAGAGTCGTTATTAAGAGAGCGACTGAAAATTTAAAATTTAAAACTCTTGATGATCAAGAGCGTGAAATTGCTCCCCATGATACCATGATTTTTGATACCGATAGACCTCTTGTTCTAGCGGGTCTTATGGGAGGATTAGAAAGTGGGGTGACTCCGGATTCAACAAAACTATTTCTAGAAGTTGCAAACTGGGAAGCTCCAGAAGTTCGGAAAACATCCGTTCGCTTAGGGCTTCGTACCGATTCGTCTCAGCGATATGAGAAAACACTTGATAGTCACCAGTGCTACAGAACACTTCTTCGCTTAGTTGAGCTGATCTCAGAGGTTTGTCCTGGAACTAAAGTCTTAGGTGGCCCTGAAAAATTTGTAAGAGAGGATAAGCTTTCTCATCCTATAACATTGGCCATTACGCATTCACAAATTGTGAAGAGTCTTGGTATGGAAATATCAAAAGAAACGATTACTGATATTTTTAAACGCTTGGACTTTAAAGTGGAGGAGTTGAACAATACCTTCCATGTAACTGTTCCATCTTATAGAACAACAAAAGATATTAGCGTTAAAGCGGATCTCATTGAAGAAATTGGAAGAATGATTGGTTATGATAATATCACTCCTGTCTCTCCAATGCTTCCGGTGAAACCGATAAGACTCTCATCTGCAAAACAGTTCCATCGAAAGATTCAAGACTTTTTAGTCATGCAAGGAAAGTCCCTACAAGTCATGACTTATCCTCTCGTGGGTAAAGAGCTTCTCCAGAAAGCTCTCTGGCCAAAACAAAATGATCATCTTGTTCTGGTCAATGCTCTTTCAGTTGAGCAGGATAGAATGCGTCCATCAATTCTTCCTTCTGCTATTGAGATGGCCTCCCAAAATCAAAAGCATTATGATGCTTTTGATTTCTTTGAAGTCGGTAGAAGTTATCTAGAGTTTGATAAGGAAAGAAGCCAGGTTCTTATTGGAATGTATTCAAAAGACACGAGCCGATTTGTTGAGCTAGAAAATCTAGTTGAAAAACTTTTAAACTATCTCAATATAAGTTTTAATTTTGCACCAAAAAATGACAAGTTCCCAAACTCTACTCTTCCTTATGAATGGGCGGGAATTCATCCACATGAATTTCTCAACATCCAAATCATGGGGAAGTTCACTGGTGCTATTAATACTGTTCATCCGTTAATACTTAAAAACTTCAAGATGAAGGGTCATCTTTCTCTTGCAGTAATAGATGTGACTGATATCGAATCAAAAGAAATGAAGGATAAAACGAAGTATCGTCCAATTTCTAAATTCCCATCTTCCTCGAGTGATTTCACTCTGGTGATGAATAAAGATCTTCCAGCGGCATCAGTGATTTCGGCACTTAATAATCTTAAAGATAGAGAAATAAAATCTAAGTCGATTGTGGATATTTTCACTATGAATGAAGAACAAAAAGCCGTCTCAATTCGTACAATATTTGAAGATCCTGACAAGACTTTGTCGGCCGATACAATAAAAGATCTTGAGAAAAAAATTGTCCAAACACTTGAAAAAGCAGGATTTCCACTTCGGTCTTGATGGATGTGAAGCACTCGGGTTTTATTCAGAATTTTTTTTCTGAAATAAAAATGAAAAACCCGTTGACGAAGTGGAGGTGGATACGTATTATCCCAAAACACTTCAGACGAAATTAAGTAGTTCAAAAAGCTGAGTTCAACTCAGAAAGAAGTTTTGCTCTTTGAAAATTGAATATGATTATAAAGTTTTGATACCTTCGGGTATCAAGATGAGATGAGAAAGGAACCCGTTCAATTGCCTAGTCTTCCGTAAGTTTTAGTACTTACGAGTACAGGAAGACGGCACATCTTCGGATGTTGTTTTAAAACAAATTTGAACAAATTCTTGTAATGAGAATTAAATGTTTAGAGC
>CANEUH010000030.1 GCA_947441615.1 Bacteriovoracaceae bacterium | reverse complement strand
ATTCAACTGCTACTAATTATAACCCATCCGCAACCATTGATGATGGATCGTGCACCTATAATATACCGGGATGTATGCATCCAAATGCTATAAATTATAACCCATCCGCAACCATTGATGATGGATCGTGCACCTATAATATACCGGGATGTATGCATCCAAATGCTATAAATTATAACCCATCCGCAACCATTGATGATGGATCGTGCATCCAGTATGAGTAAAGGAATTGAATAATCTAAATGTAATTAGAATTTTAAAGAGGAACTTTTTATTCTTTAGAGGATTTGAAACTGAGGATGTCTCTGTATCTTTTCTACGAATTCCATTTCATTCGATTTCATTAAACCGCGTGGAACCTTCACGTCACTTTTTTCCCAGCGCTGTAGCCATTCTTTACCGAGTAAAGTGACCCCTTGTTTGTTAGGAAGTGTGAGAGAGTTGTAGGCGACTGTCGTCGAGTTCTTGGGGCCTGTCGCTGGACCGTAGCCCACAATAAAGCCAGCCGCGAGAAGTGTCGCTCGAACAGCAGTGGAAGCAGAGTAGTTCAAGAGCTGCACTTCATTCCCACGGCAGTAGTTAAAAATTCTTTGAAAGACTTCCTCGCTCCAGAGTTCAACGTTTGTGTTAAGCGAGAAGGGATCATAGAAAATCACATGTGGTTTAGGTGCACCTTGGAACGTTTGTGAGAAATCACCCTGAATAAGTTCCCATTCGATGTTTTCAAGAGGGGAGATCCACTTATTGTTTTTTAAAAGATCGACTGGAGCTTTGTGATGAAGATGTGGAAAGAGAGGAGCATTTCTTAAAGCAAGTTTCAGAGGATCGGTATCATTTTCAAAACTTATGATATGAATCTTGCCTTTATAGTCCTTCTTTAAATATTCATGGATCACCGCCATGGAATTGTGAGCAGCACCGAGGCCCACGTCCCAGATCACGACTTCATGAATCTCGTTTAATCTCTCCTCTATTCGAGCGGGGAGCACGTAGAGATTTCTCGCCTCCTCTTGTGGTGGATTCACTGAGTGCATGACTTCACCGGAACTCTTCTGGCGGATGCTGGAAAAACCTCGACCGGAGTCATTAACTTCGTAATCACCGAGGCTCAAACGCTTATCTTTTTTATAGGGCTTCTCTGGGGTCATTGGCGTCGGAGGATTCTCCTGGTCCGTCATGACGAGCTCTTTTCTTTTTCGATTATAAAAATTAAGAAATGATCCCTGAAGAATAGAGGAGCGCATCTCACGCATGAAGCGGTGGTAGAACGTGATGTTGTGAAGGGAGAGGAGGTGCCACCCGAGAGGCTCATCCGTTTTCATGAGATGATGAAGATACGCGCGAGAATAGTGGGTGCAGGTGAGGCAATCGCAAGAGGGATCAAGTTTCTCTTCAGAAAATTTATACACCGTTCTTCTCATCTGAAAATTCCCAAGACTCGTGAAAGCAACTCCGCGCTGGCCATACTGATTCGGAAGAATACAGTCGAACATATCGACTCCGCGGTGAACCGCTTCAAGAATATCAATAGGTGTTCCGACTCCCATGAGGTAGCGCGGAAGATTATCTGGTAGCATTTCGGTTGCGATCGCGGTGAAATCTTCTCGCTCGGATTTTGTTTCACCGACGGCCAATCCACCGATCGCTAGACCATCAAACCCTTCGCCGTTGACTCGAAGATTGATCAGGACGTCGGCACTTTGTTTTCTGAGGTTTTCATGACAGGCACCCTGAACAATCCCGAACATGGACTGAAGGCTCTCGCCCCGGGCCTCGAGGCTTCTCTTCGCCCACCGGTGGGTGAGCTCCATGGCGGCCTTCGCCTCTTTGTGATTGGCATTACTTTCAATACATTGATCAAGCACCATCATGATGTCGCTATTAATTGACTTTTGCATGTCAATAGAGAGCTCAGGTGTGAGGAGGATCGGACGATTATCGACGTAGCTTAAGAACCGTGCCCCTTTTTCATTCATTTCACGATGCTTTGAGAGGGAGAAAATTTGAAACCCACCGGAGTCCGTGAGAACGGGTCGATCCCAGTTCATGAACTTATGAATCCCTCCGAACCTTCTCATCACTTCCGCCCCCGGACGAAGAAGAAGGTGATAGGTATTCGCGAGAAGAACATTCGAGCCGGCAGTCTTAAGAGATTCAACAGTCTGGTTTTTTACGGTCGCCTGGGTCCCGACCGGCATGAAGATCGGTGTCTCAACCTCTCCGTGAAGAGTGGTGAATGTCGCCGCTCTTGCGCGTGATCCAATGGCCGTCGCCTCTAATTTAAAATTTAATCGACTCATAGCTTTGAAGAATACCTAAGATTATTCAAATTCGTAACTCACTTTCATGAGATAAAGTCCCCGGGGATCTGCTTTTTTCCAGGGACGCTGCTCTTTTTGTTCACCATGAAGAAGCTCGGAAAAGTTTTTCACCGAGAGCCGGCCATTTCCGACCATCCAAAGCGCACCCAAGAGGTGCCGGACCATATGCTTTAAAAAACCCTTACCTTTGACTCGAAACTGCCAACAGTTTGTGACGTTTTCCGCCGAGAATAAAGTATCCCTGAAGAGTACTTCTGGATTGATGACGGTGAGGTCACACTCATAGATTTCTCGAATGGTCGTGTTGGATAACCCACCAATTGACCATAAATTTTTAAAATCGTTTGTTCCTTTAAGCATGTCGATACAAGTTTGGATGTCTTCCATGTTCAAATTAAATGGTGTTTGCGCAATAAAACGCTGATTCTGGCCCGAAATTCCAGGAGTATTCGTGAAGAGGTAACGATACTCCTTTGAGAGCTGATCAACGGAAGGGATGAAGTCACCACCGCAGGGAGAGAGAGTGAGACATCTCAAGTGAGAGGGGAGAACAGAATTTAATCGGAGAGCATCAAGTGGTGATGGATCCTCGGCCGATATTTTCACTACCTGACCGAAGGCGTGAACACCCTTGTCTGTTCGAGAGGCGGCCCTTGTTGTGACTTTACCCTGGAGTAACATCTCTAATGATTGGTTGAGGTCCCCTTGGATTGTGGGCATACCAACTTGGTACTGGAAGCCCAAGTGGTGAGTTCCGTCGTATTGAAGGATGGCCTTGTAATAATTCATGACATCATCATGACCCAAGAATTTCGACTAGGCCATCCCTAGCAAGACAACATTTATTAAAAGTTTTATTTACGCTTTTGAACTGTCAAAATATTTCCTAGATTGCGACACCGATCTGCTTGTTCAAGTATTTTTTCACTCGGAACGGAAATGGCCGAAGAGCCGCCTCCATCAAGATTGAGAACTAACTTTTGAGAAACACCACATGCGGGCTTTTTTACAAAGTGAGCATACTCAAAGAGTGTCATTCCCGTTTTTGCCGTTTCTGCTCTCGCATCGATTGTAAGGAGGATAACTTGGTCATTCTCGTCTAAACCAATTGATGTCCTGGAGCGTTTTTGGTTCATAACAGAATCATCCACTTTAATAGCATTGTTTTTTAGAAGGATGGGATAGGCCTGGATTGCAAATTGATATTCCCTGGCCTCTTCAAAATCAATTTGGGGACCATATTTTTGTATGAATTCATCTTTCGTTTCAAGAAAAAAAGAATCATCTTTTATACCTAGAATACCAGAAGATATCTTTTCTTGATTAATGAGATTATTTGACCAAATTTTCTTTTCATCAATAGCAATACCTTGAATTCCTCCGCTAGGCATGACAAAGAAACTAGCATTTATTGCGGCGATGATTTCCGCATTACTGTCTTTCATGAGGAGATCAATATATCGTTGTGAGCTTGGATCGCACTTGATGGGAACTTCGGATCGGTGGAAAAGAAGTTTATTTTGCTTTAAATCAATTTTAAGCGCTCTGACAGTAACGGATCGATTTTTCTCTGTGGACCATCGCGCTTTTTCTTTGAGGTAAGGTGAGAATGCGACATCAAATTTAGAAAATGTAACCCCTGGAGAAATTTCTTTCCAGGGAGAAATCTCTTTAGGTGAACATTCAAATTCATCCCCGAAAGAGTTAAAACTTAGAATAAAAATAAAAACCCAGATCACTCGTTTCATTTATAACTCTTTTTCAATTCTTCCTGGATTTTAATCATATCTTCCATTTCGTTCACGAGTGGTTTTACCGTACATTCTTCCTGAGAAGGCAAATCAGCTTTGGGGATTCTGATGCTAATGACTGGGCACTCATTTGGAGTTAGATTCTCTATCTCTTCTACCTCATCAAACTGTTTAACACTTTTTTGATAAGATGAAAAATTCTCGCAGTAGATTTTGGTGGATTCCGTTTGACCTGGGCAAAATTTAAAGGAGTTCATTTCTAAAAAGTACTCGCCTTTTAATTCTCCCACCTTAGTTTTAAATCCTTGAAGCATGAAAATATAAGCTATTTGCATATTTTTAGAAAGTTTTGGATTACTTTTTTCGGTGTCAACTAACCCATCAATTTTCTTTTTGACTTCTTTATGAAATTCTTCAGGGTTGTTGTTTTTTAATGACTGCAATTCAATTCCGATGCTATCATGTAGCTCTTTGAGTTTTATTATGTCACTGTCACTTAATCTTTTCTCTTTAAATAACTCATGAATGAGATTTTCATTTTTAAATTGATCATTTTTGTTTTTGGTAACGGCCTCGGAGAGTAAGCTGTTTTTAAACTCTTTATAGCCATCTATCTTGAAAGCATTTAATGCATTTTCTAATAGTTTTTTACAACCAGGATCTAACCCACAAAGGGCAGGTTCTTTTTTATCAAAACACCCATAGATTCCCTGTACGCAAGTATAAACTTGGCCGAATTTCTTTGGGTTTTCTTTATCGAGAGAAATAATCGTGTTGTAGTCCTTTCCATTATTAAACGCGATTAAGTTGGGATAATTTTTGAATCGGTAATACTTGGCATTTATTTTAGGATCACAGCTAAATCCACCTATTTGACCTTGAGAGATATAAGAGCTGATATCCCAACTGAATTGTTGCTTTTGATCTAACGATTGTATGTGGTCTGAGAATTGTTCATATTCTTTATTGATGCTGTTTTGAGTATCTCTGATTTTGCTGATTTTTTCTTCTTCGTACTTGAGTGCCTCTTCAATTTTATCTGACTGTTCTTTTATACCTTTCTCAAGTGACTTTTGTATCCCTGTTTCTCTTTGCACGTGGAACATGTTTTCTTTGAATTCATCTGCAATCTTTTTTTCATCTTTAGTTAAAACAAGATACCTTCCTTCAATCATGGCATCTTGGATTGATGTTGTTGATCCCTCCAAGAGTGTCATGTATTTCTGAAGATTTTTAGAGATACTAGAATTATTTTTTAATTCCTCTTTTTTAGTTTGAGCATTCAAATAATTTTGGCGTTGTTGCTTTAGTTCAGTGAACTTTTTTAGTTCCTTTTCAATGTGGATGAAGGAGATCGATTCAGATTCCATGTTTATGACCTGGGCTCGATCTCTGATATTTCTTACAGAGTCTGTTTGCATTTTTTTATCAAAGGAGAGAAAACTTGGATGCTGAAGAGATTCCATTTCTCTAATTTTTTTGTCCACATCAGTTTGTATTTCAACTGTTTGGACATTCTTATAAGAATCTAAGATCTTTATTCTTTCCTGGAATTTATCCACATCATCAAAACCGTAGGAGGATTGAAAGATGGACGAGGCGAGGGCACTGATTAAGAGTATCCTTTTCATTGGTAGCTGATCGGCTGTCTGAGTGAAATGCTTGAGTTTATACGTCTAAAATTGTGCCAGTCCTTTCAGCATAGAATTAAACTCTCGGTTAGATAATTCAATCATTTCCTGGTCACTTTCAAGATTTTCAATAAAAAGCTTCGCCCGATTGCGTGTGAATATTCTCTGGCCATACATAACCGTTAAGTCTAATGGTAATAAAAATAGGTCGGCGACTATGGATAAAGGCAGTAAAACGAGAAGTTTACAGGTTTCTTTTTCGTAAATGCAGTTCATTCCTAGAAATCCCGTAAAATCACCTGGATATCTACGGTAGTTTGGATCAAAGTCTGAAAAGATTTCTAATGATTGAAATAAAGTCATTTCTAAGCGATATTTTATAAAAGATGGATCCTGATTAATGACCTTATCTCTTCTCTCATAAAGAATAAGATCCTTGTTTTCAAAACTAAGTGTATGAATGATTTCTTTGCACTCACCATCTTTCAATCTTTTTAGGCAATGATTCCGTAAAATTTCACCCGTCTTCTTATTTTTAATCGTACTTCCAACTTGGTCTAAGGTGCTCATATCAAAAGATTTGTTCGCCCTTATCGTGGCGTCTCTCACTCCCTTATCAAAGGCAGCAAAAGTTTGAGAAGTCATAAGTAAGAAGGTGAGAATGAATAGTTTTTTCATAAAATGGAGTTTATTGGTTTTTGGGATAAATGCTAGGGAGAGCGTAATCTTTTCCAATTCTCGCAAATATTGTCTATTTTTTAGACAGTAGGGTGTTTTGAAACTCTTAGATCGTACTTCGCTCAGTTAGCTGGTAAACACCCACCGACACTTGTTTGAGCTCAGTTGCCCTCCAGCATCGTTTAAGAAGTGAAAAAGAAAAATCGACTTCTTTCACATCGCCAGGGGAGGAAGCCTTAAGAGAATCATTGGCCGATCGTAGGTGATACCAAGGAATTCCCGGTAGAACGTGATGGGGTAGATGTATATTAATATCAAGCCATAAGTATTCAAGAAGTTTTGGGAAACGCACATTCACAGTGCTATGAACTTGAGATAAAACGACATCAAAACTTCCCTGATCAAAAGCATAGTTCCCTGGATGCGAGTGCTGAATAAAAGTGAGAAAGGCACCAGTCGTAGTCGCTATGATGACTGGTCCAAAATAGACATAGACGAATTTATCAAGACCGATGAGGTTGATGTAAATATAGAGAAAGAGTGCAGAGAAGATGGCACTTAGAAAATTTTGTAAATAAAGAACAATCGTTTCTTTCTTTTTTAGTTTCATTTGAGGAATAAGAAAACTAAAAAACAATCTCTTAAGCATTCCAACCCAGAAACCAATGAAAAGACCCACTGGACTTCCTGGGCCAAGGCGAATCGCGACTCTCTCGTACCAGGGAATCATTTTTAGTTCCTCTTTGGTTGAAAGAAGTTCGGGCCAGTCAGGGTCAATTCGGCGGACTTGATTATTTCGGTGGTGAAAATCATGGGCCTTTCTCCACCCGTAGAAGCTATTGAGTAACAAGGTGAAAGAGAAAAACCCTACAACATCATTAAGAATTTTTTTATTAGAAAATGAATAATGTCCGCAGTCATGGACGAGGACGAATAAACCAACAAGAGAGAGTCCACCGAAGAGACTCAAGAAGAAATATGTTGGAACTGCCCAAAGAGCATTTTGAAAGGACATTTCAGGCATCGAGCAAAGAAGAAATTGGGAGAGAACCACTAAAGTAATGCAGCGGAAAAGAGTCGTTAATGATTTTCTCTCTTGTGGTACCCAGAGTGCACGTGGAATGACTTTAACATAATCGGAAAGCTTGAGTGCCATTAGTTAGGATCCTAGAAGCTCGGGATTTTTCATATATTTTTTAATGAGTTTTGCCATCTTTGCCCCACGTGCTCCATCCATAATCCGATGATCGAAAGTAAAACAAAGGCTTACTTGCTCCTCGGCACCGACACTCCCGTCTGGTTTTACGACGGGACGTTTTTCAGTTTTTCCTAAAGCTAGAATGAGTGGGATGCGGGAGTAGGGTGACAGCGGAACAAAAGCTTCGGTAAAACCAAGACTTCCGATATTTGTAATCATCATGCTACCAAAGCAGTCCTGAGGAACTCCAAATGCCTTTACATTAAGATTCAAGCTGTAACTCACAAACCCGATGAAATCGAGAGCATAACGTGCAAGAATTCCGGGGATGTAATTCCAGGAATTCTTGATTTTTTTGAAATTGATGTCTTCACCTTTTTTTATGGTGATTGCTGTTCCGGTAAGTTCCTTAGAGATTTCAGAAAATGATCTTTTGTCTACACTACGAACAACATGTCCCGAGAGTTCCGTTTCTTCGTAGACCACATGGAAAAAGATATCGACGTTTTTTCGAGGATAAATGTTTCCAAAACGGATAATCGCATTCAAGTCTGGAACTTCTGCCAGGACTTGCGCCATCACTTTTCCCATGAAATGAGTCATCGTGATTTTAGCATCTGTACTTTTATTGAGCTCCGCAATCCTCTTAAGTGCTGGTTCCGCTGAAACGCTTAATTCTGCATAAACCTGTGAGTCCCCATTTGGACGCCAAGAACCGATGGAGATTTTTCTCCACGCTGACAATTTTCGAGGTGGAAGTAATTCAACATTTTTTTTAATCATAATTTCATCATCTTCATAAGTCGTGACGTTTTACCAAGTTCAGTTTTAGCTTTTACAGCTCGATAATGGTTTTCATATTCAGGGTGATTGGTCCCACAGAGTTTATCCCAGAGGTTATAATAAATACTGAAATTCGCCTTATGGTATTTGTGATGAATATTGTGATGAGTAGGAGTATTCAGGTGCTTCAATACCTTGTGGGTGAGTAAGTCTTTGTGCCAAAATTCATAGGAAGTGTGGCCCCACATATTGATGTAAAACATGAATGAATAAAAAGCAAAAAGCCAATAGACATGGATGGGAAGTGTTAAAGAAATAATAACCCAATATAGGCCCTGGATGAAAGCTTCAACAGGATGAAATGACAGTGAGGAATACGGTGTCGGGGGTGCCGACTCATGATGAACGAAATGATACTTTTGTAGCGGCTTCCATTGATGCATAAGCCTGTGAGTCCAGTAAAAATAGGCGTCGTGGAGTTGATGCATGATTAGAACCGAGAGAGCAAAATAAAGATACCCTCTCTCATCTGTGTTGGTGTAGATCCTAGTGAAGCCTCCTCGATAAAGAGCATAAATCACTAAGGCCAAGACCATAAACATTATTTGCGTATAAAATGAGCGGCGCTTTTCTTTTATAATTTGGGCGGAAGAGGCTTCATTTTCAAGAATCCGGCGGTGAGGAATTTTAGGACCTAAGTAATGGTAAAAGAACCAATGGCCTCCGAAAGCGAAGACTAGGTAGTTTATGGCCAAAAAAGCCAACATAAAGGTAGTAAATAACGATACTTCACTTAGCATGAATGAATTGTAAGTCCTGAATGTAAATGGTTCAACAGATATAAGAAATTATTACACACCACACACTTTGAAGTCCGATTTCCCTGTACTATTTAGATCTATGAAACGAAGCCAATTTATGATTCAAGACCGTCCAGAACTTGTGAAGTATTTTGCTTCAAAAAATCCAGGACATCTATTTTTGTTCGTTCTCCCTCTTTGGTACTTAAGTGTGAAATTCATTTCCACATCCGATGTATCTAGTGGATCAATTCTCATCGCTTTTATCGTTGGTGTGATTTATTGGACTTTCTTGGAATATGGTATTCACCGCTGGGTTTATCACACCCATTTTAAAACTCGAATCCTTTCTTACTTTCTTGGTTCGTTCCATCTCTATCACCACAAAGAAGTTGGAGATAGAAGAGTTTATAATTCTGGTTTCCTGATGATTTATCTCTTAACACCGTTAGTTGTTTCTCCCTTTCTTCTTATCACTCGTCATATCGGAATCCTTTCTGCTTTGATTCTAGGTCTTTCAATCGCTTACTTTATTTATGAGTGCGTGCATTTTTTAATTCATTACAAGAAGTTTAAATCTGGCTATATGGCCTATATCCAGAGCTTTCATTTTCACCACCACGACAAAGCTCCAAATAAAAATTTCGGAAACACTTCTCATCTTTGGGACTTCCTCCTTGGAACTTATGATGACCGCTACAAAATCTACAAAATGCCAGCGAGCTCTGAAGTTTCCCTCATCCTAGTGAAAAAGGTATAAGTGTGCTGAATTCAAAAGCAAATGACTTTCAGTATTTTTTTCTTGGCGGGATCATGGGAGAAGTCTTGGAACTCCCGATGGTAGGTAATTATTTAAAAGAGAATGAGCGCATCTTACGTGAGATGGGAATTCAAGATATTCAATGTTTGACACTTAGTTCATTAAATTCTGCTCACCGAAATGCAAAGAAGCTGGTAGAAATTCTCAAGAAAGAATTCGAACTTCGTGAGAAAAAAATGATCATTTTTTCTCATTCAAAAGCTTGTCTCGAGGTTCTTATTGCTCTTCAGCGTGATTATGACTTTTTTGAGAAGGCGATAGAGAGAATTATTTGCGTTCAACCCCCATTTAAGGGTTCTGAGGTTCTAAATACTTCTATCTTTAAACCTCTTCTTAAAGCTTGGCCAGGACTCAACTCTCTTCGTAAAGATTTTTATACTGATCTGTTTCAAGAGGAACTTATCGAAAAGGAAGATCGTCAAAAGTTTTTAAAAGAAAAAGTTTTAGTCATTCGTACTTTCATGCCTCAGTCTCGTGATGTTTCTTGGGTTATTAGACCTATACATTTTATTTTCAAAAGGACTGGATCACAAAGTGATGGTCTCCTCAAGTTATCTGAACAAGTTCTGCCCTTTGCAGAGTACACAGATATAATTTTAGAAATGGATCATTCGGATCTTTTCACTTCTTGTAGACTTTCAAACCAGGATCAAAATTTCAGAAAAAATCTCATGGTGAACTTAATAAACATGTCTATCGAACGGAATGAGAATGTGGAAGTGGATAACTCAGAATTTAGTTTTCAAGATGTAATCCCAACTTGGTTCAACAATCCCGAAATTAGCTACGTCCTTTAGCTTTGAGTGATGAACGGCGTGACTTTGTCGAGCGGATTTTATGAAAGGTATTTTCATCGACCAATGAGATACCGGAAGATGTTCAATCCAATGTATGAGTTCATAAATTCCGTACCAAAGGGTGAGTCCAAAGACAAAAGGCAGAATCAAATAATGTGGTAGAAATAGTTCGGCCACAAGAACTAATCCAGGCAAATAAACCGCGTAGTAAAATACTTGGATCCAGGGTGGCATAAGAAGCATGTAAACATCGTCGAGGTGGTCATACTCCATTCGATGGGACTGATAGAATGTATGATGCCAGTGATGCATCTTAAAGGCCCAACCAAAAGCAGGAAGCTTACGATGAAGTAGAAAGCGGTGGAGAAAGTAGGTAAAGGTGGTGGCGTAACCTAGGGCAAGAAGAACCACAAGGAGGGAGCTTATTTTCCACTCACATTTAGGGGCAATAATCAAAATTGCACTTAGCTGGATAATTGAAAAAATCGCCACATGAAATTTTCCACGGTAATACCGTGGAATGACTTTTTTTCTAAAGGCGTTTCGATACCGTTCCATATTATTTTAGGATCTTTTGGATCCCTCCTAAAGATATCAGAGCATTATCTTATCTGTATAAGTTAAATCCAACTCAATGCACTTCGCACCTATGAGAATATCAGAAATATGAACTTTTAGCGAGTTTTGTCACACTGGCACCTAAGATCAAGGATTAGGAATTTTTTATGGAAACAAATTTTTCTGTTCAGTGCCCTTATTGTGGTGAACACATTTGGATGGAGTTTTATCCCGAAGATGGAAACCAGCAGGAGACGATAACAGACTGCGAGGTTTGCTGTAATCCGATACTTTATGTTGTCACCTTTAAGGGTGAGGATACGAGGGTTAGAGTGGAGAGGGCCCAGTGAATCAAGAAATGAATACTCCCGAGGGTTTTATCATTGATCAATATGAGCGTGATTTTTATTTTTCGGAAGATAAAATGTCTCTGATTTGGAAGAGACTGCAGCGGCGAGAAACTTTTACGAAAGGTCAGCTTTTTCCTTATAAAGTAGAATTCTCCGCAAGCTCTCAAGAAGGAGAGTTCTCCCCCGGGGAATTAAACATCCATCACGGGCCTCTTCTAAGTGTTCACGGTGTGATTGGTGAAGTCACTTCAAGTTACCGAAGCCTTCACTATTTTTATGGATCTTACGTCATTAGTTTTAGGCTTATAAGACCAGTCCAATTAGATTTTTATAGATATAATAATAGAATTCATCTCAAGCTAAAGGTCTATATTCGGCCTTGGTTTAAGACGACTTGGCGATTTTTGAATCAGGTTTTCTGGTCTGGATTTCGTATTTCTATTTAAAGAAAAATGAAATTGTATTACCTGTAGTTTTTAGTACTTCCATCCATTCGCTGGGATTTGCATTTAAAACGAAAATCATGATGTGGACTATTTTTTAGTTTCCCTTGCTCGAAGATCCGTCGACGCCACCTTTTGAAACTTCCTTCATCAAGTGAGTAACGCATAAAATGGACTAATTCAGAAGGGGTTAAGTTAAACTGAAGCTTAATCGCTTCATAGCTTGTTCTATCTTCCCAACCCATTCTAACGATTCGGTCTCTATCTTCTGTGTTATACGTTTCAAATTTTTTTTTAAGGGTTCTGGAAATGCTCATTGGTACACAATAGACCAGAATTTCAATTCTCTGAACTTACATTTCCTAGACAAGAAAAAACATGGAGTAATATTTACTCAGCTTCTTGATTTGGACCAGATTTAAGCGCATAAAGCCCCAAACGGAGTAGTTATGTTTAAACAATTGGTTGCAACAATTATTGGAATTATGATGGTGTCTGCTTACGCGCAGGATATGTCTCGAACTGAGCGTTACGAGGACGCCTATCGGACCAATTCGGATGGAAGTTCAGAATACATTGGTTCTTGCACAACTCATGAGGATTTTGAGGGAAAAAACTTCAAACAAAGCTCAATTATTCTTGAGACTCTTATCCCGGGAAATTTAAGTGAGACGGATCTTAAACGACGGCTTATGAGAATTGATTCATCTCTTCTTAATCAAATTGCCGAGAGGTTAGATTTCAATTTAAATGATTTTAAAGATTTTGTTGATGATATCACAATTGATAGAATTCAAATGTCGAAATACTCTACCTCCTATTTTGTACGTGCTAACGTGGGTGTCGGCGGCGGAAATGGTTCATTCCTCGTATTCTCTCAAGTTGGAAAAACCTATACTTTGATGTCTCAAACCTTTGATAAAGATGTTGAGTTTTGCGATCTTAGAGTTTGGATGAAGAAGCGAATTAGGTAATCGATAGACAAGCGATCAACTCCTTGTAACGTTTTTGTCCAATTGCTTTTTAAGGGTTAGGTTTTATACTAAAGGTATTAATTTAACCTTCCTAAATTTCAATTTGGATGTCTATGCACTCCCTCATTCTCAAAGCAGCTGGTATCTATAATATTTTGTGGGGTGCGATCGTCATCTTTTTCCCACACCTCATGTTTGATCTTGCAGGTATGGAGAGACTTAATTACCCAGAGATTTGGCAATGTGTGGGGATGGTTGTTGGTGTTTACGGTGTGGGGTATTGGATTGCTGCCCAGGATCCAATTAAACATTTTCCTATTGTCCTCGTTGGCTTCCTTGGAAAAATCTTTGGACCGATTGGATTTATTCAAGCCCTTTGGTCTGGCCGCTTTACTCCCATCTTTGGAATTAATATTATCTTCAATGACCTTATTTGGTGGATTCCATTTTTTATGATCCTTAAACTCAAGTGGAAACAAGATAAAAGTTTCTTAAAATGATATCCCGTCTTTTGCTGTCCCTCTTGTTGATGGTCGCCGGAATCCTTCACGTCCTTAATCCTGAGATGTTTGATCCTGCCATTCCTTTTGAAATGAAAAACGAGATTAATTTATTTGCTGGAATTTTGGAGATTTTGTTATCGGTAGGGTTATGGATTCCACGAGTCAGTGATCTTAGTTCGAAAATTTGTGCCCTTTGGTTTCTTTTACTCATCCCTATTCATCTCTACGTTTCCTACTTTAAAATTCCGATGTTCGGTATTGATCAACCAGTCTTTCTTTGGACGCGAACTTTAGCACAACCTCTTTTGTTTTTCTGGGCTCTCAATCAGCAGAGGAGTGGGTGGATCATCTCCCAGCAATGGAGGAATGTTCTTTTTCTACATTATGAAGTAAACCCTGAAGAGCTTCAGAAGCTAGTCCCTTATCCGATTGATCTCCATGATGGTAAAGGAGTTGTGAGTATCGTTCCTTTTGTTATGAAACGTATTCGCTTTCCCTTTCTACCGTCCGTTCCAGGCTTGTCCAAATTGTATGAACTAAATCTTCGTACATATGTAAGAATTAATAATAAACCTGCAGTCTATTTTTTTACACTAGATTCAAATCATCTTTTCGCTGTTCTTATAGCACGACTTGGTTTTAGTTTACCTTATCGATACAAATCCATGGAAATCTCAAAGACCAAGAATTATCGATTCCAGTCTGTGGATTTATCTATAGAAGCACAAGTAGGAAATGAAATCGCAGAAGATGAATTTCAACAGTGGGCAACAGAAAGATACGCCCTTATAACGAAACGATTTGGGAATGATATGTGGGGAGTTGTGGAGCATAAAAAGTGGAACCTTCAGACTGCAAAACTGATTGAAATAAGGGATCAGTTTTCTCCTCAGTTTCTTAAGTGTAATCATTTTTTAGGAGCGAGTTATGCAGACTCTTTGGATGTTCGTTTTCGTCCATTTATCAGTATTACTCCCAGTAAGAGGTAATTCAATGACAATCTCAAAGAACGTTCTCGGTACTCCGCTTGGGAAATGCTGTGATTCACCTAAAACGGGATTTTATCGAAATGGCTTTTGCCACACAGGTCCTCAGGATGTTGGAACTCATGTCGCCTGTGCGACTGTGACGAAGGAATTTTTAGAATTCACAAGATCTAAGGGTAATGATCTCATGACGCCAAGGTCTGAGTGGAACTTTCCTGGACTTAAACCTGGAGATAAATGGTGCTTGTGTGCTCTTCGCTGGCTTGAAGCTAAAAAGTTTGGAGTCGCACCTAAGCTTGATTTAGAATCCACTCATGAAAAGATGCTAGAATTTGCGACTCTCGAGCAATTGAAGGAATAGTACTTATGGAAACGGATTTTTCAGTTCAATGTCCTTTTTGTGGTGAATGCATCTGGATGGAGTTTTATCCCGAAGATGGAGAGGATCAAGAAATGGTTGTAGACTGTGAAGTTTGCTGTAATCCCATCCTTTACCGAATTTCATTTAAGGGTCAAAACACGAGACTAAGAGTAGATAGGGCACAGTAGAGAATCAAATTATCTTCCTCTCACTGTTTTCAGTTTCATAAAATGAAATTAGGCGAGATAATTTATATATGAATGAGTTATAGCTCATTAGCGGACACTTACTGTCAGGAACTGAATGAGGCTGGATAAAAAATTTGTATTAATGATGATTGTTTTGGTGATCCTCATCATCCTAGACTTTCAAAGTAAGAGTTGGATTTTGAGTCGGCCTTCTGTCATTGATTGGGGTTTCTTAAAATTAAGCGTAACCTACAACAATGGCTTCATCATGGGGTATTTTCAAGATCTCTCACAAAGATTAAGAGAAGTGATTGTTGTGACTTTTGGTCTTTTTATGTTTTTTTATTATCTTTTATTTATCGTGTTTTTTCCAATTCGTTCTTTATTGACTTTATTTGGTGCCACTTTTTTTATGGCGGGTGTTCTTGGAAACCTTATTGATCGACTGAATCATCAAGCGGTTGTCGATTTTATAACTTTTGATGCTTTTTTTAATGTACCATTTTTTAATCTTGCAGATAGTTTTCAATGGTTAGGTCTTTTCCTTTTGGGAGCAGGGATCTTGAAGGATTTTAGGCTTTATTGGCCTCAAATTGAATTAAGAAAGAACTTCTTAACAAATTATGATTTTCAATTACGAATTGCTTTATTAACGACTTCACCGATTCTTTTATCAAATATTCTATTCATTCTTTTTTCTTTTTATTTTTTTCGAGAATCGGAAAATGATACGACCTTAAAGTCCTATGTCATACTGGCGTCTTTTATTGCTTTAACCTTTATAAGTTTAACATTTCTAATAAGTGTCTTTCTGGCCAATAGAATCTCTGGTCCTGTTCAGGCATTAAGGCGACATCTTAGGGGAATTGTTGAAGGACAAAGTGAAGAATTAAAGCTGAGAGTGAATGATGAGTTCAAAGAATTAGAGGAAGATTTTAATAAGCTTGTATCTAAAATAAAAAATAAAAAAGATTAATTTGATCTCAGTCCACCTAGGGCCCTCGAAATAGTTCTTGGAATTTTAAATAGACCAGAATTATTTAATTCAGTCCCCGATCCATTCGAAGGTGATAGTGCCTCTAATATCACCGATAAACCCTGATACTGCTGAGCTTCTTGTTTCGTAAGATTAAATTCAAAACGATAGTTATTAGTATTTGGAGAAGAACATTTAAAATTTATAGCTGCTTCAGAGCTTAAATTCGCAAGTTGTGTTCCATAAATAACACCTGAATTGGGTTGAAAATTTCGAAGTTTGAGTCGTACTTGAAGAGGTGTTTGACTTGAAGTAAGGCATGCCCAACCTTTTATCTTCACACTTTCATTTGGTTGAATTCTCACAGAATCTACTTCACCCACGATACTTTTAGTGATGGATGATTGGCAAAGAAGTTTGGTTTGAATGGAGCGATAACCAAGAGCTGAACCAAGTGTGTTACCAGGTTTAATCGTCCAGTAAAGTTGGTCTGGAATCAATTTAAAGTAGATATCATTTCCAAGTGTAAAGTATCCGTTAGTGCTTGCATTTTTAAGCGCAAGTAACGATGGAAAAGAAGGAATGTTTTCCAAGTAACAACCTTGACCTTGACCAATCACTTTTGTCACTGGAACAATCGGATTTGGAGTCTCTGATATGGTCCATACTTCGGGTCCGGGGTTATTTAGAAACATGACCTCGTAGTCATAATTTAAATGATTAGCAAGAGCAATTCTCATCCCACCAAAACGCATATAATTATTATTCAAGACGGAATTCCATTCTGATTTTTCATAATTGAGTTTCCCGTCACTTCGTTGAGCAACGAAAGGAAGGTTCCATACATTTGGTGTATTGATTCCTCCAAAGAAATGAAGAAAGGTTTCTTTGTAAGAAACAGGACATTTTTGAAAACCTTGATATAAAGTACCCAGATCATAGCATTGATTTCCTGAGGATACCCCAAGGGATCTTTTTCCAACAAGAATTCCTGGACTACCACTGAGAGTGCCATCTAGATCTCGAATACCTGTCGATCCAGTTAACTCGAGTGATTTAACATCTGAATCAGGAGGCATATAAGCTTTATGGACTGGAATTGGTGAGAAGCTCACCCTCTTACTTTGATTCACAACTTTATCAAATCCAGCGATGGTTCCAATGGGAACGGGAGTAACCTCTAAATTTCCAGCAAACATTTTCTGTGTTGGGAACTGATGAAAATCAACCCCATTTAATTCAAATGGCCCATCATAAATAACAACTCCCGCATTTAAATTCCTGTCTTGACGATTGTTTTGAATCGCTTGATTTTGATCATAGGCAGTGAACTGATGGCTTCTTCCAATAATAAGCGCATTTTTAATAATTTGGTTAAAGGCCAGCCAATAGTGCCACCCGTTGTCCGCAGATATTCCTCCATCAAAGGCGGCAGTAGTTCCTCTATAGTAAAATCCAGTTAATTTATTTTTGAAAGCAGTCAAATTTTTAAATACAGGAGGAGTGGGTGGATTGTAGGCAGCACTATTCAGGAAACGATCATTGGGATTATTTGGGTTATTTGTGAGATCTCCAGTTGGCGCCCCATCCCAAGTAAACCCAACAAGAGAAGAGTGAGCAACGTTTTTTTCGAACAAAGTTGTATTGGTCCATACTGGATTTGCGATAACTTGATTTTGTGAATTACGGATTTCAGTTTCAAAGGCCATCCAAAAACCACTTCCGACAGAACCTGACGCCACATTATTTTTGATCGTATTTTGAGGATGGCTGATCCAATAGACAGATACATTTGGAAAGCGTCCCTGACTTTCACTACCATAAAAACTATCGGATTGAAGAAGTCGCTTGTTGTAATGGGGGAACTTCGCATGAATACCAAGATTATTTGAGATGATGTTATCTGTTTCCACACCATCTTCTAGAAAAAAACCGTGGCCTTTGAAATCATAGCAAACATTATTAGTCACACTGACATGAGTAGTACGGTGGATGTTTATACATCGCTGAAAGCTTCTATGAACGGATGAATTTGAAATAAACTGACCTGCTCCATTTCCGACCCAGTGCCAGTGAAAAGGGTAGCGTGCCATGATACCCGCTTGCCCCATTTTAAAAAATTCGACACTATCGACGTAAGCTTTTCCTCCACTCATGATCATAAGATGGCAACCGAGCTCGTCTTGAGGACCAGATGAGGTTCCGATCACTCCAGAACTTTCATCACTTTGAATCACAATGTTTCGAGTTAAGTTTGCAACTTCTGATCGAGGATCAAAAATGCGAGTACCGTTGTATTGAGTGATATAAGTTTCTTTTTGTCCGAGATGTCTATATTGGAGAGTTCCATTTAAAGTTAAGGTATTTCCATTTATGGCCGTTATTTTAAAGGCTTCTGCCTCTTGTGGTTTATAAGAACTAGGTCCTATAACGATTTCATCTCCAACACTCCATGAGGGCTGACTCAGCCTAAGAGCTTGCTGGTTTTGAGGAGTCGTTAAGCCTGGGAAATCAACTTGAATCGTATTTTGGCCAGGGAACGCCGTTTGAGCGAGTCTGGTCCAATAGGCATTTTTAGTTAATCCGTTGAGAATGAGTTTTCCTCCATAATTAACCAGGATAGCACGGTAAGCAGATGTTGACCTTGGATCGAAGGCACCAGCTTTTAAACTCAAAATTAATTTTTTATGATAACGAAAATTGCGAGTTCCACATTGGAAAAGTCCATTCACGTAGATGACTCTAGCTTTTATTTCTGAAACAAAGGCTGCATTTTGTGAGTCGCAATGAAGCTCTCCATTAATAATTAACTGATCCATCTCAACACTTTGGTCAATGTGGGCGATTTCATCAGCATGAATGTAAACGATCTTAGTGGAAGCTGTTCCAGGAGTTGCTGCTACAATCGTAGAAAGTGGAATCGATTGAAGGGGATCAAAGTCTACTTCATGTGGAGAAAGCTTCGCCACCATGTTTTGAAAAATCATAGTAGATATGAATAAAAGCGAAATAGAAAATAGGACAATAAATATCTTTAGGTGCCTCATCAAAGATTTTATCGGTATTTATGACTATTTGATTAAGGTTTGGGAAGGACGGATTTCATATAATATCCAATAGCCTTTTTCCCCTTTGTGGTTTCAACTATTAAGCGTACTTTCCAATCCATTTCCTGAACTTCACAGGCGGGAATATAGAACTCCCCCCGGTATAGATTATCCCTAACTTGGTAGAGCTTAGGGCGAATATAACCCATATTGAGGGTAACACCTTCAAAATCCAGCTCTAAAGGAGGGGATTTTAAGGGGTTTAGTAATTTCACATAAACGTTAAAATCTTTTTCGGGAACAATCGGAAGGGGAGAGAGGCTCACCTCATAATCTAAAACCTTGCAAGGGGTTTTAGAAAGATCGCATGAGTTATTTTCATCTAATACCTCTACCTTACTTTCTCTACGTTTTTGAGCAAATGTTGCAGAAAGCTTAGAGACATTTTTTGACACTTCGATTAATTCTTCGACCGACGTATCGAACTTTAAACTATGTACCCATTCTCCCTTTTCATTGATCACAAAGATGTCTGAGGTATGGTCAATGATCATGTTATCTGGTGTTTCGGCCGAGAAAATTCTAAATGTAGCTCCAAATTTTCCCATGATGGTTTTTAATTCACTCTCAGTGGCGTGACCGGCATAAAAATTTTTTGGATAATTTTCAAAATATTTTTTTAAATGATTGATAGAGTCTCTTTTGGTGTCTACCGAAATAAACAGAATCTCAATTTTACTTTGTTCTTCTTTAGAAAGTGAAAGGACCATCTTGTTTAGTCGAGAGAGAGTCGTTGGACAAACTTCAGGACAATGAGTAAACCCAAAAAACAGAAAAAGAACTTTTCCTTGATGAGCAAGTGTATGGAATCTTCCCTGATTGGTTTCTACCGCGAAGTCCCCACCAGAAGGAGTGATTAATTCGACAGTGATTTTTTGGCATCCAACGATGATCAGAAGGAAACTGATAAAAATATAAATCTTCATTTTATAAAATCTAATCGGAAATTAGACAAATTTTCTTCTTTAATTTTAGTTTAATATAAAAGATTTACTACTTTTATGTTAAACCAACAGTTTTACTCGGGTTGTTTAGCTTTGATTTCACTTAGATTCATACTCCTTTGAGAATTAATTTCAGGTAGCTCTGTTTTCTTTATCTCAGTACAATGAGGCATGTCCAATCTAAACCCTACCTTTGAAAGAACTCTTGGCCCCGTCATGCTTTGGGGGCTTGGCGTAGGTTATGTCATATCGGGAATGTATTTTGGATGGAATCTTGGACTGCCTGAGGGTGGAACTCTTGGTCTTGGGATTGCCACTTTTTTCATAAGTGTAATGTATGTTTTTTTTACTTTTAGTTATTGCGAACTTGCTTGTGCCATTCCTAAGTCTGGTGGTGCTTTCGATTATGCCAACCGTGCGCTTGGCGTAAACTGGGGATTTCTTGCTGGGCTAACTCAATTTATTGAATTCGTTTTTGCTCCACCGGCCATTGCCTATGCGATCGGAGCCTATTTTCATGAATTTCTTCCTATGTATTCAATTCTAACAATTGCCATTTTTTCTTTTATGGTTTTCACAGCGTTGAATATTTTTGGAGTAAAAGCAGCTGCGAGTTTTGAACTTTTTATAACTGTTTTTGCCGTTCTAGAACTTATTATTTTTGCAGGGGTTAGTTTACCTCATTTTACTTCTACGAAATTTTTTCAAAATTCACTTCCAAATGGAGTTACGGGTATCTTCGCCTCAATTCCTTTTGCCATTTGGTTTTTTTTAGGAATTGAAGGAGTTGCTAATGTTGCCGAGGAAACAATTAACCCACAGGTTAATGTTGTTAAAGGATTCGGCTCTGCGATTGCGACTCTCGTTTTTCTGTGTCTTTTAACCTTTACGAGTTCTATTGGTGTAGCAGGTTGGGAAGCGATTGTTTTTCTTGATGAAGGATCGAGGACCACTTCAGATAGTCCACTTCCACTTGCTCTTTCTTATATCTTTGGGAAAGACAATTTCTTTTATCATCTTTTATTGACGATCGGTCTATTTGGTCTTATCGCTTCCTTTCATGGGCTTATTTTGGCATCTGGGAGAGTTACTTATGAATTTGGGAGAGTAGGATATTTCCCAAAGATTTTTGGTAAAATTCATCCTCGTTTTCATACACCGAGTTGGGCACTCCTTTTAAATATGGCGATTGGCATTTTGGCCTTGATCTCAGGCAAAACTGCAGAGATTATTACCATCGCCTGCTTTGGGGCGATTCTACTCTACATACTCTCTCTTTTTACTTTTTTTAAGCTTCGTAGAGATGAACCACAAATGAATAGGCCGTTTAAGGCCCCATTCTACCCATGGTCTCAGAGACTTGCTCTTGGGATCGCTATTATTGCTCTCTTTTCACTGACATGGTTTTACAAGAAATTGGCGCTTATCTATTTTTTAATACTCACAATAGGCTTTATTTATTTTAAATTTGTCATTAATCAAAAGAAGGACTCTCATGTATCTAAATAAGGATCAAATTTTAAAAACCATCAAAGAATCTCCTCATTCAAAGGTTAAAGTTGCCATCACAGACCTGGATGGAGTCTTAAGGGGGAAGCTTATTCATAAAGATAAGTTTTTCTCGATCGTTGAAGGGGGATTCGGCTTTTGTGATGTTGTTTTTGGTTGGGATATCAACGATCTTGCCTATGACAATTCAACTTTTACAGGCTGGCACACCGGTTATCCAGACGTAAACGCTCATTTAGATTTATCAACCTTTAGATTAGTTCCTTGGGATGAGAAGACGCCTTTTGTTCTCGCCGATTTTAAAGTAGATGTTTGTCCGAGAAATCTTTTAAAAAAAATAAAATCTCAGGCTGAAAAATCTGGCTATAAGGCTAGCTTCGGGCAAGAGTTCGAGTGGTTTAATTTTAGAGAAAATTGTGAAGATTTAGTTGAAAAAAAATTTCAAGACCCTCAACATTTAACTCCTGGAATGTTCGGATATTCTCTTATAAGAATCTCTAAGAATGCTCCATTCTTTCATGACCTTTTCGAGTACATGAATAGCTATCGAGTTCCCCTCGAAGGACTACATACTGAAACTGGTCCGGGTGTTATAGAGGCAGCCATTCTTTACTCAGATATTTTAGAGTCTGCGGATCGAGCAGTTTTGTTTAAAACAGGGGTTAAGGAAATTGGTCACAATCATGGGATTATGCCCACATTCTTAGCAAAAATTTCTGAAAAGCTTCCTGGTTGTTCTGGGCATCTTCATCAAAGCTTATGGGAAGGTAAAAAGAATCTTTTCTATGATGCAAAATCAAAGACACATATGAGCTCAATGATGGAGAGTTATATGGCGGGTCTTCTTCATTGTATGCCGTATGTTTTACCAATGTATGCACCCAGTATTAATTCCTTTAAGCGTTTAGTAGAAGGGGCTTGGGCGCCTACAACTTTAACTTGGGGAATAGATAACCGTACGACCTGTTTAAGAGCTTTGCCTGGTTCTGACAAATCAACTCGAATTGAGTTAAGAGTTGTTGGATCTGATGCAAATCCATATCTTGCTCATGCTGCAGCTTTGGCTTGTGGATTATATGGAATTAAGAAAAAACTTAAGCTGCAGCCTATGACAAAAGGTAATGGCTATCGAGATCTTAATCATGGTGTTCTTCCTTCTAATCTTTGGGATGCAACTCAAAAAATGAAACATTCAGAATTATCCAAAGAACTATTTGGGGAGGCATTCGTTGATCACTTCACACGGACTCGTGAATGGGAATGGAAGCAATTTCAAAAGAGTGTTACAGATTGGGAATATAAAAGATATTTTGAAATCATATAGGAGCTTTTATGAGTATTAACTATTCAGAGAGAAAAAATTTTAATTTCCCAACGTCCATTCGTTTTGGAAAGGGCATTATTGATGAATTGGGGCCTCATTTAAAAGATCTAGGGTTCAAGCGACCACTTATTGTTTCAGATACCGCTTTTACAAAACTTTCAACCTTTAAAAACGTTTTTGAGCTCTTAAAAAAAACTGATCTTTCCCCAACTGTCTTTTCTGAAATTGATAAAAATCCAACAAAATCTAATGTCATTATGGGAGGGGATACTTACCATAAAAATAATTGTGATTGTATTGTCGGATTTGGAGGCGGAGCAAGTATGGATGTCGCTCGTGCTATTGCCCTCAGGGCCTATCATACGAGAGATCTTTTTGATTTTGATGACATGAAAGGTGGCGATATTTTCGTGACCGAAGAAATCCCATATTTTGTCACTGTTCCCACGACTTCAGGTACAGGCTCAGAGGTTGGTCGTTCAACTGTTATTGCAGATGATGTGAGTCACGAGAAAAAAATCCTTTTCTCTCCAAGGCTTCTTGCAAAAAAAGTTTTTGCGGATCCTGAGCTCACTATGGATTTACCTTCTTTTGTGACTGCCGCTACTGGTATTGATGCTCTTACACATAACGTAGAGGCTTATCTTTCCAAAGGGTTTTCGCCTTTATGTGATGGAGTAGCGTTAGAGGGAGTGCGACTAATTTCTCAAAGTCTTGAGCAAGCATGTAAATCTCCTGATATAGAATCTAGATCGAAAATGCAAATGGGCTCCCTCATGGGTGCAACAGCATTTCAGAAAGGTCTTGGTATCGTTCATAGTCTGGCACATCCACTGTCTACAGTGATTGATATGCACCATGGTCTAGCTAACGCCATTATGATTCCTTTTGGAATGGAATTTAATGCTCCTGTTTGCGAGCAAAGAATGTCCACTTTATGTGAAGTCGTTGGGCTCAAAGAAAAATCGTCACGTGCATGGATTTCGTGGTTAAAAGAATTAAATTCTAAAATCGGTATTCCTTTAAATCTTTCCTCTCAAAAGGTAACAAAAGATCATATTGAGCGATTATCAAACTTAGCTCTTCATGACCCATGTCACGGATCAAATCCAAGAGAAGTAAAAATAGAGGACTTTAAAGCTATCTACGAAAAGGCACTTTAGATGATTCGTATAGGTGTTAGTGCTTGTTTTATGTATCCAGATCCAACCCGCACAGTTTTTGGACATAAAACATTAGCTTATTTTGAACAAGACATGGCAAAATTTCTTTCACGAAAAGGTGTAATGCCTATTTTCTTACCAGATTTACCTTGGAGTGAGTTAGATCAGTACTTGCAAGAAATGGATGGTTTTGTTTTTCAAGGAGGGGCCGACATTGCACCATCTACTTATGGAGAAGAGGCAATTGAAAATAGTCGATGGCCAGGCGATAGATTTAGAGATCAATACGAATTAAAAATTTTTGACTACGCGATTAAAAATCAACGTCCCATTTTTGCCATTTGTCGTGGATTTCAGTTGGCCAATATTTATTTTGGGGGGAAACTCTATCAGGATCTAGTATTGCAAACAAGCACAACTGTAGAACATAGGAATGCCCAACAGTATGATAGGATTTTTCATCAAGTTCAAGTTACGGATGGCAGTTTACTTGAGAGGATTTATAAAAATAAAATCTTAACGGTAAACAGTGTTCACCACCAAGGTGTTGAAAAATTGGGCCAAGGTTTAGTTGTTGATGCTTTCTGCCCTAAAGATAATCTTATAGAAGCTTTTCATCACAGCCATTTGCCTGTTTTTGGAGTTCAGTGGCATCCAGAATTTTCTGCAACACTGAATGGGATTGTGGAAGATCCTGAACCTTATTATGATCATTTTTTAAAAGTTGTCGAAAAATTCAAGAGGTAATTATGCAAATCACTAATCCGACTACACTCGAGAAAATTAAAGATGTTACTGAAGATACCAAGGAATCAATTCTCAAAAAGATGGCCAGTTCTAGGGAAGCCCATCTCAACTGGATAGATATAGGACTTGAAGAGAGATTAAAAAAAGTTAAAAAATTCTCCGATCTTCTTGATCAAAAAAAGGATCAACTCGCAACGACTCTTTCTTTAGAGGTAGGGAAGCCACTCCAAGAATCTTACAATGAAATTAATGGAGCAAGAAAGAGGATCCTTTTTTTTCTAGAGAATTCTTCAAAATGGCTTAATCACCAAGTTCAGAATGTTGATGGAAATACAACCGATTCTCTTTCATTCGATCCTCTCGGAATCATCTGCAACATCAGTGCTTGGAATTATCCTTATCTTGTAGGCGTGAATGTTTTTGTGCCAGCTCTCATTGCTGGAAATAATGTTTTTTATAAACCCTCTGAGTTCTCCACATTAACAGGTTTGCATATTGCTGAATTATGGAAAGAATCTGGAGTAAGTGAGGATGTTTTCACTCACATTATTGGAGGTAAGGAAGTTGGAGAAATTCTCCTTGATTGCCCATTTGACGGATACTTTTTTACAGGTTCATTTAAAACTGGGCAATATATTGCAAATAAAGTAGCCAGTAAAATGGTGCCAGTTGGATTAGAGCTAGGAGGAAAAGATCCCCTTTATGTGACAGAAGAAATTAAAGACGTTCTCCAGGTGGCTTCAGCTGTAGTAGAAGGTTGTTTCTATAATAATGGACAGAGCTGTTGTGCTGTTGAAAGAGTTTATGTGCATGAAAAAATTTATGATCAATTCATTGAATGTTTTTTAAATGAAACAAAAAAACTTAAAATGGGTGATCCACTTGATCAAGCAAATCTTCAGGGGTCAATTGCTCGGCTACCACATATTAATTTTCTAGACGTACAAGTCCAAGATGCAATTAAAAAAGGGGCGAAACTTTTACTAGGTGGAACAATTCCTAAAAAGAAAGGAAGTTTTTTTCCTCCCACTGTCTTAACAGACGTCAATCACACAATGTCTGTTATGAAAGATGAAACTTTTGGTCCTGTAAGAGGATTGATGAAAGTTAAAAATGATGATGAGGCGATTAAGCTCATGAATGACACAGATTATGGATTAACGGCTTCTGTTTATTCTCATAATATTGAACGCGCAAAAAAAATTCTACAGGAAGTGAATGCTGGAACGAGTTATATTAATTGCTGTGATCGAGTATCGCCTTACCTACCATGGGCGGGACGTAAGCATTCAGGAATGGGAGCAACACTTTCTTTCTTAGGAATTTTAGCTTTTGCTAAACCACGGGGATGGCAGATTAGAAATTAGAATCATTTGATCTTTGTCATGCGCAGGTGATAAAGATCTCGTAGTTTTTGTTATTGAAAAGTTCCACTGATATTATTGATTGAAATCTCACTTTCATTTTCATCCTGAGTGCTGGCAGGATAACGTATTTTTTCATTTAAAGTCAGCGGGTCAAAACTACTAGCAGAAAGAAAATCTTCTTGAACGATTGTTGATAATGTCGTCTGCTTGGAAGGAGCTTCTAAAGAGAATGAACCACTAATCATATTAACTTCGTTGGCATAAGAATGTGCTAAAACGAATAGACTGATGATTATAATTTTCATACATTGACCTCCTCGGTTAGATTACCTTGTCGGTCTTTGTAAAAATTTTAATTAATAATTAAACTGTGCCTGAAGACGAATTAAATGACCTATTTCATGAAGCTGGTTTGTCGTACTTGATTGAGTCCTGCGATCGGAATTAGCGAAGGCCACTGTCAGCTCTAAAGCTGAGTTTGGCTGCCACTCAGTACCAATTTCTAACTCTTCCACCTTATAAGCACTACCTGACTCAAGTTTCTTCCCACCATCGTAAAGTTGATACCTAATGAATGGAAAGAAGCGATCATTTCCATTATGAAATTGATAGTAAGTCATTACGTACCCTCCACGAAGTCCTTGGGTCCGGACGACGTTTTTATTCGGATCGTACTCGGGACCACTACCAATGTTATATTCGGCTTGGAATCCAATAGGTTGAGGGTATATTACGATTGTGGCAGCTGTACGTTGTTCGTAAAAATCTTTTCCAGACGCCAAGCCGTTAATCATTTGAAACTTGCCTTCATAGGCTTGTATTGAAGCTTCTATAAATTGGCCATTTTCCATTTTAAAGGGATAAGTGAATCTCACCACCCGGTGAAGGTCGTCATTTTTTTCGGGACGATTTAGAGTCTGTCCATTATGAGCACCAATTGCGAGCATGCCATAGTCACCAGATCCCTTAAGATTGTTAGAAGTCAGTTCTTTGAATCTTCTACGAATTTCAGTGGGTGACCACATGAGATAAACGCCAGTATCTCGTTCATTCGGAATTGCGGAATTCAAAGCATCATCACGATCTAGAGTTGGTCGGTTCGAACTCGATTGAAGATTTTGAAATCCCCAAGGAACTTTTGAAATCCCAGTCCGGACTCGCCAGTCCTTGTCAGAAGTGAGGGCGTAGTCAAAATAAGCATCTCTCATCTGATAGTAATTAAGCTGGTTTCCAGCATCGTCAGCAGAAGCGTAATCCGGTTGAATATAAACGTAAACTCGGTCGCTCACTTCCCCAAAAAGTATGATTCGTGCTCGACGAAGAAAAAATCCATTATTTCCACCAATAGACTTATCGCACTGAGAGCAACGAAGGTCTTTATTTGATTCAAAAATACGATTGTATCGCAGTTGAGCATAGCCTCGGATGTTAATCTTTTCATACCATTTAGAGGCAAGGGTATCAGCAACGACTTTTTGAATGTCGGCGGTATTTAAATTATCTCCCCTGGCCATTACGATGGTAGAAAAAGACAACAAAAAAACTAAAATAGACATTACATCTCCGAGATCTAGAAAATATTTTTATGATATAAGTATCTAGAAATTCGAATTTCGTCTGTTAAGGATTCGTTAAGTTTTTAAAGAGCCTCACCATGCATGTTGTTAAGGCTTAATTGAAGAAATTTGAGCTTAACTAGGGTAAAAGTTCAGTTTAGATATTCTTTTAGCCTTAATGTTTTTGAAACTGGACTGGATCTTCTTTCTTCTCTTGCTCTTAAAGTATCAAGTCCTGGTCTTACCAAAATTTCATAGGTTTTAAGTTTCTCTTCACGACCAATATAATGCTCGCCACCTTCGGATTTTTTCTTATCATTCAAAAACATTTTTTCAAAATAAAATTCTTTTGTAAGAACACTTGGTTGATTTCCAAAATCAAAGTCGTAGATTTCTCCATCAAGCTCCAGGACAACATGATGATACCAATTACTTTCACCTGGAAGTTGCCTGGACCCATCTTGGGAAGAGTTTGGATTAAGCCTTCCAGCCTCTCGAGCGTATTCAGCGTTGATGAGACCAAAGAGTGAAAATCCTTTATTACTAATTTCTAAAATATTCGAGTTGTATAGGTTCATCCCACTTGCTTCTGCTCGTTTAAGAAAATTAAGGATATTTGAACCGCATTGGTTTTGGATGTAGTGCTTTTTAAAATCATTTTTGAATAACTTTTCTAGCTCTGGATTCCTTCCAGCAAGTGCATTTAAAGAAAATATGAAAAATAAAATGAATAATGACATTTTCATGGGAAATACCTTTTCTTCATATTTTAGTTATTTATTGCTGTCCTATAAATACTTTTCCCCTGATCCTTTCTTTTTTACAGAGGTACGTCTTATTTAGAATTCAAAGTTTTTCATGATTTGATTAGCTATGGGATTATCAATTTTCCTTCTTCCAGCGACAAACCATATTTCTTCACTTAGTTCAGGTACTTTTTTCAAGATATATAACTGCTCACTTTTGACATAATTTACAATCGCATCTTCCATGATCGGGATAATTCCATTTCCCGAAATCGCCATATTTTTTTGCACCATGGTGTCTTGCACCTCTCCAACGAGACGATAATTTATTTTGTTTTGTTCGAAGTAATGTTCTAGTTTGTGTCTTAAAACTGATTGTGTTGTCGGAAGGACAAAGGGTTTTCCTGAAAAACTTGAAAGTGGTTTACCCTTTAGATTTAAATACTCTTTTGAACCTGCAAAGACGATATTTGATTTCAAGGCCCTCTTAGAAAGCATCATGGTTTTATCATTTATAATCGGAGGATTATTCAGGATCGCTAAATCTAATCGATGTGAGGCCACTCCGAGAGTCATTTCTTCAAGGCTTCCATTGTAAATGGAAATCATGGCATCAAAATGATCATATATATATGTACTAAGTTTGGAGATAAGATTTTTCGCAACAGAATCTTGAACTCCAATTTGAATTTTGACATCACCATAAACCTGATCATTGAGTGTCCCTAAAAGCTCCGATCCTAGATTAAATATTTGCTTTGAATATTCGTAGACTAGTCTTCCCGTGTCTGTAAGAAAGAGTTGTTTGTTCTTTCTCACAAATAATTTTTTTTGAAGTTTCTCTTCAAGTTGCTTTAGTTGCATACTTGCAGCAGGAGTTCCTATGCGTAATTTTTCTGCAGCCTTTGTGACGGACTCCATTTCAACAATAGTTTTAAAACAAAGAAGTTGATTGTAATTTAAATCAATATTCATGACTGTTTCCTGAAGATTATCGTTCAATTTAAATGAATGATACGTTCATTTTATTAAAATTTACTTGAATCAAATTGTCATCTAGAATTACCAAAAATCGAAGAGGGTTTATGAATAGTTTAATGAAAAGTATCTATCTTCCCTTCTGTCTCATACTACTTGTTGCTGCGATATATAGTAAGTACTTAGAATTAAGAAAAGATGATAGTTGGGGAACCCTGAAAAGTTTTGCAGTGGGGAACTAAATGGTACATCTAAATGATCCAAATGAAGCCTTTGAAAAAAAGTATATCTGGCTTTGGTTGGTTTCTTCTTTCAAAGTTGGGCTAATTAATTCGGCTGGTTTCCTTGCCACAGGGAAATTCGTATCTCACGTGACTGGCTTTGGAACACAGATGGGAATCGCTTTTGGGCATGAAGGATATTTCTTTACTCTTGAACTATTAACGATCCCTTTTTCTTTTATTATGGGTGGAGTGATTACTTCTTTCGTTTTAGACAGACACACTCCACATAAGTCTTCTCCGCCTCCTTATTATATTGTCCAAGGTTTAATCACCATTTCGATTGGGTTTGTCATACTGCTCGGTGAATATGTTTTTACTGAAAACCTTAAGCCCTTTGATATCGATGAGAAATATGACCTTGTTGAGTTTACGATCATCTCTTTATTATGTTTGGCATGTGGCCTAAAAAATGCTTTGGTAACATGGACGACTTCCGGCAAGGTTAGGGTGACTCACCTTACTGGTTTATCGACAGATATAGGTTTGAATTTACTTGGAATGATCAATCCTAGCATGAAAAGAAAATTTTCTGAAAGACGAAGGGTTAATATTTTAAGAATTGCCACATTTCTTTCATTCTCATTTGGAGCTCTTATATCGGCAGTACTTTTTCCTCATTTTGGATACAAAACTTTTCTAACAGTTTTCCTGATTTCATTATTTATGACTATTTTTTCTTTCTATAACAGAAAACGTGACCACTTAATTGCTTTTTTGAATCCTGATTCAAAAAAAGGAGAATTCGCATGAAAACATTAACAAAAGAATTACAACAAAAAATATCGCCCGAAATGGCTGTTGAATTATTGATTGAGGGGAATAAACGCTTTATAAAAAACCTCAAAATTAATCGTAATTTGCTTCAGCAAGTTAATGAAACCAGCGAGTCTCAGCATCCATTTGCTCTTGTTATTAGTTGTATGGATTCAAGAACATCGACTGAATTAATTTTTGATCAGGGACTTGGTGAAGTTTTTAGTGTGAGAATCGCTGGGAATGTTATCAATGAAGATATTCTAGGTAGTTCAGAGTTTGCTTGCCAGGTTGTAGGTGTAAAAATTGTTGTTGTCCTTGGACACACTGGCTGTGGAGCTGTTAAGGGTGCAATGTCGAATGTTGAATTAGGTCATCTGACTCAACTTACGAATAAGATTAAAAACTGTTTCCCAAATTGTCATGATCATACTGACATAAACGACGTTACACGCTCAAATGTATTACAAGGAATTTCAGATCTTAGAAACAAATCTGAGATTTTAAGTTCTCTTGAGTCACAGGGTAAAATTAAGTTCATTGGCGGAATTTACGACATCAACTCTGGATTAGTTGATTTCTTCATTTAATTCTACCAATTTTGATCTCTTCGATTAATTGATCAAGACAAACACCCCAACCTTCATGGAAACCCATGTCGGCGTGTCTTTGGCATGTTTTATCATCTGCATGACGGGCAATTGCCGTGTACTTCGTTTGGGTGCCTAGATTCTCTAGGAGTAAGATGCCTGTAAATAATACATCCGGGCCATTTTCTGGAATGGGCGTCGGTCTGAAATTTTCTCCCAGGGCAGAGGTCCAAACAAACTTTTTATTTTTTTCAACCTCAAGTATACAACCGGAGCAGGGTGATTCAGGCATATCTGGTCCCTTCATATCCGTTCTAAAAATTCCACCAGGTCTTAAGTCAACTTCGCATTTAGTCACCTGATAGGGTTTTGGACAAAACCATTTCACAATATGTTCAGGATCCGTCCATCCTTTCCAAATAAGTTCAATTGGTACATCAACAACTCTCTGTCTCTCTAACAAATAAGTTTAACCCCTTAAAAATTCATATCGATGTACCTAGAGTTTAGAAATCCACAAACTTGAAGGATTTTGAGCTTAAAGTAGGCCATGTTTTTATAGCCGTAGGCCTTCTTCTTAAGGGTTTTGATGACGTTAT
>CANEUH010000029.1 GCA_947441615.1 Bacteriovoracaceae bacterium | reverse complement strand
TATGCTGGGGCCAGTGGAACAAGTGGGGTCGTGGGAACAGCAATGAGTGTTTCGCCTACCACACTTAATACACAAGGCGCCGCAATCACATCGTGTACCACCTCTCCCGCACTTCCAGCTTGGGCGTCGCTCAATACTTCAACCTGTGTAATCAGTGGAACACCAACTGCAACACTAGAAAGTTCTACTTATACGGTGACAGTAACTAACTCGGCTGGATCATCAAACACAATTGTTTCACTTAATGTTGTGGCCCCAACTGTCCCCACTCTCAGCTACACTGGAGTCAACGGTACGAGTGGAGTTATCGGTGTTCCTCTCACGCTATCTCCTTCAATATTGCGAGCAAATGCATCGCCTGTTATTTCATGCACGACTTCACCTGCGCTACCGGCGTGGGCTTCAATCCATAGTTCAACCTGTGTGATTAGTGGAACTCCTACAGAAAATCATATCTCAACGACCTATTCTGTGATCGCCAGGAACGCCATGGGGGACTCAAGGCCAGCAACGATAATAATCGGGGTCGGTCTACCTGTATTAAGCTATGAGGGATCAACTGGAACAAGCAGAAATACCTCTGCAAGTTTTAAAGTCTCTCCAACTCAACTTGATTATAAAGATGCTCCAGGAAGTTGTTCAATCTCTCCACTCACCACCGAATATGGTTGGGATGGGTCTAGTGATATGAGGGATATATTATCCATCGATCCGAGCACCTGTATTATATCCGGAGCTCCAAAACCTTTTGAATCCCTATCTTTCACGGTCACCGCAACCAACACTTTCGGCTCTTCAACTGCGTTAGTGACACTTTCTAATTCTTACGAGGCAATACTTTTAAGCTATGCCAACTCAACTGGCACGACAGGAACCGTTGGTAGTCTCATGACCGTTTCACCCAAAGTCTTCGTGCAAGGCGAAGCTAACGATTACTGTCGTTCTTCACCACCACTTCCTACTGGTCTCAACTTTATTGACTCAAACTGTACCATCCGAGGGACTCCGAGGGGTCCGCTCCTCACAACGACGTTTATCGTTGAAAGGGTATACGTCTGTTACGATTGTAATGACCTCACTACGGGGTGGGCGTCAGTGACTCTACGAGTGAACCCATCCGGGACTCCAAGCTTAAGCTTCGCGAGTTCGGCAGGGACTTCGGGCAGTGCTGGCGTTGCCATGTCTGTGTCACCTTCTGCGATCTCCGGTGGAGGGGCACCGATCACGAGCTGCTCAATTTCACCAGAACTCCCGGAAGGTCTCTCCATTAACAGCTCCACTTGTCTCATTAGCGGAACTCCCACTAGAGCAGTCTCCGCGACCTCATACGCTGTCACTGCGAGTACGGATTTTGGAACCTCTGCAACGGCAACTGTCGCTCTTTCCGTCGCCGTGAATGTCCCATTCTTAAGCTACTCAAGCCCCTACATAGGATCCGTTGGAACACCTTTATCAATCATTCCTTCTGTTCTTAGAAATAGTGGGGCCCCCATCACTTCATGCTCAATCACTCCAGCTCTTCCGGTGTGGGCAACCATCAATAGCACTACATGCGAGATCAGCGGGACCCCGACAGGAAATTTGATCTCATCCTCTTACACGATCATTGCGACAAATACGGTGGGGAGTTCTTTACCAGCAACTCTCATGATGGGAGTCGGTCCTCAGCCTCCTGTCATCAGTTACGCTGGTTCCATGGGAACAACATTTTCAGGTTATAATGGAACGACTCAGATCATTCCGACGAGCTTGGATTTTTCTGGCGATTCCGCGGGCAGATGTTCTATTTCGCCAGCACTTCCTTGGCCGTTTGTCATGGATACTCGGACTTGTGTTATCAGTGCTTCAGGAATTTATGAGCACTACATCAATGCGGTATTTACGATCACTGCGACGAATTCCTATGGAACAAACACGACGACCGTAACATTTAATACATCAGGAAGTTGGTATGATAGTTATGCGTTCCGATACTCTTCTGGGCTCATCACTTTAACAGCTGGAGAAGCGGTAAATATTCCCACTGTTTCGTCTGGTTGGATCGGTGGTGGGGGAACTGAATCAACTCCTTATTTACCTGACGGACTTTTTATTGATTATAACTTAACCATTCGTGGAACCCCGGGCCTGATATCCTCGCCAACAACCTATCTGATAGCTCAATTAGAGTATTGCGACGAATGCAGCAATTTTCCAGTCAGTAGAACATCGGTTCAGATTCAAGTTCTACCCGGAATAGTGAGGTTAAGTTACGCTGGTTCCAGCGGGACAAGCGGTTTAGTGGGCCAACCGATGTCAGTCACTCCTTCAAGTTTTTCAGGGGGCGGATACCCGGTGACTTGCTCGATTTCTCCAGCTCTTCCGACTGGTCTGTCACTCAACTCTTCTACATGTCTCATTAGTGGTACTCCAGTTAACTACTATCCTTCTACCACTCTTACTGTGACCTTACTGAATTCGCAGGGACAACGCTTAACAGCTCCAGTCACTCTCTTCGTGGATTACGTGAGCCCTGAATTAAGTTATTCTGGCAGTCGGGCAACGGCCGGAGAGGTCGGCTTACCGATGCGAATAATTCCTAGTCGCCTCACTAACGGGGGAGCTGCCAGTGTCACTTGTACTGTTTCTCCTGCACTCCCGTCTGGTCTTTCTCTAAACTCATCAACCTGTGTTTTTTCTGGAACTCCTACGAGTGCTCTTAGTTCAACTGTTTATACTGTTAACATTCTGGCTTCAAACGGCAAGTCAGCAACAACGACACTGACCTTGAGCGTTTCTGCGCTAGTCGCTTCCGGGGTGACATCAATCTCTAATGGAGATAACCACACTTGTGTAGTGACTCGATCTGGAGGTATCAAATGTTGGGGATTAATGGACAATGGAAGATTGGGCGATGGTGGCCCGCTTGGCTACAGTGGTTGGGATAATTCAAAAACTGATGTCGTTGAAATTGGACCAACTCCAAAAGCGATCAAAGTCGGGTCTGGTGCTGCTTTCTCATGCGCTTTATTGGAGTCTGGTGATATTAAGTGTTGGGGATTGGGGACGAGTGGTCAGCTCGGGAATGGGGCAGTCGTTTCGGGTTTATCGGTTTCTACTCCGGTAACTGTGAGTGGGGGACGTATAGCGAGTGACATTGATGTTGGTGCGGCCCACGCCTGTGCTCTCGTGGGAACGGATATCTGGTGCTGGGGTAATGGTGGTAGCGGTCGATTGGGCCGGGGTTCGACCTCTGTTTCAAATATTCCAGTCAAGGTCGTAGGTGGATTCTCGTTCAAGGCAGTGTCGGCCGGTAAAGCACACACTTGCGGCTTAACAACTGCCGGAAATGTGAAATGCTGGGGATTAAATACCTCCGGTCAATTAGGGGACAATTCCGTTACCTCTGCATCGTCCCCCGTTGACGTAAAATCATCGACTGGTGTGCTGTTATCTGGCGTGGTTTCGATTTCAGCTGGGGATACACATTCATGTGCTGTCACAACTTCTGGCGGGCTAAAATGCTGGGGATTAAATGCATCAGGAGAATTAGGAACCGGTAACATTACTCAGAGTCTTGAGCCAGTTGACGTACTAGGCCTCTCCTCTGGAGTCGCTTCAGTTTCAGCTGGGAGTCACTATACCTGTGTGGTGATGACGACAGGTCTTTTAAAATGCTGGGGGTCTGCTCGCTCAGGAAGGCTGGGACATCAGACGACTTCATCTAGTGTGGCCAAAAATACTCCTATTAATGTTATGGGGATGAGCTCTGGCGTAAAGACTGTTGATACCTCAAACGCATCTAGTTCCGCCGCCCATACTTGCGCCGTTATGCGAGGTGGAACCCTCAGATGCTGGGGAAGAAACAATTATGGACAACTAGGTTTATCCTATGATGGCGACGAATATGTTCCGAGGAACATACCTGGTCTGACTGGCCCAGTGATTGATCACACTATGGGTGCTGCCCATACTTGTGTGATCAAAGGAAACTTAACTTCTTGCTGGGGATTGGGTACAAGTGGCCAGCTCGGGAACGGATGGTGGTCAAGCTCTTTGATTCCGGTTGGGATTGACTTTGAAGGTTTTTTTCAAATTAAGGCCGGTGAGAATCATACGTGTGGAATTAATGATTCATCAGTGTTGAAGTGCTGGGGAAGTGGCTCGAGAGGCCAGTTAGGGATAGGATCTACTGGGAGTTGGTGGTCCCCCCAGGGAACTCTTAGCAGCATGGCCGGAGTCTTTTCTGGTTATAATCACTCCTGCGTCTTGGCGATTAATGGCCCTACCTATTGTTGGGGAGCAAATTCTGATGGCCAGCTTGGAGACGGAACAACCACCGATCGGTATTCACCTACCCTGATCACCTCACTATCCAGTGAAGTCATCTCTATCGTGGGGGGGAGGTCCCACACCTGTGCTCTTCTTTCCACCGGACCAGTAAAATGCTGGGGGCTAAATACCTATGGTCAACTAGGAGACGGCACGAATACTCAGAGACTCAGTCCGACTTTGGTTTCCGGGCTCAGTTCTGGAGTTGCTGAAATCGCCGCTGGGGAGAATCATACCTGTGCTCTCTTAACATCTGGACAAGTGAAGTGCTGGGGCCTTAATGCTTATGGGAACCTGGGTGATACGACCGTGGTGGACAGCAATGTTCCAGTCACCGTCTCAGGAGTGTCAGGACTGACAACGATTAAAGCAAACGGTGGGCATACTTGCGGGCTTACTTCTTCCAATAACATGATCTGCTGGGGTCTCAATTCAAAAGGGCAAATCGGTGATAATTCTTTAACCGATGCTTTTTCAGGGTCAGTACCTTCGGGACTTCCTTCAAGATTATTAGGTCTCTCTCTCGGCGCCAATCAGACTTGTGCCCAGACGGATTCTGGTAAAGTCGCTTGCTGGGGAAACAACTCCCATGGTCAGTTAGGTGACGGGACGACAACTGATAACTTAATGCCTGGAACAATATCACCGTAATTAGGAATGTTGATTTTTAATGCTGGGTAATGGTGCTATTAGAATTCTTTACCAAAACCAATTCCTATTTGATCCCAAGAATAAGAACGTTGATTTCCTTCAAGTTTATAATTGGAATAAAATGGTTCAATAAAAAAAGATTGTGACTTATTCAATCTTAATTTTACCTCTAGACCGTAGCCTTTTTCAAAACTAAAACCTTGATTTGAAGAGCCTAGGTAATGTGAATAACTTAGAATTGGTTGTATCACATGACGATTGTCAATTTCCCATTTTCCACTGAAACCAAATTGGAATGATCGAAGACTTGTTTTATAAACTTCAATGCGAGGACTGTTTCCCTTCGCAAAGAAGAGGTGCTCATGGCTATTTACGGCGAAGTTTAAAAAAGAGTTTGGAGTTATACGATAAGAGTAATCAGCACCCAAAGATGTCATCAGAAAATTTTTGTCCTTTAATTCATAGTCTTTTGCCTTTAATAAACTAAGGTATTGATAAGCAAGTTTAAATTTAAGTTTTGATCTCGAGCTGTCTAGAAAATTTGCTTCCAAAAATATTCCAGGTGTTAGTCCACTGGCGATCGTGCCTTTTTCACCATTTTTTTCAATGACTTCATAGGCATGGAAAGTTTGAGTTAATCCTAATGCATACTCTTTTTCTGGTGATTCACTTAGAGTATTCTCTGATGAGATCGTTCGTGTCTTTTGAATTTCAGAGTTAACTTGAGCTATTTCAAAATTGTTGGTCGACTCGATCGTAACATATTCTCCTAGATTAATCACATCTCCAGGTCTCACTAAGTGTCCACCTTTACTTCTTTTTTTTAGATATGGGTTAAGATTGATAATTTTTAGAATTTTTCCTTTCTTGCCATAAAGAGGAGTTATTTCTAAATTCCAAAGCAAGTTCGAAAGTGTATCATTTTTTTTAATGATAATTTTTTGACCAGTCTGTCCACTGGCCTGGTTAGCATAACATAAGCAAGCAATTGAAATATAGGTTACAAATTTCATCTTAAATATCATCGGCATTTTAAGAAATAATTTTAATGGCAGACTTCAACCCTCCCTAGTAACGATCTCTTTTAGTTGGGTATTTAGTTTAGACGTGGTGGATGAGTTGTAAAATTCCTGGGTGACTACGTTCGTGTTTTGTCTTGGAAAAAATCTAATCCACGGGGTGCAATCCGTTTCTTATAAATCCAAAGACACAAAAGATTCAAATGTCATTAAGGCGAAAAAAGAATGGGATGCTGATCCTGATCGCTGGTTTACACTGGGGTTTCATAAACTGATGACTATTGATGAGGCAAGGGGTCGTGCAAGACAACTTAATGCTCAAGACTTTGTGAAGAGGCAAGAAGAGAGGATTCAGCGAATAGCGATTGAAGAGAATAGTAACAAAAAGAAATACGATTCAGTTCTTCCCATTGAGTTTGTTGAAGAGTTTGAAAAACGATATTTACGAACCAGAGACTCTGAGACCAGAAAGGGCAGAAGGAAAACATCCCACGCTCGCTCAAAATGGAATGCCGCCAAGAAAATGATTGTGGCGCTTAAGATCGATCCTTCGGAGTGGTACTACTATAACAAAGAAGTTTACGATTACTTTCATGAGCAGCAGCTGAGTATCAGCTACATTTCAATATTAAGCCTTGTGAACGCCTGGGGCTATTTTATCTGCCGAAAACTTGCGAAGCCGTTTCTGCCTGTCACCCGACCCCTTGGATACGAGAGGCAACGGCTCTTGGATGCTCATTACCAAAGAAATAAAAACAGTCGTAAGGCTTCAGATCCACTTCCTCATGAAGTACTAAATGATGCTTCTGGGAAAATGAATCAGGCAAACTTTAATTGGCTTTTCATTTCTGTTTGGTTAGGACCCCCATGTATACTCGGGTAAACATTTTAAACAAAAAAATTCAATTGAAATCGATAAGTATACTGGAGGTTACATGTTTGACATCATCTTGAAGGATTCAACTAAGGTTGGGCCTCTCATAAAGAAATTACGAAAAGATCTGGGTTCGAGATCGTTCTCAGGAAAAGGCGCTCTCGATAGATAGTCTAACATCTTGATAATACAATTGGCAAACTAGAGTTTAATACGAATTTAAGTATAGTTTTGAAAAATACGATAATTAGTATAAGATAGGTTTATACTAAAAAACGTATGGAGCTTGAATGAAGACAGATGAAGGCCTGCGAATTGATAACATCAATACACCCAAGAAAGCAGGACTCGCACTTAAGCGACTTCGCAAACTGCAGAATCTTTCGCAGGCCGACTTGGCGAAAATGATGAACATGCGACAACCAACCATCAGTGACGTGGAAAGTGGAAAGGGAACACTGGATTCCTTCTTCAAAATTGTCCAGGCCCTAAAACTAAATCTTGAACTATCAAGTCCAGGTACGCTCAAAGCAAAACTCAGCGGTAAAAGCAAAGTTCGTGCCGTACTAAGCTACCTAGATGAGGTTTAGAGATGGGACGTAAAAGAGCAGGAAAGGTGCTTAATGTATTCCTAAACGGAGCAAGAGTAGGACTCCTTAAAAAAGATTCGTCAGGACAGATATCATTTCAGTATGGTGATGAGTGGATTAAAGATGGATTTGCCATTTCTCAGTCCCTTCCAATCCAGGAGCAGGAGTACAAGGGAGAAATTGTATCCAGATATTTTGATAACCTCTTGCCAGATAATGATGAAATTAAAAAATTAGTCGCTCAGAAGTTTGGAGCAGAAAGTACTAGACCCTTCGACATCTTGGAAGTGGTGGGGAAAGATTGCGTTGGGGCGCTGACGTTTCTCACAGAAGACAGAGGAGAGCCACCGATCTTTGAGATGAATTATTCAAAATTAAGCACAAAGGCAATCGCCAATAAAATTCGAGGACTCGGCTCATTCAGTCCTCTTGGAATGGAAGAAGATGACTTTAGGCTATCGATCGCGGGTGCCCAGGAGAAGACGGCATTGTTAAAAGTTGGCAAAAACTGGTGTGAGCCACATGGCCAAACACCTACCACTCATATCATTAAAACTCCGATTGGGGCCTTGGGGATGGATATTAATTTCGATGATAGTGTGGACAACGAGTGGGCCTCGCTCTTTATCATGGAAAAGTTTGGTCTCAAGACTTGCAAGGCAACAATTGAAACATTTGAAGACCAAAGAGTGCTTGTCGTCGAGCGATTCGATCGACGGTGGTTAAAAGATGATGCAAAGGATGTGATCTTGAGAATTCCTCAGGAAGATATGTGCCAAGCTTTAGGTGTATCTCCCTATAAGAAATATCAAAACGAGGGAGGACCTGGGGTCGTAGCTATTTCGAAGTTTTTGGCCGGATCTCAGGAAGCGAGCGACAGGTTTGAATTTTTTAAAGGAATCATGATTTTTGATCTTCTGTTTGCGACAGATGGTCATGCCAAGAACTTTAGCATCTTCATGAATCAGAAGGGATTCAAGATGACACCTTTTTACGATGTGATGAGTGGGTACTTCCTCCATGCAAGAGAAAAACTAGCACTTAAAAAGCTAAGACTAGCGATGGGGATAGGAAATTCTAATCATTATAACTTCGACAAGATATTGAAGCGCCACTACCTTGAGACGGCGAGCAAGTGCCTTATATCAAAAGATGACGTTGAAAGGATTTTCGCCGAGGTAAAAAAAAGCTTTGACAATTTTAGCTATAAGGCCAGTGAGCTTGATAAGGATCTAAATGCAGGTACGCTTGATCTGATTGTTGAAGGAATGATTAAAAGAGCAAAAAGAATTTTTGTCTAATTTGAAACACTAATTACTGCGTGATGATTTATCTAGCGAACAGACTGTCTAAGGCGATAAAGTAAGTGCAAGGATGTTAAGAAATGGAACAAGTCTATCATCAAGTTACTTTGAGCATGATTCTTTTAAAATGTGTTGGAGGATTCCTTTTCCTCTTAGGCACGGCCTATCTTCTTGTGAAACGCCCAGATTATCTTCCCATTTGGAAAAATGTACTAGGTAACGGAAGTATGTTTGGTCTGTTAAATGCAGGCATAGTAATTGTTCTGGGAAAACTTGGCTTTTTTATTACACCAATTTTCTTGATTACGATTTTTGCTCTTTTTTACTTCGACAAGTTTCCTGAATACAGGCCAAAGCATCTCTTGGGACTTTCGATAGCCTTCATACTTTCTTCGGTTACATTTTTTATCGGAATTGCCGGAACTTTTTTTCATTTGGCCGTTGAAGGGAAGATCTAGTTTATGGAAGGTTTAAAAATCCTTACCCTAATGCTTGAGGCAAGACTAGAGGTCTATAAGTTCATCGATTCCCAATATAAACCGATGCCAAAAAGAGCTGATGGCTCTATTGACGAATATGCCAAAGGACTGGGCAATAATGACATTGATGCTTTAAGACATGCCTATGTCAGCGGAAGATACACCATGGAATTTGGTGAAGAAACTGCTGATATTTTAGGACGATTGAACGAGTTTAAGAATTTTAATTTTGGCACGAAAGAAGTTCCCAGTGAGAATATGGATCTTTGGAATAATGCCGTTGGGCGACTTTATGGTAGAAAGGCGAAAACGGGGAAAGAACTTTTCGAATTTTTGCTTAAGGCGCTGAAAGCGGGAGAGTTGATCATCGATTTAAAGGATAAAAGAAAATACAAGGGCGAGAAAAATATCAAAAGGATTCCAAAGTCCTTTGTCATCAAAATCAAAGAGACGAAGACTGGAGCAAATATCGAGTTTTTTGATGTTCGCAAGAAGGTTCTCATGACGAAAGAGAACTTTATCTCGGCAATCAAGCAGGGTAAATATCCTGGATATGCCGTCAGAAAGCACCAGTCAGGTGAATTTCCTTATTCTACAAGAGATAGGTTTAGTTTTAATAACCTTGGTTAGACTACACATGGAAATAGTTTTGTGATAGTATTCTGATGCTCTGATGAAAACTCAGAGTAGGTCTTGTGAAAGTAATAAAAGCTTCGCGGAATTCACAAGATGATTTGAAATCCACTGGCTGTGGCTATTTTGGCTACAAATGCGATCTAAGCTTTTGTAATTAAGACCATGCACCAACTCCACCATGACTTTGAAGCATTTCAATGCTTTAGCTATTTAACCCATCGTCCGATTCAGACGTAGTGGACGATCCACCGCAACTGAGGAGGACAGATGGGTTATTTTGTTCGAGCACTTCCATGGAAGAAATCTTGCCCAAAATAGAAAGTGCAATTTGTTTCTTATAAAAAAGAAGATGCCAAAAATTCGTCGACTGAAAAACCAAAAAAAGAATGGGATGTGGAAAAAACTAAATGGAGAAGTTTAGGTTTTCATTCCCTGATGACATTAGATGAAGCAAGAGTGCGCGCGAAGCAACTCAATGCTCAGGCATTTTTAAAAGAGCAAGAGCGACGAACCCAACTAAGAAAAATTGAAGATGAACAAAATTCAAAACGGTTTGATTCAGTTTTGCCGATAGAGTTTGTTAATGAATTTGAAAAACGGTTTATTAGTGCACGTGATAGTGAAACGGCCAGAGGCTTAAGAAAAAAGAGCCGAGCGTACACGATTTGGAAGGCCGCTCAGAAAGTCATTGTCGAGCTTCAAATAGACCCTTCGGATTGGTTTTATAGTACCCATGAAATTTACGATCACTTTCATCGAAGACGACTTAGTCTTCGATATACCAATGCAATCTTGAAATTTGTAAATTTGTGGGGATTTTTTATCTCAAAAAAACTGGCGAGACCTTTTTATCCTATCCCTGTTCCTCGCGGTTATGAAAGACAAAAAATTCTTGAAGCCTTTTATGAAAAAGATCGCACGTCGGTTGCAGTTCCATCGAAGGAAATTTCTCCGGAACGTTTAGATGAAGTTCAGGGTGAGCTGAATCAGTTGAACTTTAATTGGGTTTACTTGTCGGTGTGGTTTGGACTGAGGCCTAAAGAGGTGGATAACCTAAAAGATCAAAAGTTATGGAGAGTGGAGACATTGGCCACAGGAAGAAAACTCTTGTGGGTCTTCCAAACGAAGATCATCGCACTCCCTCCTGAAGATCGTTGGAAGCCGATTCCGATTATCTTTGAGCAACAGGAGTTTGCCTTAAGGATCATTGAGTCCGAAGCTTTTAAACGACCACTTACCAAAACGATTCGTAAACATTTTGGGCAAGGCACGACTTTGTATGGTGGCCGAAAAGGGTTTGCAGACTTGATGCTGTCAAAAGGGCAGGCCTTCGAGAATATTAGCATCTGGATGGGCCACTCGACGCTAGATAGGACTTGGAAGAGCTACAAGAGACGGAGGAAATTTCATTTGGCTGGATACTGAGGCTTGATGAGATTGTCAGGTAAGGTCTGAATCCAAGTCATTCTCAGTCCACAATAAGTACTTGTTTACAAAATTGGGATCAAACGTAGTTGGATTATAGAAACCGCCAAGCCAAGTCAGCAACTCATCTTTTTCTTGAGACTCTTTTCCGGCGAGAGTAGATTTCAAATCTTCAAAACCTGGAATGCCACCGCAGTCCTCTGGCGGACAAGCATTTTCACCACCAATACAGGCCGGATAGTTCATTCTTGGGTCATGGTCGAGAGTTTTGGAGACTTTAATCTCATGAACCCAGCCGTCACCAAAGTCGTAAGTATAGATGAACTTTTTTGTATCACCCAAAACATCACAAAGCTGAAGGCCATCCATCGGTAGGGTATTCATTTCTAGTGCGGACTCGCGATCGGCATAGATTTTCTTATTAATCCTGAAGTCGAAGAGATGACTGTTCTCCCAGCCCATGGTTATTTGAATTAACATGTGTAGCTCATCCAATGCAATAAACTCATGGGTAAGAATCTTTCTCCACACCAATGGGGATGTATCCTGCAGAGTGATCGTAAGCTCAAAAACCTTGGGTGTTCTATTAGAGATTGTTTTCTTTTTTGCCATGGTCGAATTTCCTAATTTAATTTTCTGGATTTCTTTGTTGTTTTTTTGGGGCTGGCCTTCGATCTTTCTAATTTTCCAGACGGTGTCTGGAAAACTGCCTCTTTAAGCTCAAAAAGAGATTCCATCTGTTTTTGGCTTGGGAGTTCTTTTCTAAGTTTCTCAGGAAGATGGGTAGTAACTTTATAAGTGGCAACGGCCATCGGCTGTTTTGCATTCTTGAGAGCATATTCAACAACAGTGCGCTTTTTCGATTTGCACAGAATGATTCCGATAGATGGATTTTCTTCAGGCTGTTTTACGAGGTCATTGAGTGCAGTAAGGTAGAATTGCATCTTACCCGCATACTCAGCTTTGAACTCACCAATCTTTAATTCAATTGCGACCAAGCAGCGAAGTCGTCTGTGAAATAAAAGCACATCAATAAAGAAGTCGTCACCATCGACTGTCAATCTGTATTGGTTGCCAATATAAGTGAACACTCCACCCATTTCAATGAGAAATGCATTTATCTTTTTGAGTAGGGCCTGTTCAAGGTCTCGCTCAGTGAATTCATCTTGGAGTGAAAGAAAATCAAAAACGTACTCATCTTTCACTGAAGTACTGAGATGGGCATCAGACTTTTTAGGAAGAGTGGTTTTGAAGTTGTTTTGATTTTTTGCTGTACGCTCAAAATTTTTTAATTCAATTTGATGTTCAAGGACACGAACCGACCAGCCTTGTTCAACTGACTTTTGAGCATAATAACTTAACTGGTACTTTTTATCTTTAAATTCACCGACAAGTACTGAAATATGAGACCAGCTTAATTTTCCAGACAGTGTCTGGAAAATCGGGTTATTTTGAGTGACCCGATAAAAGCTGACCATGAGGTACAGATTTGATTTTGAAAAACCAAGGGAGCCACTAAATTCTTTTTGAAGGTCTTTTGCGAGTGTTGCGATAACAGCAGAGCCCCAGTTTTCTTCTTGTATGCGCTTGTCGATACTTTTTCCGATAGACCAGTAAAGTGTAACCAATTCATGATTCACTTTTTGTGATGCTCGACTCTGGGCCTCTCGCGCATCTTTCTTAATCTGGTTCAATAGCTTTAGATAACCAGACGGGATAATGTCTTTTTTTGTAGATTTCGTGACCATATTTATTTTTACCTTTTCCTATGAAATGAGACAAGTTGTTATGGGTATGGAGTAGATTATTTTCTACTCTGCAAAGTCATTGCCTTCGGCCACTTGGATGCCTGTGATTCGATTATTAGGTGAATTTGCGCCTTACGGACTTGGAAAAGAATCCAAGGGAGATTGCCAGTAGAGATGGCGACGACGGCGAGGGCAATTGCGATTTTAATAAGACTGTTCAAGAGATCCTCCGATCAAGTAATGTTTTTTGTTATTTTTTCTTTTGTCTTTTAATGATGGTGTTAATGACTTGTCTGCGCCACTGACCACCAGTACGGGTCAGGATCTTTTTGCGATTCAGCTCATCAGCAATATACTGATTTGACCGACCTGATTTGCTAAGCTTCAGCATCAAGCGGAGAGTCACTTGCTCCCTTGGTTCAATGACAAGCTTTCCGTCATTGTAGGCGTAACCGTAGAGAGTGTTCCCGTCTAGCTTCGCCTTTGTGCGATCCTTTCCTTTTACATTGGCATTGGAAAAATTTCTCAATGCCAGTCCACTTGATTTTAATGTTTCGCGGATAGTGGTTTTTGGTATCCCCGTGCGCTCTTCAATATCGCGAAGTGAGAGACCTTCGTCGTACAAAGGAGCACATTTTGAAATAATGCGGGCCTTCGTTTTATGTGAAAGCTCAATGAAATCGTGGTGTAGGAGGGGTTCGCCTGTTGTGAGTGCAGGTCCGCCATTGATCGCATGCGAACCTCCGTCCAGTGGTGGTTCGCAAACGCTCAAATTTATTGATTTTTTTTAAAAAAAAGGTGTTCGCTTATCGATGGTCTATGTCAGATGGTAGATGGAGTCCAACTCTTCGAATGAATAATATAGTTTAAATGCGGACTAAACACTGTGACTTAAAGATTTACTTAGAATCGAATCCGTCCACAATTTTTTTGAGTTCTTTCTTTGTAGGTTGAGGTAAATCCAAAAGAGAGCAGAAGAATAATCCATCAAAAAAAATACGAAATCGCCAAGCTTCATCCCTATCACTAAATTGATCGAAGATTACTTTGTCCCACCTTAAATAAGCTTTTCTGACAGGTTCGAGGAGGTCTCTGTTGTAACTAGTTGCTGCCATCAAACCACGTGCAGTAGAAATCATTTTAGGATTCGTATTCACTAAAAGACTTATAGCTTTGAAATCGTTTAAACCTTTTTGAACATACTTATCAAATTCAGTGTCAAAATTATTAATAAGTCTCTCAACTAAGGCCATTAACACCGAATCTTTAGTTGGAAAGTGATAGAGTAGTCCACCCTTGCTCAAACCTGATACCTCAGCGATCCGATCCAAGCTTAAATCACCATAGGCGTGTTTCTCTAAAATGCTTTCTGCGGCGTCTAGGAGTAGCTCTTTTTTGCTTTGTCTTGGCATTGTATGGCCTTGAGTGATCATAAATCAATCTTCTCTATAACATATAACATTTCTGAATTCGTAGGTCATTCATTAAGTAAGGCAAAAAAGTAGATAGTTGAAACAATACCGTCCGGATGGTACACTATTGGGGTGTTTTTTTGAAGGGAGTTGCTTTTTATGCGTCGCTTATTCGCTTACGTTTTCACTTTTTTTGGCATGATCAATTTCTTCATGTCTTATTGTGGAAACACTTTTGCAGCTGATTATTTATCGCTAGGCGATTATAGAGATGCTGTACAAAGAAAAAGTTTGAAAATTTCATCACTACAAGATGAAAAGTCAGGGTCTGCATTAGAAAGTTATCAGGGCAAGTTTCTGACTAGTCCACAGGCCTTTGTTGAATTTGAGGATCTGAGAGACAAATCTCCTGTCATCGCACCAGAGTTTACGGGGACAGAAAGGAATACTGACGAACTTCGAACTGGGTTGCAGATGCAATCAAGTTTTGGCCTAAAACCACGTGTCTTTGCTTTCACTCAGAATCAAAGGTTTCAGAATGTTTCAGCATTAGACGACCCGAATATCAGTTTACAGAGAAAAGGCTATGGGGTTGAGGGAGAAATCTCAGTTTGGAAAAACGCGTTTGGAAAAGACATTCGGGGTAGTATCCAGAGTTCAAGAGCGATTTCAGAGTCTAAAAGTCTTGAGGCAGAAGCTTCTCGTATTGCCTTTCAAACCGATGCTGAAGTTCTTTATTATGAGACTGTTTTTCTTAGTGAGGCGATAAAAATTCAGAGTGACCTTATCGCTCAAGGTGAAAGAATCGTTCAGTGGACAACAACTCAGTCTAATAATCGCCTACTTGAACCAGTTCATATCGCTCAGGCCATGGCCGCGCATCAATCAAGAAAATTCGCGTTGATCACACTAAAGCAACGTCTTCAATCGAATTTGTATAAAATGTCACAATTGACTGGATTAGAAATTGGCGAACAGATGTCATTTGACTCAATCGATAAGCTTCATAAGGAAGTTTCAAAATGGGATAAGAAGTATTCTCACAAGATAACAGTTAAAGGCTTAGCAAAGGCGATTGAAGCCGAAAGAATTGATGTTGATCTCGCTGCTGAAGATTTTAAGCCTGATCTAAGCTTAAAAGCTCAGTACCTCGCTTTTAATGACAATGGAAGAGCAGATGATTCTTCACGTTGTAAAAGCTCTACCGACTGTAGGTCATTATCGCTGTTTGTAAACTTCACTGTTCCGCTTGATGTTTCTACCTGGAAGAGCGGCTCGCAAGCTGCGAATTCACGTATTGAATCTCTAAGAAAAAACTTTGAAGCAGAGTTGCAGAACTCCCAAGTTGAGATGCGTCAGCTTCAATCACAGGTAAATGCATTAGAGGATCAAATTGTTTCTCTTGAGAAATTAATTGATGCCCAAGAGAAGCGTTTGAAACGAGAAAGAGAAAGACAGTCTCGAGGTCGTGCCACTACTTTTGATCTGATCTTGTCTGAACAAGACCTTGGTGAAAGTAGAATAACCCTTGCTGAAATTAAAGCGAAGTATGTTTCGACGATCTCGCAGTTTAATCTTTTTGAGGAGGCGCTATGAACCTTCCCAAGATTTCTGTCGAAAGACCTGTCTTCATTTCAAGTCTAGTATTGCTAATACTTTTTACAGGTATTATAGCGTTTAACCGTCTGCCTGTGAGTCTTTTTCCTGAGACGACCGTGCCGTTTGTTTCGGTATCGACTTTGTACCCAGGTGCAGGTCCGAAAGAGATAGAGACCGCTATTTCAAATCATCTTGAGGAGGAGTTCTCGACTCTTGAGGGTGTGAAAAAGATTAATGCTACATCTCAAGACTCACTGTCACTTGTATGGATTGAGTTTAAGTCAGGAACTAACCTTGATGCAGCCGAGCAGCGAGTAAGGGACAAGGTTGGTCTGGCAAGGGCAAGATTTCCCAAAGATGCCGAATTACCTTTGATTGAGCGCTTTAATCCATCGAACCAACCAGTCGTAACTGCTTTTGTTGAAGCAGAGAAAATGTCAGTCACTGAAATGACAACCTGGACGAATAGGATTTTGAAGCCTGTGTTGTCCAGAGTTCCTAAAGTTGGTCGTGTTGAAATAATTGGAGGGCAAAAAAGACAAATCGACGTCATCGTCGATCCACTTAAGCTCGCTGACTATAGGATACCTTTGCTTCAGGTTACAGAAGCTCTTTCTAGAGGCGGGGCGAATGTACCAGGAGGCAGTCTTTCTAGTGGTAATAAAGAGATAGGGATTCGATCAATTGGTCAGTACGAGTCGCTTGAGAAGATTTCTGAGAAGGTTCTTGCTTTTGGGAATGGTGAAACTCCCCTAAGGGTTAAAGACATCGGTAGGGTTGTTGATGGTAGCGAAAAAGCTAGGTCCAAGGCGATTTTCAAAGGACGTACTGGGCTTATTGTTCAAATCTATAAGCAGGCCGGGGCAAACACGATTAAAGTTGCGGACAATGTAAAAGAAAGCCTTGCTCAGTATTCTGGGAAAAGTACTCCCGGATTACCTCAAGTGACTGTGGTAAAAGACGGATCAGAGATGATTCGTGATAATGTCTTTGATGTTTGGGAAACAATTATCATTGGTATCATTCTAACGATTATTGTTGTTTACTTTTTTCTCGGGTCCATTCGATCTACCGTCATCACCGGCTTTGCCATTCCGAACTCGCTTATTGGTGCATTCATGCTGATGGGCATGGCAGGTTTCTCCATTAACATCCTCACGCTACTTGCACTATCGCTTTGTGTTGGACTTGTTGTAGATGATGCAATTGTGGTCCGTGAGAATATTTTTAAAAAACTCGAAGAAGGTATGCCTGTCAAAGATGCATCCGTAGTAGGCGCAAACGAAGTGGCAATGGCCGTTATTGCAACCTCGGCTGCTATCATTGCCATGTTTGGGCCCGTTGGATTTCTTCAAGGCGTGACAGGGCAATTTTTCAAAGAGTTTGGTCTCGTTATTTGTTTTGCTATGTTGATATCAACTTTTGATGGTATGGCGGTCGCACCAATGCTCTCTGCCTATTGGGGGGGAAGTCATTTTGATAAGCATGGCAAGTTGAACTTACTTCAAAAAATGGTTGTCGCCTTTGATCGATTCCAATCTTGGCTTGAAAAAATTTATCAAAAATCTCTTGATCTTCTAACAAAAAGGCCAGTTGCTTCAACGATTACTATCGCTCTTGTTGCTTTTATACTTTCTCTCACAGTGGTGAAACTTCCCTCCGGTTTTTTGCCAACTGATCAGTCCTCGGATTTTAATGTAAGAGTTCAGTTGCCTGTAGGATCAAATCTTTCAGCGACAGAAGAAACGGCTCTTAAGGTTGATAGCTATTTAAGAAATCTTTACTATATTGATTACACAGTGGTGTCCGTCGGTAACAGCCTACAAGAGGTTCATAAGTCAGACATTTATGTAAAGCTTAAGTCAGTGACTGAAAGAAAAGGAAATAAACCAAGCGAATTGCGAGAACAGTTGCAGTCTAAATTGATGAACCTTTCTGGAATCGATCCTAAGACTGAAATTCGAGTTTTGCAAAACGATATTGGTGGAGGTGGGCTCCGTCCATTCAATGTGCTTGTTCAAGCATCAAGTCTGGATGACTTAAATTCAGTGTCTAGTAGGATTTTCGAAAAACTTAAGGCGAATAAGTTACTATTGGCGCCGGAGCTTGAGCTAAGGCCTGGAGCTGAGGAGTTACAAGTCAAACTCCGGGACAAGGATGCTCAACAGTTAGGTGTAACACCAGTAACGGCTGGTCTTGAAATAAGAACTCGCATCGAGGGTGATGAAATCGGAAAGTATCGTGAACAAGGGCAGGAATATCCCATAAAGGTCCGTATCCAGGATTCACCAGATGTATGGCTGAAAAATTCTTCAACTATTCTTGTTCCGAATGTAAACATGACTCCAGTTGATCTCCACAAAGTTGCAGATTTTGTTTTCACGCAATCCCCTGCAAAAGTGGAGAGAGTGAACAAGGCTTACTCGGCACGCATAACGGCAGATTTATCCACCGAAGCCTCCTTGTCTGACATCATGAAGGATGTAGACCTTGTCATTCAGCAAGAATCAAAAGGCACAAAGGGGATCACTCGGATTTATGAGGGAGACGCTGAAAGTTATGATGAACTCTCTGAAAGTATGTCCATGGCATTTCTGTTTGGGATCGTGCTTTTATTTCTCGTTCTTGCCAGTCTTTACGAGTCATTCTTGCTGAGCTTTCTTAACATCATCACTTTGCCACTTGCGGTCTCGGGTGCGTTCGTGGCGCTCTTGTTGTTTAGAGAGAGTCTGAATATTTATTCAATTATTGGGATTTTACTTTTGCTTGGTGTCGCAACTAAAAACTCAATTCTACTGATCGATACTGCGAAAGGGCGACTTGATGACGTTGGTGAGACAGATTTCGTTAACGAAATCGTAGTGGCGTCCGTTAGGCGATTGAGACCAATTCTTATGACAAGTCTTGCATTGATCGCAGGAACCATACCAATTGCGATAGGATTTAATGAAGCCTCTGCAACTAGAACTGGGATGGGGGTCGCAATTGTAGGGGGTGTTGTAACATCCACATTGTTTACTCTCGTTTTTGTTCCTTGCATGCTTGTTGTTGTTCAGAGAGTGAAAGTAAGTCTTTCAGTTAGACCAAGATGAAATTAGTATGAATAAAGATACTTCAGAATATGATGTGAACGTTTGGCCACCTTGAGTCAGGAAATTTCAAAAGGCCCCTAGTTAAAACCATGAGGCAGTACTTTTCAAAAGACATTGATCTTTATGGCGGAAGGAAAGGCTTTACTGATCTAATGCTTTCAAAAGGAAATACGATAGAGAATATTTCGATCTGGATGGGTCACAGTACGCTAGATAGGACTTGGCGGAGCTATAAGCAAAAGCAGAAGTTTCATTTGTAGACCTTGTCTGTGTTAATCTATTTCAGATTAATATTTATTAATTTCAGCTACTTGTACTTGTTTGAATGTAATTACAGGCACCCATAATTGTTATTTGGGTGCTAAAGTTTACAAAATTAAAACCGATGCTATAATGTAATTAAATGCACCCATTGTGAGCCTATGGGTGCTGGAGTTTACATGAACCTAGAGTCAGATCTTAGAGCAAAATCATCGTTTACAACGGATGAAGCCAAGAAACATGGCCTTTCTCCTCGTATGCTTTCTTACTATGTCTCAAAAGGACAGATTGAACGGCTTTCAAGAGGTGTTTACCGCTTTAGCGATTACATGATTAAAGATGCAAATCTTCAATGGGAAGAGTTGTCTGTTGCGGCTCAACGAATTCCAGGAGCCGTGATATGTCTCATCTCTGCGCTAAACTACTATGGACTCACTGTTGAAAGAATGAAAGAACATTGGATTGCTGTTCCTCATTCTCATCCACATGTACATTTTCCTATGACTCGTATCATTCGTATGCGAAACATGTCACTTGGAGTGCAAACAAAGCGAATCGCGGAAATAGAAGTTAGGATCTTTGACCCAGAGAGGACGATTGTTGACTCTTTTAGACTTCTCGATTTTGAAACGGCAATGAAGGCACTAAAGCTTTATCTTCAAGGTAAGTGTGGAAGGCCAAATATAAAAAAAATAAATTTGTATTCAAAGGAATTGAGAGCGGGTGTTAATAAATACCTTGCTCCACTATTGGTATGAGCAAAGCAATTGAACAATCAGTAAAAGAAAAATTGAAAAATATTTCGAAGAAAGAAGGAGTCGCATTTCAAATCCTTTTGGAGACACTATTCCTTGAAAGGTTCATGGTTAGACTTGCAACTTCCAACTACAATAAGAATTTTATCTTTAAGGGTGGAATGTGCCTTGATCAATATCTTGAAATGGGACGGGAAACTCGAGATCTCGACTTCTTAATGCATAAAATTGAGTCAAATGCTGATAAAGTGCAGAAAATCTTTGAGGAAGTTGCTTCTATTAAAATGAATGATGGTTTTGAGTTCATAGATATTAAACTTGATCTTCTTTCCATTGAGCATAAAAAATATCCTGGCTATCGTATGAGTGTTACAGGGAAACTCGGCCAGATTAAGCAATTAATTACAGTCGACGTGGGTATTGGGGACGTTGTGAGGCCAAAAATTATTGAAGTTGAGTTATTACAAGACAAAGGTCCTATTTTTGAAACGTCAATTAAAGTGAGTGCTTATCCCCCGGAGTATATCTTTGCAGAAAAGTTTGAGGCAATTATCCATCTTGGAGAATCAAATGGGAGGATGAAAGATTTTTATGATTGCATGAAGATCATTCAAGAAGCTTCAATTTCAAAGGAAGAATTTAAAGAAGCGATCGAAGCAACTTTTTCGAATAGAGGAACTAAAGTTGGTCTGATTCCGAATCACGCTGATCAGCTCGCTTTAAGATGGTCAGGATTTGTTAGAAAGAATAAAATCTCTAATTTAGAGATTGGTGAAGTGATCATAATGATTAATGAATTTTTGCAAAAGATAGGTATTAAGGATAAATAATTGGCAGTTCATAATTTCAGTGTTGAATAATCTATAAAGTGGTTTTCAGTTTATTTGCCTAAGGAACTTTTTAAAGAGATAAAAGTTACAGCATAGGATGTGAAGGAATGGAACAAGTTTATAATGAAATCAATTTGAGTATGGTTCTTTTAAAATCCGTGGGAGTAGTTATTTCCTTAATAGGAATTGGATATCTTTTTAAAGTTCGTCCAGTGTTTCATCCTCAATGGAAAAATGTAATTGGACTCGGATGTGTCTTTGGCCTATTGAATGCGGGATTAGTCATATCGTTAGGTCAAATGGCATTTTTTGCGACACCTGTAATGTCGATTGTTTGTATTGCTTTGTTCTCTTTTAACAAGTTTCCACTTTATAAGATCAAGCATCTCTTCGGACTTCTGACAGCTTTTGTTTTTTCTTCGGTGACATTTTTTATCGGTATTGCTGGAACATTTTTTCATCTCTCAGTCGAAGGGAAGCTCTAATTTATGGAAGGTCCACGTATTGTCACTCTTATGTTTGAGGCCAGGCTAGAAGTCTATCAGCTTATCGATGCACATTATAGGCCAATGCCAAAAAAGCCTTTCTTAGTCCATTTACAATAAGATTTTTCGGCATCGAGGTTGGCCCCAAGTTTTAGAAGGACAGACCCCTCAAAAAGTTTCCCTCGACGCTCGGCCTCAAATTTAACCTTGAAGCATTTCATATCCTGGGTCAGGCAGTTTGAATCTTTGATCAGGTCCAAAGACTGGTTTACTATTTGAATATCAGTTGCAATGAGCTCATTACTGATATTATTTTTAGCACAATTAATTATTTCCTGAGTTGTAGGAAAAGCGTGGGCCGCCGATGCGAGAAGAAGAGAAAAAGAAATGCAGGCAGCTTTGTTCATAAATTTTTCCTAATAGAGGTTTAAGGTACTTTAATAATGGGACGGGAATGATTCAACGAGATTGAATTTATTCCAATGAACTTTCTAGTTTCTAGACACCTGTGCGTTCCCGTCACCACACTTATTTTGAACAAATTCCTAGTTCGAATCAGGCGGAGATTTCATAACTCTGATTCTTGAGGCTAGACTGCATAGATATAAAGTCATGATATTGTTTTAGTAATGCTTTTTTTTTTTCGAGATTAGGTCTTGTGAAAGTAAAAAAATCGCGGAATTCACAAGATGATTTGAAATCATTTTTAGTTTTAATGCCGTTCCGTCAGCGATCTTTTCTAGCCTTGGCCCACTGTTGGCCCGATCAGGGCGATGGTTTATTAAGCCACCCCAACCGAGTTCTGTTCTATTGACTCAAAATAGCGTCGCTTTTGAGACCTTTTGAAGGAAGGGGAGCGCCCAAGTTGTTAAAACTTCGTCGCCAAAAAAAATAATTGCTCCCTCAAAAATCGGACTCGAAGATTTGTTCATCGAACGAAACACCAACCAAGAGAGGTACTTATGAAGAGAACTTGTGTTGCCCTGATGTTACTGTCCCTTAGTATGAACGGATTTTGTGGGGACGATGAAGCACGGATGAGATTCCAGAAGACTCTAGATACTCTCAATATCATCGAACCGAGTGTCCAAGGTAAGAAGATCAATGTGGAGTGCGAAGGTAAAAATGGAAAAACAATCAGCAAAAGTTTTGATGTGGACTTAGAGAATCCCTTCCCTGGGGTCAGAGCGATCGCGAGATGGGCAGATCGCCACTGCGAAGGTGATGTCAACGTAAGTGCTTCATACATTTAATACAAAGGAACTTAACATGAAAAACATCATTTACTTTTCCCTTACTGTTGTAACTTTAATCTCGTTTGCTGGATCCGCCGTTGCCGATGATGTGGCAGCACTGAGTCTGGAGTCGGAAGAAATGTATCTGGAAAAAGACCCGCGTGATGAACCCGTCGTCTATGCGAAAAAGATTCAGATCTATTGTGGGAAGGAACTGATCGGCACGGTGAATGCGGACTTCGGGTTAACGGGTGTCTCGGGTCAGGTCCCACGGGATCTGGTGAGAAAGATTAATAATTGTGATGAGAAGCTTTCGTTTCAATCTGCGGAGTAAGAACTTGTCCTAAGTAGGATCAGGGGGCCAGTCGAAGCGGCTGGTCCCCAGTTCCAGGGATCTCGTATTTATTATCAACATGAGAGATTCCTTTATTAAAATGTGTCATAACGGAACTACGGCAGATAGAGTTTTTGGTAAAGAAAAGTATGGTCCTAGTCATTTCTTCCTCTCTCATTTCATTTGGGGGACAATACGGTGACTCCTTTTGGCGTTCTTGGGAACAGAATTTCCATTTCTTCGGATTCTGGTTTCTGCTACTATAGTGCTATGAATGGTATTGAACTTACACGAACTTCAGATGGTCTAGTGTTAATCTTCTCGGGGAACATGGATCAGAATTTTAAATTCCCAGATCCCGCTTCTCTTAGGGAATCTAAAATTGTCATGGATTTTAACGCACTAAAGTTGATTAACTCTCTCGGGGTACGTAGTTTCATTCAATTCACGGATGGGCTTTCTGGAAGTGAGCTGATCTATCGCAATTGTCCGACGATCCTCGTGAACCAGTTTAACATGGTCAAGAGCATGGTTACTTCGAGAGTGCGAATCGAGAGTTTCTACGCCCCATATTTTGCGCCTATAACGGAAGAAGAGCTCGAGCTCCTGATCACGCCGGATGAGATCCATAAGGGTAAGGCGCCGAAACGTTTTCATCCCGAGAGTGAGGAGCAGCTTGAATTCGATGACCTCGAGGAAAGATACTTCTTTTTCCTTTCACCATAGGAACTTCCGATGCTTGACCTCGATCAAATCCAAGAAAAGCTTTCCACCTATCTGAGCGGAAAGGATGAAATCGAATTCCTTCACCGGGCGCTGAAAAAGCAAAACAGCCATTTGATATTCTTCGATGGAAGTGGTGAGGGAATCAAGAACTACTGTGCAAAGCACCGACTTGATCCTCAACTTACGATCATCTGTGCTGATGTTGCAGACAAGGCGGCCCTCTATCGCTACCTCTACGAATCTGGTCTTCGAAACTATCTAATCCTGCAGAAAGATTCTCAGGCGGCCAACTACACTAATCTGAGTCTCCTGATCTATGTCCAGCGGCAGAAGTTTTCTTTTTCTCCCACGGATTTTGATCCGATAAACACTTTTTCAACCGAAGCGATCGAGGATCTTTTCAGGGCGAGGAGAGTTTCTCCGATAATTCAGAAGAATTTTTCAATCGTTTTCAATGAGCTCGTGATGAATGCCATCATTCACGGGGAGACTCCCGTACCGAAGCTTTCTTTCACGACATTCTCTGATTACCTGATTTTCCGCATTCAGGACTTCAAAGGTGGTTTTGATTTCGATCAATTGAAGAAGGTCTTCAATCCTGATCTCAAAGAAGTGAATCCCGCGGAGCGGAGAACTGCTGGGATTGGACTCAACATCGTCTTTAAGTACTCCTGCGCTATTGTCTACGAAGTTTCACCATCGAGTTCAACAGTGGCCACGTTCTTTTTAAATCTCAATCGGAGTCAAAGAGACTGCAGTTTTATTTTTTGTCAGTCTGTTTGATCTGGACTTGGATTTCCTCAGGCAGTTGGATCGAATCTTGAATCGGTTTGAGTTTAATCTGAAGCTCCGTCTCTGCGATGAAAATGGATCCATTCGCCTCCACTTGGTACCAGCTCACGACGTAAGAACCAGGTCTCTTTACTCTGAAACGGAGTTCATCTTCTCCTGGGGCCTTGATTTGTTCTCTGTCTAGAAAGGTTGCCAGCGACGCTGCTTCTCCTTCAAGATTCATCATCGTGACCTCAAAGGGAAGGTCATTGACTTCGATGACCTGTGGGAGGAGTCTCGCGACAGCGTTTGAGTTGATGAGGGGCTTCTCGGACTTTGTCTCTTTGTTGTTTGTCATCTTGGGAGACTCTTCCGGAACGGTTTCCTTCGGAAGAGGCCAGAGCCTGGCAACTTCTGACCATGGTCCTAAGAATTCATTGGATCGGGCCCTCACTTTCCATTTAAGCGGGAGCTCAGAGTTCAGAGGAATCTCCAGAAAGAATGATTGAGAAACGATCCGAGTGAATTTTTCTTCACCATTGATCACTTCGACTTCAAAGTCCGACTCATCAGAACTGTAGGACCACTCAAGTTTTAGTGAAGGGGCGTTCGGAAGCACCTCGTTTTTTGGTCCAACAATGAGTGGTGAGTGGAGCTTGATCATCTGGAAACTTCCGGCATCCAGGATTTGATCTTTGTGCTTTACCATCCAGTCATAGCGGCCGGGACTACTAACTGAAATGGTTTTTTTATACTCGTTAACAGGCACGGCGGTGTAAGTTGTTTTGCCTGTCGGAGTCCGGAGTTCAATCCCAATTTCATCCGTTGGTCCAGTATTTCCTGCTAAGATGCTCCAGGTGAACTCCGCCTGCTGTATAGCCTCGGTCGATAGCACCATGTCCTGAGGTCCGTTGAAAGTCAGCTCTGGCCCGGGAGCTGAAGGAGTCACCTCGGTGAATTCTTCAGCTCCTTCCAAGGATATTTCGCTCGTCGTAGGATCAATTGCTGTCCGAGCTCCGGACTCCGAAATCTGGAAGGCTCGTCCGCGCTTTATCTGCATCTTAAATTTTCCCTCATTATTCTGGAAAATCCGGAGAATGCTCCCTGGAAGGATAACGACTTGTTTCCCATCGTTGAAATCGATCTTCGCCGTAGAGAAATCACCCGCAAAAACCAGCGCGTCCTTAGTGAGGGGTTGACCTTCGTCGCCGACCACCCATGCAAGATCATTCTGGTGCTTCACCTTGACCAGGTTCGAGACCTCTCTGAGAGTGGCAACGGTCTCCGAGCTATCGAAAGTGAAGGTTCTATCGAGTGTTCGGTACTTCTGTGTGCCGAACACGATAAGGGTTGCACCGGTCACAAACCAGAAAAGATCACTGAGGTTGAAGAAGAGCGATTTATTGGACATAATCATATTATAATTTCATTTTAAGAAGGAAGCCATGAAAGCTTCACTGCGGACTAAGTTTATCATTTTTATCACCATCGCGATCGTGGCCTTCGACATCGTTTTCTTGATGATTTCGGTTAACCTTTACAACAAGGACAAGGAATCCTATGTCTACGAGAACGTCTACAATTCCAACTGGGCCATTACTCAGCTTCTCAATAAGCACCTTGATCATATCCGGCTCCTCTCAAATCTCGACTTCAAGGGATTGGAGGAATTGCAGCTGCCGAAGAGTCTTTCCATCGAGAACATTCTCCTCTTCGATGGGAAGAAGAAAAAGTACGTCTACGAGCTTACGCCATCGGTGACCCCCCTCGTCTCCCTAGAGAAGGAGCTCAACAGGTATCTTGAAACAACTGAAGACGAGATTCAGGTTGCCCTGACTAAGGACGGTGTTTTCCTAAGCTACTGGCGACTGTTACCGTCGCGACTCGTTCTCAAAATCGTTTCGAATGTATCGAAGCTTGTCCAGAGTTTTCATCAGCAAGGACTCTATTCGATCTATTTTTTCGATCGAAAGAGCGACATCGTTTTGAGTCTCCCATCGAAGAGCACGAATTTTAACATCGACACTGGCCGACTGAAGGAACTTGTGAAAGGGTCTTCTCAGGAAGGAGCGAGGGATCTTAATCTTGGAGGAGAGGAATTCATCACAGTTGTATCGCAGACCTCGGATAAGCTCCTGAAGGTTGTGACCTTGATTCCAAAATCAGTGGCGTTTTCTGCATCGAAGAATCTCATCTACCAGAACATCGCTCTCGCGGTGATATTCATCGGTCTTTCGATCATCATTATCCTTTTTCTAGCAAAACTTATCACGAATCCACTTGGGGAACTCACGCGAGTCGCCGAGAGTGCGGGAAATGGGCAGTATGATCAGCAAATCAAAAACACTTCCGGAGATGAGATTGGAATCCTTATCCGGGCGTTCAATAAGATGTTCGCTGACATCAAGAAATACACTGAAGAGCTCAAGGTTAAGTATCGAATTGAAAACGAGATCAAACTCGCGAAGGGAGTCCAGGAGCAGTACATCCCAAAGGTAGATTTTCAAAATAAGAACATTAAGCTGGCCGGATTCTATCTTCCGGCATCAGAGTGTAGTGGAGACTGGTGGAACTATCGGGTCCACGATGAAGTGAGCTACCTCTTCATTTCCGACGTCACGGGGCATGGCCTTCCATCCGCTTTGTTGACCTCTGCGGTCAATAGCTGCTGCTCGACGATTGATAATCAGATCAAGCGCTCTGGCGTTCATCCTCAGCCTTCCGAAATTCTCAAGATCATCAATGACGTTATCTCCCAGTCTGCTTCAGGGCTCATGCTCACCATGTGTGTCATCTGTATCGATCACACAAAAAAGAAGATCATTTTTAGTAACGCGAGTCACGAGTTCCCTCTCTTAGTTTCTTCTCAACAGATCAAGAGTTTAGTTACTAGACCTGGTGCCCGGCTGGGCGAAAGTGAGGCTTCGGATTATGGTGACGCCGAAGTGACATATTCCCCTGGGGACATTTTATTTCTTTATACCGATGGCTTAGTTGAAAATTCTGGTGTTGATGGAAAGCCCTTCGGTGATAGGTACTTACTGAGGTTCCTGAAGAAAGATCGTCTTCCACCGGACCTTTTGAGAAATAAGCTTAAAGAATCCTATATTCGATTCATGAAAGATGGCGATAACAGAGACGACGTTACTTTTTTATTTGCGGAACTTCTCTGAAGAGGCGCCATGAGATTTTTTGAGAGAGCATTCTCTGTTATCTTTTGCGTGTCGTGCCTGGCGTTTTCTGGCGTCGCGTACGCAAAAGCTATCATCTCCTGGCCCGCTAAATCAGCTGCGATTAAGTACGTTGGTGAGATTTCTTCCCGACCGGACTTCAAAGATAATCTTCTGACCTTTAGCACCAAAGAGACTGAATATATGATTCCAGATGAACTTCTCGGGAAGGAGCTTTTTTTTCGGATCCGATATGTTGATCGCTGGGACCGATTCTCCTCCTTTTCAAACACATCAAAAGTTATTCCTTTGATGCTTCCAGATGAGAAAGAGAGCGAAGTCAATCCTCTGGTCCAAGAACCTGTCTGGCCTGAATCCGTTTTTGCCGTGAGCCTTTTACCATCTTTAAGCGCATCTCGGATTGATGGCCAGTCCGCTTGGGGCAAAGCTCTACTTGCGGGTGGGGGATCGGTAAAAAGAACTTACAGGGATTTGACTCATTCCCTCAGCGCCTCAATTTACTGCTTTTCTGAAGAACAGAAGGGCTACGTTGGATTCCTCAATTATCGCTTACAATTGGCCCACAATTCTTTGATTTTTGGCCCTTCTCTCGAGGCGATGAGTTTTAACACTCTTTACAAGAAGAAAGGAGAAATCGTTGGGGCCTTGGTCGCAGCCGGTGGCGAGCTCGGTTGGCAGAGTGCGAACAAGAACTGGCCCAAGACTTTCAGGTTTGCTATCCATAGTACCTACAACCTCAAAGGTTATATCTTGTCGGGTGAATATTCTCAGGCGGTTTATAAAGGCGAAGATTTTGGTCTACTAATGGGCATAAACTACCGGAGGCTCTCTTATAAAGAAACTCAGGCCTATGAACTCTCGCTTCTCGGTTTTCATATTACGATCGAGAAATTCTAGTTGAGTTTTAAATGCACCCTCTTGATTCTTCTCGTAGATCGCATATCATGCTCGTATGACCCAACTGAATGCTATTGTCTCAGAATCTCCCGAAGAACTTCCGGAAGCTTTTTTTAAGGAATGGAAAAAGTTCTCCGGTGATCAGAGAGTGAGGGTCTGGTCTCGGAAGTCTCAGCTTCCGATGGACTACGATATGTATTTCCTCAGTGCTCGCGATTTTGTGTACCTCAATAAACATAAGCATCTTCCACCAGGGCATAAGGTCTGTGTGCTTGCGACCGCTTCTGACCTTGATCTTTCATTCATTGAGAGTGAGTACTCGAAAATCTCGGGTTACATCATCGGCAGCGAGGTTGCTCGTGGTACGCTCGCGGCAACATTTTTTGCTCACATATGTGATGCTTGGCAGGGACTTTTGCCTCGAGAGACAGAGCTCTCTCACAACCTCCATCACATTACTTCACTCGTGGCCCCCGAATGGTTCAAGCATAAAATCCGTCACGCTCTGGATGAGATCTCGAGCCTTGAGGAAGGGAGGAATTGCAGCTTCCGCATCACTGATGAGACGGGACTTGTGCGGATGACGGTGGAATGCCAAACGAGTTTCCCGAGTCTTGAACTCTTTAGCTATTGCTTTACTTCTACTTCCTCAGAAAGTTTTACTGAGGACGCCTTAAAGCTAGTCGTTCTAAAATCCCTCTTAAACTCTGTAAGTCAAACTATCATCTACCGAGGTAAGGAAGGGGTTACATACTTCGATCTTGCTTTCGAAAAGACGAAGACACAGAGGAAATACGAACTCTCACCGAAGCTCTTCGGTCTCAATCACATAAAGGCTAAGCATGTTTGAAACTCCGCAACTGAAGCTCATTTTTACCGAACCCAATAGGCTCGCCCTCATCGGACGCGTCGATGACACTTTCCCTGCTGAGGCCGCGAAAAACCTCTCGGCTCTGCTCTTGCATATTTCGCTCAAAGAAGTCACCGCTATCAACTCCGGTGGAGTCCTTCAGTTGATTCGCTTCCTAAATAATCTCCACCCAAGTCAGACTGTGCACTTCGAAGAAGCGCCGACGATCGTGGTCATCCAAATGAGCCTCGTTCGGGGACTGATCAATTCTAGGTTCCAGCTCAAATCATTTTTCGTTCCTTATTTCGACAAGGAAAAAGACGAACAACTCATGCTTCGGCTGACGATAGACGAAGTCAAAGATTTCAAAATACCTTACAAGCGTCACCCTGAAACTGGTAGTATGCTCGAACCGGACGTTAATCCTGAGCGACTGTTGAATTTCCTCAATTTCGGAGAAAAATGAAGATTTATTATGAAAATGAACATCTGAAATGGCTCCTATCCTCCGACGGAAACCGATTTTTCGTTGAAGGAAGAATGGACGAGCTTTTTGTTCATGATAAGCTCCCGACACCGAACTGGAGCGACATTCAGGTTGACCTCTCAGGCCTTCTGCTTCTCAACTCTTGTGGGGTCAGGGAGCTTATTTACTGGCTTAAGAAACTTCCCTTGGATTCTCAAGTGAACTTTTACCATTGCCCGGTCTGTTTTATTTCCCAGGCCAGTATGGTTCACGGTTTAGTTTCTCCGAAACGGAGGATCTCGTCCTTTCTAGCACCGTACTTTGAACCTGCCTCAGACAGGGAAGTGCTCAAGCTCCTGACGATTGAAGATCTGAAATCGGGCAGGGCGCCTGATTTTGAGAATGAAGGGCTGAGTTTTGACGGAAGCGAAGAAAGGTATTTTAACTTTCTTAGGTTTCAAACAGAGATCCCATAATGGATTATCATTTGATCTCTAGCGAAGCTATTGAGTGGGCGACAAATGAAACATTCTTTGGTGGAAACCTTCCCTTCGCGGATATTCATCAGGGGATTCTTTCGCCAGACCTCCTGAGCTGGCAGACGATTACTTTTAAGGGGGATGAGTGTGACAAGAAGTTTTCCGATTTGGAATTGAGTGTGCTAACTGGGAACCTTTCCACCACGCAAAGTGAGAGGCTACGCCTCATTTTGGATGAGCTCGTCACAAACGCTCTAAAGCACTCGTTGGTGGAGAGTGAAATAGTCGTTAGCTGGATGTACGGAGAGGGGCGTGAAGTGATCCTGCGTGTTCAGGACAAAGGAGGAAAGCTCTCAAAAGAAGATCTCCAGAAACTGTTTGCCGATAGAGACTCCGTCACTCCTAGGAGCGACTCCTCAGGGCAAGGTGCCGGACTAGGACTATACTTTTGTAAAGAATTTTCCGAGCAAATCTTCTTCTCAGTCCAAAGGAACATTTCCACGGAAGTTCTCGTCGTGATTCCCTATCGATCTAAAGATAGTGCAGGAAGCAAAATCATCGTTCGGTACATCAGCGCTTGAGGATACTTTTCAGATGCTCAAGTCCCGAGAATATTCGCTCTTAAAGAATCTCTCTACGGCCCGATGGGCATGTGGAAATTCGTGAAACGAGATCAACCGATCGAATAGGATGACGTGTGAAAGAGTATGATTTCTCATGGGACTCAATTCTTAAGTCAAAACAGCTTTCATGAATGTCCAATTCCTCAAGACTTACGTCATAAAGAACTCGTCTTTTTGACTATTAATAACTCTTGGAGAGTCATTTAAATCGGAAGTTGCATGAGAGTGCAGTCTCGCCATAGAATGTGCGGACAATGAGAATTCTTAGTTTTCTTTTACTGTTTCTATATTTACCTCTTCTTTCTGCGAAAGAAGAAAGTAAGCTTCCCCTTTGGGAGTTTGGGGTTGGTGCGCTTCCTTTTCGCTCCAACCATTACCGAGGCTCGCCTCAGAGTAAGCTTTTCACGTTTCCTTTGGCCGCCTACGTTTACCGAGGGAAAAATGTTGAAGCTGAAAATGGGTATATTCGAGGCCACATTGTGCGCTTTGATGATGTGGTGATCGATCTTAGTTTCTCTTTAGGACTCCCTGTGAACTCCGATGCTGATAGGCTTCGCCAAGGGATGCGGGATTTGGATCCAACTTTCGAACTTGGTCCCATGATCCGGTATTACCTCTGGAAATCAAAGGACGGACAACACTTTGTTAACCTAGAGATGCCATACCGTGCGGTCTACGCGACGAATCTCCAATACATCGATCATGTTGGTTACTATTCGATCCCTTATGTGAATTATCTCTCAAGGCCAAGCCCAGAGACCTTCGGTTGGAGCGTCGATGCTTCTCTCGGAATCCAATACGGCTCGTCCGGCTTTCACAATAGGTTCTACAACGTTGATACTAAGGATGTGAAACCGGGCAGGGGATACTACCATTCTGAGTCTGGATATTCAGGAACTCAGCTCGCTTTAGTTTTTTCAAAACGAGTGAAGGACGTGCTTGTCACACCGTTTTTTCGCTGGGACTACCTCGATGGTGCTGTCTACAATAAGAGCCCTCTTTACAAGAACCCCAACTTCACGATGTATGGTCTTGCCCTCATCTGGTATTTTGCAAAGTCGAAGGAAGATCAGACGGCGAGAACAATGGTAAAGTAGGCTGAATTTTAGACTTGTAAAATTTAAGCGAGTAACCTTTTTATCCTTGTTTCTTCTTGTCTCATCGCTGTTACTAAACCAGAAAAAAATGTCAGGACTGCGATAAACCAAATGGCAGAATGTATCCCATAAATATCGGCGATGAGTCCAGAAGTGATGGCCGCAACAAACGCATTGATCAATACAAGGAGTGAGATTTTCCAATATTTTCTCTTAGACCAAGCTTAAAAGAAGAAGCATTCATGGTGAGACCTTATTAAGCTAATTTAAAATATTTTTGCAACTGAAAGTGCAACAACGACCGTGAAAACAATTTTACGAGTGAGATCAAAGGTCTTAGGCGAAAATTTCAATGTAAGTAGTTTAAGAAAGTAGGAGGTGACGAGAACTCCTGCGATAAGTCCAAAAAAGTCAAAACTGATTTTAAGGGATGATCCTCCCTTTAATTGAATGAGAAAGGATATAAGGGATGAAAATCCGACAACAACTAAACTTGTTGCGACAGCTTTTTCTTGATTAAATTTGTAGATCCCAATCAGAATTGGAAGCATAAGAACTCCACCCCCAAGTCCAGTAAATGTTGTGAGAATTCCAAGAGAAAATCCGATGACGATAGTCTTAAAGAAATGAGATTTCTTTTCGTCATTAACTTGGATAGCTTTTTTAGGAATCCAAACACTATACAGTGAAAAAAAAGCGATAAGAGCTAAAATGATGGCGATCCATGTCTCTGGAATTAAGCTCTTAAAAGGTTGAGAGACGAAGCTCCCTACAGCGGATGCAACAACAAACCAAATAGAGATTGAAAGATCAGCGTTTTTTCTCTGATAATAAAAATTTGAAAGTGAGGCAATAACTACAGCGATTAAGGATAAAACAGAAGCTTCTTTCAAGTTCATGTTAAGAAATTGCATGAAGAGTGGAATGGCGACTAAGGCGCCTCCTGCCCCAGTAAGCCCCATAACAAATCCGATAATAACTCCCATGAAAGTTAGCATGATGAACCAAAGCTACTTAAGAAATTTCTCTTCATAAAACTTGAAGGCGTACATACTCACGGCCATGGACAAAATAAAAACAACAATATTGAGGTCCCCACTAACGAGAGAAACGATGCCCGGGCCAGGACAAATTCCCGCCCAGCCCCAACCGAGTCCAAAGATCGCCGCACCAGTGATGAGTCTCCCATCAAGATCTTTTTTAGTTGGAAGATGAAACTTTGAGTCGAAGAGGGGAGATTCTTTCTTCTTAATGAGATGGTAAACAATTGAGTGAACAGCAATGGCACCGATCATCACACCCATGAGATTTAAATTCCAATTTCCAAAAACATCAAGAAAACCTTTCACGACATGGGTTTGTGTCATGCCACTAAGACCTAAACCGAGAGCGAAAAGTAATCCAACAATAAATGAAATGAGACCTTTCATACTCCACCTCTTAACGTCTTAAAGATAAACACACTGAGAACACCAAATGTGATAAAGACGATTGTCGCTATAATTGATCTTACAGATAACCTCGAGATACCACAGACGCCATGACCTGAAGTACAACCATTTCCTAGTAGGGTACCAAAGCCAACTAATAATCCAGCAACCGCATAATCAATGAGGCCCATATTATTGGATGCATTTTGAAAAGCCTCTGGTTGAATAAAGCGAAGAAGTACCCCTCCAGATAAAAGTCCAAGTAGAAATAATATCCTCCATGAGATATCGTTTTTTCTTGGAGAGAGAACTCCAGAAACAATCCCACTAATTCCTGTGACACGACCGTTAAAAACGAGCATCAAGCTCACGGCCACTCCAATAATCGCTCCACCAATGAGTGCTGCTGTCATAAACCTCCAGCTAATGAATACCAAGATTCATTCAGTCTATAAGCTTTAATACCATTTTTTCTTAATTCATTTGTTACAAAAAGAGATAAGGCACACATTCGTCCCCGGCAAAATACCACCACAGGTTTTTTCTTTGGAATTTTAGCTAGATTTTTAGCTATTTCTGAACTTGGTATATTCAGGATATTAAGTCCGCTGAGAGTCTCAGCTACTTCATCCTGAGGTCTAGCATCAACAAGAATGATTTCATTATTTTTTGCCATTTTTATTGTCGTTCTTAAATCTTGCATCCAATCCATCTCGCCATCAATGTCTTTAAAATCAAGTTTAAGTGATGGATCTACACTTTGAATAAAATCTTGGCACGATTCCCAAAAGGGAAGTGCGGCAGGGTGAAGTGAATAGACTCTATTTTTACCCTGGGTCTCAACTTTTAAGACCTTCCCGGCGAGCATTTTTCTCAAATGCATAGAAGTGTTAGCAACACTTTGATCAATTTTCGTCGAAAGAATTTCTACAGTGAGAGGGCCTTGCGATAAGAAATGAATCAACTTAATACGCACGGGTGAAGACATGGCCCCGATGATGTCAGCTATCGACGTAAATACTTCACTTTGTCGCTCTTTTAATTCAAGGAGTTTTTTGTCCATAAATGCCTCTAAATGGATTCTAACTTAAAACATTCAATAAATCAATTGAATGTTTTAATGACTTAAGATAAATTGTTTTCAAGAGGAGCCATTCTATGAAAATCCAACATTTTTTTGATCCATATACGTTTACTCTTACTTATCTAGTCATTGATCCAAAGACTAAAGATGCGGTCATTATTGATCCCGTTCTTGATTTTGACCCGGCATCAGGTCAGGTCACCGATAAAAGTATTGCCGTCGTCATTGAATATATTAAAAGAGAAAGTTTAAATATAAAGGCGATACTAGAAACTCATGCCCACGCGGATCATCTTTCTAGCTCCCAACTTTTAAAAAAATTATTTCCTGAGGCGATTTTAGGGATTGGTGAAAAAATAAAAGTTGTTCAAGAATTTTTTAAAAGTCACTTTCATATCGATTATCTAAAAACGAATGGTTCTCAGTTTGACCACTTATTTAAAGATAATGAGGAATTGGTTTTCGGAAGTCTTAAAATGAAAGCTATTCCGACGCCTGGTCACACCCCAGCTTGTATGAGTTATCTTTTTGAAGATGCTCTTTTTACCGGTGATGCACTCTTTATGCCTGATTATGGAACTGGTCGTTGCGATTTTCCTTCTGGAAGTGCGAAAGAGCTCTATCATTCAATCACGAAGAATCTTTTTTCTCTTCCAAATCAAACAAGAGTATTTGTTGGCCATGACTACAGTCCCAACGGACGAGAAATGAAATTTGAAACAACCATCGGTGAAAGTAAAGAAAAGAACATTCAATTAAAATCTATCACGACAGAGTCTGAGTTTGTTGAGTTCAGACAAGGAAGAGATAAAACCTTGAAAGCTCCAAGGTTACTTTTTCCGAGCATACAAGTGAATGCAGATGCTGGGCACCTTCCACCGAGAGAGTCGAACGAGCTTTCTTATTTGAAGCTACCTTTGAAAGTGAAAACCACTTTGGCAAACTTTTAGGAGAATTTATGGGAAATATCATTATCATGAGAGAAAATATTCCAACTCTACAAGTCAATGACCCAAGTTTGTTGAGTGAGTACAGCCTTATTGACGTTCGTAGAGAAGATGAATTTAATGCTGAGCTTGGACATATTGAATTAGCAAAGAGGGTAACACTTGGAGATGAATTAGATCATTTTCTAAATAGCGAAGATAAGAATAAGAAAATTCTTTTCATTTGTCGCTCAAGTGCTCGATCAGGGAAGGCCACCTTACAGGCCTTGGAGCTTGGCTTTAAGAATGTGTTTAATATGGATGGGGGCATGCTTTATTGGAATGATAGAAAATTTCCAATGATAAGAGATGCTTAAGAAACTGCACCCTAAGGACCACTAACATCAATCGGCCCATTCGTAAAACTCGAAAGATATACCCGCGCATCCGAGTCGGGCATGGTGGTTATTAAATTAAAGATCTTTGTATTATGGGACGATAAATCCTTTAACCAAATGAGTAGTACAAATACCAAAATACAAAATAGTACCGTCTTTCTTTTTATTGTGATGTTGATTACATCATCTTGCCTTCCAAAAAGTGACATTCAAATTAGTATCCAGAAGGCCTCGAACTCTACACCGCCAGTGGCTATATTGTCTGGCGTGGAAACTTTTTATAATGGTTCCGAGTCGCTCAATATTTCAGTCTCTTCAACCAATCCAAGTGACATCAGCTCCTATCGATACAAAATTGGAGGGGCCTCCATTGATTGTATTGATCCAACAGGATACTCAGCTGAAATACCGACTTCTTTTCCCATCATTGATAATATTTCAAGTTTCACAAGTAATACGACCACTAACAACACAAAGCTCTGTGTTCTTGCGATAGACTCATCTGGCAAACAACAAAGTTATTCTGAAGCCACGAGCGCCTCTTGGGTAACTGATATTGAAGGTACAGTCGCCACTCTTAATGGATTACCTGCGAGTAGTGACAATGCTTTAAATGTAACCGTTAGTGCGGATACTCCTTCGGAGCTAGTGAGTTATAAATATAAAATTGGGCCACAGTCCACCACCGATTGTTCCTTTTCGACCGGGTATTCAGCTGCCTTGGCAAAAGCAGTAGACATCGAAAATGATTTAACATCATTTGACGATGTCCCCATGAGATTATGCGTGGTCTCTATCGACACTGCTGGAAATGAACAAGCTTTAGGAAGTGCCACCTCGAGTGACTGGCTTTTAACCCGGACGAAAATTTCGACAGGATACTATTCCGCATGCATGATTGACCGCTTGGGAGATTTACGCTGCTGGGGTGATAATAATACAAAACCATTGGGCGCAGGAGCTAGTGGTAGTATGTTACCAACTATTGTTGATCCTGGGGTCAAATATAAAGAAATCAGTAGTGGGTGGTACCACACCTGCGGTATCACCACCACAGGCACATTAAAGTGTTGGGGTTTAAATAACCAGTATCAACTTGGAGACGGTACACAGATCAAACGATCGATACTAGTCGTAATTGATCCTGGCGTTTCATATAAAGAAATAGCGACTGGATTTACTATGACTTGTGGAATAACGGTCGCTGGAGAACTCAAGTGTTGGGGAACTAATAATTCTGGAATCGGTAATGGATTTTACTCAAGATCAACTCCCGCATTAATTGATAGTGGAACAAGCTATCAGAAAGTTTCTATTGGCGCTAATAATAACGTTTGTGCTACCACCAGTACAAATGCTCTCAAGTGTTGGGGCCCAAATCACCATGGACAAGTCGGTGACCTAACGACAACCACGAGATTAACACCGACACTTATTCATAGTGGAACATTATATAAAGATATTAGCATTGTGGCAGCTTCAACTTGTGCCCTCACAATAGAAGGTGTCGTAAAGTGCTGGGGGGCAAATGTCAGTGGAACATTAGGTAATGGCACAACGATTAGTAGTCTGAGTGCTGTCATTGCAGATAGTGGAGTCAATTACAATTCTCTTACCAAATCGGGAGCAGGAACTAGCACATTATGTGGAATTACAACCAACGGATCATTAAAGTGCTGGGGATCTAATGGATATGGGCAAGTTGGAGATACAACCTCCACCTCTAAAACATCTCCAACTCTCATTGATGGGAGTGAGAAGTATTCTTATGTATCAAATGGAAATTCTTCATCATGTGGTGTAAAAACAAATGGAGAAATTAAGTGCTGGGGAAATGGAAATAGTAAAATCTTAGGATCTGACTATTATGGTTACCTTTTAACTCCAAGTCTTGTGACTTCACCACTCACGTTTTCAAATCTTCCGACAGGTAACAGCTCAAATACTTTGCTTGATATTACACTATCAAGTCCTGGAGCAAGTCCTGGTTTTACGACCACGGCCTACAAATATAAAATCGTATATGGTGGCATTAATTGCATTGCCCCCGCAGGGTACTCAAGTGCAAGACCATTAACTGATCACATCGTAGAGGATATTTCCTCATTACCAGATGGAAATATTGGGCTGTGTGTACAAAAAATCAATGAATTTGGAAACAGCGAGTCCCTCTCAGTCGTTACTCAAAAGACCTGGAGAAAAGTGACCGTCGCCACACTTTCCATTGACGGAGAGATTGGAACTTATGGTTATGGTTTTGGTATTGTTGATTCAGGAAGTTCAGCGATTGTGACTTTGACCCTGACAAATATTGGGCCATTAACTGCTGAAAATATATCGTTTGGAATCCCTTCAAGTACGATTAATTTTAATTACACAGGCGGAGTCTTTCCAGGAGAAAGTGGAGATTGCACAAGTACACTCACTCCGGGATCAGGTTGCACCATTCAACTGACCTACTCACCTCTAAGTGCTGATGACACTGACTCCATCGTTATAAACTATGACAATGGGGTAAGTTCCAACTCATTTACAATTAACCTCGGTGGACAGTTAAGAGTCTATGGGTGCATGAGTTCAAGTTATCCAAACTATAACCCATCCGCCAATACTGAGGACAATTCATGTAGTACTGATCTTTCTGGTTGTACAGATTCAACTGCTACTAATTATAACCCATCCGCAACCATTGATGATGGATCGTGCACCTATAATATACCGGGATGTATGCATCCAAATGCTATAAATTATAACCCATCCGCAACCATTGATGATGGATC
>CANEUH010000028.1 GCA_947441615.1 Bacteriovoracaceae bacterium | reverse complement strand
CGGAGCCGAAATTATGGCGAGAATTTTACTCAAAAAGACATTAGATCCAAAGGGCTGGGATAAGTATTGGCAGGAGAAAATGAAAATTAGTGGGAATATTGATTTGAATGTCAAGATGGTTCATTCCACATGAAATGGGACACTATCAAGATGGTTATTGTTAATAACTCAATGGTAAAGTGGTTTTGGATGGTTTCATAGGGGGCATGAAATTTTTTCAAAACGAACTTAGAAAACTAGTGATCGATCCAAGCCTCGGCCACAAATGCTGAGGCTTTATGATGCAAATATCGCTGTTCATGAAGGATAGCGTTTCAATTCACGGATTTAGAACCTAAGAACATTAAAACGAAGAAAAACGATCCAATAACGTGATCGAAAGCATTAAGTTTATTTACAACCTAATGATCACATTGTATTTTTTCTTTATGAAAACACTAATGCTGATTCTTGTCCTTTTAATTTCTTCTTCCGTTCTTGCCTCAAATGTCATCTGTGAAGGTTGGTATCAGGAATCTGGGAGTAATTTAGTAAAGACAGAATTGGATTTAATAAGCTCAAATGAGAATAACATATTATACTCTGGAAGTTATAACGGGTATTTTTATAGCGTAGACTGGGACAAGGGCTTAACAACTTTTTATATTCGAATTGAAAAAGAAGGAAGCTACATTTTAGGTACGACAGCAAGAGTTCCAACTTCTGACCATCCTGAGAACTTTACTGACCTCCATATTCCGAATGGTCCTCGTTTATCAATAAACTGCGAAATCAAGTAATTCTAACTAGTTTACTACTCGAGCACTGAATACATTTACAGACCAAAAATGCCATAAAATGAGGCTGAGGATCAAAACCTTGGCCTTTCAATTTTCTGGGTATTAATCGACAAGTTTCGATGCATAAGACTGCCAATTCTTGACCCTACTTCGCACTTGACGCATCATAACGAATCCGTTATGATGGCTTTATGGAGATAGTGGTCCTAAAACAAGCTGAGAAGGAATTGAAGGATGGGCCAAAAGAGCTCATGCAGGACATTTATTCTCTCTTTGATGAACTATCCCAGGGGAAGTCACTAGGGATGCCGATTTCAAGACCTCTGCCTTCTATAGTGCGAGGATTGCATGAATTAAGGCTTTCTGGAAAAGCTGGTGAATATCGAGTTTTTTATTATATCAAAGTTAAGGACGCTATTTACATAGTTCACGCTAAATCAAAGAAGAAGCAAGCTATTGATAAAAAGACCATCGACTTATTACAAAATAGAATCAGGAGTATTGAGTCATGAAAAATAAAAAGTTTAAAACCAGTGATGAATTCGGTTCGTTCCTTGGCCTAACTGCTCTTGACATGGAGTTGATTAAGCAAAAGAAAAAACTTATCACTAAGCTCGTAAAAGCTAGAATGGAACAAGGCCTTTCTCAAGCAGCTCTGGCCAAGCTTTTAGATACTAAACAACCGGCCATTGCGAGAATGGAATCTGGGCTAATTAGCGAAGTAAGCTTTGATTTTTTGACCAAAGTTGCTTTAGCTTTAGGCATTTCCTTTACTATAAAAAGAGCTGCTTAATTCGTCATTCTAGTCATTCTTTGCGTGAAGCCAGATAGTTTCGTTGAACCTTTCGATGCTTTCTTGAGTGCAGCTAAACGTACCTCTCCTGCTAATAAACAAATCCCCGAGCCAAGTAAGCTCGTAACAATCACCGCATGAATAAAGTCAGAAATTGCTGAAACTAATTTTTCCATCTTAAACCTCACTTTTGTTTGTTTGGTTCAAATGACAATTTATAGGCGAAGTTATGAATGGTGTTCGACTGGGTTTTGCTCTAATCGCTGGTAGCAAATTGGTAGCAAAATGGAAGCATACTCATGAAATTTCCCGACATTTCACGAAATAATAGAGCTGCGATTGTTTGACTCTTGTCTGTGTTTTTAAGTAGTTCTGATTGTTAGAGATTTTGCTTTTGTCTGGAATCGAGTAGAAAAAAAGTGGCGGGAGAGACGGGACTCGAACCCGCGGCCTTCTGCGTGACAGGCAGACGTTATAACCAACTTAACTACTCCCCCGGAGTGCAAGTTCATCAAATATAAAGAGGTGCTTGTTTCCCGTCAAGAATTAATCCAAAAAATAAGCATTGCACCATGCGCCATTAAATGGCGGGACCTCCTTATCCTATGGTAGAATCTCTGGATCATTAAAAAGGGAAGTTGGATGAAGTCTGTATTCATAACTGGTGGGACGACCGGCATTGGGATGGAGCTAGCAAAGCTTTATGCCCTAAAAGGGTGGAAAGTCGGTGTCTGTGGAAGAGATGAGAGTAAGTTTAAAGAAAGCTTCCGTCCAGAATTTAAAAACGTGGCTTTTTATAAAGTCGACGTCGCCAATAGGGAAGAACTTAAAAGTGCGATTAAGAGTTTTTCAAATAACGAAGGGCTAGATTTATTAATCGCAAACGCCGGGATCGGTTACAAGTTTAAAACCAAGGTTCCAGATTTTGAGCAAAGCTACCATATGGTTCACATCAATCTTTTGGGGGTTATGTATGCCTTTGAAGCCGCTTTAGACATCATGATCCCTAAGGGGAGTGGTCAGGTCGTTGCGATTTCCTCGATAGCTGGCTACTTAGGGCTACCTGGAGTCTCGGCCTACAGTGCTACGAAAGCTGCTGTTTTAAAATTCTGTGAGTCCCTTCACTTGGATCTTAAGCAATTTAACATCCATGTGACTGCGATTTGCCCAGGGTTTGTAGAAACGCCATTGACTGCAAGAAATAATCACTCCATGCCATTTTTAGTGAAAGCTCCAAGAGCTGCTGAATTAATAGTTAACGCTATTGAAAAGAAAAAAATGGTCTATGCTTTCCCATTTTTCTTCTCAAGCCTCGTTCGAATTTTGGGTGCCATTCCACGAACGTGGTATAAGTACTTCATGAAAATTAAAATGTTTAATTATAGCCGGGAGTAAAGATGAAACTCTTTATTATTTTATGTCTGATTTCCTTTTTCACTTATGCTGGTCCTAAGGCCCAACAAAAGACTCTTCCAGTTTCTAAAATTGAGGAAGTCGTTAAAAATGACAAGATGGTTAACGACAAGTTGAAAAAAATTAAAAAAGAAACTGAAGACTGTGATGATAAGGCGAAGAAGAAAGTTGAAATAAAGCCGGAGTCTATTTCTCTTACAGGAAATACAGGCTGTTCTTTAGACGATATTCGCTAAATCCAGTTTTGAAATTGTTCTTTAATGATGTGGTAAGAAAATAACGTCATCCAAATAATGGTGAGGGTTATTCCTTGACCAATAAGAATAAGAATAACGTCCTCTTCTAATAAACCCACGCAGATGAGAAAGATGCTGAGTGCTGGGATGAGATTTGAAAGAGGGATAGGTAATGGAAGAGAAAGGAATGCCGCTGAGATAACAATCGCTAACCCACATAAGAAATGGGAAAAGCGGGAATTTGTTATGGGATGCTTAAAAGCTGAAAGTTTTGACGTAAAAGATGAAAATTTTAAGGCCGCAAAATAGATCGTTTCAAATCGGTCATGACTTATAACGACGTTTTTCATTTTTTGGGTCAGTAAAGGTTTTTGCCAAATCATCAACCCTAACCCTTGAAGCAGTACAATAAGTCCTAATATGCTAGAAAGTCCCGGTATTGGAATGGGTTGCATGAAGGGTAAAATTGAAATCAAACAAAGGATCAGAAGGGCTTCACCTTCAACCTGCTCAACGATTTTTCCTAAGGTTATTTCAGGCAATGATCTTACTGCTTCGAGTGCGGTAATGAGGCGGCCTTTCATTTATAATTCCGATGGTTTCAATTGAAAAAACATATATACCTATTTTCATGACAAGACTCATAATTGAGTACTAGAATATCAGAAACTAAGTATTGAGGAAAATAATATGCATCATGAAACTTCATTGGCCGTCTGGATTGGATTTGTCGCTTTTATCTTAGTTGTTCTCCTACTCGATCTTGGCGTTTTTCATAAAAAATCTCACGCCGTTGGGTTTAAAGAATCAATTATCTGGTCTTTAATCTGGATTGCGATGGCGATGGCCTTTAACGTAATCATTCTCTACTGGAGAGGACAGGACGACTTTATGTTATTCCTGACTGGTTATGTAATTGAAAAATCTCTGTCTGTGGATAACCTCTTTGTCTTTTTGCTTATTTTTAGTTTCTTTAAAATTCCCAATCAATATCAGCATAAAGTTTTGTTCTACGGTATCCTCGGTGCCCTTGTGATGCGGGCATTTTTTATTTGGGCAGGTATCGCTATCCTCGCGAAATTCACATGGGTCATTTATATTTTTGGTGCCTTCCTTGTATTCTCTGGAATTAAAATGCTTAAGCCTCAAAGTGAAGAGCATGACTTAGAGAAAAGTTGGGTCATTACTTGGACTAAGAAAATATTCCCAACTACCCCGCACTTTCACGACGATAAATTTTTTGTCAAGACCAACGGAGTTTGGATGATCACTCCATTATTCATCACTCTGATTTTTGTTGAATTTTCGGATCTCGTCTTCGCGATTGATTCAATTCCGGCCATTATAGGTATTACAAACGATCCATTCCTTGTCTTTACCTCAAACGTTTTTGCCATCCTTGGTTTGCGTTCACTTTATTTTGCACTCAAGGGATTTGCAGATATGTTTCATTACCTAAAATATGGTCTTGCGATCATTTTGATGTTTATCGGTGTGAAGATGCTGATCATGCATTGGTATCATATGCCTGTTGCGGTTACCATGGCAGTGATTTTTGTTGTTCTTACAACTTCTGTTGTTCTCTCGATTGTCAGTAATAGAAGAAAATTAAAGACGGGTCATTAGAAAGAGACTCCTTTTGGAGTTTCTTTCTAATCCAAAATATTTCTCTCTGAAACGATTTCATTTAGGTTTAAAAAATCATAGAGGTAGCCCAATAGAAAAAAGCCACCTGTAAGAAGCCAAATTGTTCCAGTAATCCATTTTCTTAAATAAAAGCGGTGAATGCCAAAGATTCCAAAGAAAGTGAGTAGGATCCAGGAAATATTGTAATTATATTTACCGTGAGTGTATTTGAGTTCAGCTTCTCTTTCCATTTCAGGAATTAAAAAAAAGTCAATTAACCAACCAACTCCCAAGAGACCCAGAGTAAAAAAATATAAAATGCCGGTAAACGTTTTGCCATAATAAAATCGATGAGCTCCAGTAAAACCAAAGAGCCAAAGGATATATCCCAAGGGAATGGAATGAGTCTTTTTCTGTTCTAGTTCCATTTTAAAGTCAGGTTGCCTACATTCGTGAACGAAAGAGATTTGGGATTTAGAATAAGTGAATCTACATCAACTAATTTTGCCTTCGGTGCGCACGTAGTAAACTCGTTTGACCATTCTTTTTGTCTTTTAAAAAAACGATAAGTTTTTTTAACTGTGGGAACCGAGGCTGGGTCTCTTTGGTTAAGTCTAAGAAGATGGTAATGGGACGATTGATCAGTCCATGCGACCGTCCAATTTGACGGTAGTATTTCTTTTTGTTCAACATTTTTCATGTGGAGTTTTATTTCAAAACAAACATCTTCATGGTGAATAACTTTTTTTGCATAGACGTGAATTCTTCCAAATGACATGGAATCATAAGCGACGTCTGGGTCTAAGGTGTAGCGGTTAAATGAGGAACATCCCCAGAGGACAAACAAACACAAAAAGCAGATAAATTTCATGCCGCCTCCATGTATGCATTGTATCACTGGATTGTAGGGGCAGGGGAAGGGGGTTAGATTTTCCGATAAATGGAGGAAAAATGATTAGGAAAAGAATGAATAGAAGACTGTTAAAGTTGGATACCTAAAGCGAGGCCAAGAGAGAGACCAATAAAAACAGAAGTTGAAATGAAGGCCAGTATGAACTCCTTCGTTTTTAAATAAAGGAACATCATCATTAAGACTCTTATAAAAGGAACAGAGATGAGTAGAAATAGACCTAAGTAGGAGATCAGTTGGGCCCAATCTTTTTTTTCAAAATGAAAAATAAGTAAATCTTTTAAAGGAATGCGATCATATATTTCAAAATTAAAAAAAGGATTTCCAGTCATCCTAATTTTGAAAACCCATCCACAGAAAATCAATGCTCCAAAAATGAAAACACTATAGCTTAAAAACTTAGAAATCTTTAATTCAGTAGATTTAATCTGAGTCATGTTTTTAGTCCTTTCATAATCATTTGAATTGAAACGATAAAGAGAACAAGGACAAAAATTTTTCTAATCTGTGACGTCGGTAACTTCATCATGATTTTTGACCCCATCCAAGAGCCAATAATTATTCCAAGGGCTACAGGTGAGGCAATTTCAGGGCGAATATCACCCCTAAGAAAGTAGGCCCCAGCACTTGCGGCAGCGGTAACACCAATCATGAAATTAGAGGTAGCTGAAGAAACTTTCATGGGTAATTTCATCGCCCCATCCATGGCGATAACTTTAAATATCCCACTCCCTATCCCAAGTAAGGCAGATAAAATACCGGCAAAATACATACTGATAAGTCCGACGGGAAGATTTTCCACATGATAAGTGGATAATTCTTTATTTTCTTTCACGAAACTTCCGGCGAGCTTTAATTTCTTCGACCACGGATGATCGGAATTAGAAATATGATCTTCTCTTCTTTTGAACATCAGGACTGTGCAAAGGAGCAAAAAAAATCCAAAAATAAGGAAGAGTCCTTTTGTATTTAATTGAGTTGAAATGAAAAAACCAGTTAATGCCCCTGCAACGGTTCCTAATTCTAGTACAGTCGCAATTCTAATATTTGTTAGCTTCTCTTTTAAAAAAATCGCTGCTCCACTTGATGATGTTGCGATGATCGAAATTAAGCTCGCGGCAACAGCATATCTGATATCAACGTTAAAAAGAAGTGTCAGGGCGGGAACAACGATAATCCCTCCACCTAGTCCCAGTAGAGTTCCCAAAGTTCCTGCAGCGATTGAAATCAAAAAAAGTAATAAGCTATACATGCTAGTATTATAGGACTTACTTTTCGATTGGGAAAGTAAGCTTAACGACAGTTTTATGGCCTAAAAAAAATCCGTCGACTGAGATTCTCTCTGAATTTTGTGCATAGACCTCATTTTTACAGGCCAAATTTTAAAAAGACTATAGTGAGGAGCTACATGTACAAATGTTGCGAGTGTGTGTTGAACTGCACCCATGATAAGAAAACCAAAAAGAATAATAAAGGAAACAATGTTAATTAAATTTCCCATTTTCATAAATGGGGAGATCTCTTGAGGAGTAAATAGACTCTTGAGTTTAGCCTTCATAAAGAGTTAGAGGTTAAATTTCTTAGCACACTTAGTGTTTAAAAAATCTAAAAGTCTTTTGTCGTCCTGGTATTTAAAATCAGCTTTTGTGTCCCAGAGCTCTTTGGCCGGTACCTGGCAAGATTTCCCATGTTGAGTAATAACTGCATTACCACCAATCAGGCGAGGGTCCTCTCCACGCTTGTCGACTCTGATACTAATACCTGTACCACTGTATTTTACGGGTGCAAATTTCCTTTCAAATCTATTTGGATTCACGTCAACTTTTCCCTCGACTAAAACCCCAGCTTTAATCATTTTAGAAGTTTTATAATAAATAACTTTTTCACCAGTCGTGAGAGTGACATGAACTTCATCGTTAACAGCAGTCACTGATGGTTTCATTTTTCTTGGGATAATAAGGATGACTGATTCCATGAGACCAGATAAGTACCCAGAGCCAGAATCATCTGTGATCCAAAGATAAGTTTCTCTTTTTGAATTATCTTCTGATACAAAAGACCATTCCCTGACTACTTTTTCCCTCGGATCAATCGGTTCACCGGCGATGGTATTGGGGCCAGCGTTTGTAATGGTAAAACCTTTGTATCTGAGATCTTTTTCAGTTTTATCTTTAATAAAATTATCTTCCCATGAGGGATCGCTACCAGTCTTAGAGGTTACGTAATCAAAAATAATTTCACGAGGAACCTCTCTATCAAAGGGTGTTCCATTTGGTTCGACTTCACAATCTGGTCTTTGGTTGATGCCTTGTGAAATTTTTCCAACATTCTTTACCGTCTCAATAAGATCCTGATCAGTATGATTTTGAGAAAATGATCTTCCGACTGAAGTTACAGCAGGTCCTCTCATTTTAGAACTTTCTCCTGAGGCGGCAGAAATTAATGGATCCGGTTTAAAGTGTCTCATTTTAGTTATTGAGGCCAAGAGTCGACCGCACATTGGAGTTTCTTTCTGCCTAGACTCGCGACATATTTTGTCGCCAAAATCCATAAGCTCAAAAAGCTCTTTTTCTTTCCCGTCAGCTCTAATCTCTCGTATGAGGCCCTCGGAAGATTTTTTCTTATTTTGAAAATTTTTCTGACAATTTGACGTTGCAAGAGACCTTTGCTCAGCCGAAGATATCGGTACACAATTATTTTTTCCAAAGAGAAGTGGTTGACACTGAATTTGTCCCTCTTGGCAGCTGCCTTTCTTGTAATCAGGATTATGCTTAAGTGGTGAGGAGCATTTATTTTGAATCCGCTTACTTGGCCATCCTGCATAAAGACAATCCATATTTAGAGAAGACGCCCAGGCCTCACTAAAAAGCAATTGAATGAATTTACTACTTTTGTGTTGAAACTCATCGAAGGATTCATTTTTTTCTAGCTCTGAGAAAAATGTTTGATAGCTATTTAACAATTCAACTTTCGACTTCATCGGTGAATGTGTCCAGGCCTCCTTACCATTCCATGCCCAAACGGAAGAAAAATTTACAAGAACGAAAACAATTAAAAGTAATTTCATGGTAAGTACTCCTTTAGTTCTTATCGAAAATTGTCGAAAAAAATAAAACAGATGGTTTTGGTCAGATTTGAGGTGTTTTCATGAAATATCAAAGTCTTAAAAATGAATTAAGAAAATACTCATCACTTGAGAAAGCAAAAAAAGCGAAAAGATTTTTTAAAACGGCGCCTGGGCAATATTCGGCTACGGATGTATTTATTGGAGTAACAACTCCTGAAATTCGAAGAATTGCCAAATCCTCGATGTCAGTTTCATTTGATGTCCTCAATCAACTTTTATTGTCTCCCATCCATGAGGAAAGGCATCTGGCAGTGATTATTCTAGTCGATAAGTTTAAGGCTTCGGATTTTTCGACGAGAGAAAAGATTTTTCGCTTTTATCTCAAAATGAAAAACAGAATTAACAACTGGGACCTTGTCGATACATCAGCTGCATCTATATTAGGAGATTTTTCTTTGGAGAATAATTCTCTTAATCACATGAACAAATTAATAGACTCTAAAAGGCATTGGGATCGAAGAAAGGCCATCGTTGCAACTCATGCTTTTATCAAAAAGGGAAAACTTGATTTAACTTTTAATTACGCCAAGAAAATACTAAATGACAAAGAGGATCTCATGCACAAGGCGGCTGGATGGATGTTAAGAGAGGCGGGTAAGAAAAATAAAAAGTCCTTAAGAATGTTTATTCATGAACATGGAAGTAAAATGCCTCGGACTATGTTGAGATATGCCATAGAGCATTTCACCCTAATTGAAAGAAAGAAAATTCTCAGTTCTACTAAAGGTTAATTCTATTTTTGAATAGGAGTGCCATCGTTAATTTGAATGAGGTTTCCATCCTGATTGATTTTCCAAATATCAAGATGCTCTGGATGTAAGGGATCAAGACTGGCCATAGCATAGGCCTCAAAGCCCCAGCGTGGATCATAGCAGTCTTGTTTTTTTCCTTTATTAAATTCTTTTTTTATCGAGTTCAGGGATTTTGAATTCATTTTTAAATAAGCTTTTGGATAGAGCTCAATTGAGGTTGCCTTCGCTTTCCCAGAGCATAACTTGTTAAAACCAAAGACATAATAATAGTTCTCTCGGGTTTTAAAATTTTTTAAAACCGTAGAAAGTTCAAACAAGTATCCATTGAACTTTTTATCTTCCTTTAATTTTTTTTGACCTAATACTATTTGCGTGAGTAGTCCCTTTGCTTCTGCTTGAATAAGTTTGGCCCTGAAAAAGATGGTTAAAAGTCCTGGAATGAAGAGGCAGTCTTCTTTATTTAATATTTTCTCACATTGATTTAAAGACTGAAGTCGGTCCTTACAAGCAGAAAATTTTGTATCATAGCAATCTTCAGATAATTTCTTTAAAAATTGATGTCCAGAATCACTTAGAATTTTTTTATTTCTCTCAAGGTCCTGACAAATTTCTTTAAGACCAAAATGACAGGCCTTTCGAAAATAGACGTGAGAGAGAGTTTTATCTCCTGAGGCCTTTATAAGTCTACCTAAAGACCTACAGGAGTATGGTTCAAACTGATCGCAGGCGAGGTTTAAAAGCTTTGTTCCCTCAGATACATTTTTATTTTTGAGAAGAGACAAACCTTTAATCGTACAGCCAACGGGAATATTTTTTTTACAGATGGCCTCCCCAAGTTGCTGGGCATACTCCCAGCGCTCATTTTTTAGAAAGAGGACGGCGAGAGATTCGCAACTAAGGAGATCCCCTTTTGAGCATTGAGAGGATAGATTATGTTCAATAATCGTACTTTCGGAATTTGCCGTTCTGTTGAGGAGGGTGAGAGTCAGTATAAAAATAAGATATTTCATAGTTTTAAGCTTTGAGAGAAAAATCATAAGACGGAATTTATTTATATTCAAACACTCATATTGTTCTATGTCTTCGAAATAGCATTTATCAACTCATATTGAGTATTTAAATTGGCTCTCGCCATAAAGTTTTTCAACCTCTTCTGCCGATAAACCAACGACTTATAGATTTTTTAAGGAATTCCCAGGATGGATTTGACCCATGGGCTTATATTTTTTATGGGTCAAGAAAACTCTCAAAGGTTAGTGATATGAGTCTCATTTTATTTTTTTTGTTGGTCTTCAGTTTCTCTAATCTTGAAGCTCAAGCACTTCAGCATACTTCCAGAGACCTCGCAAAAAAACTCTACGTCAGCCTAACTGGAACTCAACCATCAGCAGCCGAATTGAATTTCTTAGAGCCGAAAATTCAAGCTGGTCAAAAGGCGCAAGCAGCTAGGGATATTATTGATCAACTTCCACCTATAAATAATGGTGGAGCCTTTTATAGTGTGACGATTAAAGACTGGGCCACTCCGAAATTCAATAAGCAAAAAACGACTCTCGCTCCTCTAAACGATGGTACGGCAACAATCATTGGGATGATTAGAGATGAGAGGCCTTTTAATACAATTTTGTATCAAGATGTTATGTACAAGGCGACTGGAGTGACTTTCAAGGGTGGTCAGCTGTGGTATTTTGATACAGTTTATCCAGTCATCGCTGGAGTGACGCCAAGTACTTTATGTTCTGGTCTCGGTTTAACAGCTGGCCAATTTAAAATCATTTATACTGTTCCTGGTTCTGCAGTTAAAGCTTGCCAGAGAACAAAGTTCACTCAAGTTCAATTAGTGGCAGCAAGGGATATAGATGCTCTCTATGTTCCCCATAAAGATCTCATCATAGAAACGAATCTCGTTGCAACAACCAATCGCCATTATGAAAGTATTTCTGAACAAGGTCTTGATTTATCAGACTCTAAATTATTAGTTTCTCAAAGCCAAGCATCAAAACTTCATACGTCAATTGCAGCCATTGCTGGTTTAATGAGTTCTAGGGCCTACGGTTCAGCTTACTTTTTTGCTGGTACGAATAGGGCCCCTGTTGCTTATGCGATAGAGCACTTTCTATGTAAAGATATGGAAGAAATAAATGATACAACAATTGAAGATAATCGAAATAGAAGAGACGTCGACCGTTCTCCAGGTGGATCTTCAACTCTTTATAAAAATAGATGTGTAGGTTGTCACGCCGGAATGGATGCCATGGCCGGAGCGTTTGCTTACTATGATTATTTAAACGGCAAAGTGACTTACACTCCGGGAAATGTCGTTACAAAAATGAATCACAATGCTCTTTTCTCTGCTGGCTATGTTACCGGAAATGATAGCTGGATCAATTATTGGAGAGTGGGACAAAACGCCGCCCTTGGTTGGAGTCGGGATGTGACAGAGGGAATTGGGGCTACGAGTTTTGGAAGAATGCTCGCGGATACAGAGGCGTTTCATTCCTGTATGGCAAAACAAGCCTATGAAAAAGTCTGTATGAAAAAGGCTAGTGCTAACGAGGATATCGCGAGAATCACTCGCCTCACGGCTGCTTATAAGAATTCTAATTTTAATATGAAGTCACTTTTTATAAACGCTGCCATAGAGTGTTTGGAGGACTAATATGAAACCATGGATAGTCCTTTTACCATTAATGATCCTTGTTTCTTGTAATCCATCTATGAAAGAGTCTGGTGTCTCCTCTTCGCAAGCAACAGGCGGAACGGGAGGAGGGGGAAGTAATCCACCACCGTCGATGGAGCCTCGCTTAACGAAAGTTATGTCTTACAACCAATATAATATGACGCTCTCAAAGTTAACGGGAATCAATTCATCACGCGCCTCAACGCTTTTCGAGGAGATTAAGGGGTCCCTACCTGCAGATACCGATATAGATGCAATGACTTCATTTAATCTTGTTTCGAAAACGAGACTTGCTGATTTTTATTGCGGTCTTTATCTGAATGACTACCTAGCGAAAACGAGTTTTACCAATGCAACCAATATGAAAAACCATCTTCTCTCTACTTTTTTAGATTACGATGTCGTAAGCCCCAATCCAGTCTTTGATTCACTTGTAACTGAAGTCGATAATGTTTTAGCGAATAATGATGGGCAAAATGGAAAAATTATTCCCTCAATGTCACTTTCTGCAAACGATATGAATAAGAATCTCTCAATTATGGCCTGTGTGACAATATTAGCTTCAACACACATTACGATGATTGAGTAATAGGACTAATTGCATGAAAAAGAAATTAAACTTAGAAGAAAACAATGAAACCTCGAAACCACATCTTTATGATGATCATAAAAAGCCAGTGACGAGACGAGACTTTTTGGCCAGTGGTCTCATGGGAATGAGCACTCTCGCCTTTGGCTCTACCGCCATGGCTTTGATGTCCAACAAGGCGTGGGCCCAAGCAAATTGTGCTACGACTGGGGCTTTTTATAATGGGAATGTCCCTTTCTTGTGTATTGATTGTGCGGGAGGAATGAACATTGCTGGTGGAAATGCCATCATGGGATTAGCGGCTTCTGGATTTCAGGGAGAAGTTGGTAGTAATTTTTCTGATTACAGAAAACTAGGTATTTCGGATGAATTCCATCCAGGTCGCTCTGGAATGATTAAAACTGAAATGGGATTAAAGTTTCATTCTACCTCAGGCATTTTTGAGGGAATGAATGAGGTGCTGGCACCTAGAGATGGAGAAACGAAGGATCTCAGAAACTATGTTGATGGAGTAATTATTGGTGCTGTCACCAATGATGACACTCAAACGAATCCGATTAATACGGCTTTCATGGCCCATAAAGCTGGAGCGAAGGGTGATCTCGTTCAGCTTGTTGGTACAGCAAATTCTATTTCCGGAGGGAATTCAGTCGCTCCCCCAGACCAAATCGATTTAACAAAAAAGCCCTCTCAGCTTACAAATTTTAACGCATCTTCAGGATTATTGAGCATTGGTAACAACATCATGGGAACGAATTTTTTAAATGCGACGGGAGCTGGTGGTAAAGATAGGATGCAAAAATTCATGCAACTCCTCGCTCGGGCCGGATCTTCTCACCGAGGCTCAATATCCTCTCGATCACAAGCTCTGGCCCAAGAAATTAATAAGTATGAACAAAGACTCAACGGAGTCGACTCAGTTTTTAATCGATTTTCACCTGCTGAACTTAATCCTACAACCAGCACCGATTCCGCTCGTGCCACAATAGAGGCGACCTATGGAAAAACACTCGCAACATTAACTCAAAACGAACAGCAGTCTGCGAACATTATTAACCTTCTCACTAAAAGAGTCGTTGGGGCCGCGACGATTTCAGTCGGAGGTGGCGATTATCACGACGGAACAGCGATGAGCGGACACAATAAAGACCGAGAAATTGGTCGCTATATCGGCTGGGCCTTCAGAATTGCTGCCGCTAGAAATGTTCCTTGCTTTATTCATGTTTTCACTGATGGAGCTGTTATTGGAGATGCTGCTGGTCAAGTTGATCCTAATCTTCAAAGCCGAACAGTCTGGAGATCAGATGACGGAACAAGAAGTGCAGCTCTTATGATGGTTTTTCATCCCAATAGACAGCGACAAATGGTGGGTGGAAATGATGAGTACTCAAATTTTCTTCTTCAAAAGCAAGGTGGAGCGAACTCAACCAGACAAATTGGATACTTTAGAGCTGGTGGGGGTAATGTCTTAGATGCTCACAGCTTAAGTAATAACGTGAGCCAATTATGGAGAGCGATCATTTTAAATTATATGGCAACCATGGTGAACAGTACTGATGACGAACAGGTTATGAATGTTGCGGCTGAACAATTTCGATGTCGCTTTGGAGATATTCCAGCAGATTGGAGAAATCTCATCCGATTCAAATCTCTTGTTGCCTAATGATTGAAGAAGGACGTTTGCGTGAAAAAATTAGGAACTTATTTGATCTTTATTTTATTTGTCGCTGCTTGTGTCCCAAGTGGTCAGAAAACGAGTCTCGTTTTCCAGTCTAAAGATAGTGGTGGCGGTGCTGTCGTTGTTTATAATCGAGAAAAATCTATTGAGGCCTTTAAAACCTCTCTCCATCCATTTGTAAGAGCAAAAACATGCGTAAGTTGTCATACGCATCAGTCACCTTCTTTTGCAAAAAGTGATGCCGTTGCAGCATTCGATGCCATTACTATGTCTAGAAAAGTTGATCTCTGTCGTCCTGAGACATCAAGAGTTGTCTTAAAAGTGAAAGACGAATCTCATAACTGTTGGACTCAGGATTGTGCAGCAGACTCACAGGCGTTGTTGGCGGAAATTAGAAAATGGGCGGCAGGTTCAGGAGTGAATTGCAGTGCCAGCGGCTCCATCAAAACTGAATCGAAGACCTATCCCAATACACTGAACATGGCCCAAACAGAACACGGCACCCTTCTTCTTCAGGCTGAGCAAAGTCTCTGGGAGAATGAGATTATTCAAGGTCGCTTTGGTGAAGCTCAGGATTCGTTAGCGAGTGAAGGAAAATTTTTACATTTTCTTCCTATTGAACCAAACCCTAGAAACGTCATTCGTTCATTTTCAACGAATCGACTTACCACTTGTAATGAGTTTGATGACGCCGTTGACATTAATAATCCAGCCACGAGAGCACTTAGGATTAGTCAAGACAAAGTTCATAACCCTTCAGAGACCATTTTAAGTGGAAGTAACATCGTAAATGATGGATATGCTCCAAAAATAGCATCTCTCCAATATAATGTGATTCGACCCGACAAGAGACTTGAATATGCTCAAATGCTGGTTTCAAGAGACTTCACGAACTTAAGTTCTGTCCTTCTTACTGATGGATACCCTGAAACTGTTCCTCGGGTTGTTGGTCAAAAGCTTGGAAGCCTTACTGGAAATCCCTTCTTGAGACGACCCAATGTTTTTGTTTTACCAAAATTTGTCACTCATGGAACAGTATTTGATAACGCTGGTAATTTTAGACCGGGAAAGAATTTACACACTGTCTTTCAGCAATTATTTAATGAGAGCACAGGCTCTATTAAAGATCATCTTTCTACTCCTGATTTTTCTCCTCTGAAGCAGTTTTCTTTTTATAGAGACCTTAAAGATTTTACAACAGATGTTTTCTATTCTGGAACAAATCCGAGAGCTGTCGCAAAAAATGACTACGGAAAATTTTTAAGTAACAATGTTTTGGCGATGATGAGTCGAGACGTTTCAGTGACTTTTCAGTGCCCACCTGCCATCCCAAACTGTGCTGCGAGTGATTTACGCTTTACCGTCGCTCCCTCTGGTCCTGTTTTAACTCAAAGTTCTGCTCTTGATTGTTACCAGCTTTCTGGAAGTCAATTCGTTTCAGCTCCAGCAGCAAGTTGCTCAAATGGAGACCCACGATTTTTTCATTTGATTGATCTCTATGCTCACGTCACACTCAATGATCCAGCAGTCTCTAATCGGAGTGTAACTAGTCTCTATACTTCAAACAATCCTACTGCATTCAGTGATATCGAAACGTATAATCAAACTGCAACAGTTCAAATTTTTCTTAATGATCTCAATCGGACGGAAGAGAATCCGAATTTTCTCTATGTGTCCCCAAGCTCTAATGTAGGAGTTTCTGAGCAAATCAATAATTTTACGGCGACGACTTATAATGTTCTCAGGGGAGCGAATTGTGTGAGTTGCCATGGGGCCTCAAGTCCTCAATTGGGTGTGCCTCAATTTGCTTCTGGTTCTCCTGCGAATAGCTATCAAGCCGTTAAGCAATATATTAATTTCAATGAACCAAACAGAAGTTTTAGGTTTCCTAGAACGGGAATGCTGGCCCATAATTGTACACAAAATAATGGTAATGATTGTGCTGCTATTACATCTGCTCTCATTGGCTCAATAAATGCCTGGAAGTTAGCAAACGACCAAGCTGCCCAAGCAAATGGTCTTAATGCGTTCAAGAGTCTTACACGAAACGAAAGATTACCTGGTAGAGCAAAATATACTTTTAAAGTCACTGAAGAGGGAAAATATAACGTTTGGGCAAAACTCAAAAATGTTGGAGGGGGAGCGCAAACAAGAATTAATTTTAGTTTACTGAATTCCAATGGAACCTCCATACCTTTCTCAACGGGATCGACTGCGAATCCTGGGGCACCATCTTGTTATAGTTGGATTATTGGAACATCTCCCGACGCATGGGAGTGGACATCTCCAGGAAGGCAAAATGAGTTGGCCGTCTTAGATCAAAGAGGAAATCTTTTATTAGAAAATAATATGCAACCGAAAGTTCTTCCTGATAACCGTGTTTATTTTCAATTAACACCCGGTGATTATACGCTAGATGTGATTGGATTAACGGAATCCATGAAATTGGATGTGGTTGGATTAAACAAAGTGACTAATCCTTTAGTCCCTGCATCGAGACTCGAGTTTCAGCCGGACCGAAAAGCAGTGGATGAAAAACATATCGCGGACTATAAAAGAAGAATTTTGCGTTACGATCTCACAACGTTACTTGGCTTAACGGAAGGTAAGACCGCTTTCTTTGAAATTGAAGTCAAAAAAGAATTCAGTAACCAAAACTATGTCTTTAGAAACCCAAGATTTATAACATCATCACGTGACTTCAATATCCATGTTAAGAGTATCAAAGTACTCATCAATGGAGTCTGGAACTTCCCTGATGCCACTTATAAAAATTTCGAAGCGGTGGTAGGTGATAACAAGGTATTAACCTACGCTCCACTTGTATCACTTGTGGGTGGAGATTCTGATGATATTGGGTTCGAGTTTGAAAAACTGAGTGTCACTCAAGATCCATTATCTACGCTTTATCCTAAAGGCCCTCCGCCAGCGATTGCGGAGGACAGGCGTTGTAATGACCTAGAATTCTTTGTGAGAAACGTGAAACCTATTTTGAGAAATGCTCGCGTGATGCTCAATTCTGAACTCAATGATTTCTTCTCAAGATTTCCTGGAGGCCCTCGTGATAATGCTCAGGAGCCTCAGGCCTATCAATGTATCACTTGCCATGGTCCCAACCATCCGTACTTCAAAATGTCTACCTTCACTAACGATGAAGAATTTTGTCGAGAAGCTATTTCTCGAGTAGATTTTGATAATTTTTATCAGTCCCTTGTTGTAAGAGGGATTAACGGAACTGGAAATCATCCGAAGTTTGTGTTTGTTGAAAAATTCGAGCGTGAAGGAGCTGCTCCTCGATATCTTAAAATGCATAATTTAGGTTCTGACTATCAATCAAATTTCATAGTTGCCGGTGATGGAATTGCCTCGAAAATTGTCGCAGGACCGATGAAAACGTGGAGTTACCAAGAAATTACCGGCCATTCTTCATATATCGCTCTATCAGCGGCACAAAAAAATTTAGCAATCGCTAAATCTGGTATGCTGAAAAAATTAAATAGAAGAACCATTGATTTAAATGTGGTGAATTATAACTGGTTTATTCCAGAAGTTCATAATCCACTTATTTATCGACAAGGTAATTCTAGTGATCCTGATAACATCCTTTCAGCTTATGACGTGATTCAACCAGTAGGGGGATCTATTGACACTCAAAGACGTGGGCCCTCGGTTTATGATCTCTTAGGATTTACGGATGGAAGCTTACCAGCAACAAGTGTTCTTGGAGATCGGGATGGTCTCATCCCTTTAGAGGGACAAACCAAAACTTACGTTGCCAATGGGCAACCTGGTTTTGACAAAACAACTATTGATTATGATGCTTCCACTCCAGCAGTAGATAGTTCTACTGAAATGAATACGCGCTGGGAGCAGTTACGAGATTATTACCGAGAAATTGTGATTGAATGGATATCAAGAGAGAATGCTCTCAAAAATCAATAAAGTTTCTAAAATTTATACCCAAACCCCAATGACCAAAGCAATTGGTCTTGGGTAAGGTATTTAGAAAATTCTGTTTGAAAAAAGTAAGAACCAATAGGCCAGCGAGAGTAAACGCCTATCATTGTTAAGAGATCATTTCCTTCTTGAACTTCATAACCGCCCGGTGGATTTTCAAGATTTTGAATGGCATAGATAATGGGAAGTTTAAGACCAATCTCAGACCGCGAACTCGAGACGAAATATCCTAAACCTATTGATGTTTTAATACCTGTGGCGAGTACATTATCCTGAATATAAGTCACTTGGCTTGGATCTGAACTAACTCCTCCAGAGGTAAAGAGATAGCATGCGTCTGCAAAAAAGGTAAAAAATTTATTTTCTTGAGAGTAACTTAATCCAGGGCAAATTCCTTTGTTGGTTACAACGAGATCATATTCCCCAAGAGGCCCCTTTAGAACTGCGTTGTATTGCCAACTAACATAATCAACAAACAAACGAAATGTTCCAATATATTTTTTATCTTCTAAGTTTTTAAAATGATTTTGAATAAGATCATAAACTTTTTCAACCTTTGACTCCTCATACTCTAAGTTTGATAGCTTCTCCCGATAGATTAAAAAAAGTTTTCTTTGAGGGGAGGACTCTGGAACAGCCGTTTTACTTTTAACGAGAATTTTGGAAAGGCTTGCAAAGATCTTAAAATTTAATTTTTTATATTCAACTGGAAATTCCTCTGGATCGATAGTCTCTGATTCCTTAATGAGTTTTTTTAATTTGATTTCCTCTTTAAGAAAATTTGTCTGGATAATCTTTTGATTTTTCTTTATTTCAACCACGATATTCGTGTCATTACCCCATGAGAGAAATGAAGTTCCAATCAATATAAATAAAAGAAGAATCTTTTTCATAGCCACAAATGCGTTTGTAAGAGAAGTGTCCAGCTATCAGGAACAGAAGTTTCTGGCCCAAACACTCTTGTATTATAAATGTCCCCACGAAACTCTATCCTTTGAGCGGGGAAGATTTGGACTCCTGGCCCCCATCTCACAATATAGTTGTCATCGGTTAAATCAGCTTTAGCGTACTCAATATTATTAAAAACATAGACTCCACGAGTTGGACGCAAATAGGTTTGAAGAAGGCCGTAACGTGAATCAATTTTCTCTTTCGTTGCTGTTATATTTTTTGAAGTTTGTCCAACTTCAGCAATAACTGAAGACCCTTCTTTGAGATTTAGTCTGGCGTGGACAGCATAACTTTGAAGCGAGTTATATAGGTTACTACTATTTAAATAACTAAATCCCAGTCGATGAATGCCTCCGACTGTGCGCTCGATCATGGTGCTTCCACCTTTCATGCGAAGATCTTCTTTTTGAGCTAAGTTTCCGACGAATCCGTGAACCCCACCTTCCCAGTTTTCATTCAGGAAATGGGCCATCACACCGTGGGTTTGATCATTTTGAGCGACTTGAGGAAAGGTGCGGCTAAAGGCAATGTGCTCTACAACTCTAACGCCATAAACTTTATCCATAAGACCCGCATAGACTCCAAATTTGGGAGTAAATTTGTAGCCCACATAATGCTCTCGTGATCTCCAAGTATCCTCATCGGGAACACCAGAGACTTTACTCATAGGAGCTGGAGCATACCCATGATTGAAGACAGCAATGAATCGATCATTTTCACCAAATTTAAGGATTGCTCTCGCATCTGCTTGCATCGTGATCCACAACTCAGTTTGATTTTTTCCACCAGGATTTCTCGTCAGCCGAAAGCGGCGATAATTGACTTGAGTTCTGAACCAATCTTGTTTGGGTTTACGAAAAAGAAACCCAGATTTCTCAGCTAGATCTTCTTCTGTCCAAGTCTTAGGGTACAACCAGCGAGCAGAAATGAGAGTCGCTGATACGGCCCTTCCGTAGTCATTCACTGGGCCATTGCCAAACGGATTGTAGTGGCAATTCAAACAGGATGTGTAGCTGTGGCCTATATAGTTTGGGTAACTCCAAGCGAGCCCAGGTAAAATAATAAAAAAAAGAAAAAGAAATTTATTCATGGAGAAATTATCCTAGGGCCCAACCCAATCTAAAAGTTTTTGATACTCTGAGTTTGGCATTGTAGGGTAGGCTCCTGTAGGCATATCTCCAGGAGGGCTGAAATTTTTCAATCGATAAATGAGTGATGAATTAGATGCTTGTCCAAAATCAACAAGTCCTGCATCTACCCACTGCTGATCTGTTTTGTATGATGACCATTCACTATGACAAACAAAACAGCGATCTTTAATGATCCGGTAAGAGGCTTGTAATTCTGCTGAGGCCCCCGGTGGAAAAGATATTTCCTCGTAACGACTTTCGTCCGCAGAATTCGAATTATAGTCCTGGCAACTAGCAATGAGTAGAATGAAAACTAAACCAAGAAGTTTCATTATTTTAAAGGCATTTCGACGTTAATGACGACATCATCCTCAACTCCAACACCTAGGTATTGAGCCTTAGCAAGTTTGAAATCGGAAGCTTTCACTTTGAAGTTTGCTTTAACTTGACCATCTTTTAATTCGTAATTAATGCTAACTGGTTTGGAGACACCATTAACTTCCAATTGAGCTGTGCCTTTTCCGTTCTGTGCCTTTAGCCCACTGATGACTGCTTTGGGATGAGTACCGTAGTTTAAGTGTTTCGCAAAATGCTCATCTCTAAGTTCAATACCTGTTTTAAGGGATTCAATCATGACTTGGATTTTATCTGCTTCAATCATGTCCCCGTTCTTTTTTAAATTGCCTTTGACTTTGGTTGAAGTCGCTTGGAATGAACCAGAGGGTGAGAGAGTAACGTTTACAGTAATTGATGATTGAGCAAAGACTGAGAATGAAATCAAAGATAATAGAGTGACTAATAGTTTCATAAGTACCTCGTAAATTTTTTAATATTTGATAATAGAAATCTCCTTTCGGCAACTAGATAGAGGCAATCCCACCCGTAGGGTAGCTTGTTATTCTGTGTTTTTGACTGGGCCAAATCAGGGATCCCCATTTAAATTTTATGGTGGAAAAAGCCGATAAGGTTTAAACTAAAGTGAAAAAATTTACACGCGGGGATTTTCATGTTCAAGTACTTGTTTCTTTTGGTTTTCTTGCTTCAGTTTTTTTCTTGTTCTCCCCGGCCTGTCATCATAAATCAAAAAGGCAGTACAGATACCATTTCAAGCGGAAATCCTCCTCCAAATCCTAATACAACCGGTGGAACAGCAACTACGGGTGGAACTACAACCGGTGGAACAGCAACAACAGGCGGAACTACAACTGGTGGAACTACAACAACTGGTGGAACTACAACTGGTGGAACTACAACTGGCGGAACTACAACTGGCGGAACAACAACTGGTGGAACAACAACTGGTGGAACGACAACGGGTGGGAATCCACCGCCGAACCCTGTTCCTGGTCCATCGTCTAACATAGGACCTGCTTTTTTAGCCCCTAAAGCGGGAGTTCCTTTTAATACGTCATTACCGACTCCTGTTCTCACCGTAAAGCTTGAAGATGAAACATCAGCCTACATCCGCTGGGGACAAGAGGTGGTGATTGCGGGATTAGATCAAACCCATAAGCAAGGTGTACAACTGATTAATTACCCTAATAGTGTTCATGGATTTTATGTCCGATGGGGGGTTGATGGAGAAGAGCTTAATCGATTTGCACTCACTCAATATGGGAATCTTCAGGTTCAACCATTAGAGGCAGGTAAGACCTATGCAGCTGTCGTTCATTCTGTCGGACGAAATGGGGATCTCTCACCATCATCAAATACCGTTCGCTTCAAAGTTAATGGAACAAGAGTCGAACAGCTTAGAAAAACCATGACTGGATTTTTTGATGACTTTAATTTACCTGCAGGGCATTTTGATGAACTCAAGTGGTCAACCACCATGCAAACTCAAAAAGATGTCACAACAGATATTAGTCCCAATGGCGAGTTTATCAATGCTCAGTTTCACGCCCATACAGTTTCTTCAACTGCTCACCCGAATGCAACCTCAGATAGAGGCTGGGTTATCTCTAGGCCTCGTGCGGTGTGGGACATAACTGGCCGAACTGGTGAGCTTGTTTTTGACTTAGATCACCCAAGTACCTCCGGAAGAAACATTTGGTATTTAAATTTAGTGCCAGCAACTCAAGATCCTGTCATTGAGGGAAGAGTTGGAAATTCTTCTCACGTCGCACTTGGTTTTCCTGATCCTGGATTTCCTGTTCAATATCTTAGGCTTAAAGGTTCTGATGGGCATGGTATGTCTGGGATTGAATTTAGCTACGCCGATGAAACAGGTGTTCAGAGAAATATTACTCTTCCTGGTGCAGTCCACGTGGGTTGGGATAATCGAGGTTTAAATTTTATTCCTAATTATAGGAGGTTTTTTAAATTAAAATTATCCAAAACGAGAGCAGAAATTTGGATGGATGGAGTGATGCTCTCAGCTGCAGATATTAATTTACCATCCGAAAAACTTGTTCCTATTTGGGAATCCTTTACTTATAACACAGCAAAAGATGGTCACCGAAATTATCTTCAGCATTGGGATAATTTTGGCTTTGATGGACCGAAATCTAATATTGTCACTCATGCCTATAAATCAGCGTTAAATAATCCAGGTATGATTTACACTTATTCTCCAAGTAGAACTGTGCTAATGGATATTCCAGATTCTCTAGCTGGCTCGACAAGAAGACGTCTTTACTTTGGAGCATCATATGTTGGGACAAATATCTGGAACTTTAAATTTCCAGGGGATTGGGTAGTAAAAATCAATGGAACAGATATTCCTGTCTCTGAACCAAGTGCTCTAAAAATTGCTCCTTCGATTGAAAGTTATTATGTTGGTCAACTTCAAACCGGGCAGTACGCACTTGATATACCTGCAGGTCTTTTAAGAACTGGAACCAACGTGATCGATTTTTCTAATGTCAAAAATGTATCGGTTTTAAATATTTCAGTTGATGTGGATTTTCCTTCTGGAAGTGCACCATCTTATACGCAGCCAGTGGATATCTTGGCAGCAGGACAAGATCGTCAGAAGGCCGGAATGCCTCGAATGCTAACACCGAATTGCCTTTTTCATATTAAGCAATTCGCTGAAGCTCCTCACGTCGTCGGGTGGGAATATAATGCTCAAAATGTTTCAACAACTCCAGTGACCCTTGCTGGAAATGTGACGATTGTTTCTGAAATTCAATCCCGGATTTCCCAGTTTGAAACAGGATCTAGTTATGGAACCAAGGCGGTAGAGATTGCTGTGGGTGACACGATAGTTGCGAAAGAAGATTTTGATACGATTATTCCAAGTCCCGCTCAGACAGAAGTGACTCTCTCCTTTGATACAAAAAAGATACCAAACGGAAGTTATAACTTAGAGTATCGCTGCATTAGTGGTGACGGAAAATACGGAGAAGCCTTTAAGATGTATCGAGATGGTGGTCGAATGATTATTCCTGTTACAATTAAAAATTAATTGTGCAGAAAAAAATTGTTATACTCATTCTCCTCTGTGGAATTGTTTCATTCGTGATCTATTTTTCAAGGGGAGTTAAAAAAGAACAAGTTGATGCTGGGCCTCTTTGTATGCCAGAACAAGATGAAAGTGTAGTTCCTAAAAAAAATGTTATTAAAACTAAATATGATGATTATATCTTGCAGCAGTTATCTACTAGTACTAGGTACGTAAAGATTGTGACTAAAAGTGGATTGTGTCTTCATGTGAAGAAAAATAAACTAGGATCTGGCCCGTGTTCAGATCCAGAATTTAATTCTGATTTTCTTTTCGATTCTCAAAGTGGCTTGTTGAGAGATCCCATTAGTCTTCAGTGTGTTGAATTATCTAAAAAGAATCCATCTCTTAAAAAATGTCATTGATTGAAAATGGTGAGCAATTGCTATCAATCGTAGAACCACTACCGAGACTAGATTTCCAGGGCAAGCTTATCACATTTGGAGCACAGCTTTCTGAAAGAGGTGCCTCCTTTTATATGATTTTTTATCACAATCTAATTTTTACCTATGGTTTAGTAGGACATAGCTTTTTCATTTCAATGACATCTACTTTGTTGCATCCATCAATACTAAAAATTTTTATCGCCCCATATGGAAGTCGAGCAAATTGACCTTTACAAGTAAAGGTTGCATCTTCGAGTTTTTCTAAATCTTTAGCTGCTTGAAAAGTTCCTAGATCGACAGTCGTTCCAGACTTAAGGCACCAATGCTTTATTGACAAATAGCCAGTGAATCCAATGAACGTTGGATCGACAAATTGCTTTTTCATCAATACCTCATTAAAGGTTACATTTTCTGCCTGTGAAACAGTACTAAGAATGACAGCAAACAAAGTTAAAAATATCTTTTTCATAAATTCTCCAATTATTTAAGAGAAATATAGTTTTTGATTAATACGATTGATAGGCACATCGCAATATAATTTTAGGAAAAGAAAGGCTTGAAATACCTAAAATCGTTCAGTTGAGAATCTCATTAGTTTTTTGTTGTTCATAATTAAGAATTAAATGATTTGAATCTCTCTTTTCCTGATTTCTAAGTCTCAGCTTTTTTATTTGACAGTCATTTCTATGGGCCCAGTTCACATGCTTTCAGTAATCTGGGAGTAGGCCCTTACCTAAATGGCGCAATAGCTGTCAGAAGCAATCCAATAAAGACTTAATTAACCTCAAGTTCAAACGTCTATTAACCGAAGAGCAAATCAAGTCGATAAATGACAGGAGTACCTTGTGAGAATTTTAATTATGTTATTCACTTTACTAAGCACTTTGCCCGTTTGGTCTCAAGACTATACTTGCATGAATCAAGCTAAAGAAATTGGTGAAACCCTAATGAAGGCAAATAGAGAAAGTTTTAAGAAAAAAAACTCAACTATCAATTATAGAAAAAAATTAAGTTCACAGAATTCAAATGTATTTCAAATAGTTGGTAACGATAACCAGGGAAATCCAAGCACTATCGCTTACCAATTAACCATGAGTTTATCAGGGTGTACCGTAACAAAGTTTGAACTTATTGGTGCAGAGTAGAACTTTCGCTTTTCAACATCTTATTAAATGGCGAATGTAATCTATTTAAGATTTATTACTTCGCTCGTTTTTCGGTCGTGATCTCATAAGAACAATTCAATAAAGGCGACTCACCGAGATTTGGAAAAAGCATCCATGTATTGAAGTCATTTCTTTCCTCTCACGATAAATCGGCAAGGGTTTGAGGCACATGAAATGAGAATAAACCTTTTAGAATCAACTGTTTGATTGGGTCTGACTATTAAGTTGGTTCTTGAAAAGCTTCCTCGTTTATAATGAGTTTAGACCAAAATTACGTGGGATTATCAAATGAATATTATTGAAGTTAGGGGCGTATCGAAGTCATTCCATCAGAATAAGGTGTTGGATGATGTGAACTTTCAAATTAAGAAGGGAACCTTTACCGCACTTCTTGGAAAAAACGGTTCAGGTAAATCAACAATCCTTAATCTTTTGATGGGGCATGAAACATTAGATGCTGGAGAATGTTTGTTGTTCGGAGAATCATTAAAAAATAACCCGGATCATCTTAAGCATAAAATTGGTCACGTTTCGGAGAGAATTCGATTTGATTATCCATTGACGATGAGAAAGTTTATTGCTGACTATAGTAATTTCTTTGATCATTTTGATCTTGCTCAATTCTTTAAACAAGCAGCTGAAGTTAATATCAATCTAGATAAACAATTTGGTGAGTATTCTCGAGGTCAGAAAATGCAAATCGTGATGCTCGCAGCTTTAGCACAAAATCCAGAATTACTTTTAGTTGATGAGATTACCTCTGTCCTCGATGCTTATTCTAGAAACTACTTTATTTCTCTCTTGAAGGAATACGCTCAGACGGGGGGAACAGTTATTTTAACCACTAATATTGTTAACGAAGTTCAGCACCACTGCTCAGACGTATTATTTTTATCTAAAAGTAAAATAAAATTCCAAACAGCTCTCAGGGATATACCTTCAAATTTTAAAAAAGTGAGGACTCACGGAACTGATCACCCTCTGATTTCAATCCCTGAATGTATCTGGTCCGGTATTAACAGTGATGGATCAAATTCTTATATATTGCCAAATGGCTCTTATGATCCTCAATCTTTGTCCGGACTTCTTGAGGATAAAAGGGCCGTGACACTGGAGGATTTATACATTTACTATAGTCAGCGGGATCAAAATGAATAAGTTACTTAAGTTTTTTATACCAAAAACGACATTTGAAATTGCAAAATTTTATGGATTAGCATTGGCCGTCGTGGCAGCAATTCAGATTTTTCCCATAAGTGAAGTCTCAAAAATTGGTTTAGTCCTTTTTGTACTTCTCCTAATATTTCCTCTGATTTCTTATTTTAATAACGTCATGTACCTTCCTAGTTCTTTAGATTGGATTCTTCTGACACCCATAAAAAAAATCCATATTGTCCTAGTGCACGGAGTTATTAATATCTATAAAATTTTATTTACTTATTTTTTAGCATTTCTTTTTCTTTACCTCTTTAAATCTGAAGTTATTTTAAAACCACTAGAGGCTTTTTTATCTCACGATGCCTCTTCGACATTTACCAGGACTTCTGTTCATGAATTTAATAATTGGATCATATTGATTGGAACTTCATTACTTTTTATCTTGGGTATACTTCCTAACTATGTTCAATCGATGCAGCAGAGGCAGAATTACCAAGTTCAAAAAACAGCTGCCGAAAAAGCTAAATCTTTTATCGCTGTATCTGTACTGTTGATAATGTGTTTTTTCTTCGTTTCTGAATTTCCTGAGTCTGAGTCTTATTTCCCGTGGCTTTTGAAAATGACTTCTATCTTTGTTTTTATTCTGTTTGGAGCGATTTATTCGACTTTGAGATCACTGCGGTTTTATTTTTCTCAAAAGAAGTTTTATGGTGCTACTGCCATTAGTTTTCTCGCCATTTCATTCTTCCTTCACTTTTATGCCTCACGTGACATACTTTCTAAAAATCTTCACGTGATCGATAAAATCGAAAGCTTGATTTTTCTTGGTGCTTACTCCTCAGATTTAGAAAAAAAGGTTGTAAACGAATTGATAACTTCTGGTCCTAGTTTACAATTAATGACATTAAGTCCCCTTAGAAGTTTTTTTCAAGGGCAAAAGAGATTAATCCATTTGCCTTCGGTCTTGGGAAATTGGGAAAAACTATGCCAAGAAAGAAGCGATTTCACCTGCAGACTTGCTCACTATATGCATTCACTTACTCCTAACAAAAATCATTCCTTTGAGAAGCTTGTTCAAGGCTGTCCTGTTGATATTGGAAGCTGCTTTCTGATTTATGCTCACAAAGAAGCTTCTGTGGAACATCGTAAGATGGCGTTAGAGGTTTTAAGCCAAAGATGCGAGGATAACAAAAATGAATTTGAAATAAAATTTTGTAAAAGATTTAAGTCGCAGGAAAAAAAGAAAAATTAGATCTGTGATTCGTTACGATGGTGGCTCCCCCGAGACTCGAACTCGGACATTGTTGCCAACGGCGGATTTTGAATCCGCTGCGTCTACCATTCCGCCAGGAAGCCATATGAGCCGCTTATCTTAATAGGGCCTGAGTTGTCCGTCAATCAAGTGGATACTATGCGCTTAGCGTAATTTAATCAGTTCCAGCGCTTCTTTTATGCTAAACCGAAGAAAGTTTGGGCCTAGATGTTTTTTAAGCTCGTTATTGGAAATTAAGCATGAAAATTTCAAATAATCGAGTAGGTAGTCCGGAACGTTGATACTTAATTTTTTAAGCATCTCATTCATCCCACCAGCAAGAATCATTGGGAAGGGAATACTCTTCGTACCAACAACATTTAATGCTTCACGAAGGGAGATGAAATCGTTTCCGGCCACATTATAAGTTCCTGTAGGAACAGCATCGAGACTTTTATATAAAATGTGGGCCATATCAAATTCATGAATGAATTGGAAAAAAGGATTGTAGTCCATAGGACTTAAAGCTATTGGACCCGAAAGAAACCTCGTCATCGCATTTTGGATTTGGGTTCCAATAATGTTACAAGGCCTCAGTACTACGGTAGAAATGCTTTTTTGATTTTTCCACATCCAGTTAGTACAGATTTGGTCCATTTCAATCACATCCCTAAGCTCAGGGTGCCTGATACTTGCTCTTAGAGGAGCGTCTTCCCCTAAGAAAATCGAATTATCAGAAAGTGCGCCGTAGACATGAAAAGTAGAAAGTATGACAACTTTTTTAACTCCAGATCTCTCACAAAGATCCAGAATTCGATTTGTACCCATGACCGAGAGATCAATTCTTTTTGCTAAAACATTTTGCTCATTCGATGAATGGCTGATTCTTCCCAGGTGATAAACTACTTCAAACTGATGAGTTCTGAATAGATTTTCAAAGTTTCCTCGAGAGTACTTTAAATTAATCGAAGTAAGACCCTTAAGTGGAGGAACATTAGAGATATTACGAGAATCAATTCCAATAATCTCCCAGTCCGGATGTTCTGTGAGAATGAGTCTCACTGTCATCTGTGCCAGACCCCCAGCAATTCCGATGATGAGAATTTTTTTTGGGCTATTCATGCTGACTCTTATTCTTGAATTCTTTTATGATGTATTTTGAAATAGGTTTTCTTATAGGGTCAATAAATGGTCTTCGATTTTTAAGTCCTGTGATCATAAGACGCTTAATTGTATTCTCTATGTGATAAACATTTTCCTTAATATCTTTATCTAGTGCTTCTGGCCCCATGTGCTCTGGGATAGCAATTTCTTCTCCGATATAAATATCTATGGGAGAGGGAAGTGGAAAGAAATTTGCCGTTAACGGAAGAGCAGGAACCTTAAGAAGTTTTGCTACTTTTTTATAATGAAAAACAAATGGGAACATTTCCTCTGCGCCGATCACACAAACAGGGAGTATGGGGGTTCTTTTTTGAAGAGCAATTCTATAAAACCCTTCAGAGAAATGCCTTAACTTGTAGAAGTCAGGAGTATTTTTAGAAATGCCTCTTACTCCTTCAGGAAAAACTAAAATGGACTCACCGTTCTCAATTAAATAAGCACAGTTCGCTCTGTCTCCCAAAATGGAACCTGTTTGCGCTGTAAAATCTCCTAAAAAGGGAAGCTGAGCTAAAAATCTCTCGACCATTGCACGTAGTACACGAGGCGGAGAAACGTCCATAAGAAAGGCAAGAGTGATAAGCATTCCATCAATTGGGATTTGACCAGAGTGATTTGAAGTCACGATATAAGAATGATCTTTGACGTTTTCAGCACCAAAGACCCTTACTTTAAAATAAGATCGATAGACTGGGAGAAGTTTTCTCACTGCTTTTTCACACAGATCAATATTAAATCCCCAGGGATCCTTATAATCTTTGTATTTTTCTCTCAACTCATGAAAGATGTTGTTTATTTTTAAATCGTCCTCAGGAGAGAGGAGCAGGTGATTAAGGTTTAACATAATTCCAATATCATATCTCGATTAAAGATCTTCCTCTACAGGTTGTTTATTCCGAGATCGTTTTAGTCAGTTAAATCCCTTCATGGAGCTATTACGCTTAACAAAATGGATGATCGCCGTTTCAACAGCTTGAATTCCATCGCCCTTTTCTGCAGAGGTGAAGTGAATCTGTTTGACCCATTTAAATTTATTGTAAATCTCGGGCATATGAGCTTTTAATTTTGCTCTCTCACTCTGAGTTTTTAATTTATCTATTTTATTAAATAGTAAGTAAGTTTCCAGATTAAACGACTTCATATAGTCATGGAAGATGAGATCACTTTCTTGAAGAGGGTGACGCGCGTCTTGGATATTCAAGAGTAAAATTTTTTCACTGCAAAGTTGAAAAAAATTATCCAGAAGATTTTGCCAGTTATTGGCCATCTCCTTAGAAACCTCTGCATGTCCGTATCCTGGGACATCAAACAAATAAAAGTGCTCGAGAGATTTCGTCTCTTTGTTTTCAACAATGAAATCAAAAATATTCACTTGGCGAGTACGACCTGGTGTCTTTGATACTCTGGCAGTCGTTTTTCCAAAGAGTGAATTGATGAGAGATGATTTTCCAACATTTGAGCGACCAATAAAAGCAATTCCGTTGGCAAAAGGGTGCTCGTTAAGCCATTGCTTAAGCTGTTCGATATTATCGATACCCATTAAAAATTCGGTTTTTCCTTTTTGAATCTTCATGCTTTCGCCTTCATTTCTAACTTTTATTTATGACTATCTTATCAGAAAACTCTGGCCCGCGTCTTAAAAATTGAAGGAGTCTTATGTATCAAAGAAAACTCATGGAAAAGCAGATTGAAACTTCTGGTCTAAGGTTAGGAGATAGTTGCAGCATTTACCCATTTCACGGAAAGAAAAAGGCTTTTACACTCAACCGACATTGCATTGACCTTATCTCAACGAAATATAGGCCCGACAATTTAAGCCTGAGCTTCATTGAGCTTCCAAATACCGACCTAAACCACTTTCATTATCGCTTGGAATTAGATGACAAGGAAAAAAGCGGGCGTTACGTACTAAAAACGATTAAAGGCAAGGCTTATTGGTTAAATGGATCTGCGGCCAAGGAAGCTTATATTGAACGGATGGATCGATTATTTATTGATGATAATAAAATTAACTTTGATCCATTTGACCTCAAAGAAATTTTTGAGAGGCATTTTGAACATCCCATTCTACTCAATCAGCAATTAGTATCCTCAGACTTAAAAATTCTCATCCAAGGTGAAACAGGTACAGGTAAAACTCATCTGGCTTCAAAAATTCATGAAAAGAGTGGGAGGATGGGAAAATTTGTTTCGATTAATTTATCTTCTTTTAATCCCAATCTGATTGAATCCGAACTCTTTGGACACAAAAAGGGTGCTTTTACTGGGGCCATCATTGAAAAAATAGGTGCTTTTCAGGAGGCCGAAGGAGGAACATTATTTTTAGATGAGATCGACTCCCTTCCCCTAGAAGTTCAAACAAAGCTTTTAACATTTTTAGATAACCACCGATTTAGAAGAGTTGGTGATGTTAAAGAAGTGTCAATAAAATCTCGGATGATTTTTGCATCCGGTCGCCCCTTAGAATCTTTGGTAGGGTTGGGAACTTTTAGAAAAGATTTTTATTTTAGATTAAAAGCAGGACATACAATAGATCTTTCTTCCCTAAGATCAAGTCCAAAAAAAGTACAAGATGCCTGTATGTTTTATTCACTTAAAAATGGGGTATCTCTTTCAAAAAGGCTGACTGATTTTTATGAGACTCTGGCGTGGCCAGGAAACTTACGACAATTATTTGGTCATTTAGATAAAAAGAAGGTTCTCTCTAAAACGATTAAGCTTGATTTTGATCATCTTGATGAAGAACTTTTGACTCAAAGTTCGGACCTCATGAACTTATCGGACTCAAAAGAATTACTACCTCTTCAAAATGTGAAAGAGGACTATGTCAAAAAAGTTTTAGCAAAATGTGAAGGGAATGTGGCCTTAGCTTCAAGAAGACTAAGGGTGACGGAAAAAACGATCAAATCAATTTTAGTGAAGTCTAGTTGGCAAGAACATAAGTGATTCTTACTTCTGAAACGGAACCATCAATTTCATAAGTTTTTAAAAAATCATTAAGTTCCTGAATGAGTCTTTTTCGAATAATGTCCTTACCTTCTTCTTCTAGTGGAAAAGCTGCCACGGATGGCTCTACCTGAAGGATAAGATGATCTCTTAATTGGAAATCATGTTTATCAAGGAACATTTTCGTTTCGCGGTTACTCGCTGTGGCCACGAAATCGATATCTACAGACTTTACTTCATTTATATTGGCAAAATAAACAGGGAGTCTGAGATTTGAAATTTCCACATGACGGGTTTGTTTCTTATAGTAAACAGGGCGAGCGTAGGGAACTTCTTCCTCAACACTCGCTGGAACTCTTGAAGCTTCTCTTTGTAAATTCGCAATTTTTTGCCCAGAAAAACCAATGCCGATGACTGCAAGGATAGAGGCAGCTGAGAAAATGAGCATGCCAAGAGTCTGGGCAGCAGAAAGGTCGTCGAACCATTTTGAAGCAATAATCCAAGGAAGGATAATGATCTTTTTAAACTTACCGGCGTTTACATTGTTCTTAGTATACTCATCTCGGATAACTTTTATGTCATCAAAAATTTCGGGCCTGAAATTTGTTGTCGAAACTTTGGTCTTCGCTTTATTGATAAGGATTGGAATATATTTTTTAAGTAAGGCAGGAATGTTTTTTATAAAACAAATGAATCTTTCTTTGAGAGTTTTATATTTTTCTATGATTTTTTTGATCGGACTAGGAACAAGTCTCCAAAGAAACTCTAGGAGTTTAAATATGAGGTTATTAATCAAAGTTTCTAATTTTTCTATTAGTCCCATCAATCTCTTTATCGGAACCTTGCCTATTTTAAATAAATAAAAAGTGTATTGGTCGGGCATTGAGGCAAATTCTACCCGCGAAGGTCTTTGGACTTAGGGATTTTCCCTCGTTTTCCGAAATATTGGCCATGTCATGAGAAAGCAAAGGATGGTTTTATATGACTGGAAAATTGTTAAGACTGGTATTTATTCTTTCACTCATTTCTGGATGTACTCAATTCCAAACGGGAAGAAGCTACATGGCGGAGATGGAGCATGATGATACCCGCTTTTTTAACCCCAATCAGGATTTTCCCATCGTGGCGGGTGATTCTGGTCGGTATTGGATGACTGAAAAAGAAAGACGTCAGAGAACTCCTTCCTCTGAAGGGGAGTCCCTTTATAATCGATCTGAGAGTGCTCTAAGGTCTGAACTTAGGCGTTTAGAAAACGCGCAAGGGGATGAAGACTTGGAGTTTTATAACACCCAAAAGCATCGCTTTCATTCCATTTCAGAGAATATTTATTTTTTAAAACTTCCCTATTACGAACGGAAAAATTACCTCATCGATAGGGGATTTATTCAACCTAAAAGAGTTCCTAGTTCGGTGACTTCAACTCGATTAGATATGAAGAACGATGTCATGCTTGGCATGAAGAAAGATCAGGTTGTGGCCTCAATGGGAAAACCCCTTAAAGTTGAAGTCGCGGGAAATCCTCAAAATGAGAATGAGAGATGGCTTTATCAGATGAATGGCGCGTCGAAATATATCTACTTTGAGTCCGGGGAAGTTCAGGGCTGGGAATAGGTACTAAATTTCAAGTGTTTGGAATCAATGCAGAGAGGAAATTCGTGCATTTTCCTCTCTCTCAAGGTAACGTAACTCCACCTAAATTCAGGTCTATATTATCAACTTAACCCCGAGGGTTTAGATGGATTTTACACTAGATTTCGAGCGTCCAGTTTCAGAATTGGAAAATCAGATTCGCGAACTTAAAGAAACTTCACACCAAAATATCGATATCTCGCATGAGATTGAAGCCTTGCAATCCAAGGTCAATAAAATGCTGGAGGATATTTATACCAAATTATCTCCATGGCAGAGAACTCAGCTTTCTCGTCATCCAGCAAGACCTCATGCTCTTGATTATATCGAAAAGATTGTATCTGATTTTCATGAGGTTCACGGAGATCGACGTTTTTCAGATGACCCCTCGATGGTGACAGGTTTTGGCTATATCGATGGTCAGAAAATTGCTGTGATTGGGATAGAGAAAGGAAGAAAAACGCAGGAAAAAATTAAAAGAAATTTCGGCATGGCCAATCCTGAAGGATATAGAAAAGCTCTTCGTGTGATGCAGATGGCGTCTCAGTTCGGCATTCCTGTCGTAACTTTTGTTGATACTCCCGGTGCCTATCCAGGAATTGGAGCTGAGGAGCGCGGTCAGGCACTAGCGATCGCAGAAAATTTAGAAGAAATGTTTAATATAAAATCTCCTATAATTTCTATTGTTATTGGAGAAGGTGGCTCTGGCGGTGCACTTGGAATTGCTGTCGCTGATAAAGTCTACATGATGGAGTACTCAGTTTATTCAGTTATTTCTCCAGAGTCATGTGCTTCAATTCTTTGGTCTGATTCAAAAATGGCCGAGACAGCTGCAAATTCGCTTCAACTCTCTCCCAATAAGGCACTCGAATTAAAAGTTATTGATGGAATTATTAAAGAGCCTGCTGGGGGCGCTCACCGTCACTCAGAAAAGGCTATTCATATGGTGAAAGATGCCATCATTTCCAATTTGGAAGCTCTTAAGCGAGAAGATCTTGATGTTCTTATGCAAAAGCGTTTTGAAAAATTCCGTCAGATGGGTAACATCACTTTGACGATTGATAACTCTGAAGAGTCAAAGGCCTAAAATGAGTGTTTATTCGATGACTGGATTTGGTAAAGGAGAGGCCTCTGGCCAAAACTTTACAATTACGACCGAAATTAAAACGGTCAATAATCGCTTTAAAGACTTCAAATTCAGAATGAGTTCAATGTTTAATTCTCTTGAACTTGATCTTCGCTCAAAGCTAGAAAGTGAATTTAAACGTGGTAGTTTTGATATCTCTGTCAGTTACAAGAGAACTGAAAAGTCCGGAACTGAGTTTCAAATTGATTTGAAAAAAGTTGAAGCCTACCTTGAACTTATGAAACCCGTATTTGATAAAGGTGGGGTTTCACTTGAGGTGAGTCCGACAGAATTTCTGCGACCTGATTTTTATAAAGACGAAGATAGCGATAAGGAAAAAGAACTATCTCCACTGGCGATGGAGTCATTTGATCTAGCGATTAAGGCCTTGAAGTTGTCTCGTTCTTACGAGGGTCAAAAGCTTGTAGATAAATTATTTGATCATCTTGGCGTGTATGAATCATCTCTTGCTCAAGTCGAGAAGCTTAAGGCCCTTTATCCGGAAATGATGAAGGATAAACTCACAAGTAAACTTAATGAGAAACTAAAAGATATTAAAATTGATGAGTCTCGTTTTCTTCAGGAAGTCGTTTATTACCTAGAAAAACTTGAAATAGACGAGGAGATTAATCGGGCAAAGATCCACCTAGGAAAACTTAAGTCCGTATTAAAATCCACTGGAGAAATTGGACGACAAATTGATTTCCTTCTGCAGGAATTAGGTCGAGAAACTAATACCATGGGATCAAAATCTGCCCATCCAGAAATTTCCTCAAATGTCGTCGAGATGAAAGTACAATTAGAGAAGATACGCGAACAAGCATTGAACTTGGAATAATCATGTCTGGAAAGATGATTGTTATTTGTGCCCCTTCAGGCACGGGTAAGTCCACATTATTGAATCGGCTGAAGGCCGATATCCCTGACCTCGTTTGGTCAGTCTCGTGTACAACCCGACCCATCAGGCAGGGTGAGGTTCATGGTAAGGACTATTTTTTCATTAAAAAAGATAGTTTTGAAGAACAGATTAAAGCCGATGAATTCATTGAGTGGGCGAAAGTTCACTCAAATTATTATGGGACTTCCAAACGTTTTGTGACAGAGGGGCTACTCAATAATTGGAATATGCTTTTTGATCTCGATGTTCAAGGAGCAGATGAAATGAAGCGCATTTATGGAAGTGAAGCGCAAGTTATTTTCATCGAACCTCCGTCGATTGAAGAATTAGAAAAACGATTGATTGCAAGAGGAACTGATTCCTTGGAAGTGATTCAAGAGAGAATTAGAAATGCTCGAAAAGAACTTCAGAATAAAGATAAATATGATCATCTCGTTCTTAATGACGATGTCGATAAGGCCTACGGAAAACTTAAGACGATCGTAGAAAGGATTTTGAAATAAATGTTTGCTGAACGGATTGATTTTTCACATGAGGCCAGTCTTACGATTGATGAGCTCGTTAAGAGAGTAGAAGTTCATTTGCCTGAAAGTGACCTTGGTGCCCTTCGCCGCTGTTATGAATTCGCAGAAAGAATGCATGCAGGTATCAAGCGCTCATCTGGTGAACCTTATATTATTCATCCTCTTAATGTCGCTGGAACTCTGGTAAAACTCAAGATGGATCTTGATTCCATTATGGCCGGTCTCCTTCATGACACAGTTGAAGACTGTGAAGTTTCTCCAGAAGAAATTGCTAAAATGTTCGGGCAGAATGTGGCGCAAATTGTTGTAGGCTGCACAAAAATTTCAAAAATTAAATTTAAAACGAAAGAAGAATCTCAAGCAGAGAATTTTAGAAAGATGGTTGTGGCGATGGCCCAAGATCTTCGAGTGATTATTGTGAAGCTCGCAGATAGAATGCACAACATGCGGACTCTTCAATACATGACGAAAGAGAAGCAGCAGGCAAAAGCTCAAGAAACACTAGATATCTATGTCCCGCTTGCGTCTCGATTAGGTATTAACTCCGTTAAAGGGGATCTTGAGGATCTTTGCCTTCGCTATATCCACCCTGATATTTATTATCGCCTGGCCGAAAAAATTGCGATGAAAAAGCGCGAGAGAGAGTCGTACATCGAAGAGACGATCACTCTCATTGAAGAGAAGATGCTCGAGTACTCAGTTCAGGGTGAAGTAACGGGAAGGCCTAAGCATTTTTACTCAATTTATAAAAAAATGCAGCAGCGTGGAGTGGACTTTGAACAAATCCAAGATCTACTTGCTTTTAGAGTTCTCATTAATAACATCACTGAGTGTTACAAAGTATTAGGTATTATTCACTCGGCGTTTACGCCAGTTCCTGGAAGATTTAAAGATTACATCGCTATTCCTAAAGTCAACAACTACCAGTCACTTCACACGACTGTTATTGGACCTAAAGCGGAGAGAATTGAAATTCAAATCCGAACTTTTGAAATGCATGAAGTCGCTGAACGCGGGGTCGCGGCCCATTGGAAATATAAAGAACGTAATAAAAGTGATGCGGTCAATAAGCTCAAGTGGGTGGAAGAACTCATGGAGTTTAACCAGAACGTTGAAAACTCATCTGAGTTCATGGATGTTGTGAAAAACGATCTCGATGTGGGTGGAGTTTTTATTTTTACCCCACAAGGGGACGTCAAAGAGCTTCGATATGGAGCGACTCCTTTAGATTTTGCTTATGCTGTTCATACAGAGGTAGGGAATAAGACGGTTGGAGCGAAAGTAAATGGAAAAATGGTTCCATTAAAATACCGGCTTAAATCTGGAGACACAGTAGAGATCTTAACAAGTAAGACCCAAACTCCATCAAAAGATTGGTTAAAAATTTGTAAAACCTCACGGGCGATAACTAAAATTCGTCAGCATTTGATGAAAGTTGAGCGTGATGAGCACCGAGTTCTCGGTGAAGATATCTTAGAAAAAGCCCTCAAGAAATTTGATACATCTATTAAATCCATTGAGAAGAAGCAGGAATTCAAAATAATTCTTGAGAAGTATCACTATAAAACGCTTGAAGAACTTTTTGTAAATATAGGCTCAAATCATCTTCCTATTAAAGAAGTGCTCGTGGCACTTCCATCGGTAAATTTCACTGAGACAGATGAATTAGATTTTAAAGAAGACGATAAAGAGCTTGAATCGTTTTATAAAAAGACCCAAAAAACAGCTCGAAAGAGTACCAGTAATGATAATGCCGTTATTGTTGATGGGTTAGATGATGTTATGGTGAAAATGGGCAGATGCTGTAATCCCATCCCAGGAGATCCAATCACTGGAATTATCACTCGTGGTAGGGGCATTACGGTTCACACTCTAGGATGCCCAAGAATAGTTGAAATTGAGAAATCTAGAAATGTGTACGTAGAATGGAACAAACACTACACCTTTAGCCATCCAGTAAATATCAAAGTTACAACTCACGATAAGCCCGGAATTCTTTCTAAGATCTCAAAATCAATCAATAATGCTGGTATTAACATCAGGTCCGCGATCGCTCGCTCAATGCCAGACCAAAAAGGTAACTTTATTTTTGAGATTGAAGTGAAAGACTATTCTGAGCTTTTAAAAACCATCAGTTCAATAGAGCAAATGGAAGAAGTCATTTCAGTTAATCGAGCTTAGATTAAATTTTTGACATTCATAAATGCTGACAGTCATAATTTAGTATATGAATAAATTATTTCTTTTAGCCTTTCTCATGACTTCTCCTCTTTGGGCCCAAAATGAAGAAGTCTCTTCGGTTACTGAACCATCTGAATCGATTGAGACGAGTGATGCCTTAACTGAAGTCACTCCTGCTCCACAGATTACTGAAGAGAAAGCAGCACTTCCAACCCCTCCAGAAGTTTCACCACAACCAATGATCAATACAGAAACTCCAACTGTAACGACAGAAATCCCTGTTGAAGAAAAAGATTTTAACTCTAGAGAGAGTCATTGGTTTAATGTTTTTGGTTTTGAGTCTTTAAAATACCGAGCACCATTTGATTTTGTCGGCGTAGAAAAGACACTAACAGCTAGAGATCAAGAGCTATGGGGTGGAAGGCTAGGTTTTGGTGGAGAAATTTATTTAGGACTGGGCCTTGTGACGACAACAAAAGTTGAAGGTTATTACGTTGGAACTTTATTCTCTCAAGTCTTGAACGCGGGCCCAGATGATGTGGACGAAGAGTTTGCCTTCAGTAAAAAAACCGGTCAAGTTTTTGGAGTTGATGCAACTCAGACTCTTGGATTTATGTTTGAAATGAAAACAAAAAATCCATTTCTTGATGAATGGTCTTATCTTATGGTCGAGCCTTACGCCGAGTTTGGAGTTGGTAGAGGATGGGCACAAAGTAGAGTCAATTATCACTACGATACTGGTCCAACTGGCACACAAGAAGATTATCGCCAAACGATGAGAGATGATCTCGTGAATACTAGAGTTGGTGGAGGAATTAATTTTACCTCAAGAAGTGGATACTTCTTATTCTTAAAAACCTATGTAAATCGTTTTGATGTAACTCAAAGAAAAATAAGGACTTATGAAAAGCCCGATGGCGGTTCAGCAACAACTAGCTCAGATACCGATAAAGATGTTAAAATAAACCCTATAACGACTTTTGCTTTAGGCGGTGGTTATAAATTCTAAATTATTCACAGTTTCTATTCTTTCCCTTTTATTACTAATCTCTTGTCAGGAAGAGCTTCAGAAGGGGAGTGACTTATCTGCCTCTGAGCTTGCCTATATTAGGGCCCGCGCAGCTGCAAAGTGTGTGTCTGAATCGAATACAGATTTTTCAGACTACGAGGATAGTTCCAACTCAGTCATGTTGAATTCAGAAAGAGAGAATACTTGGAAATTAGAATACAAAAAAGATAATACAGTCATCGAGACGTCATATATTTATGTTTGGAAAGTGAGTTCGCCATTTGTCTATTACAGAATAAAATTAACTGAAGCGGGTGTTGTCAAAAATCAATTTCTTAAGGTTGATACGACTACAAACGATGAGATGATGAGAAATCTTCAGGAGCAGGATTGTGCCAAAACATTAGATGTTGCTGTTGGACCTTCTTCGATGACGGTTAATGTTGATAGTGGTCTTGCAACGGAAGACTCCAGCACTCTCGCTAAGTATGAAAAAGATTATCGCTTAATAACTTCGTACCCAGCTTATTTTGGCTCTCTTAATCGAAAGATTACCAAAAAATCCTATAATAACTCTGACGTTTTACAGAAAACGGAAGTTTTTGATTATGTTTTTACAAACACATCAGATACAACGTTACCTGATACTTATAATGATGCTTCGATTGTAAATGCAGAATATTGTGTCGTGACTAATACGACTGCTGTTCTGCCAGACACCTTAGATAATTATACCTTTCCCTTTACGTTAACTTGCACGACATCAGATACGGCTGGTCCTGACGGTAATGGTGATACTGTTGAGGATTTTGATCCCGCGACTGAGCTTGTGATCTAAAAATTATTCTTCGGAAATGATTTCTTCTCTAAGAATTTTTAATTGAATAAAGGTCCTGGCAATCTTCAGCGCTTCTTTTAAAAGCTTTCTCGTATCTTTCCAGGTTGTGTAAGAGTTCGAGACAGAATCAAAGTAGAATTCAGGTTTTGAACCAGTCATAAAATGAGAAATAATAAGATCAATCCTCATGATGTGGTAGTCGCTAGAAATTATAAGAACTTTATTAAGCTCTGGGTTCGCTTTTAAGAATTGAATAGTTTCTCTTACATTCTCAAACGTATTTTTTGATTCATAGTCGAGATCAACCTGCATTCCAGCAGCAGCAAGTTCTTGGCTCGTTGTTGGGCTGGTTTGTTTATTTAAAAGAGTTTGAAAGGACGTCGCTGCGTGAACTCCTGAGATAAAGAGTTTGGACGTGGGATTCTTTTTTAGAAGCTCAGTTGCGTAAGCAATTCTTCCCTTGTCACCTGTGAAGACAGCAATCGCATCAGGAGATTTCTGAAAGAAGGCCCCAGCTGCTCTTCCTTTCTGCATTTTTGCAAAGATGGGAATGTAGGCAATAAAAGTCGTTATAAGTCCTGCACTTATTAAAAATAAGAACAAGCCGCCTATAAATAGGCGGCGAATGCGTGTTGATTTTGTTTCAAATACGTACTTTCTTCCAAACATACTATTTAGCCGCAATGACCTCTATCTCTACAACAGCACCCTTTGGAAGTGCTGACACTTGAACTGTTGATCTTGCTGGATAAGGAGAAGTAAAGAACTTGATATAAGCCTCATTCACTTTCCCAAATTGGGCGAGATCCGTCATAAAAATGGTGGTTTTAATAATGTTCTCACGAGTAAGTCCCTGAGAAGTGAGAAGACCATCAATATTCTTAAGAACATTTTCGAGTTGAGCATCAAAGCCACTCGCTAGCTCACCAGTCTTGGCGTCTAAACCAATCTGACCAGAGAAATAGAAAACTCCATTATGGAATACACCTTGAGAATAAGTTCCTACTGCTGCAGGCGCTTTATCAGTTGAAATAATATTTTTCTGAAAACTCATATGTATTTCCTTAGTGTTTTGGATGTTGAGCTCTATAGGCCTTAATCTCTTGAGAAATAAGGGCCGTGATGTGAGACATGTTAACAATCTCATCAACCGTTGAAGTTCTCTGAACAATATTAATAGCATGCTTCAATGGAAGAAGAATCGGTCCTATTGGAGTTGCTCCACCTAATTGAGCAAGTAGCTTGTAGCTGATATTGGCAGAATTTAAGTCTGGGAATATTAAAACGTCAGCGGCTTTATCAAGTGAGCAGAAATCAAAAAGATTCTTCATGATATCCGGATTGGTGGCAACGTCAGCTTGCATCTCACCATCCGCGATAAGATTCGCGTCTTTTGATTTTGCTATTTTTACAGCTTCGGCCATCTTCGCTGCCTGAGGGTCACGGTTTGATCCAAAGTTCGAATAGCTTAAGAAAGCAACTCTTGGCTCTTGTTTGACAACATTGCGGTACATCTGGGCCGCAGAGATCGCAATATCTGCGAGATCATTGGCATCCGGATTTTGTTGAACTGTACAATCCGCCATAAAGACAACTCTGTGCTTAAACACCAACATCATGATACCAGCAACTTTCGGTCGATTCGGATTATTTGTTCCAATCGTTTTCATAATAGGACGGATACATTCCGGATAATTTTGAGTTGCTCCTGTCACCATACCGTCAGCGTGACCGAGTTTAACCATCATTGAACCGTAGTAGTTTCCTCTTTTTAACGAATCTCTAGCGGCGCTATATGAAACACCCTTACGCTGTCTTTGAGTGAAGTACTCTTTTACATAATTTTCATAGGGTTCAGAATCTTCAGGATGAATAATTTGAATATCTTTTAAATTAGAAACACCAACCTCATCCATCTTCTTATGAATCGTCTTCTTGCTGCCAAGAAGAACAGGTTGAATGAGACCTTCGTCTTTAAGAATTGAAACGGCCTTGAGGATCCTAGCGTTTGTTCCTTCTGGGAATACAATCGTAGGTTTCTCAGCACCAGGAAGACGTGAGCGAACGTTTCTCATGATTGAGCCAGTCTGACCAAGGCGCTCTTGAAGAGATTTTGCATAAGCATTGAAGTCTTCAATCTTTACGCGAGCAACCCCAGAATCCATGGCCGCTTTTGCGACAGCTGGAGCAACTCTCGTGAGAACTCGTTTATCGAAAGGTTTAGGGATTAGATAATTTCTTCCAAAAGAGAAGTTTTCATTCCCGTAAGCTCTTTTCACATCATCAGGAACTTCTTCTTTCGCTAGTGAGGCAAGTGCCATGGCGGCAGCTTTTTTCATTTGTTCGTTAATCTTTCTCGCGCGCACATCGAGAGCACCACGGAAAATGAAAGGGAAACCAAGAACGTTGTTCACTTGGTTTGGATAATCAGAACGACCTGTTGCCATAATGGCGTCGTCACGAACCTCTGCGACTTCTTCAGGAGTAATTTCTGGATCTGGGTTTGCCATGGCAAAAATAATGGGATTCTTCGCCATTGATTTTACCATGTCTTTAGATACGAGACCTTTAGCGGAACAACCGATGAAGGCATCAGCTCCCTTCAACGCATCAGCAAGAGTTCTAGCTTTCGTATCGTTAGCAAAGAAATCTTTATACTTATTCATTCCATCAGTGCGTCCTTTAAAGATAACTCCTTTAGAGTCACACATAATGACGTTTTCTTTCTTTACACCGAGCTCAAGGAAAAAGAGTGCCGTTGCAATTGCAGCTGCTCCAGCTCCAGAAACGACAACAGTCGTCTTTGAAAGATCCCTGTTCGTAATTTCGCAAGCGTTTAAAAAGGCTGCTCCGCCGATGATGGCCGTTCCATGTTGGTCATCGTGGAAGATAGGTATATCGCAAATTTCTTGAAGTCTTTTTTCTATTTCAAAACACTCAGGAGCTTTAATGTCCTCGAGGTTTACACCACCGAAAGTTGGTTCAAGTGCTTTTACAACGTTTACGACTTCATCAACTGTTTTTGAGGCAATTTCGATATCAAAGACATCAATGTCAGCAAAACGCTTAAAGAGAACTCCCTTACCTTCCATCACTGGTTTTCCGGCAAGTGCACCGATGTCACCGAGACCAAGAACAGCTGTTCCATTTGAAAGAACGGCAACAAGATTTCCCTTGGCGGTATATTTATATACATCATCAGGATTTTTAGCGATTTCTAAACAAGGAGCCGCAACCCCTGGAGAGTAGGCAAGAGAGAGATCTCGTGCAGTAAGACAAGGCTTAGTAGGAGAGATTTCGATTTTTCCAGATCGACCTTGTGAATGGTAATCCAGCGCCAATTTATATCTTTCTTCAGCTGAAGTCGTTTCATTGTTCGGTGTACTCACGCGAACTCCTTTTGTTACTGATAGCTTCAAAAATTTAATTGCCAAGAAGATAGCAGTTTTGACTCAAAAAGAAACCTTGAATGCACAGAGACAAACCACAAAAATTAGGCGTTTTTGCGAATGATAGAGCTGAGAAGTGGAACAGTTGTCAGAAGCAGTCCGATATAGAACTCATCGATGTTAGAAAAAAAATAAACTTTATTCAAGATTTTCCATGACACAATGCCAATACAACCGAATGATACGGCCCAACAAAATTTTCGCTCCGAAATAATTCCAGGTCTCCACTGAGCAACGAGTAATGGAAATAGCAGACAAGCTGCTGAAAAACTACCAAGAGTTTTCCAAACTTCAACGACGTTCCCCTCAAAATGTAAACTAAATAGGATAGATATCGTACTTACAAAGATGAGAGCAACATGATGATGCCAAATTTTAAACCTGTCTTTGAGTTTAAAAAAATCATAACTCACACAAGTAGCCGCATTAAATAGATAGGAATCTAGAGTCGATAGAATAATCGCCAGTACACCGGCCAGAATTAAACCTCTAATCCCGTTTGGTACAAGTTGAATAGAGTATTGAAGATAGGCGTCCTGAGGATTAGCTTCAGGAAGTGCCATCCTTGCATACAACGCCCCAAGAGTCGTACAGCAGTCAAAAATAAACCAAATAAAAGTAGAGATGATAATCCCACGCTTCGCTGTCTTTTCACTATCTGCTGCAAGAACTCTTTGATAAAAATTGGGATCGACTAGAGTTGATAAAGCAATGAATCCCCACACAAAAAGTGTTCCAATGCTCTCCCCACCAGTCCAATCGAGGTGAGTGAGAGGTAGTTTTTGAAAGAGCTCGATAGGGGATCCCATGTGTACCCAGGAAAACACCACGACAAGAACAACGGCTAAAATCATAAAAAAGAACTGAACAATATCTGAAAAAACGACAGCTCTAAATCCACCCCAGAGAGACCATAAGGTTACTAAAATGACTCCAATGGATGTATTAATAAAAAGGGAGCCACCGAATAAGCTTCTTAGAAAAATTCCAAGACTAATAGTATAGGCTATAGGAAGAAGATTAAGAAAATTAAGGCTCGCCGTCAGTCTTTCTGCCTTCGGCCCAAAAAGGATTTTCGCCATTTCGGGAATCGTGATGACATTATAGGATCTAATTTTTTTCACTAAAAAAAATGCGAAAATTAAATAACTCCCGTACCAAAAAAGCCCTTGGGTGAGAAGATTATAGATACCCTTCTCGAATGCTAAGGCAGTGACACCGAAAATTCCTCCGTACCAAGTTGCAACTAAGGTGGCGACAAAAATAGGCAAAGTTAAACTTCTACCCATCAATAATAGTTCAGCCGCACTCATTTTTTCAGAGTCAGGCAGTTTATTCTTTATTTTTTGACCCCAGAGGACACTTAAAAGAGTTGCAAGTAGAACTGCAAAAAAGACAATCCAGTCAGTTAGGTTAAGGTGTTGTATAAGAGTAGAATTTGAAACCATACAGATAAAGTACTTCAAGGAGTTAATTAAGTAAAATCATTGGATGTCGGCAAGTTACTTTATGGCGCGAATGACCGTTTTGGTTTATTCTATCTAATATGAAATATGTTCTCATTATTTTTGGAATCGCGATTCTTTTAAGGATTGATTTTATCCTGGATCTTTTTGATAGGGCCAATCGCAAGATGGAAAATCGCGAACCAGTGGTTGAAGTCTCAGAAAGTAAGTCTGACCGGACTGTCGTTTCAATTGATCAAGATCAGATGCTTAATACCTCTCCTAAGGAAACATTTTTTGCATTTTTAGATGCCTTTCATTCTGCTCCTGATGCTGAGATCAGAATTCGCGCCATGAGTTGGCTTAAAGACCATCCCAAATTATTTAACCAAATTTTAGATAAGGATTTAGAGTCAAAAATTTTTAAATGGCGTGACCACTTAAAAAATAATAACACAGAAGTGGTAAATTTTATTCTTGATTTGATGTCCGTATTACCGGGCGAAAATCAAGAAATTCTGAAGAGCTTTTTTGCTCTTTGGATGGATATTAATATGGAACATTTTATCATCTCCTACTCAAGAACGAAGGATACTAATTGTTCAATAGCTACAACCTTTGGAGATCCTATTCCTGAAGAAGAAAAAATGAATGATTACTATCAGAGAATAGATTCATTAAAGATTATTTTGCAAAAAGAAAAAATTGAGCCAATACACAGGGCCCTGGCGACCAATTGTGTTTTACAGTTAGAAACGTTGACACAAAAATTAGCTCCTCAGGAACCTTCTGTTGAACCGCCTCCTTCAGAAACCGTTTCTCCTGATCCTGCGCTGGCGCCAAATGTAATAAGTTCTCCCCCGCCACAAGAGGCAACAGGGTCCAATCCATGATTCAAGTTGTCGGCATCGAGAAGGGATTTGGGACCCAAGTTTTGTTTCAGGACGTGACATTCACTCTTGGGAAAGGAGAAAGAGTTGGGCTTGTTGGAAGAAATGGCACTGGTAAATCAACTCTATTTAAAATCCTTTTAGGCGAGGAGTCTCAAGATCGCGGTGAAATCATATTTCCCAAGAATTATCATGTTGGCACTCTAAAACAGCATCTCATTTTTACCCAGGATACGATTCTAGAAGAATGTATGACGGCCTTAAGAGGTGAAAATGCAGAATTTGAGCAGTATAAAGTGGAAAAGATGCTGCTCGGATTAGGATTCAAAATATCTGACTTTTGCCGCTCACCGAAAGATTTTTCTGGTGGTTACCAAATCAGATTAAATCTTGCGAAGGTCCTAGTTTCTGAACCAGACTGCCTTCTTTTGGATGAGCCCACTAACTACTTGGATATTGTGTCCATGAGGTGGCTAACAAAATTTTTAAGAGAATTTCGAGGGGAAATGATTCTCATTACCCATGACCGCGGTTTTATGGATGATGTCACCACTCATACGATGGGAATTTGGAGGCAAAATTTATTTAAGATTCCAGGAAATTCTGGAAAATATTTGATAGTGTCCCATTTCATGTGGAATGAACCATCTTGACATTCAAATCAATATTCCCACTAATTTTCATTTTCTCCTGCCAATACTTATCCCAGCCCTTTGGATCTAATGTCTTTTTGAGTAAAATTCTCGCCATAATTTCGGCTCCG
>CANEUH010000027.1 GCA_947441615.1 Bacteriovoracaceae bacterium | reverse complement strand
TTTATAAGGCCTTTCGCGAGAAATACAAGGTCATCAATACTCATGAAATAATTTTGTCAGAAGAGAGACGATTGGCCAAATAATTTAAATGACATGCGGCCGTAGGAAATTTGGTCCCGAGGGGTCTAACAACTTATTGGGCAATTACATCTCAGTCTGGCCATTGGTCTCAATTTTGCTTCCTACCATGCGGGGGCAAGTATGATGAAAAAGATAGATGAAGATATCAAGTTATCAGAACGGCACTACACCTCTGAAGCCCTTGAAAAAATAGGTCGTAAAATCATTAAACGGAACTCATCAAACAACGGCGATATAAAGAATAAAGAGTTGGAATCTCAATCAGATTTCAGTATACGGCAGAATATTTTAGAGACCTTGTACCGTAGTACTTTACTTGATTCCTCGAAAATTGAGGTCTATGTTGACGAAGGTAAGGTTAGTCTAAAGGGAAGTGTAAAAACATCCTTAGAAAAAAGTTATGCCCCACAAGTTATTAAATATGTTCCTGGGATTACTGAAATTTTCAATGATTTAATTGTAAGAGATGAGTTTATCACTCATGAGGGGTATCACATTTAGTGACTTTCATCCAAATAATCTGGGTTAATATCCTCCTCCACGATGTAATCCTGAGCGTAATTAATTCTTTCTGACCCACCTAATTCAAGTAGGGGGTCTCCATAGGAAAATTCATGTTCTTGATCGAATTCAAATTCCTCCTCCTCTAATGGTATACTTTCGACTTGGGCCTCGTAGGAGTCAATTCCTTGTTCAAATACGGATTGAGAAAAAGTGATAGGGGAGACAAGGAAGATAATGAAAAGTAGGTTCATAAAACTCCTTTTCAATGGAGTCTAAGTCTTTGCTCTTCGTCTTGTGAAGTGATGTCGTGTTAAATTAAAGTAAAAAGGATTACTCCATTTCACCAAAAACAAATATGGGGAGAAAGAAAAATAATGATCAAAAAGATGATATTCATTAGAGTCAATTTACCCTTTTTAACTTGGGGGCCTGAACTAAAAGTAATATTTATCACCATCTCAAAAATGTAATCACAAGGGTACTTCCTTTCTAAGTAAAAGATTTTTTAAGATCCTCCATTGGCCTGGAAATTGCTTATCAGTTTTGGGGGAAATCTATGAGTATTTATCATGCGATTAAAAGTGATCATGTAAAATTAAAAAGTCTTTTAAACGAGCTAGTTGAGCTAGAAAAAGATGATGAGTATCGTATGACTCTGGTTGAAGATCTTGGAAAGCATCTCATTCCGCATATTAGAGCGGAGGAGGCAATCTTTTATAATACACTTAGAGGAGTAAATGCTGATAAGAAGTTACTTTTTCATGCCTTTCAGGAACACATAGAGATTGAGGGATTATTCAGATCACTTCAGGTTTTAGATAAATTTAAGCTTAGTTGGCTACCGACTGCAAAAAAGCTTCAAAACTTAGTTTTTCGACATATCCAAGATGAGGAATTTGAATTGTTCAATGAAGCTCAGAATGCTTTCACGGAAGATGAATCTCAATTACTAGAGTCTTCATTCCAAGAGTTAAAACTAAAAATAGAGCATGATGGGATATTTAAAAATTCTTTTGAAATGGTTTTTAATATGCTGCCTCCAAAAATTTCATCAAAAATGGCAAATTTTGTGAAAAAAGATGAACTAAGACCTTAAATTTTCTGACAAACCTTCTCATCCAGACGCAAATTTTCGTAAGATGTTCTGATGAGAAATTTTTTAATTTTATTTGTGCTACTTGCACCCAGTTTCCTTTTTGCTCAAAGTGTCTGCCTTAGGGATCAGAGTGTAATCAAAAAAGCTCTCATGTCTCCTACAAGTAGAATCTCGTTTCGCAATGATGGAGGCCTTTTAAACGGTGGTGTTTGTTGGTGGCACAGTAGACTTCAAAGGACCTCAGTCTATTTAGTCGAATATCGACCAGAACTAAATCCCCCATCCAGTCATGAAGCTTATAAAATTGTTAGTTCACTCCGAGATATGAACAAGGTTGTTGTCATTCCGGGTTATTCAGATTTTGAAAGTTTCACTCGGGATCATACAGTCGTCACTCAAAAAATGTTAAACCTCTGGCAAAAGATAGATGGTTTTATCAACTTTCAATGGATCAGAGGAATCTCAGGCCAGTACAAACTGGACCCGTTTGAAATGAAAAAAAGAATGGATAATGTTTATGATTATTTCACAAGAACTTCCGTACCTGTTTGGCTTATGGCGCAGATCAAGGGAATAACCTCTCATTCTCTTTTACTGTTAAACATGACTCACAGACTAAATGGTTATGATTTAACTATCATTGACAGCAATCACCCCCTCGAAACATTGAAAATTGAATACTATTTTGGGGATGAATTTTTAAAAAATGATAACTACACTTTTGTACCCTATGTTGGATTTCAAAATGATTTTTCTAAGATTTATGGAACTCTGTCAAAACGCTGCAAGAGTGGATTTATAAATGAAACTCTCGATCTCATTAAGGGTGACATAGAAATTGATTAGGACAAAAAATGAATGTTGTTATTACTGGTGGTTCTAGAGGTATAGGTCTTGAACTGACGAGATTTGCTCTCCAAAAAGGTTATCGTGTTTTAGCTCAGGCGAGAACGCCTTCAAATTCGGAAGACCTACTTAAGCTTAAAAGTGAATTTAGTGATCTCGAGATTTTTTTTCAAGACCTAGAGAGTTCCGATGTCCATACAAAGCTTTCAAATGCCATCTCAGAGTGGAGTCATTTAGATATTTTGATTAATAATGCAGGTGTTTATCTTGATGACGAAAGTATTGATGATTTTCAAAAAAGTTATCTTGTTAATGCAATTAAACCTCTTTTCATTACTCGTGCACTTTTTGATAAATTAAAAAAGTCAAAAAATCCCCGTAGTATTCAGATCACAAGCCAAATGGGCTCAATATCCGATAATACTTCCGGAGGTTCATATAGTTACAGATCCTCCAAATCGGCCCTCAATATGCTTTTTAAATCTCTTTCAGTTGATGAACCTTGGCTAATTTCGCTTTTAATACATCCTGGTTGGGTTAAAACAAGAATGGGTGGAGAGAATGCACCTTTAGCGCCTGTCGTTTCTGCCGCCGGTATTTGGAAAGTTATTCATAGCATTGAATCAACACATAACGGTTCTTTCGTGAATTATTTGGGTCAGAAAATTTCTTGGTAAAATTTGTTGTACAAATATGTCCCTTTCTGGGGCATTTATCTTCATTTCATATTCTCTAGCATCAACTTAGTATTGGCCTAAAACTTGCTTTGATTTATCGGGTAAGACAACTGAAAGGAGGCCAATTTGAATTTTATTGGTGTGATGCTTATTTTTATTTCACTAGTGACCTTAATCTCATGCGGAAAAAAAGAGTCACTAAATAAAAAATTTGTAAGTTTGGAAATAATGCCCAAAAAAGATGAAGGCATTTTTATTGCTAATATTTTGCCTCTAAATTCTAATCTGTCTTCAATCTCATCGGGAAAAATGAAGATTATCTGGGATACCCAAATGTTTCTTTCTGAATCTAAAGTCGTAGGTACTGACCCTGGTGTGAAGCATTTACAATTTATCATGTCTTCTTCACAGTGTCCTTCTGAAGAAGATGATTTAAATCAAGATTCAGTTATTGATATGAATGAATTATTGACTGTTTCTGGAGATATTTTAGTCCCTTTAGATAGTGATGTCTCTGAACAGTTAAATGGGATTGACTACGGACCTATATCAAATGAAATGGGAGATTATATTTATCGGCGTAGTTCATCTCGCAGCGATCTTTTAAATGATTTAACTCTACCTGATCCCGATTTTTATGATCATATCGGCAAAATTTCTGAAAATGATAAGCTAGACTTCAATAAAAGAGTGGTTGTTGTTCTAGGTGTGAGTGCTGAAAAAGAGATACCACAGTCTGTTAAGTCTTTTTGGGATTTGCCCGTTGAATTATCCATACCAATTGGTTGTGGCAAGTTAGAGGAATCAAAATGAGCAAAGTTTTTTTTGAAGGAGTCTTTCTTCAAGCTGGACTTATCTTTGCCGTCGGGCCACAGAATATTTATGTTTTAGAATCTGGCCTTAGAAGAAATCATCATCTCGTTGTGAGTTTTGTTTGTTTTCTTTGTGATCTATTTCTTATTCTACTTGGTGTCTCATTCACTGGTTTGATTTTAAATAACAATCCTCTCGTGAAAATTATCTTAGCTTCTTTGGGAGTATCCTTTTTAATCTATCAGTCATTGAATAAATTCAAGGCTTCTTCGTTAGGTGTGCACCAAGAAAAATTGAACGGATGTCTTTCAATTAAGAATGCGATTATGAGTTCAGTTTTTTTTAGTTTATTAAATCCAAATGCTTATATCGATGCACTATTACTTATAGGTGGATATTCTTCAAGGTATGGAGATCAATATTCAAGACTCGTTTTGGGGATGGGGGCCGCAACTTTCTCGCTCATCTGGTTTTTATCACTGGCAATGTTTGCTTCATTCCTCATTTTAAATCTTAAAGAGAAAAAGTATCTTAATTATAGCTCTAAAATTTTTGCACTTATGCTCCTTGTTTTTGCACTGAATTTGGGTTTGAGTGTTATTCAATGGACAAAAGAATACCTTCATTCATAAAATATGATTTATTATTTATGGAGGCACTGATGAAAACTATCCTTTGTGTTTTTTTCTTTTTTTCTGCGTTTAATCTTTTTGCGAAAGCACCGATTGTTTTGATTGAAACGAACATGGGTTCTTTTGAGGTTGAGCTCAACCAAGAAAAAGCACCCATCACAGTTAAGAATTTTTTAAGCTATGTAGATGATAAATTTTATAACGGTTTGATCTTCCATAGAGTCATTGATAGTTTTATGATTCAAGGTGGTGGATTTGATGAAAAAATGAACGAAAAGAAGACGAAGGGGCCCATAAAAAATGAGGCGAGTAATAGTCTTCTTAATGATAGCGGTACTATTGCTATGGCGCGAACTGCAGATCCTCATTCTGCTACGTCCCAATTTTTCATAAATGTGAACGATAACTCGGGACTAAATTATCCTTCTCCTGATGGTCACGGTTATGCTGTTTTTGGCAAGGTTATTTCTGGCATGCATGTCGTAAATAGAATTAAGATGGTTAAAACGGGTAATCTAGCTGGTCACTCAAATGTTCCTATGGATACAGTGACGATTAAATCGATCAAGAGAAAGTGATTTCTCTCTCATCTCTTTTTAATACGAGTAGGGCGACTTCAGTTTGAGATCCCAATCTTAATTGAGGTCCCCAAGATCCTGTGCCCTGACTCACATAGATCCACATTCCCCCAATCTTATGAAGACCTTTATTAATTTTATGGACCCATTTGACAACAATCGTCCATGGGAAAAATTGCCCTGCGTGTGTGTGTCCAGATAACTGTAGATCAAACCCAAATGTTGAGGCCATTTCGGCAATTCCTGGTCTATGAGATAGAAGTATTTTGTATTCAGGTTTCTCTTCAGATTGTGAATCAAGAATTCCCTTGAGATCGGGACTTAGTTTAGACACAGGATCTGGAATGCCTCCGATTAGAATTGGTTTTCTTTGATGATAGATGACCTTACCGCGATTAACCAAATTGATTATCCCAATATTGTTCAAGACTCCCAGCCACTCATTAGCATTCCAGTAATACTCATGATTCCCTGGCACATAAAAACTTCCATAGTTAGATTTAATATCCTTTAACAAGTTTATTTCTTCACGATAGGTTTTTACTGGGCCATCTCCAATATCACCAGTGAGAGTTACGATATCGGCTTCGATTGCGTTTATTTTATTAACGACCTGTTTTATATACTTTTTTCCAATAGTGGGACCGATATGAAGATCACTAATCTGAGCAATTTTAAAATCAATTAATTCAACAGGGAGATCAACGACTGGAATACTGACTGTTCTAATTTGGGGTCCTTTTTGAGCTTGATAAAAACCAAAGAGGCAACAAAAGACACTCCCTGCAAAGATATAATTCATAGATGTCGCATAGTTCGTAAGTAATGTTAGTAAGTCATTGAGTAATATGAAGATGGTGAAAAAATTTAAAAAACCGATCACCGCAAATGTTATTGGAAGTTGTAAACGAAAAATTTTTTTAAATGGAATTAACAAGATTGATATCATTATAAAACCTAGAAAAATCCAGATTCCAAGATTCGAAGGGAAGTGGGCACCTAAGTATAAAAAGAGTGCGATAGTAAAGAAAACAAAAAAAATCAATCTAATCTCCTATGATTCATTATTAATTAAGATTCTCCGTACGTCTGCTCCTTTTTTCACGGTTCATAAAAATGTATTCTTATAACCATCAAGGAGGACCTATGAAGACTTTCTTCATCTTGTTTTTAATGGCTTTTCCTGCTCTCTCTTTCTCACGCGTCTACCATTCGGCGATCCATACAATTGATGAATCGATAGATGATTCTCCACATCTCCTACTACTCGACAACGGGAGTGTCATTTTCCTGAAAAACGAAAATAAAGAGGACCTTGATTTTTTCAAAGAAAGTAAATCGTCCTCTTCTTATTTTGAAATTACTACTGATGATGAAAATAATTTCATCTCCGCGAGATCTGTTACTCATTCTGTTAATCTAGAAAATTCAATTAGTCAGAGAAATCAAGAAAAGGAATTGAATTTATCCTTTGAACCTACAATCCTTAATTCCTTGTCTGATGCGTCGGTCATTTTTAGAAAAATGAGGCGCGATTACCAGTATGAGTCGCAATGTTATAACAGGGCCCATATCTGGACATGGGAGGAATTTAATCGTTCAAGTCTTAAATCTAAAAAATACTTTCTCTTTTTTACGAGTCGTTACATCCGTGCCTATCGCTATCACTGGTGGTTTCATGTAACTCCGGCCGTTTCTGTGAATGGTTTAGGGGATAGAATCTTAGATCGAAGATACACAACCGATATCAAAATGATAAAAGATTGGACTGACAAATTTATATATTCAAAGAGGAGATGCCCTATTGTGTTTAAATATAATGACTACAGATATAATCAAGAGCTTGAGCATTGCTATCTCATCCCTGTCTCCATGTATTTCTGGCAACCTAGAGATATTGAAAGAAGAGATCGACTTGGAGTTGAAAAGACTTCGTTTATTAGAAGTGAACTTAACTATGCCTATTGGGAAGCTTTTTGATCCTTAGATTTCTTTTTTAGCTTTCCCTCGGATGAAACATCACCGAAACTTTCGATGATGGCCTTATTCCGAGGGTTTTCTTCCATCCTCTGCTTTATGATTGCTTCTTTCTTCAGAAGATTTTCATGAGATTTTAATCTTCTTATTTTTGATTCTTCTTTTTCTTTTTTATTCATTGGGTATTTATCAATATCTTTTCCCATACCATTTGAATAGCCGTTCGCTGATAATAGGGTCGTGAGACAAATTAATATTAAATATTTCATTTTTTTTCTCCATTACTTTCCACTTCATCTATATCCTCTTCATCCTCATCATTCGTGGAATCATCAACATCATATCGATCCTCTTCTTCATCTTGTTTTTGAAGCATTTCTTCCTTGTGAGGAGGAAGTGGCTCTCCCCAAGGAGAGATACTTGTTTCTTTTTGATCAGTTGATTTTTGTGTTTGCTTAATTTTTGAGGCTCCTGTGAGAAGAAGAATCCCCAAAAAAGAAAAAATGAGTGTACTTGATCTCATAAATTCTCCTATCTTTTGATGTCATCAATCAACCTAGTCTTAAGATCAGCATCTTTGGCATTTTGAAAGATATCCTGGATTGAAATCATTCCAACTGGTCTTTCCCCATCATCAACAACGAGAAGTCTTGAAACCTGATTTTCTCTCATGATTTTTGAGGCCAAAGTGAGTTCATCTTTTTCATGAATAGAGAACACTTGATGCCTCATTGCATGTGAGATCGAATCCTCAGAGTCTCTTCCCTCAGCAATACAGCTTATAACGATATCCCTGTCCGTTACAAAACCAACGGGGCGTTCGTTTTTAAAAACTGGAACAGCACCTATGTCTTCTTTTTTCATCAGCGAAGCAACCTTTTTAATGGAATCGCCAATTTGAACTGTGTTGATTCCCTTGTGCATGACTTCAGAAACTTGCATAGATCCTCCTGGTTTGAATATCGACTAATTTTTTCACTCAAGAGGAGGCTAAGGAAGTTAATTTATCTTAAGGTTTCAAGTGTTTATTTTTGGGAATATTGTTCACGTATAATTTCTTCAAAAATATTTCCAATAGCATAGGGAACAGAGTATTCCCTTGCAGCTGACCACTTAGTCTCGTGATTAAAACCCAGTTTATGCATCCACTCATGCATTAAGTTATTTGCAACCTGATTAACTTTATAATGACTAAAATACTTTCTGTTTATCCAGATCCTTTTTGTATCTGGGTAAGTGTATCCTATTGTCTTAGACGGATGCTCATAAAGTTCAAGCTCAATGTCCATTCTATTGTTCACGACTTCATCCCCAACGGTTTCAGCGCCGTCGATTATTTTTTGAAATATTTCCTCATTAGTTAGACCTTTGTTATCATGAAAAGATTTCTTTTCTTTGAAGTTAAAATTTTTTACTCTCTTTTCAAATTCATGGTTTTGAATGATCGCTTTAATTAATTTGATTGCCTCGATTATTTTTTCTTTTTCATGATCTTTAAAATTAATGAAATTTATTTTTGCATCCCACCCTTTGGCATGAATGCTTCCTGGACTTCCAAAATAAAGAAGAAAAAATAACCAAAGACATGTCTTCACCATTTATATCCCTTTTGATTTTTTTTTATTTTAGCTTCATATTTTTTTTGATCAAATGATGACCTTAAGTAAACCGCTTCTGTAGGATTTTCACTTGGTTAAATTGAACTAAAATTATGTTTTCACGAAGTGATTACACATGTGACTATTTACCCATTTAACAGGAGGTATTCTCATGGTGATAAAAACAAAACCACTACATCAACAGGTTCTTTTCATAACTGGTGCTTCAAGTGGCATTGGACTTTCCACTGTTCATCTTGCGGTTGAACAGGGATGTAAGGTTTTTATGGTCTCAAGAAATGAAATCGCTCTCCAAGACATTCAAGATGAAATGAGAAATAAAGGTTACGAGACAGCATTCGCTGTGTGCGATGTCGCTGAGATCGATCAGCTAATGATGGCAGTTGAGCACTGCCTGAAAACATTTGGCAGGATCGATACTTTTGTTAACAATGCCGGTGTCACTCTTTTTTCAGATATCCTTGAAACTTCTATCGATGAAGCGAGAAGGTTAATTGATACCAATTTTTGGGGTGTCGTGAATGGATGTAAATTAGCAACTGAGGCGATGAAAGAACATGGGGGAGTCATTATTAATGTTGGAAGTGTACTTACGAGAAGAGTTTTTCCTCATCAGCCTTTTTATCTTATTTCAAAGCGTGCTATAAAAGATTTTACTTCGTACTTTATGGATGAAATTAAATCTCTTGAGTTGCCAATAAGTGTGGTTCTCATTTCCCCGGGTTCGATAAATACTCCCTTAGCTAATAACGCTAGATCACACCTTGGCGATCTTAGCTACACCCCTCCTGTTTTTGACGCCCAAGTCGTTGCTAGAAATATCTTAGCTTGCGCTATTCACCCAAAATCCCAGTTTAAAATAGGCAGTCCCTTTTTGAATTCTGGGCTATTTAGTAAATTTTTAAATTTAACGCCTAAGACTTTTCCTATAGAGAAGAGAGATTTTTCTGGTAATTTATTTGCAATAACAAAAAAAGAAGGGAGTATTGCAGGTGATTACTCTGGGCCGTTAAAAATGGAAACGTCAAATGCCACAATTAAGAAAAAAGCATCACTCGCTACTTTTCTTGCTGGTTCTGGACATCTATTAAAGAGAAAGTTTTTAAGCTAATTCACAGGACATGATGCCTGTCATTTTCAATTGATCTCAAGTTATCTATGATTTAGATGGCCCGGTAAAGTTGGTTTCCGTAAGTGAAGTGGAGCTAACAGGAGTTACTTCATTTCATGATAAGGACCTGTAATCTTTATCATTACATAACCGGACCTAAGAGGGTCACTTCCGGGTGACCCTTTTTTTATTGTTCTTATCTAGCAAACGTCTAGGCCTATTCCTTGTAAAAGATTCTTGATTCGTTCTACTAAAATTAGGAAATGTTCAACATTTAGTGTAAGGTCATAATAACTTCAAATGAGGATACTATGGCCTACGAATCATCGTTTAATAAAGATTTTGCTCGTAAACTTGCTTCAGCTAAAGATGCTGAAAAACTTCTTGATGAAGAACTTGTTTTATATAAAAAACGTGCCCTTGAATTAAATGCTGCCAGAGAAGTCATGGCGGATGGTTACGATAAGGTTCTCAAAGGTCTTAAGATGGCCTTTCCTAATCTTGATCTAGAAGATAAGAATTTAATTGGTTCGCCTAATCGAATGGCGAGAGCGTTACTTGAGGTCTGCTCTGGTCTCGGAACTAGTCAGAAAGAAATTTTTTCAACAACTTTTCCTGCTGAAAATTATAACGAAGTCGTCATCCTTAAGGACATCGAATATACCTCACTATGCAGTCATCACTTCTTTCCTTTTATAGGTAAGGCCCACGTGGGATATTTGCCTGACACTAGTTACGGCGAAAACTCGCGCGTTGTTGGCCTATCAAAACTGGCCCATATTGTTGATCTTCATGCTCAACGCCCTCAGCTTCAAGAGCGGATGTGTTCTGGAATCATGAATTCCATTAAAGATGAATTGAGACCTGCCGGGGTGATGGTGGTGGTTGAAGGATCCCACGGATGTCTGACTTGTCGTGGTGCCAAAAAGGCGAATGCCAGCATGATGACCTCTGCCCTTGATGGCAAGTTCAAAGAAGATCCTAAGCTACGTGCTGAGTTCCTTTCTTTGTTAAAAAAGAACTAAGTAGCTGTTTTTTAGAGGGCAAAACGATCCTCCTTGATTTTACGGAAAAGTTACGTATAGTGATTTTATGAGTCACTTGTACGAAGTTACTGGTTTTCAATCCCCTTGCGCCGAATTTGCGGAAAAGCCTCTTTCACTAGATGAGAGGTATCTTACAAATAAACCTTCGCTTTTTATTATCGAAGCCGCTGGAGACTCTAAATCTCTGGGTATTATTAAAGGTGATAAACTTTTAATCGACCGATCACTTAGACCCAGAGAGGGTCAGCTTTGTCTTTTTGTCATTCAGGATCAATTTAAAATTCAAAAGTTTTCTTTCAATATGCTTCAGGGCCAGGACCCTGAGACTGGTGATTTTGTTTGGGGAGTTATCACAACGTTGATTAGAGAGTTTAATCGGAGAATTGAAGATTGAAATATTTTTGCCTGGTCGACTGCAATTCCTTTTACTGCTCCTGCGAGAGGGTGTGGAGACCTGAGATAAGAGGAAAACCAGTCATTGTTCTTTCGAATAATGATGGATGTGCGATCGCTTTTACTAAAGAAGCGAAGGCCATTGGATTTGGACAGATGTGTGAGCCGTATTTTCAACTCAAAGATCGTATAAAAAAATACAAGGTCAAAGTTTTTTCTTCAAACTATACACTCTATGACAATATGTCGAAACGAGTGATGGATACCTTGAGACAATTTACTCCTGACTTAGAAATTTATTCAGTGGATGAAGCTTTTTTGCAATTTGAAGGATTTGATCACTATGATTTTGAGAAATACGGAAAAGAGATAAGGAGCGAAGTTCTTTCGGCCACCGGAATTCCCGTCGGTGTAGGAATCTCAACCACAAAAGTGCTCTCGAAGATTGCTAATAAAATGGCAAAAAAGAACTCAGGTGTTTGGATCATGACAAAAGCAGCTGAGATTGATCAGGTTCTCAAGAATTTTCCGATTAAAGATATCTGGGGGATTGGGCATCGTTCGGCAATAAAACTTAATACTTTGGGTATTAAGACAGCTTATGAGTTTAAAACATTTAAAAATGAAGCACTCATTCAGAAACTTTTAACCAAAACGGGACGAGAAATTCAGGAAGAACTTAGAGGTGTTAGTTGTCTTTCAATAGAATCCCCAGAGGATAAAAAGAATACGGGAAGCTCACGAAGTTTTGGTCAACCAGTGTACTCGAAGGGAGAGTTGAAGGAGGCCCTGGCGCACTTTGCAACTCATGCCTCATTGAAGCTTCGTCGCCAAAAAAGTGTGTGTTTTAGTTTATCTATTTTTATCCATACAAGTCCTTTTAAAGAAGTTCCTCAGTATTTTGGAGAAGGACGTTACAACTTTTCCACTGGCACCTCAGACACCCTTAAGATTATTCGCGCGGCGCACGAGGTCCTAGATGAAATTTATCGACCAGGTTTTGAATATAAGAAGGCGGGGGTTCTTCTCAACCATATTGTTCCCAAGAATGAAAATCAGTTAGATCTTTTTCAATCGCACCTTGATGACAATGAAAAATTAAATGAAGTGGTTGATCTTATTAATAAAAAATATGGAGACCATACGATAAAAAGCGCCGCTTGTGGGGTAAGTCAAGACTGGAAAACGGTCGCCAACTATAAGTCTCAAAAATACACAACGAACTGGAAAGAACTTCTAAAGGTCAAACCTTAACACAATCTAAAGTTCTGTCTAAGGCAGGATGTAAAGTCTAAAAATAAATCTACAGAGATGAGCTATTTGTGACATAATCGGAAGATTCAAGTTAAAACAAGAGTTAAAATGGCAAAAAAAATATTAGTTATTGAAGATGACAATTCAATCAGAGAACTATTGGCAGAACTTCTAGAAAGTGAAGGCTATGTTGTAAAATCTGCAAGTAATGGTGCAGAAGGCCTCAAAGTATTAGAAGCTGGGCATGAACTCAACCTCATTTTGGTTGATCTCATGATGCCTATTATGGATGGATATACATTCAGGATTGAGCAGATGAAAAATCCTGAGTGGTCAAAAATTCCAACGGTGGTGATGTCAGCTGAGGCGAATGCGAAAGAGAAGTTAAAGTCTTATGACGTGACAGCATTTTTAAGTAAACCAGTCGAGCTTGATGTCATATTAAATACAGTTGCGGAAAATATTAAATAGTCAGAGGTCCCATGGTTAAACTCTTTGGTATACCCAATTGTGATACAGTAAAAAAAGCCAGAGTCTTTCTCGAAAAAAATAAGATAGAAGTGGAGTTTGTGGATTTTAAAAAGTATCGGCCTCAAATGGATGATATCAATCGCTGGTCGAATATTTTTGGGGGGCCCCCAGTGAATTCAAAGGGGGTTACTTATAAAAAACATAAGGATCATTTCGAAAAGTTATCTGAACAAGATAAAATAAAGTTTATTCAAGACAACACATCGATGATTAAAAGACCTATTTTAGAAAATAATGGAAAAGTTCTTGCCTTTGGTTTTGATGAAGAACAGTTTAAAAAAATAATAAAATCATTATGAGAATGAAAAAGATTAAAGATTACCTCAAAGAATATTCCTACTTAAAAAGTATTCACTCCCTTCTCCATTGGGATATGGAAACGATGATGCCATCAGGAGCGATTGAAGATAGGGCAGAAAGATTATCCTATATTCAGGGAAAAATTCACTCGCATATCACGTCTTCTGAGTACCAACTTTTATTGGCTGATGTAAAAAAAACGAAGCTTGACCCTAAAGAAAAGATTCTCCTAAAGGAGCTAGAGTGGGACTTTCATGTAAACCATGCCCTTCCTTCTCAATACGTCAAAGAATTGAGTCACGAGCAAACGATTGCAACTCATGTTTGGGGGAGTGCTCGAAAAAAAAATGATTGGAAAAAATTTACTCCTCATCTCCAAAAACTGATTGATTTAAAAAGAAAAGAGACAACTTTTTATAAAACGGACAGGCCATATGATGCCCTGATTAGGCTTTATGATAAAGAATACTCGAGTCATGAAATAACAAAATTGTTTTCAGAGTTGAGAGTTGGGCTCCTCGAATTAAAAAATAAGGTCAATAAGGAGAAGACATTTGTTAAGATCAGAGATTTATCCGGTCCTTTTCCTTTGGAAGCTCAAAAAGAATTAAATCAAAATGTTTCCAAACTTTTTGGACTTCCTGATGAATATTCTCGGTTAGATACCTCTGCGCACCCTTTTAGTATAAATATTTCACCCCTAGATCAGAGAATTACGACCCGTTACTCTTTAGATCATTTAGATTCATTTGGAAGCACCATGCATGAAGTGGGTCATGCTCTTTATGAATTAAATCTCCCCCGTGAATGGGAAGGGACTCCTTTCCAAGAGGCGATTTCATTGTCCGTTCATGAGTCCCAGTCAAGGTTTTGGGAAAATATTATCGGGAAATCAAAAAGTTTTAGTGAATTCATTCATCCCCAAATGAAAAAACTTTTTCCTAAATCATTGAAGGGTGTTTCTCCAGAGATGCTCTTTCAAGTTTTTAATAAATCAGTGCCTGGACCTATTCGAGTTGAATCTTGTGAACTTTATTATAATCTTCACATTATTATTCGGTATGAAATTGAAGAGATGATTTTTAATCAAGGACTAAATGCAAAAGATATTCCTGAAATATGGAATAATAAATACAAAGAGTATCTTGGAGTCACTCCTAAAAACCATGCTGATGGTGTTATGCAGGATTCTCACTGGGCCGGAGCTGCTTTTGGTTATTTTCCGACCTATACTTTGGGGAACCTCATCTCTGGTAGTCTTTATCAAAAGATGAAAAAAGAAATAAAAAACTTTGATAAAGATATTAAAAATGGTGAGTTCAAAAAGATAGGGTCTTATTTGAAAACACATGTTCATCAGAAAGCTCGATCAGTGACTTCAAAAGAAATCGTGGGTAAATTAAATGTTAAAGACTATCTAAGTTATTTAAATGATAAATTTTAAGGATAAGTTATGGAAGAATTATTTCTCGGGGTCATGGATTTACAAGAAGCAAAAAATCACCAGCAAAAGCTAAAAAATGCAGGTGTTTTTATTGAACTTAAAACCAATGGTGAAACCTGTACCACTGGTTGCAAAGTGACTGTTGAAGTGTGGGGTAAATCGAGTGATCAGGAATTACTTTTAGAGCACTTTAAAAATGACTATATGAAACATGTACTAGGTCATGAACCTAATTTTGATCATCTTTCAGCTGTCTTTGACACGAGTTCTTCAGAAGTCATTTGCCAGGCCTGTGGAGCTAAATTTTCACCGTCGACAAACGAATGTCCAGACTGTGGTTTAGTCTATTAAAAATCTTTTTTTCGTAGTCTTTTTTTTTCAGAATCTTTTTTCTTTGAGGAGAGTCGTTCTAGGACGGCACTTCTTTTTGGTTTCGTTTTCTTTCTAATTTTAGGGGGAAGTCTAACATCATTGACCATACGATGAAGCTTTTCTATGCAATCATCCATGTTGGCCTTTTGAGACCTATTTAACTGACTCACAATTTGGACTTCGCCATTGTCTAAAATAAACTGACCATATTTGTTTTTAAATCGCTCTATGACTGAGTAGGAGCAGGATGTCGTTTGATCAATTTTCCAATTCAATGTTACTTTAGAATTAACTTTATTAATGTTTTGCCCCCCAGCTCCAGAGCTTCTGGCAAATGAGAATGTAAATTCAGAAAAAGGTATTTTAATCCTATCCATAGTTGCTATCATATTACCATGAAAGAGAGTCCTTGGTTTGTTTATATCATCGAGAATGATAAAGGTTATTTTTACACTGGGATAACTACGGATCTTGAACGAAGGTTTTCAGAACATATGAACTCTAAAAAAGGGGCCAAGTTCTTTAATACAGGTGCACCTGTTGAAATTGTCTATAAGAAAAAATTTCAAAATCGCTCTCTTGCTTCTAAATTTGAGTATTATATCAAAACACTAACCAGGACTCAGAAATTAAAGCTCATTTTATCAAAGAGATCTTCTAATGCTTAAAACAATTTGTACTGCCCTTTTTAAAGCCTCAGGATGGACCTTTAAATCTAATTTGCCTGATGATCTTCGATCTTTTATTTTTATAGGTGCACCTCACACTTCTAATTATGACTTTATCCCGGCCATGGCCCTTTCCCTTTTAATGAAAAGAAATGCTAAGTTTGTTATCAAACAAGAATGGCTTAAATTTCCATTAAATTTAATTTTGGTACCGGCCGGAGCAATTGGGATAGATCGAAAAAAAGTTAAAGAAAATGGCGGAATAAGTACAACCGACGCGATGGCCGACCTTTTTAAGGACTACTCTGAATTAGTTTTAATGATTGCACCCGAAGGGACTAGATCCCCAAATCCAAATTGGAAAACGGGATTTTACTATATTGCTCAGAAAGCCAATATTCCAATTGTCCTCGGTTATGCAGATTTTTCTAAAAAAGAGGCAGGAATCGGTTTAGTCATCTATCCCACCAATTTTGAAGATGATATGAAGAAAATCATGCATTTTTATGAGGGAATTGAGGGCAAAGTTCCACAAAACTTCATACTCGATGAAAAGTTTAGATAACTTTCATTTTCAATTAATTTTATTTCCCCATTATTCCGAAAATGAGTTAAGTCCTGAGAGAGATTAATTCAAATGCAAATTTTTGCTTATACGACGGATCCTGATTTTCGTGAACTTGTTAATTTAGAGTGCAGGGAAATTGCTGGTCATCAACCAGTTATCCACCAATCATTTGATGAGCTAAGAAATATGTTTGAGGTCGTTCAAACGATAGATCTTCTTATTGTTGATTTTCCAGATGATTTAACAAATAGTACAAAAATTAGAGATTTTATCATTTCTTTTAAGAATTCAATTAAAAATGTATTAGTTCTTGGTCATGATCATAATTTTACCGAGAACTCCAAAAGTTTTTCACGTTTGGCCGTGAGTGAGTTCTTTGAGCAAATGAAAGTTATCTGTGGGCAGGGAAATCTAGCTCAATCTGATTGGACGACAATTCCTATTACAACCTTAGTTCATTTTAATTCAGTACCATTTGATCTTTATATCAAATTATCTTCTGAGAGATTTGTAAAAAGGTTCCCTGCGCATGAAGAAATAAATAAGGGACAAATTGATGCTTTAATTGAGAAAGGTATTTCTGACTTATATTGTGAAAAGAAGTTTAATAGAGATTTTTCTATGATGCTTATTAACAACATGATTAATAAACTTGATAGGCAATACTCTTCTGTTACGTTTAGGCTTGACGCTTTTGGAGAAGTCTTTGAAACGACAAGAGATATTATACAAAGTCTTGGTATCACAGGAAGAGTTATTGAGGTTTGCGACTCCGCAATAGAGTCGTTAGTTTCGATCATCTCAAAAGACAAAAATGAATTCTCTGAATTCCTGACCCATCTTAAGGATGATAAAAAACTCGCCTTCCAATTTAAACTCATTAACTTAACCAACTACATAGGCTGTCAGCTCATTAATGACATGGGAATGGAGAATCCGAGCGATCAAGTGAATAAGTTCGTTTTTGCCTCATTCTTCTGCGATATGCATTTAAAAAATCAAAAGCTCCATTTCTTTAGGTCTGCAGATGAAGTTTCAACTCTTCAGGAAGTGGATCAAAAGACTGTGTTGGTTCACGCAATCAAGGCTGCGGATCTGATCTCAAAATATAAGAATGCTCCCCAAGATGTGGCAAACATCATAACTCAGCACCATGGGAGCTTTACGGGCATTGGACTTCCTAATGAAAAATCAAGTCAGCTTCTACCCTTGTCTAAGGTATTGATTGTCGCTCAAGATCTCGCTTTCTGTATTTTGCTAGATATGGATACACCGGCCTTGGAAGTCATGAGAAATCAGATAAAACAAAATAAGTATCCAAGTTTATCTAACCTTTTAGAATGCCTTGAGAAGAGTTTAGACAAGTCTAAAAGTTAGCCCGCTTTTTTAGGTCTGTAATTTCTTCAATAGATTTTGTCAGATCTCATTCTTACCTGTAAAAAGCCTCATGGATAAAATTAATCCGGACGAGCTACCCATTACAGCGTGGCTCCCGACAACTTTAAAAGAGGCAAAAAAGCGCGGCTGGGACGAGCTTGATGTGGTCCTTGTCACAGGGGACGCCTATGTTGATCATCCGGCGTTTGGTGCCGCAGTGATGGGGCGAATTTTTGAGTCTCTTGGTTTAAAAGTTGCGATTATCGCTCAGCCCAACTGGCGTGATGATCTTAGGGATTTTAAAAAATTTGGAAAACCGAAGTATTTTTTCGGTGTGACATCAGGGAATATGGATTCCATGGTGAATAAGTATACAGCGGGTAAGAGGCTTCGTTCAAACGATGCCTACACCCCTGGTGGTTCAGTTGATTTTAGACCAGATTATGCCACTTCAGTTTATTCTCAAATTTTAAAAAAACTCTATCCCGATACTCCTGTTATTATCGGTGGAATTGAGGCCTCTCTTCGCCGAGTCACTCATTATGATTTCTGGGAAGATAAGCTGATGCCAAATATTCTTTCTTGGTCGAGCGCCGATCTCCTTGTGTACGGCATGGGGGAGCAACCCATCAGAGACATCGTAAAGTATCTTCTTCGGGGGACGCCGTTTTCAAGTCTTAAAACAATTCCTCAAACTGCTTTTTTACAGTCCTCGGCCGATGAGCTCCCAAAGAATAAGCAGTGGGATACTTTTGAGTTAACATCACATGAAGATTGCTTAAAAGATAAACTTGCTTACACCAAAAACTTCATGCACGTTGAGGTTGAAAGTAATAAGCAATATGCTAAACGCTTAACTCAAAGAATTGAAGATAAGATATTAATTATTAATCCTCCCTATCAAACAATGACAGAGAAGGAGATTGATTCATCTTTTGATCTTCCCTATACAAGACTTCCTCATCCTAAGTACAAAGACCGGGGCCCAATTGGTGCCTTTGAAATGATCAAATTCTCCATTAATACTCACAGAGGATGTTTTGGTGGATGTAGTTTTTGTACGATTTCAGCACATCAGGGGAAAATGATTGCAAGTCGATCTAAAGAATCGATTATGAAAGAAGTGGATCAAGTTGCAAAGATGCCTGATTTTAAGGGTTATATTTCAGACATCGGTGGTCCTTCGGCAAATATGTATCAGATGAAAGGTATAGATCAGGATGTTTGCGACAAATGCGCTGCTCCTTCATGTATATTCCCGCAGATTTGTAAAAACCTTGATACGAATCCGCAGAAAATGACGGAGATTTATAAAGAAATTTCTGCCCATAAGGGTATTAAGAAAGCTTTTGTGAGTTCTGGTTTAAGGTATGATTTGATGTTTGACCCAAGATCAACTCACCCTAAAGAGGATGAGGCTTACGTTGAGCAACTCATCACTCACCACGTATCAGGTCGTTTAAAGGTGGCCCCAGAACACACTGAAGACGAAGTCTTAAAACTGATGAGAAAACCTAGCTTTTCTTTCTTCCATAAATTTAAAGAAAGATTCGAAGAGATTTCACGTAGAAAAGGTATTAAGCAAGAGATTATTCCTTATTTTATTTCTTCACATCCAGGATGCACCCCTGAAGACATGGCCAAATTAGCTGCCAAAACGAAAGCTCTGGGTTACAAACTTGAGCAAGTTCAAGATTTCACGCCGACACCCATGACCGTAGCAACGGAAATTTATTATTCCGGGTATCATCCCTATACACTTAAAAAGGTACAAACAGCTATTAGCCTTGACGATAAGACTAAGCAGCGTACGTTTTTCTTCTGGTACAAACCTGAAAATAAAACCTACATTAAGAATTATCTCTCTAAGGTAAAGATGTTTGATACGATGAAAGAGCTGTTCGGTTAGTTCAAATAAGTGTAGAATTCGTCCATGTCTACACTACTTACTCTTCAAAATTTAAGTCTCCATTATCCCCATAAAGTTATTTTTAAAGACGTAACTTTTACCCTTAATCAAGGCGATAAAATCGGTGTTCTCGGATTAAATGGACATGGGAAATCATCTCTATTTAAGGTGATTGCGGGCCTTGTCACTCCAGACACAACTGTGCCCCCATTTATTTATGACAGAAGTAGGGATTTTACTTATTTTTATGTTCCTCAAGAATTACCAAGCCTCTCTGATTGGAATGTAGAGGATTATTTTTTTGAATTTCATCCAGAAATGGGCAAGCTTAAAAAACGACTTAATGAAGTCAATGAAGCACTCGGTGAGGGTGAGGGCAATTTTGATAAACTTATCCTTGAGCAAAGTCGTATTTATGAGGAATTAACCAAACTTGGTGAAGATAAGATCCACGCACAATTTGTAAGTTATTTAAAATTCTTCGGCGTTGAAAAAATTGACCGAATGATGGATTCACTTTCTGGTGGTGAGCAGAGAAAGGTTGCTTTAAGTTTAGGCCTTTCTGCCCCTCAAGAGCTTATTCTTTGGGATGAGCCAACAAACCATTTGGATCTTGAAACAATTCAGGATTTTGAAGACGAACTTCAGTCTAGTAAAAAAACCTTCATGATTATTTCTCACGATAGAAGCTTATTAAACAACGTTGTGGATCGTATCATTCATATCCAGCAGGGAAAGCTGCGCTCATTCTCTGGAACTTATGAAGCCTATCTACAGTTTTTAATTGAAGATCAAAAAAGAAGGGAGAAAGAACTGGATAAACTCTCAAACATGCAAAGACGAGAGACCGCCTGGATAAGAAGAGGTGTTCAAGCGAGACGAACTAAGAGTAAAAAAAGAATCGAGGATTATGGATCCCTCAACAAGACGATCCAAGATTTAAAATCCCAGGCCCATAAATCAGTCAGCCTTAACTTGCAGTCTTCAGGCAGAAAGACGAAGGTTCTTCTTTCGGCAGATGAACTTACTCTTCAGTTTGGTGAAAGAACACTCTTTGATAAGCTTACCTTCTCGATTGCGAAAGGGGATAAAATTGCACTCCTTGGAAGAAATGGAGTTGGCAAAAGTTCACTTCTTAAAATTCTTCTAGGTCAATTAGAAGCGACCTCCGGTAATGTTGGAAGAGCTCACGGTCTAGATGTGGGTTACTTCTCTCAGAAAAGGGAAGCATTAAAAGATGATGAAACTCCTTGGAAAATGATCGGTGAGGGGATTGATTATGTAATTTCTAATACCGGTGAAAAACGGCATGTGGCCAGTTATTTAGAGAATTTTCTTTTTAGTTCTGATGAGGTTAAACGCCCAATCCATACTTTTTCTGGTGGCGAAAAAAATCGACTTCAACTTGCCCAGTTTATGAAGCATGCCAGAGATATCTGGATATTCGATGAGCCAACCAACGATTTAGATCTTGAAACGATTGGTATATTGGAAGAAGAACTTAGAAACTACGAAGGAGCATTAATTATCGTGGGTCACGATAGATCTTTTATAAACAATGTAACTGATAAGTGTTGGGTTCTTCATGATGGTAAGCTAGAAAATTTTGAGGCGGGATTTTCTCAAGCTGAATTATTTTTGGAAGCGATCCATTTAGAGGAAGAATTAAAAAAGAAAGCGATTCCGCAACCTATAAATACTTCTTCCGTAAATTCAGGCATCCAAAAATTATCCAATAAAGAAAAAAATCGTTACGATGAATTACCCTCAGAAATAGAGAAGCTTGAGGGGAGAGTGACTAAACTCAAGATAGAGATTGGCGAAACAGATTACTCAAGCATGACCAAGGAAAAGAAAGATAAATTAGAGAAATGGCAATCAGATTTAACAAAATCTGAGCTCAAACTTGAAGGTCTCTATGAGGAATGGGCATCTCTTGAGGCAAAACTGGCCAATTCTTAATGGAATTATTTACCTCTCGGCATTCGTGACCCATTATTGAAAGTGGTTTTTAGAGGCCTATAATTTAGGAATGAGAATACTTTCATTAACTATTCTGTTCTTTTCTGCCATTTACTACCTTAACCAAGAACCAACTGTTTCAGACTCCAATGCTGATACACTGGTCATAAAGCAAAGTGCTCCGGACCGTGCCGAGAGAATCCTAACGGTGGACAAGCCCAAGTTGTTGCCTGAAAGTGATGAGGTTGTTTCAGATTTACAGGAATCCGCAACTTCTAAAGAAGAAGACTCTGAAGAGGCCACTGATAACGAAGAAAATCTTGATGGTGCTGAAGAAATCCAAATAAGTGAAATCGAAGAAGGTTGGAATTCAGAACTTAAATCTGTGCTGAATCGATTAGAGCCTGTTGAAGGAGATACTATTCATAAATCTTATTTGGAAGAGCAGCAGAATTACCAATCGATGCTTGATAATCTCATGAGCGATAAAGACCTCAAAACCAGTAACGAGGCGGAGTTAGAGGTCGATAAGCTAATCACTCAACTCGATCAAAAACATCAAGAAAGGCTAAAAGAAATTCTTGGGACCCATTATGAAGCAATCAGGGATCAGTACGAAGAGTATCTTGAGTCATCTCAAAGAGAGTAGTCGCGTAATCTTTTACATTTCCATGTTTTAAAATTGCCTGGCCTTGTGGTATGGATGGGAAAAGCTTTAGCCCCAAGGATACCCTATGCTTGCTACACATGACTTACGTTTACAGTTTGGCGGTCGGACGTTATTTGATGATGTAAATCTCAAGTTCATTCCAGGAAATTGTTACGGCATCATAGGTGCCAATGGCGCCGGTAAGTCCACTTTCTTAAAGATCTTGTCTGGTGAAATTTCCCCCACTGCCGGTCGAGTTGAAATGTCCCCAGGCGAGAGGATGGCGGTCCTAAAGCAAAATCACTTTGCTTTTGATGAAGAAGAAGTCCTTACGACAGTTATTTTGGGTCACTCTCGACTGGTTGAGATCATGAAAGAGAAAGAGGCCATTTATGCCAAGGAAGATTTTTCTGACAAGGATGGTGAACGAGCAGCAGAGTTAGAATCTCTATTTTCTGAAATGAATGGCTGGGAGGCCGAAGCAAATGCTTCGAGTCTACTTGCTGGATTAGGAATAAAAGAGGATTTGCATAATAAAAAGATGAAAGAATTAACTGGTGGTGAAAAGGTTAAAGTCCTTCTCGCCCAGGCACTTTTTGGTAAACCCGAGATTCTTCTCCTAGATGAACCAACAAATGATTTAGACCTCAAGGCAATTCAGTGGCTAGAAAATTTTATTATGGATCAAACTGACACAACAGTCTTAGTTGTTTCCCATGATCGTCACTTTTTAAATAAAGTCTGTACTCATATTTGCGATATTGATTTTTCAAAAATTAAGCTCTACGTCGGGAACTATGATTTTTGGTACAAGTCGAGTCAATTGGCCCAGCGTATGCTTTCAGATATTAACAAGAAAACAGAAGATAAAATGAAAGAGTTAAAAGAATTCATTCAACGATTTTCTGCCAATGCCTCAAAATCAAAACAAGCGACGTCGAGAAAAAAATTATTAGATAAACTCACTCTTGAAGACATTCAACCTTCATCTAGAAGATATCCTTACGTAGGTTTTAAGCCAGATAGAGAGGCCGGAGATCAATTACTCAAAGTTGATAACCTCACGGTCATCATTGAGGGTGAAAAAATATTGGATAATATTTCATTTACGATCAAAAAAGGTCAGAAGACGGTTTTTCTTGCAAAGTCTGAAGTCGTAACGACTGCTTTATTTAAAGTTATCATGGGAGAGCTTAAACCTGATTCAGGTAAATTCGAGTGGGGAATCACAACCTCTAGGGCCTATTTACCGAATGATAACTCAGAGTTTTTTAAAGATGCGAAACTTGATCTTATTAACTGGCTTAGGCAGTATTCAAAAGATCAGACAGAGACCTTTTTAAGGGGGTTTTTGGGGCGTATGCTTTTCTCCGGTGAAGAGGCATTAAAAAAATGTAATGTCCTTTCAGGGGGAGAAAAAGTTCGCTGTATGCTTTCAAAAATGATGCTTTCTGGCTCGAATGTTTTAGTGATGGATAATCCTACCAACCATCTTGACCTAGAAACAATTACAGCTGTAAACGAAGGTCTAATTGATTTTAAAGGGACTCTTATGTTTACTTCTCATGACCATGAATTTATTCAAACGATCGCCAACAGGGTCATATCTATTGAAGATAGAGGTCTAAGAGATGAGGAATGTACTTACGATCAATTTCTAGGTTTAGAATAGCCTTAAGGCCTTATTTTAATTGATTTTTTGGGATTGTAATTTCTACTCCACCTGTTGAGATCCATGGGACTCTAAGTTATAAGGGCTTCACCATAACTGAAAGGTGTTAGGCCCATGAAAAACGTTTCAATACTGTTATCGTTATTATTTATCTCCACAGCGCATGCTGAGAAGTGGAATCGCTCAAATAATCCAGATTATTTTAATGTCATCATTGGCACTAGTGTTGAAAAAAAATTTGAAAATCTCCCTTTAAGGGCAACCCTTAAAGATGATCGATTTGGCTGGTCAGAAACCTATTGGCCTTCTTATTTGGGTGGTATTGCCTATAGATGGAATCACCCGAATCCAAATCCATTTAACTATGATTTCCATACGAAAGAAGAACTTCTTTCAATGAGTCAGGAAGAGATTTCCCAACTATCTCCAGCTGAACTCTATGACATTGCCATGGGTGATTATTCTTATAAGCTTACAAGAAAAGTTTTGAAAAAATTCTCTCCCGATGAGTTATGGTGGGAGGGTATTTGTCATGGATGGTCCTTATCGTCTTTAAATTATCCGGAGCCTGATAAGACAATTTTAACAAATAGTGATGGGATAAAGGTTCCGTTTGGTTCATCAGATGTGAAGGCGCTTCTTTCAATGCATGATTCTTATAATTCACGCGGGGTTTACGCGCGAGTTGGAGAAAGATGTTCTGCAGAGGGAAAAGTTAATGGTGAGAGATCTTCTGAAGACTCAGAAGATGTCCCTACAAATAGCGAAGCATTAAGGCCATCTTGCCGGGATGTTAATCCAGGAGCTTTTCATATCGTTCTAGGTTCTTTGATAGGCCTTCATTCAAAAGGATTTGTTGCAGATGTCGATCGTTTTAATGACGTTTGGAATCAACCTGTGACTGCTTATGAATCAGAATTAATAACAAGTTACCCTTTGACCAAAATGGATATAAAAAACGGAGTGACTAAGAAGATATTAGTTAAAACCAAAATGATCTATGGAGATGAACTTCAATTTTTTAATCAACAGGCCTTTGACGATGGAGAGGTTAATTTTGTTTCTAAGGATCCAGTAACAGGAACCGCCTCCCAGGCCTTTAAAAATAAAAATTATGAGTACGTTCTAGAGCTAAATAGATCAGGTGAAATCATCGGAGGGGAGTGGCTATCAGAAACTCGTCCTGATATGATTTGGATGAAAACTAAGGATAACGGATTTAATTCTAATGCTCTACCACTTGCCGGTCTGAATAGGATCTACAAACCTGTGAAAAGATTCAATGCCTCAAACATTTAAGAATTAAAAAACGTTTTTCATTTTAACTTCAGATAATGCCGATTCGATGCTCTTTAGGATTAAGTCTTGATTAATCATGTCTCGCCCTAGGGAGTATTCTTTTGGACCGAGAGATCTTTCTACAATAACGGTTTCTTTATTAATTTTTGTCGTAACAGAACTGGTATCAATCTTTTTGACTTGGAAATCAAATTTCATGCAAAGATTTTCTTGATCCATAAAGAAGGTGACAATCATTGATTCAACGTTTGCCATCTCTCTAGATGTTGGTGGGATAAACTTAAATTCAACACCCTTCTTTGCTCCCTTCGTTTCTTTTAATTTGAAGCGATGAAAAGTATCTAGTAGGCCAACAACTTTAGTGAATAAGGCCTTAGGCTCAATTCTTACTTGGAGCTGACTCTCAAGAAACTCCTTACCAAAACATAAGTAGTAACTAGATTTCTTATCAGTAACGGGTGAATTCGATCCAATTAAAAAGGTGAAGTCGAGCAGTAATTCGGAGTTCGGAAGAATTTCACTTTCTGCGAATAACATATTCTGTTCAAACTTCAGTGCACTATCGGTACGGGATTGAACTTTCTTTATCTCGCCATGAGCAAGGGAAACTCCGCAATTAGCTAAAGTCACAGTTTCAGGGCCGTGATTTTTTAATTTCAAAAAACCCTTTAAAACATCTCCCTGATGCCAAAATTCACCAATCGTTTCTAGATTCCACTCTAATGGTTTGTTAAAAAAAGTTCCCTTCATACAATTACTTTGGAAGCTCGCAGCCTGATCTCTTTAAATCAAGCTTAAAATCTGGCGTTAAACAGCTATAGATTTGATAGGTTTGCTGTCCATACCGAACACCTTTTCGAGTTGAAACTTCACCGGCCTCATTAATTTCACATGGATTATTGATTGTGCATCTTTCACCAGACTCATTAGATGTGTTGTTTATCGCGATGACTTTTCTCTCGCCCTTTACGATAATAGGAGACCCAGATGTTCCTCCAATCGTATCACACCCTGACGTATATCGAATAGAATCAGTAAAGGTCCAATCACCTTCTTTCAAAGTGAACACAAAGCCATCAATTTCACAGCTGTATCCTCTGTCCCAATAGCCGGAGATGATTTCAATAGAAATTCCTTCAAGTGGACGAAGTGTATCCAATAAGAAAGGGCGAACACCTGTTCTTTGAAATATTTCTTCATAGCTTTCAGAAAGTTCATAGTAAGCAACATCCGTATTTGACATTGTTGCATAGATGATTTTTGTCGCTTGAACATTTTTAAGGTTCATATTTTTATCAAAGATCTTCATCGACCGGTTAATACTTTTATTAACCCAAACTTCTTTGGGCCCTAAGTATCCACCCGGCTTTTGAATACAGTGACCATTTGTCATAACAATCGCTTTATTGGCGAGTGGTTGGCCACTGAAGGCAATCAAAGAACCTGAACAATTTGAGAGTTTAATAATCCCCTCGAAATCATATTGGATCGCTTGGTAGTGATTGATATTTTTATGAGTAGTTTTTTTCAATGCATCGAACGGGGCAACAGGGAAGGCAAGGGCATGACTCGTAATGAGAGATAGTAAAATAACAATGAGTGCTTTCAAGAGTTCCTCCTCGTATGACAGGGAGGATTTCTTATCAAAAAGGTTAATTGAGTGTCATCCATATCTTGATATTTTTCTTACGCGAGAATGTTCTAAGTATTTAAAATAACAAAAATACTTAAAGTTCTTCTGAAACTGGACTAAAAAGAGGTTCAAGGTCCCCCATTTCTTTAGATGTTTTAAGTAATGAAAGTATGTCTAGGTCCAGTATTTTATATAAATCTGAAAATTGATTGAGCACATAGTACAGCGGTTGGGGGATATCAATCCTATAGGGTGTTCTGAGTGCTATCAGGGGGTCAAATGGAACTCTTTTAGGGATGGTGCTCTCGACTGAATAAACGGTTTCATGAATGGATGAAAGCATCCCTCCACCATAGGCCTTAACCCCTTGTGGAGAATTAACGAGCCCAAACTCGATAGTAAACCAAAATAAGCGAAATAGCCTTCTTCTGTCAGGCCCTGGAACAGAGAGTGCAATTTTACCAAACTCTTCCATAAAGTTTGCGTATTCACGAAAAGTTAACAAGGGGACATGTCCATAAAATTCATGAAAAATATCGGGCTCTTCTATGTAGTCAAGCTCTTCTGGTGTTCGAATAAAACTAGCTGCGGGAAATCTTTTGTTGGCAAGTAATGTGAAGAAATCTTTTGCAGGAATAAGAGCTGGAACAACCTCAACTTCCCAACCCGTAAATTCCTTAAGCCTAGAATTGATTTCTGTGTGTTGCGGAATTCTTAATTTTGAAAACTTGATCCTTTCTAAACCTTCAAGGAATTCATGACTCGCTCTTGATTTTACAATATCATTTTGTCTTGTAATGAGCTTATCCCAAGTTGAATTTTCATCTTGGGTCCAATCGATGTGCCCTGCTGCATTTGGTAGTTTTGATATGTAGGTTGTTTTCATATTGATTCTTTATAGAGATTATATTTGAAAATAGACCTGGAGCTCGTGAAATTGTAAAATTTTACCTGTTGGTCATTTTTTGGAGTACTTAACTTGGATAGACCATTTTTTAACCTCGATTCTGAACAAATTGACTTAAAACTAGGTTTTGAAATCAATCGTATTGAATCCCTACTTCTATCAGAAGCTAAAAACCTGAGACCTTTGGGGACGATGGCCAATTTTGGTGAAATTTTGCATAAAGGGCACCAAACTTGGGTAGGATTAGACCCCCAGATTTTAAATACTCCTTACATAGAATTTGCTGAAATATGTGATCAGCTTCAACCCAAGACCGGGGAAGTGGTAGTCGATTTGGGAGCGGGTTATGGAAGATTAGGAATTGTTCTCCATTTCTTATATTCTGATGTTATGTTCAAAGGTTATGAGTTAGTTGGGGAGCGAGTGATTGAGGGAAATCGGATTTTTAAAAATTTTCAAGTGAAAAATGGAGAACTCTTTCAAGAGGATCTAATGAACCCACTCTTTAGTCTTCCTGTGGCGAATTATTATTTTCTTTATGATTATGGGAAGGTTGAGCACATCAGACATACGCTTTCTCAGCTTGAAGATATGACCGATCATCATCATTTTAAAGTTATCGCCAGAGGCAAAGGGGCCCGTAGCATCATAGAGCACGAACATCCTTGGCTGACTTCATTAAATGAGGTCATCCATAAAAATAATTATTCTATCTATGCATTTTAGGACAATCGTTTTCAAGTCGCCTCTGTAGGTCAGCCACAATTGCAATTTTCATCTCCCTCGGATCTTGCGGAAATTGCTTTTTATATTCTTTTATATCAATCCAACTTAAGTTCATTCGGATAGTTTTAAAAATTTTTGGAAAAAATTGTCCAGGTGCCTGAACATGGTGAAGGCCACCAGAAAGACATAAGACCATTCCACCTTCGTTCATACTCATAATGATATCAGCGACTCCACCACGGACTGTCATCGGTTTACCAAATTTATCAAGTCCATTTGGTCTTTTCATTCTTCCTTCGGGGGCAATCATGACAACATCATCCTTTTGGATTGTTGAAAGGTAGTTATCCCAAGTAGCATCTTTTTTTCTTGTGATTGAAGCGATATTTGGAACCATGAGTTTCCAAAAAGTACCGACAATAGGTCGGTCTAGAGTGATATCTGCACCAGGGATATTGAAATGTGCAGCAAGATGCCATAGGTATCGATAGGGTATAATTTGTGAGAATAAAGGTTCAAAAAGAGAAGTGTGGTTAAGGAATACCATGAGCTTGATGTTATTCCACGGATTTTCAGGAGTAACTGTTAGCCAGTGATATTTACCTTTATAAAAAATCCAAGAAAAGGTTTTAACGAAAGATAAGATGAGGAATGCAATTAGACGTCTCAAGGATGCTCCTCACTTTTAAAAATATCATAAAGGATAAAAGCTTGTGGATCAGTTGGATCGCGTAAGTAACCTCTAAAAGTCATTCCTAGTTTTTGCATGACCTTTATACTTCCAATATTTTCAGGCATCGCCTTTCCAATAATTCTCTTGAGATTAAGGTAATTAAATCCATAATCAAGACAAACTTTTGAGGCTTCAGTGGCAAACCCTTTTCCCCAAAAGGAACGCTTAAGTCTATAGCCAAGGTCAACTTCATCGGTTTCTGGAAAGTATTTTAAACCGCACCAACCGATAAAAGTCCCATCTTTTAAAAAAATCATGAATCGGCCCATCTGATAATTATCAAATTGAGGTATGAGATTTTCATTGATTATTTTTTGTGCTTCTAGTGTTGATTGGAATTTTTGATCACCTGTATACCTCATTACTTCTGGATCAGAGTTGAGCTTAAAAAGGTTCTCAGCATCTTCAATTGTTGCTGGTTTTAAAATAAGTCTCGTTGTTTCAAGCATAGGTTTAGACTAGCCTGATTCTTTGTTTCAAGCTAGAGTTTTATATGGATCGAAAAAAGTTATCGCTTATCCTTGCATTGATTACGATTTGCCTCTGGGGAAGCCTTGCGACCTTTGGAAATTTACTTTTACATCTTCCACCATTTTATATTTTAGGGGTTACTTTTCTTATTGGTTCAATCCCAGGATTTTTTAAACCAAAGGAAATGTTCCCGCCATGGAGAACATTGATTTGGGGAGTATTCGGATATTTTGGTTATCATTTTTGTCTTTTTTACGCCTTTAGGTTTGCACCACCCTTAGAGGCCAATCTTATAAATTATTTGTGGCCTGTTATTTTGGTCCTTTTTGGACCTTTATTTTTTAAAGAGTCTAAATTAAAATTTTATCATATTTTGGGTGGTCTTTTTTCTATTGCCGGTTGTTTTATCCTCGTCGCAGGATTTAATTTCGACTTTAAAAAAGAAAATTTTTTTGGCTATTTCTTAGCACTCACGGCGGCTTTTATTTGGCCCATATATTCTTTGGGGAAAAAAAAATTACCTTCAAATTCGGTTTGGTCGATTGGAAGTTTTTGCCTAATTTCAGGTCTACTTTGCCTCGTCACCCATGTCATCATTGAGCCTAGAGTTGTGCTTCAGTGGCATGACGCTTGGAAGCTTATAATCATGGGAATCGGTCCTTTTGGGCTAGCATTTTATACTTGGGATATTGCCTTGAAATTTGGTGATTCTAGAGTGATTGGTGCTTTGGCCTATTTAACTCCCGTTCTATCAACTTTAGGGTTGGTTTACTTTACGGGAGAGGTGATTCATTTCACTACTTTGGTAGCGATGCTATTAATTATTAGTGGCTCTAGTCTTGGAGTTTTGGACTTTTTCCCTCGAAAAAGATAAAATAGGGGCAGGAGTTTACATGCAAAGACAATGTACTATTGAACACAGAGATACTGATGTATTTATAGCGAACGAGAGAAAAACCAAGTGGGTCACGCTCATCACCCTTTTTACTATGATCATCGAAGTCGCGGTTGGGTATTGGTCTGGTTCAATGGCGCTTTTAGCAGATGGCTGGCATATGGCCTCCCATACTTTGGCACTTTTTCTCTCACTGGTTGTTTATTATCTTTATCGGAACCCAAAATTTAAAGAGAGCTTTACCTTTGGTGGTGGAAAAATTCTCTCCCTTGGTGGCTATACGAGTGCTCTTTTTTTGATTCTGATTGCTGGTTCGATGATTTATGAATCTTTTCTACACTTCTATGAGAAGAGAATTATTCATTATAATGAGGCACTCGTTGTGGCAGCCATTGGTCTATTGGTTAATTTGATTTGTGCTCTCATTCTTCATCAGAAAGAGGGAAGTGGTCATTCGCACGAACATGATGACCACTGTCATCATCCAAAGAATAAATTAAGTCCTGTTCACTCACATCATGATCATTCTCACAGCCATCATAATCATTCTCATGATCATAACCATCAAAGTGCTTATATTCATATCTTAACGGATGCACTGACTTCGGTCTTGGCGATTTTTGCTCTCCTCTTAGGTAAATGGAATGGCTGGCATTGGTTAGATCCTGCAGTGGGTGTTCTAGGTGGTGTCGTCGTATTCAAATGGTCCCTTTCATTGATAAAACAATCGGGGATGGATTTGTTAGATGCCCACATTGATACAATTGATTGTGATCATTTAGTTAAAAAACTCGAATTTGATGGTTCAAAAGTTATTGATATTCACCTATGGAGGGTAGCACCTGGGCAAGTCGGGTGTGAGATCATCATACGGAGAAATCTTGATCAAAAATCTGCTTTCTATCGAGAATTGATTATGAAAAATTTTGATATACACCACCTCATTATTGAAGTGATTTAAAAGATGTGGACACCTTCGGAAAGAAGATTTTTGCGATCAATAAGCACTCCTCATAGGATTCAAAATTTTCTTGATGAATTAGACTATAATCCTATCGATGATGCAGCTTCTCCTCGATACATATTGTTAACAAAAGATGCTCATTGTTTAGAGGGAGGTCTTCTCGCTGCTGCGGCTTTGGAATTTCAGGGATTAAAGCCTTTAATGGTTTCTCTTCAAGCAGAAAACGATGATCACCACGTGATCACTGTTTATAAGGGTCATAATGGTTGGGGTAGTATTTCTAAATCGAATACGACGCTACTTAGAGGAAGGGATCCTATTTATAAAAGTATTAGAGAATTAGTCATGAGTTATTTTGAATTCTATTTTAATCTAGATGGTCAAAAATCTCTTTATGCCTATTCCGATCCGATTGATTTAAATAGATATAACTCATGGGGATGGCGTACGACAGATGATAACTTGGTAGAACTTGGAAAAAGTTTTAACGATATAAATCATTTTGAACTCATTGGTCAAAAGGAACTAAAAAAACTTCCTAAGGTCAAAAAAAGTTTAATTGATGCATGTTTTTTAGGAGCAAATCAAGACGGGCTCTATCAAACCTAGATGGAATTGACTCTCATAAGATGAATACCTTTTAGAGTCGGATGATTTTCAAATTTCTTTAAATAATCAATAAAGGGTAGTTGTTCAACTTTTCCACTGGTTGATGCATGTCTTAAATAAAGGACATTTCCCACATTAAAAAGAAATCCCTGGTGAGAGATATTTTGATGAGTTCCTGCAGCTTCAGTTAAATCCCAGTTCGGTCTAACAAAATTAACAACTGTACCAGATGGAATTTTATCAAGAGTCCATGGTCTTATAATGAGATCTACAATTGGGATGTAGGTGAGACTTGCAACTTCACTCTTGTAGTTTGATGAGAGGTTTTTAAGTTCATCAAGTCTATCTTGTTTTAATTCAACAGATGCCTCAGGAATAATAATTTGCTCGATCTTATGAGAACGGATCCATGCCGGAAAGTTAATATCAGCTTCAGCTATTTTAAGTTCCCTTAAGCTCACAATCTCAGTATTGATTTCATCCATGTAACCATTCTGAACATTCTCTGGAATCCATTGAAGATCGGTAAAATGATTTCTTTTAAGATAATCTACTTCCCCGTCTTCGTAGCGGATTTTATCTTGATGAATTTCAAATTCATCCACTCCACGGCTTAGGGCAAGGGCCATAACCGTTTCGACATATGTCGTGCAGTCAAACACATCAAACCGATATAATGGGTCTTGATCATATCTTCCCTGGGACCCTTCACCTAAAGGCCCACCTTTACCATAGGGAAGACCGAGGAAACTTTTAGAGATTTGATCTAAGCGCTTTTGAAGAACTCCTTCTTTTTCAAATCTAGAGAGTATTCTTTCTGCATCTTCACGAGGTGAAGCAAATACGATACCTAGACTTAGGGACATCAAGAGAAATATATTGAACATTTTTTAGTTTTGCCTTGAGCTGAGGTGCCCTGTCAAAGATACTTTTCCATTTAAGAAAAAGTTTCAAATGCTTGAAAAGAAATGTGCGTAATTACAAGAGGTTAGTCCTTTTTTGGAAGGTAACCTCTTCTTAAAAGGCCATGAATCATCCGATCAATTAATTGATCGGTGGTTAGGGGGAGGAGATTCATCTCAAACTTTGATCTTTTTATCAGAGTCTTTAATCCCTGAATAATCAAACGGTAAATAATAATTTTTATCCGATGGAGAGTTCCAAATGTATACTGGCCAACCTTTTCACTACCAAGTTTTTTACTTAGAAAATAAAAGTATCCTGTTTCTCTTTTTTCAAATCTTTCCTCAATCCAAATGAGTAGTTTCCACAAAAATCGATTCCAACTTGATACTGTCATAAAGTCTGATACCCAAATATTTTGATACCTTCTTGCAAAGAGATTCCTGGCGGCCAGACGAACATCGCCTATGAGAGTACTTTCTTGGTAGGTCCTCTCACCTGGAAGTCGGTTCCAACCTTCGACAACATACCAATAATTTTCCAAAGAATGCCTTCGAAGTTGTTCTAAACATTCAACCAGGCAAAGAGCAAAACCCATACCTTGAAGTTTAATGTACTCTTGCCTTTCTCTTAACCACTCTTTATTTGGAACCTCTAAAATATAACGAACGGAAGCAGGTTTAGTTTCAGTTTGAATTTCTAGTCTTAAATGAGCACTTTTAATGAGTCTAGATCCATCTGTTGAAAGTGCGAGGCGAGTATTGTCCTCTGGACTTGTTCTGATCAGTTCAATATTACAAACACTCTCTTCATTTAATTGAACAAGTGCATTTTCAATAGCAGATAAATCTCTTTCATCTAATGTCGGTCCAACTTCTTGCTCGGGTGAATTTTTAACTAAATCGAAAGCAATGGGGAGGGCCGCCTTAAGAACTTTGAGTGGGCCAATAGATAAAATATGCCTGATGAGCATTTTCCATCCAAATTGTTTTTGAAAAATTTGTCCAAAATTGTGTCTGGATGAAATGGCACTCGAAGTTAAATAAACTTGGGTAATTCCTCTTAATGCTGCCTGTACTTCGATTTTTAAATTGATATTCGCCTCACTCAGGAGCCGAACAAAATCTGAGAGGTAGCGTATAAAAGCACCTTGATTGCCCAAAGCAATAAAAGTCTTGATGAGTTTTTCTGTCCTTTCATTTTTTAAATCATCTGGATTCTCTACAAGCGCATTTAAACTTTGAAAAATACCCTTTTGATCACTTAAAATTAGTCGGTACAAAAATCCAATAAAGACTTTTATCGTTTTCGAATCCCAAGTAAAACATGGATTAAGATCGATCAGTTTTACTTGCATTCGATCCGCATCATACAAAATATTCCCTGCGTGTGGATCGGCCCAAATAATTCCTCGCTGAAACATCATAAATAGGTAAGCGTCCGATACGGTATCTGCGATACTCATCCTCTCTAAGTACCGAGAATGGACAACAGAAGTAATTTTTTCTCCTTCAATTTTCTCCATCATAGAAACATCAGTTTCGACATGATAGTATTGAGGAATACTAAGATCGAATTGGCCTTTTAAGGCCTCCCGGACCATATCAGCATTTTTTTTCTCAACCCTAAAGTCAAGTTCCCCTATGCTTTGAGTTGCGTAATTTATAATTGTTCTTTTGAGAGCAGTGATAAGTCCACTAACTTCTACCTGATCGTCATGACTCAACTCTGTATCTGGAAGAGTTTCGTCAAGATGATTGAGAATTGAAATGAGTGTTTCTTTCTGCTGTTCAAAAAGTTCAGTTAAACCTGGTCTTTGAATCTTAATTAAGATTGGTTTTGCTGTTTGAAGTTTTTTCTTTCCAGATTCGGTTAAGTTAAATTGATAGATGGCACCGACAGAAGCTCCCGCAAATGCATTTTGGACCTGGTTTGGAATATGTATATAGTTTTTGAGTCTTTCCCAAGACGGCCTTTCGAAAATTTCAAGCACGTATTTCCAAGATTTCTGTTGGCTTCCAAAAATTCCACCTAGTTTATCCTGTTGGTGACGTAGCTCTCTTGCGAGCGAGGGTGGGGCAAGCTCTGCTAATACCTGAGCTAACTTTACATACATGCCACCAAGTTCTTGTAGGACAATCGATATTATTCTTCCCTGAGACAGAGACTCTTTGGGTGTACATAAGATAGCGATTAGCGATGTCATGCACCTGTCGGCGGGTAAATGATTAACAGCTTCATCAATTAAAGGAAGAAGAAGATTGCGACCTTTTAAATTATCCTTAAGCGTATTAACTAAGTTTGGCCTTACTTGATACTGATAGAATTTATGCATGATTCTCTCAGTTAATCTTGTGAGTTTATGATGTTCCATCTCAGGCAATTCATAAAGAGCAGTAAAAAGAGGCTCCCTTAGATGTGGAATGATAGTCAGAGCTTCATTTGAAAATGCTGGAAATAATTTAAGAATGGGCACATATCTTTTCACGACTGTACCAACGATGTCTTCTATAAGGTCTATCTCTTCAAGAAGTTCAAATAGTTCTGGATGGTCACTTAAGGTTCCAAAGAGTTGCTCAAAAAAGTTTGATAGGAGGGGTGTGAGTTTTTCTTCGTCAACCATATTTTGATTGAACTGATCGATACCCATCGTCTGTAAAGCAGCAATAGTTGCTTTTAAATCAGGTGGACCATCTATTTCTGGATCAACTCCAAAATGAACCATATCCCGAGTTAGAACCGCCCAGGCCCTTTGCATTTCTTTATCTGTAACTTGTTCAAGAGAAACCTTTGATATCGCCTTCGCAAAATAAGCACCTAAAGAATGGGAGTTATTTCTTGCTTCTAAAGCGATCTCTGCAATCCAGGAATATTCCCTCATACGATCCTTCTGTTCCATGGAACAATCTTACTTGAAATTGGGAATACTGCTAGTAATTTAGCCTTGAGAAAACTCCATCAATTCTAAACTCATTTGATAAAGAAAAATGCACTGCCCTAGAGAAAATATTAGTCGATATTTTGGATAACCATTTCAGCAATTTCCTTCAGGTTAGAACGCTCGAGCTCATGTTTTGAGTGGGAAATAGTCTTAATTTTTCCATATTTTAAGAATGAATTTACATTACTCGTTTCTTCCGTCGTTACAACACGATCTTGGTCGCCTAGGATAAGCATGACGGGGATATTTATTGAGCCTAAATCCTCTTTTGAAAGACCATCTATTCTTTCTAGATGCTGCATCATGTGAGCAGTAGAAAGTAGAAGTTGTTTCCACCTTTCTCCATGTTTTTTTATTAATATTTCTACTTGAGCTGGGTATTTTTCTTTCAAATAATCTGGTGCAAGAAAAGGGAGCTCTTTAGAAACAGATTTTTCACTCCAATTAAATTTAGTGCCGTAGGTGAATATTTTTGTAATCGGAGAGTCCTCGAAATTTGCTTTATGATACAAGGCCACATAGCCACCCATTGAGTGACCAAAAACAACAGGAGCATTGAGGTTATTTTTTTTTATGAAGATATCTAAATCTCTCGCAAAAAGGTCTATTCTAAATTCTTTTGGATCAGCTGAGTTTTTTCCATGTCCAGAGAAATTAAGTGCATGAGACTCGTAACCTCTTTCTCGAAATAGATCCATAAGGGATGCTAAGTCTTCTGCTACTCCTAGGGCCGCATGAAGGAAAATTACAGATGTCTTTAGTTTGGTCATTTGAAGTCCGGTTCGTGAAAGATTATTTTTTTAGTAAATGATATGATAACTTATAGAAAATTCATACAGATGGGGGAGACCAATGAAAGTATTTTTCCTAATACTTATTGTTTTTCAAAATTTTGCCAACGGAGATACTCAAGTATACAAAGGCGAAGCTAAGCTTAAAGGAAAGCTCGTTTACAGAGAATCTCACACAATTAATTTAGAGAATGGAATAATAAAATCTTCTGAAACTGTTTATACGGATCCCAAGGGTATTATCTTGGCCCGTCTCACTAATGATTACTCAAAGTCCATAAGTCTACCGGAGCATTTGATGGAGGATTTATTGCATAAAAATAAGCACGGTCTAAGGTATCTTCAGGATACCCCTGTCATGTTTAATCAAGACGAAAAAGAAGATGAGGAAACCAAGAAGATTAATCGCCATGATTACAAAGGCAAACTGTTAGTTGGGGGACAGGGGTTACATTATTACCTAGTCTCAAATTTTGAAGATGTCTTAAAAAAAGAGACCCTTAAGCTCAAGTTTGTCATCCCGGGGAGACTTGATGTTTATGATTTCTATTTAAAAGTAATAATTAAATCTCCAGAAAAAGTTGTTTTCGAAGTGGAAATTGATAACTGGTTTTTAAAGCTCTTTGCCCCGAAGCTAAAAATGGTTTATGACCCAACCAAGAAGAGACTTATAAGTTACAGTGGTTTGTCTAATATTCGGACTCCTAAAAAGGAAATGATGAATGTCGATATCGACTACTCGTTTGAATAATTAAAATTTATTCATTTGATTGGTTTATTTAAATCTCGGGGGTAAAATAGCCTTATCTACTAAAGGTGATTCATGCTCGAAAAGATCGTTTCTAACATAAGAAACAAACTTCCAATTCAAAATCCACTTCATACATTTGTCCACAATAATATTTTGTTAATGTTTGAGAATAAAGATTTTCATGAAGCTGTTTCAGAAGCGGGGAAGCTTTACCGCGCAAGACCCTATTGGGAGATTTATAAATACGTTGAAAAGTATCATGAGAAAAAAATTACGGATTCAGATATTTTTAGGGCGATTGATCATTACTTAGGTCACTATAAGCCGCTTCCCATTATACATAAGATCGGTCTTACTCCCAGAGAATTTTATTATAGGATGATGTTCTCAGAATTGGGTTTCAATGATGACGAATTGCAGCCCAATATTAACAACACGAGGCTTTGGGATTCCTGCTTAGAAAAAATGGAGAATCAACATTTGGTTCTTTCAAGGACCAGTGTCTTTTGGAGGGCCCGTGGGTATTGGGAGAAATATCATAACGAATCATATTCTAATAACGTACATCCTTTAGTTATTAGACTTATTTCGAGCTATTTAGATCAAGGTCAGAGTTTTTGGTCAAATCCTTTTAGCAATATGAGTTTTTGGGACTTTTTTATCTTTGATATCAACGCGATTGAAAAATTTTCGGATGGGTGGGTAAGTTCTCTATCGAAATTGGTTAATAAAGTTAAAACAAAAACTCCTGAAGAAGTGATTGAATCAATTCTAAAGGAAAAAAATATTCCAGAAGATAAGTGGGAAGACTATATCTTAGAAATCCTTTTTGATTTAAAAGGTTGGGCGGGAATGGTCAATAAGCTTGAACTAGAGCCTTGGCAAGCAACAGTCAAAGCTCCTGCCCTTAAGCTCATTGATTACATCGCAGTACTAGTTCTTATAGAGTCAGCAATTGATACTTATCACAGCGAAGTTCATTCAATCGATCTTTCTACTATCCATGGCCGCACTGATTTCATTGAGCTACGAAGCTTCCAGTTAACCATCGCTTTATATCAGATAACAACATCCTTTAAATTAAATGAGCGCTGGATAAGGGATCTCTCATGTGAAGATTTATTAAAAATTATTGATCAAATAGATGAATCCGAATATAGGGATAGAGTACGTTTATGGCACGAAGCTTTTGAGCACCATTTTCATCGCGAAGCCATTATGGCCATTACGTCTCATAAAGAAAAATTTGCTACTTCAAAAAGCCCCTATGCTCAAATTTACTTTTGTATCGATGATCGAGAAGAGTCAATGAGAAGATACATTGAAGAAATGGATCCAGATATCGAAACATTCGGAGTGGTGGGTTTTTTTGGAATTGATATGCAATTTGCCTCATTCAAAAATAAAAGACTCATTTCACAGTGTCCACCTGTCGTTATACCAAGTAGGGTCGTGAGGGAAGTTGCCAAGTCTGACTCGGGTAAATTTAGTTACTGGAACATTTTTCAAGGTCTTACAGATTTATCACTTTATTATCATTCTAGAACTTTGATTAGAGGCTTTATATCCACACTTTTCCTTGGAATCTTGAGTCTATTTCCTATGTCTGTTCAAGTGTTCTTTCCTCATTTAAGTAAAAACTTAAGGAAAAGGTTATTATCTTTCATGAGAAAAGAACCAGACACTGATTTAAATCTTGAAAGAGGGGACGGTAATTACGGTTACTCTAAAATAGAGATGTCTAAAATTGTTGAGGCGATCGTTAGAATGGTCGGACATAGGACCCAGATGTCTAATCTTATTTTGGTCATGGGGCACGGTTCAACCAGTAACAATAATCCTTTTAAACAAGCTTACGGTTGTGGTGCTTGCGGCGGGAATGCAGGACTTCCTAATACCAGGGCTTTTGTCAAAATGGCGAATGATCCAGCTGTTAGGGAAGAACTAATAAAAGTTGGCTTTACCATACCAGAATCAACGAGATTCGTAGGTGCAGTTCATGATACATGTACGGACGAGATTCATTTTATAGATGAAAAATTCATTCCAGAGACTCATAAGGATGCATTTAAAAAATTAAAAACAAATTTAAAAAAAGCCTCCAAGTTAAATGCCTTTGAGAGATGTCAGAGATTTAGTTCTTTTACAGATAAAACTCCAGATGAAGCTTTTAAGCATGTCCGTAATAGGGCCACGGATATGGCACAACCAAGGCCTGAGTATGGCCATTCATCAAATGCTTTGGCGATCGTTGGTAGAAGAGATCTTACAAAAGGTCTATTCATGAATCGTAGATCGTTTCTTTTAAGTTATGATTGGAAGACTGATCCAGATGGTTCTGTTTTAAGACAAGTCGTTCTTGGCGGTATACCAGTCGCAGTAAATATTAATATGGATTATTATTTTTCAGCGGTTGATAACGATAACTTTGGCTGCGGCTCAAAATTACCACTCAATCTCACTTCACTTATTGGTGTTATGACTGGACCACAAAGTGATTTAAGAATTGGGCTTGCTAGACAGATGGTCGAAATTCATGAGCCTATTAGAAATATGACCATTATTGAAGCACCACTTGAAAAAGTTCGCTCACTTTTTGCTGGGCATCCTCGTTTAAAAAATATTTTATACAATCACTGGATGAGGCTAGCCGTTAAGGATCCTGAAACGGAAAAATGGTGGATCTTTACTCAAAAAGATTATGAAGAAATAAAATTTGAATACAAGGAGTTAAATATCTTCAATGGATCACATGAATTAGTTAAAAATCATTTTGAGGATAATTTTGCGGAGATTAAATTGTGATTGAAAATCTATTTTTAATAATCTTAGTGGTACCTTTTCTTTGGCTAATGGTTCTGGCCTTCTTATTCTTTAGTCGCTTGAAGTTAAATGAAATCATGCTTTCTGAAGCAGTTAAGTTTTATTCATTTTTAATGACGGTTCTCAGCGCAACACTTCTTGTCGTTACTTTGATTCATTCTCCTTCCTTTCTTTTAGTGGACTACGACAACTGGATTGAAATTGGTCAATACCAATTTAAGTTTAGGTTTATTGTTGATCTCTTGGGCTCTACTTATGCTTTCTTAGCAGCAGCTTTGATCGGTTTAATCTTTAGATTTTCGAGAAATTATCTTCATAGAGAAGAAGGTTATTTTAGATTTATTTTTTTACTTTCTACGATGATGTTTGGTCTACTTATTGTTTCTTTCTCAAGGTCTCTTGACATACTTTTTGCTGGTTGGGAATTAGTAGGAACAACTTCGATTCTTCTTATTAGTTATTTTTACAATAAACCACAGCCTGTATTTCATGCGACAAAGGCGATCATTTCATACCGTCTTTGTGACATGGGGATCCTGGCCGCAGCTGCTTGGGCACACCTTTATCTACATACCCATGATTTTACCGTTATTTCAAGAATGCTTGAAGAGGCTCACGGAGGGCCTGGAGTTGTTTTAATTGGATTTTTTATCATTTGGGCATCCTTAGCGAAGGCCGGTCAATTGCCAATGACTTCTTGGTTTCCTACGGCGATGGAGGGACCAACTCCTTCAAGTGCTATTTTTTATGGCGCACTTTCAGTTCACCTTGGCCCTTTTCTATTATTAAGATTTAATGAATACTTCCATCATTTTCCAATATTATTGATCACAGTAGGAGTAATCGGTTTTATTACCGCAATTTATGCATCACTTGTGGGAAGAACGAGATCTGACGCCAAAACGATGTTAGCTTATGCAACGATTTCACAAGTTGGAATTATTTATATCGAAATTGCTTTCGGACTCACAAATTTTGCCTTATTTCACATTGTGACTCATGCAAGTTTGCGTACATATCAATTTTTGAGATCTAGCTCACTTATTCAAGATTTTGTTGAGAATCCAGCAGTTGAGGTCAATGTTCCTATAAAACGTGGTTCATTTTTTGAAAAATACTTCTCTTCAGAATTCAAAAAGAAGATTTATATTCATGCCCTTCATGGTTTTCACTTGGACTATTTTACAAATAAGGTGATTAAGTTTTTACTCTGGCCTTTTAAGGCATACATTCAACTTGAAGAGAGATGGATGGAATTTGATACGAGATTATTAAAATTTTTATTGAGGAAAAATCGATGAAAATAGGGTCAATGTTTTTTGAGGTTATCCCCCTCATTACAACTTTTTTTCCTGCTATTTTTTCTTTATTCTATGATTTTGGAAAGAAGTGGCACAATTTCATCATTTTATTGTTAGCTTCGCTTACATATTTCTTTGCTTACATCTTTGTAACGGACAATTATAGTTCAAGTTTTGACGTTCATCATCTGTTTGATATCCGTTTTAATAAAATTAGTATCTTTATTGGGTTGTTATATTGTGGTTCTCTTTTTGTAGGACTTTTTCCGCTGAGAAAGACTCAAACGATTACTCCGACATTCCTTTTTTACATTTCATTTGGTTTAGGTATTATCTTAGCGAATAATTTGCCTACTTTTTTTATTTTTTTCTTTCTTCAGAGATTAATACCAATGAAGGGTTTTTTTAAAGAAGAAGTTGGTGGAACTTATTTCTTTCAACATGTTTTGACTTTGATTTGTTTTGTTGCGCTCATGTTCTTTGCTTATAATCAGGGTTTATTATTAACTCCAATGTCCGAAATGCCGTCAACATTTTTTACTTGGCCTGTTCTTGTTCTATCTTTCGTTATCGTTTATGAAGCACACGGAATTTTTCCATTTCACTCATGGGTTCATGATGTTGTAGGTAAACTCCCATGGTATGAGTTTTCTGCCTTATTCCTTTGTAGGGCAGGTATCTTGATCTTTGCGCAGCTCCTTCTACCTTCCCTAAAGTATGATCCTGATATTTTTAAATTGACTTTACTTGGGCTTTCAATTTTTTCTTCTATTTTTTGGTCGATGAGAGGGATTGTTGAATATAATTTATCAAAAAAAACGACCTATTTTTATATTGCCCAAGCCTCATTACTTCTAACGGGAATGCAAGCAGATCTAACTGCTTTAAAAGGCTCTTATCTGCATATGATGGTTATTTCAATTTCAGGGACTTCACTCTTTTCAATTTTAAGTTATGTTCAACAAAGCTTTAGCTTCAAAAGAAGTTCTCAGTATTATGGTCTTGCCACTTATTACCCAAAACTAGCTACTTTATTTTGTCTCTTTGGTTTTTGTGTAATCGGTGTCCCAATGGGCCCCTCTTTTGTTGTTGAGGATTTGGTGATTACAGGTCTTCTTGAATATCATCAATATCTTGGTCTTGGACATGTCCTGGCCACATGTTTAAATGGGATTCTTTTTTTCCTTTTATTTACGAAAATTTTTCTAGGTCCTTCTCCCTTTAAACATCAGTCAGCGAATATGGATATGACACTTTTTGAGATGCTTCCTTATTTATTGAGTCTTGTCGTTCTCATTTCGATTGGTTTGATGCCCTCCTTATTTTTGGAGAAAATAACATGGTAAATAATTTAATCATCGGTGGAATTTATCAGCACTATAAGGGCAAGAACTATATTGTGAGAGATCTTGCAAGGCATTCAGAAACCCTGGAGTGGATGGTCATTTACGAATGCCTTTACGAGAATAGTGAAGGAAAAATTTGGGTCCGTCCTCTTTCAATGTTTTTAGAGTCTGTTGAAATTGAGAATAAACTTACTCCTCGCTTTAAATATATTGGAGATCAAAAAGGCCGTACTAGGCTTTAGGGATATGGGATTTCAGTAAAAATGGTTTTGCTTCCCATGGATTTTCAGGCCAATAATGCCTCGGATAATCTCTCTCATATTCTTTTTTCATCTCTTTATAAGTCTTCTGCCAAAAACTTTTTAAATCTTTGGTAATTTGAATAGGGCGCTTATGGGGGCCTAATAATTTGATTGTTAGTGAGATTTTTCCAGACATTATTTTTGGCGTTTCACTTAATCCATAGAAATCTTGGATAGGGGCTTCAAGATAAGGAGCAAGACCTATGGGATAATGTATAGTGAGCTCTTTTTTTCCACCGAGATGAATTTTAGAAGGTAATTGCTTCTCAATATCAGATGCACCCAATTCATTTTCAAGAAATTGGATAAAAAATTCTTCAAAGTTTTCCCAACTAAGCCGATCATTCCCAGAAAAGTAGGAAGAAATGCTGAAAGAATCGATAATTGAAGAGAGTAGAATATTATTTTGAAGCGCCCAGAAACTTAACTTTTCAAATTTCGGATTTGATTTAAGTGTTTCAATTTTTTTAAGAGAAATATTATTTAATTGTATTTGGAGTTTATCTTTGATTTTTGAATCCAATGAACTCCAAGTTGGTTTAATTTGATTTTCCTCTAATACGATACTTCCAATTTTAGTTTTTTCTTTTAATATGATTTGTTCACCAACTTCAAAATCAACTTCTTCTTGAATTGGAAAGGGTTCTATTTCCCAAAACCATTCTTCCCAGACAGATATGACCTGAATCGCTTCCTGGCGTTGAGTAATATTTAAGATAAGATAAAAACCATCTTCTAAGTTATTTACACTATGGTGTGCTTTAATGATTTTTCCAGAGTAATGGATGAAGTCTTTTTGTTTTGAGCGGTATTTTGCAACTTGATCAATAAAACCAGTCAATAGACATTTTTCCCATGGAAACCCTTTGCTTCCCTGAAGATTGAGATAAAAATGTAATCTTTTTAACAATGATCCTGATTTGTCTTGTTCAATATCATTACAGATGAATTTCAAAAGTTTTTCTTTTGATTTTAGTTCTAAGTTCTCTCCAGAGATTAAGACTCTAGCGATTCTTGAATCAAGAGGGTATTCAATCATCCTTTTTCCTGTGATTGTTATTTTTCCCTCCTTTATCGCTCCTAATTTTGTTAATAACTCAATAGCTTTTTGCCATTTATCTAAATCGGGTTGTTTGGGCCATTTAGGTGAGAGTCCCGTAGCTGTTACAAGAAGGCAAATATCAGTTAGATCTCTTTTATCTATTTCGGGAACTGTATAGCTTTTTCTCTCATTGAAATCAAACTCACTATAAAGACGATAACACACTCCAGGACCTGTCCTTCCTGCTCTTCCAGATCTTTGAATGGCAGAAGATTTAGTCACTGGCACATCATGAATATGCTTTAGGCTATTCCATGGAGAGTACCAAGACTCTCTTTGAATACCTGAATCTATGACAGTCTTGATCCCTGGAATTGTTAATGAGCTTTCTGCTATATTTGTGGACAAAATGATCTTTCGTTCATTTGATGGTAACAGTGCCCTTTCCTGCTCATCTTTTGATAAGTCTGCGTGTAGTAGTAGTACATTCTGGAAATCACTTAAAACTTCTTTCGTTTTTAGCATCTCTCTCATGCCTGGTAAAAATACCAATGTATCTCCAGATGTTTCATCAATTGTTCTCTTAACCTTTAATTCGAGAGGCATACTAATAATACTAGGTTGATTCGGAAGATATTTTATTTCTACAGGGTATTGCTTGGCCTCAATTTCTATACTTTTACAATTTTGAAATTGTTCCTCAATCTCAGTTTCAATAGTTGCTGACATGAGTAGAATTTTTAATTCTTTTTTTTGTTGTAGGTCCCGTAAGAGTGCAAGAGCTAAATCCGTTTCGAGGTGTCTTTCATGAAATTCATCAAGGATCACCATATCAATATCTTTTAAGAAGGGATCATTTAAAAATTTTTTTAAAAACGTACCCTCTGTATAAAAAATGACTTTAGAATCTTCTTGAAAATTTTTTTCGAATCTAAAGTGATACCCAATTTCTTCACCTAAGCGGAGTCCATTTTCTTCAGCAATTCTTTTCGCTGCCAATTTGGCCGCTAATCTTCTTGGCTCAAGTACTACAATTTTACGTTTTATTTCTTGTGATAAGGCCCATGGTAAACGGGTCGTTTTACCCGACCCTGGTGAAGCCTTGACTATAATAGTAGAGTAGTTCTTTACGGCCTCAAGTATTTCTGGAATGTGGGAGTCAATTGGAAGAATTATCTTCTCATTTTGCTTCATGCATCACCATTTTGTTCATTGAATCTTTACCATCTTACCTTGATAATAGTTCAATTCATAGGAGAAGAGTATGTCTGTATGTCCTTGTAGATTATTGGATCAAGCGAAAATTGATTTTGATAAATGTTGTAAACCTTATGTGGATGGTCTTTCTCAGGCGCCTACAACAGAGGCCTTGATGAGAGCTAGATATACGGCTTATGTTGTAAAAAATATCAGCTATATTGAGAAGACTCAGGTATCAACACCAGATGAAGTTTTTAATAAAGAAGAAGCATTAAAATGGGCGGATAGCTCTGAGTGGCTCGGGTTAGAGATTAAACGAACTCAGAAAGGTGAAGCTAACGATCATACGGGAATTGTTGAATTTGTTGCCCACTACAAAGATAAGGCGAGCGGGACTGAGTTAAAGCATCATGAGACTTCACTTTTTACAAAGCAAAATGATGAATGGAAATTTAAAGAAGGTCAGATCCATGGGGCGCAACCGGTAAAAAGGCTTGAACCCAAGATTGGGAGAAACGATCCGTGCTCTTGTGGTTCAGGTAAAAAGTTTAAAAAATGCTGTGGGGCCTAGTTGAAAAAACTTATTTTAGATGAACTCTTATCTAAGGCGAGGGAAGAACTTCTCGCCTTAGAATCCTCTGCTAAATCCAACTTTCAATTTGCTACAGATCAAGAATTTAAAGCAGAAAGTAAGTATGATACCCGCGCTTTAGAGGCCTCTTATCTTGCTAGTGCTGAGGCCAAGAGAGTGGAGGAGCTTAAGCTTGAGGTTCAAATTTTAGAAGATGTTGATATCAACGCCTCGATGCGATTGGGTGAGGTTTGTATTGGTGCCTTGGTTGAACTCTCTCATAAAAACCAGTTAAGAAAATATTTTTTGATTCCTACTGCCGGCGGAACCATGGTTAAAGTCAAAGAAGAGACGGTACTTGTTGTATCTGTTTTTTCGCCTATTGGAGACGGCCTCCTGGGACTTAAATCCGGTGATGAATTCGAAGTCGAAACACCCAAAGAAACTCGTCTGTATAAAGTAATTTCATTTACTTAGTTTCTTCTCATTCTATCCCTAAGTTCTAAGAATGAGCTCCATATATCTTAACTGGTTTAGTTAACTATTCGTTTTAAAGAGTTAATGCCCTTTCACCGATAAAGCTTTGGTGAGAGGACTAACTATGAAGTTAATGTGTTCATTATTAATGTTGATCGGTGTTTTTAATCTTCGGGCCGAGGTTGAACCTCAGCATGTGGAGAGTATGCTTCAGCAGATGGTCCGAGAAAATGTTATATCCGCCACTGAAGCCGAAAAAGTTAAAATTCGAATGAAGTCAATGTCTCCCGACCAATGGTCAAAAATCAATCAAGAGGCCGCCGCAGTTGCCTCTCGTTCACCTGCATCTGTCACTCCCTCTAATAATAAAATTGAGGAAGTTAATGGTATCGATCTAGATGGTGAACAATTTAAAACAATACAAAATGAAGTTAAAAAGATTGTTCCAGAATACCGCGACAAAGACTAATACGGGTCTCCCACATATTTCCATAGCTTCTTCTTTATAAATCTTGGAACAAATATTTGCATGGCCTTAGCAAAGGCCCTGAGCCTAGCATAGGCCTTCATATCCCATGGGAAGTGAGATAAGAGGATTCTGCTATCTAAAACCGTAAAGAAATAATCTAAAACAATAGAAAGTATAATGACGTCGTCAAGTAACCCAAAGACTGGGATCCAATCTGGAATAATATCGAAAGGCGAAATCATGAGGGCAACAAGTGCCAGGATTATTTTCTTATCACTCGAGGGAATCCTTTCATCGTTAGAAGTGTTAAGGATAAAGTCTTTTAATTTTTTAAAAAATGTCATCATGGTCTAAATTCTTTTGTTAATTCTTTAATCACGAGTGAAGAGGCGGCAAAGGCAAATGCCCCTGTGACAAAACTGGCCGAGCCAAATCCCTCTTCGCAATCCATATTTTTTGCCATTCCAGGTGGCTTAAAAGTTAAGCACCCATCAGCAGTAGGGTAAACGGCCCTTTCATGTGACCAGACGGCCCAAACTCCAAATGCTCCTTCAGTCTCAGAAGGAAATGAAAAGTCCTGGCGTAATTTTTTTCTAAGTCTCGCAAGCAATCGATCGTTTGATGAAATAGACATATCGGTCACTCGAATTTGTTCGGGGTCAATTTTCCCACCGGCGCCACCCATCACGGCCAGTGGAATATTATTTTTCCTACAGTGGTCGATGAGAAAGCATTTATTCGTAAAATCATCACAAGCATCAATCACAAAGTCATAATTTTTATCAAAGATTTCAACGAGATTCTTGGGATTAAAAAAACATTGCTTTGTATCTATTTCACAAAATGGATTTATATCTCTAACACGAGATTTCATAACATCCACTTTAAACTGGCCAACAGTTGAATTGATGGCGTGAACCTGACGATTGATATTAGTCACACATACATCATCAAGATCTACTAAAGTCATGAATCCGATACCTGTTCGACTGAGGGATTCTGCGACCCAAGAACCAACTCCACCAATACCAATAATTAGGACCCTGGAGCGTTTAATTTTCTCCAGACCTTTTATCCCAATGAGTCTTCCTATCCCACCAAAGCGGGAGTAGTAATCATTCTGATCTAGCATCTTTATCCCTCGCTAGTTTATTTACTTTGAGTTGCCCGCAGGCAGCTAAGATTTCAGCACCCTTTGTCGTTCTAATCATGACCCGTAATTTATTTGCAACTAATTTATTCTTAAATGACTCAATTTCATCCGCACCTGGTCTCTGCCACTGACTTCCGGGGAAGGGATTAAATGGAATTAAATTGATGATGGCTTTTCTCTTTTTGAGTAACGTTGTAAGCCCTTCAACATGCTTATCACTCATATTAAAGTCTTTTATCAAAAGATACTCGTAGGTAATAAATTGGCGAGGAAGTAGAGGGATTTCATCCAAGGCTTGAATGACTTCGATAAGGCGATTGCTCTCATTTATAGGGATGAGTTTCGATCTTTCTTCCTGAAATGGTGAATGGAGAGAAAGCGCAAAATTAATTTGTGGGAAGTCTTTAATTTTATGAATTCCAGATAAATGACCAACAGTCGAAAGAGTCATTTGCCTTTTACCAATACCGATCATCTTGGGATCATTTAAAATTTCGATAGCATTTTTTACCTCATCAACATTGTGCAAAGGTTCACCTTGGCCCATAAAAACAATACTTGGGTCAAGAGAAGTGGGACTTTTATCTTTTAACCATTTTCTTGCAAGAAGATATTGTGAAACAATTTCCCCACTTGAGAGGTTCCTTTTGTATCCCTGAGTCCCAGTGTAGCAAAAACTACAATTCATAGCACAACCAACCTGGGTTGATAGACATACAGTGAATCTTTTATGGAAGGGGATGAGAACAGTTTCTACTTCAAAACCATCAATGAATTTTACTAAGAACTTTATTGTACCATCTTGAGCTTCCTGGACAGTCGATATTGTAGGAAGATTTAGATTGTAATTCTTCTCAATATTTTCTACCAATTTTTTTGATAGATGTTTCTCCCAGATACTTCTATCCTTATAAAGTCCATCGAGTAAAAATGGTAAAACGAGTGATGATTCTTCCCATTCATGGAGAAGCTTTTGCCAATTAAAAGTGGAAAGTGAGTAGACTGAATTGTTCATTTTGGCGCATTATAATCGATGATTTTAGGATTGTCCTCAATCTTACTCGATACAGAATATTGACCTATTCGATTCCAGAAAGCATAATAAGCCTATGAATTTTCTATTAAAAATAATTGTTTTGTCTTTCTTTCTATTCTCATGTGCCTCTCATCATACCAAGACTGATAGGACTCAAGTAGCTAAAAAGTCTCGCCAGAGGGTGGATAATAAAATTCCTAAACCCTTATATGGTGTGATGTTTGATTCAATTTCAAAGGAAGAGTTTGACCTGGTGTTTGAGAATATAACTTCTGATCACGACATAGAGATCAGGTTAAGAAGAGATTCCAGATTAATTCCGCTTTCTGAGGGAGTCTGGGAACTAACTGGAATAGAATTGAATGGAACTTTTTATAGTCTTATGAGTTCTTCAAAGAAATTTACTTTTAAAGTTACACCTAAGAAAATAATTTACGCTGGCACCTACCTCCTTGGGTGTCCTCAAACAAATCAATCTAGCATTGATAGCTTGAAGAAAATGAAGTTTTTTAATCGCCATGAACTCACATCTAGCCAAGGTTCTTGCGAACTTGTCATCGGTGATGACTGGAAAACCTTCCGAAGAAAGCTCATCAAGAGACGTAAATACAAATGGTTAAACTCGACAGTGGGCTTCTAGCCTTAAAAAATTTGCGCTAAAACCGAAGGCCGTCATCATTAGTTGGCAGAGCGTTTATAAAGGTTTTGAACTTGTAGGACTTTCAAATTTTTTTCTAAATCCTGATTGTTAAAAATTTTCTAAAGAGTAGAATCTCGCCAAGTAATGAAATTTTTTTCATCGATTTTGTCGTTGGACGTTAATTCAAGTTGCACGTAAGTTGGTACCAAAATCGATAAAAACCGCAGGGCCAAAAAGTCTGTTTTTAGTAAAACGTAGTTTCAACTAGAAGCAGAATAAACTTTTATCGCCTTACGCTCCTATAGGAGTCTAGTCATGAAGACCGGAGTTTCAAGTTTAACCAATTTGATTTTTTCTCTTTCGTTCAGCTTAGTGATTTCAAGCTGTAACAAAGAAGATTTTTATCAGAAACAGTATTTAGATAATCCATTCCAAAATGACCCCACATCGACCACTGGATCGGCCGACAATGGGTCTCAAGGCGGAGCAAGTGGTGGAGGGAATGGAGGAACTCAAGGTGGAGTTGATAGTGGTACTAACGGTGGTACAAATGGAAGTACCACCGGTTCTACCACTTCTGGTGGTAATTCCAATGGAGGTGTAGATGGATCTGCAACCTCAGGAACTGATGGTGGTTCAACAACTGGTGGATCAACAACTGGTGGTTCAACAACTGGTGGATCAACAACTGGTGGATCAACAACTGGGGGTTCAACAACTGGTGGATCAACAACTGGTGGATCAACAACTGGTGGATCAACAACTGGTGGATCAACAACTGGTGGATCAACAACTGGTGGATCAACAACTGGTGGATCAACAACTGGCGGATCAACAACTGGCGGATCAA
>CANEUH010000026.1 GCA_947441615.1 Bacteriovoracaceae bacterium | reverse complement strand
TGCCGTCTTCCTGTACTCGTAAGTACTAAAACTTACGGAAGACTAGGCAATTGAACGGGTTCCTTTCTCATCTCATCTTGATACCCGAAGGTATCAAAACTTTATAATCATATTCAATTTTCAAAGAGCTTAGCGTTTTATCAGTCTGAAACTTCTTCGTCTAGATATTTTTTTCAAAATATTTGATCAAAGATAAGTGGTGGAGATGACAGGGATCGAACCTGCGACCCGTAGCTTGCAAAGCTACTGCTCTCCCAGCTGAGCTACACCCCCACATACTGATAAATCGCGAGTTGCCAATTTAAGGGATTCAGACAAAGTCTGTCAACGGTAAAAAAATTAAAATTAAGATAAAAAAAGGGCCCTCGAAAGGGCCCTTTAAAAAGAATTAATCGTTTTTCGGGAATGGTACTGGGCTTCGATCGTAACTAAACTCTTGAACCCATTTTCTGATCGCTCTGATTTGGCGTTTTGGATCGTTATCTAAGACTCCATCAACGGCAGAGATAAGATTCCCACTTCCGTCATCCCAGAAAGCAGGCATGCTTGTATATGGAATAAATCCTTGCGGATTTTTGAGCCATTCTTCCATCCAAACAGTACGGAGTCTCTTCTTAGCATAGTGAAGATTAGGTGCTTGGGCAGGGTCACTCGTGAATCCTAGTGAGTGACATGAAGTACACGCAAGCTCATTCCAAATTTTCTGAGCAGCTTCTCTCTCACCTGGCTCCCACTCGATTTTTACTGGAGCTTCAAAAGTTGGCTGATCAGAACCACCCTGGAAGCCCATAACGAGTTTATTGAGATCATCATGTGAGAAAGGGAAAGAAGGCATTCTGACATTGACGTAAGTACGAATTGGATGAACGTTCTTTAAGAAATCATACAACCAATCAGTTTGAACCCTCATTCCTTCTTTAGCTAAGTATGGAGGACCATAGTTTTGATCTTCAAAGGCTTTAGAGAGAGCACCACCAACACCATCAATTGTGTGACAGCCGTAGCAGTTGTACTTGTTGGCGATTTTCATTCCTTCGTAGTATTGCTTCTCACCCGCAGTTAATCTCTTCTGACCAACAAGCGGAATTCTGTCAGACACAAGCCCTAAAATAACTCCAACAATTGCCTCCACTTCCTGATCTTTTAAGTAGAAGTTTGGCATTTTATTAAGATCTTTAAATGGTTTTGGTACACCGACATCCCAAATGCTTGGTTGCTTTAAGTGCTGAGTTAACCAGCCCACACGAGTATGAGGAACTTGTTTCTGCTGACCAAATCCAAATTGCTCAACAGGCTTTGATCCTTCCTTCGACAATTCAGGGCCAATTTGAGGAAGATCCCCTTCAAAGCCATGAATTTCGTGACACGAGTAGCATCCGTACTTATTGATTGATCTCTTCGCAAGTTCTGTTGTTCTTTCTTCATCAGACATTTTTTCTAGTTTTGCCTGAGCAGCTTTTACTGTTTCAAAGGCTGAGAAATAATCCTCAACAAGAATTTCATCACGAAGTTTTTTATCAATAGCTGGGAATGTAAGCTGTTCAAATTGCTCATTCCTTGAAGCAAGTAAATAAGCGGCGATATCATTCGCCTCTTTATCCGTTAAACGGAAAGAAGGCATGATTGTTGTTGGGTCGTAATGATTTGGTTGTTTTAGCCAAGATACAAGCCAATCTGGATCAAGTTTAGAACCTAAGTTAACAAGATAAGGTCCTCTACGTTGTCCAACAGCGTTCCACTTATCATCGATGCCCGCTACCTGGTGACAACCAACACAGCCAATAGTTTCTATGAGCTGTTTCCCATTACTAGCATCACCAACGGAGTACTTACTGAATGCCTTGTACTCCTTAGATGTTTTAATAATGTATTCAGACATTGCATTCACTTCAGCAATATTCTTTTTCTTGAATTCTGGTTTGGAGTTATTCGCTTGCTCAAAATAATGAGGCATTCTCGATTTCGGATTGAATGAGAATGGAGACCAAATCCAGTTTTTAATCCATTCTGTAGATTTTACTTTTGAAGTAACTTTATAAAGAGATGGGCCAGGTTTATTTGAATTTAAATGCTGCCAGCCTTCAATCTTGTGACAAGCATAGCAACCGTAACTCTCAAGTGTCTCACGGCCTTTATTCAGCTTTTCAGCAAGAGGAAGTCTTTCCTGATCCTTGTGGCACTTCATACACATACCTTCAGTATGCTGAAGCGGAATCATTGGTTGAGGAATTTTATGTGGCTCATGCCAATGGTATTTTTCTTTCCATTCTTTCTCCTGTTCCGCGTTTTGTGGAATGTGAGCAGGAGAATTAAAATCATTAACTCGGTCGCCAACCCCACCATGACATGAAGTACACCCGAAATCTTTTACTGGGTGAGCAGAATTTATACCCACTGCGAGTGTATCGACCTTAGGGTGAGTCTTGTAAGGGTTCGCTTGATCTTCGTAACCAGGCTTATCGATAAAGACGTGACAAGTTGTACAACGATCAATTTTAGGAACGTGTTGGAAGTAAAAGTCGTTGGTTGCATTTTGGATAACGTACTGTCTGATTTTAATCGTTGGATCAAGATAATCAATGAAAGGTGAGTTTCTTAAAATCCAAACTGGATTTTTTTCGACACCAGAAATTGCACCAAGAAGTCTTTCTTTATCGCCTACCAAAGCCTTAAGTTCTTTTTCTGCTTCTGTTTTTGAAGTCATTAAAACCTTGAGCTCCTCTTCAGCTGAGCTCAACTCAGCATTCAAGCCCTTAAGGTTATCCTTTCCGTCGATTTCTTTCTTTTTATAATCATCAAACGTAACTTTTAGTTTTTTAGCCTCTTCAGGATGATTCTCCATGAGGGCATGCTCGTATTTAAACTGATACTCAGCGGCCTGAGAGCCATTCACCCCATTAACCATGTTTTGGACGTAAATCTTTCTATCAATTTCAGAAATCTTATCGTTAATTTTATCGATTTGAGACTTTTGAGATTCTAGAGCTTTTTCTGCAATAGAGATCTTGTCTTTTATTTCTTTAATTTTTTTTCCGTCCGTGGATCCATCGATCTCTTTGATTTTTTCTTGAATCTTTTGCTTTTCGATATCAAGAGCTTTGACCTGAATGGCTTTCCATGGACGAATATAATCGTCTAAAACCACCCAAATAGTTACAAAAAGGAAAAGTACAGAAACGACAGCAAAGATCTTGTTGAGAACTTTTGTGTCATAGGCCATTCCAGGTTCACGTTTCATTTATAGCTACCTTATCTAAAAACAATTAGAGGTTTAATTCAAATTCCGGCATGGCCAGAATGTATTTCAAAGTAAAAAACCAACGTAGGTACATTTTCAATGGAAGAAGTGCCATACCCAAGAGAAGAAAAACCATCGTGTAGTAACGGATAGTGCCCATTCTATCGAGATAACTTTGACCCCACTTTTTCGTGATCAGTGGGATGACGCCTACAAAGTAAGCGAGAACAAATATGATTCCGAAAATCTCTCTCAAGAAAATATTCTTCGGCAGACTCGTATTGAATAATTTAATCCAAAAAATTTCAGAGAGGTTAATGTTGTTTTCAGCTACAACTTTGTGAGCATCCCAGTACTCAAACGGGCCGTAAAAAGTCCAGTTCGGGCCCCTTAAAAATGTTCCAATTTGAATCAAGAATATCCACAGAGCAAGCCATCCAAAAAGAAAGCCAGCAATCGCAAATTTTCTCTCTTTAAATGTAAAATAGCCATTACCTTTTGGGTTGATATCTATAAATGGAATTGCAATCAATCCAACAATAATTAGTCCGGGAAGAACAACTCCCGCCATCCACGGATCGAAGTAAACAAGCATTTCTTGAAGACCAAGAAAGTACCAAGGAGCTTTTGCTGGGTTCGGTGCCCAAGTTGGGTTTGCAGGTTCCTCTAGAGGCGCTTTAAAGAAGATCGCCCAAACGATAAGGAAAACAGTACAAAGAATTCCACAAAAAAGCTCTGTATAGACAAGGTTAGGCCAAGCCCAAACTTTTTCCCTATTTTCAGGGGTTCCTTCTAATGGCTGCTCACCTCTCTCTATTCTTAAATCATTTTGGTGACCTTTATAAAGAGCATACCAAGTAGACCAGAAAACTAGAGCGTTGAGGATAATAATAGGAATGTTATCTGGGAGTGAGATTACCGAGAAAAAAACCGGATCACTAATCATCCAACCAAAAATTACTAAGATAAAAATAAGTAAACCTAAACCAAACTTTTTTGTCCCAACTATATCTATTCTTTTAAGGGACAACCAAAAAAGAAAAATAAAAGCTGTGAAGGAGTACAGCGGTGAGGATAGGTAGTTAATCGCTTCCTTAATCATATTCTTCCTAATCTTTTATAGTGGAGCCGAAATTCCGCCGTCTTTACGAACACGCCAAAAGTGAACAGCAATAAGAACTGCAACAACCAGTGGAATGAATACACAGTGGAGAATGTAGAAACGCAAGAGGGCTGCTTCACCTACAAATCGACCACCAAGAAGCTGGAAACGGACATCGTTTTTATCTGAAACCATTACGAAGTCACCGATCTTTGCCAATGCAGCACCAGGACCACCATGTCCAGCAAATGGCGTTGCTTTTGCCATGTTTGATCCCACCGTAATCGCCCAAATAGCAAGCTGATCCCAAGGGAGTAGGTATCCAGTGAAGGAGAGAAGCATCGTTAAGATGAGAAGAATGACTCCGACACCCCAGTTAAATTCACGAGGTGGTTTGTAAGAACCAGTCATGAAGACTCGGAACATGTGAATCCAAACGGTGATCACCATTAAGTGGGCACCCCAACGATGTAATTCACGCATAATTCCCAAAGGTACGTGTTCTCTTAATCCAATAATATCTGTGAAAGCGTACTCAGCTGTAGGACGGTAATAGAACATAAGAAGAACGCCAGTCACTGTGAGAGCAAGGAAAACGAAAAAAGTTAATCCCCCCATGCACCATGTGTAACCAAGCTGCACGCCGGACTTTTTTAATTTGATGGGATGCAGATGCAAAAACACGTTACCCGCAACAACGGCAGCACGATTTCGAGCATTATTAGGTGGCCCATGACGGAAAATCGCTTTCCAAACTTGGGTATTAGCAACTTTTTTAGCAAAACCTTCAGACATATCTTTTCCTCTAATAATTAAACATCAATAAAAGCGCCATCACTATTCCATTCACCTTTTTCATAACGGAAAACCTTTGTCTTATCGACAATGATTTTGCCTTCGGAATTAAGTGAGATTTTGTAACGCTCTAGTGGACGAGGTGCTGGACCTTCGAAGTTTATTCCATTCGGGTAATAACCAGAACCATGACATGGGCATTTAAATTTTGATTCCGCCGGAAGCCAGGTCGGAATACACCCAAGATGAGTACAGATGTTTGACATCGCTACAAGGCGACCATCTTTTTTGTAAATCCAAACACCAAAACCATTCTTCCATCGCTCATCAACACCGTCAGGATATTCATCGGGAGATCCAGCAACAAAATCCATGGCCGGTTCGAACACGACGTTTGGATAAAGAAATCTAAATATTAAACTGGCAAAGCCAGCGGCAGCGGCACCGAATGTGATCCAGCCGACAGCGAGAAAACTAAAGAACTCGCGGCGGTTCAAACTGGTTTTTGCCTCTTCACTCATAAGAGTTTCTCCGGAAATTTATTAATCTAGTCCACATGAGTGGTGCTAGAAATGGGGCTTTTTGGTTTCCCCACATTATGGGCGTAAACTTCTAATTTTTCAACAGCTTTAGAACCTGTTTTGCTTTTGTATTAACCTTTACGTTTGAGTCATCTTTGTCTAATTTTAGAACCAAATTATAAACAGAGTTCCATTTTGATTTTTCTATATTTTCTAATACATTCATTTTGAGAGCTTCAACTTGAGCACCATTTAGTTGACCCGCCTCAGCAACATCATAGCGAAGAGCGCAAATCTCCTCTAAAACTGGTATGGCTTCCCCATTTTTTGACTGAATCAAAACAATCGCGGAGGTATATCTTAGAGTTCTTTCATTTGAATTTAAAAAAGAAAGTGCCTTTTCTTTAATATTTGGACGCTGGTGCGCCGCAAGGGCAAGTAATGCAACTTGCTTAATACCGACATCTTGGGAATCATTCAGCTCCGCTTCAATTTTCTCCCATTTGATATCGGCACCCTTTGTCATATTTCCGATAGAAACGATAGCGTTAAACTTTACCTGGGGATCCTGATCCGTAAGTGCCGCATTAAGCACATCGAGTGATAAAGGATTATTGAGGCTACCAAGGGCCAATACAACAAAATTTCTTGTTCTCGCATCGACAGAGTCTTTATAGACTCTAGATAAATTTTCTATGACCCATGGCATATCTTCCTTGGGAATTTTCTGCGCTGCTAAAAATTTTGAAAGTTCATAAGCAGCAACCCATCGGTTTCCGAAGGTTTTAGAATTCATTTCCTCAACAAGGTCCCGGTGATCTTTTCCTGAGGAGAGCATTTTAGTTACACCAAAAATAATCATCCCTCCGACTAAAACGATGGCGATCGGAACAGCTATTCCCGAGAGAGGAGAACTTTCCAAAATTTTCTTGGATGTATTTTGTTCGGACATTTGAATTCCTTATAATGAAAAAATGGGGTAAATGTACGGTGGAAATTAACAAAATGCTCCTTAAATTGGAAGTCCTATGGCCTATCTTCTAAGATTTTTATTACTTGTTATGGTTCTTGCAATTGTGCTTACGACTTCAGTCGCCTTAGGTTGGTTGAATGTAGGTATGGGACATATACAATTGGCCATACCAAGTTTCATGTACGTGATTTTTATCCAAGCGTTCGTGATGTTTTACTTTATTGGAGTTTCTCGACTCGTTGAAAACGTTTGGAACGCTCTCAATAGCCAGGGCAACTTGAATGAATTATTTGATGAAATCCCAAATGATCTTGAACCCTACAAAAAGAAGGTCTCTAGATACGTCCACGAATCACAACTCTCCAAAAGACAAACGATCCCTTGGACGATGTTGATGCTCGTCTTAGGAACAATTGCCTTTCTTCTCGGTGGGGCCCATGATACCGCCATGGTTTCAAAAGTGGTTCACTCTGGGGTTGCCTATGGGTTTATTGTGGCCATGAGCATTGGTTTTGTTCGGCAATGGCTATACCTAGGAAAAAGCCATCTTTTATTGGGTGAACTCAAGACCCTTTTTGGTATGTCTCGCGATGCTATGTAGTTGAAATTTTAAGAAACTTAAATTTCACTCCCGCCTATAAGAGTTAGAGAGCAAATAACCGATAATATAGTCATATGAAAATGATTCTCTTTATTTTATGTGGAATAATCCTCCACACTCCTCTCAATGCAAGTGACGAAATCATTGACCCCGATGCCAGTAAGCAGTTTTCAACTGTCATTAAAGATGTAGAAGTTGAGGACATGCTTAATAAAACTTCAGAGTTTAAGGACTGCAGAGATTTGAACAAATTTGAGGCTGGCGATAGTGATCAAAGAAAAACTGATAATATTCAAAAAGCCGAAAAATGTTTTAGAGACAAATTAACAAAAGGAAAAAGTGAGGATGAACTTAAGAAGCTTTCCGAGCAATTAAACTTACAGCAATTCGGTCTTGTTAAAAGTAAATCCTCGCAAGATCTTCAAAAATACCTAAATGATAAAATGTATAAGTCTATGACCGGCGTTGATCCGAATGAGAAAAACCTAGAAAAATTGAAAGAAGATTTAAAATTTGGAAAAAAGAAACATATTGATCAAGCGATCTTTATTAAGATGTATAAAACTCAATTGGGAAAAAATGCTCTCTATGAAGTTTCACGATTTTGTTTTGAAAATTTAAGATTAAAAACACCGGGATCAAGTAGTGCCTCTTCATTTGCAGAGTATTGGTCTAATTACACACCTGGGTCCCTCATGACTAAAAATCCTGATGGTTCTGTCACATTAAATGTTAATGACTCTAGCTCACCCAAATTTGGAACAACCCTAGAAACTGAAGACAAAAATAAAATCTATGAGGATATTTTTAAAAGCATCCAAGGGGCCAATGGTAGCGGACTTACAGCAGCGCTACTGAAGGATTTTTTCCTCGAGTGTGGTAAAACGATCGTGCCTCTTTGTGAAGAATTTCAGAAGAATCAAAATGTTAAAGATTTAGATAAAATAAAATCTCAAACAAGTAGTACAACGATGAGCGATGGTGCTAATGCTTGCATAAGTAAGGCACGTCTTCAGAGCTATAGAAAAGCGATTAGTGATGCCACCAAAGTTGCGGCCGAGTTTATAAAAATGAAAAACTCTGACAAATCAGCTTCCTTGTATCTTACTGCTCTAGAAGGCCAGCCCGTTAAAATTTACGGAAATGGGGCGGATGATGAGACGGTGGATGATCTGACCAATTATGCCTCTAAAGATTTTGTGGAAGGTGGATTATCCCAAGATGAGCTTTTCAAAGAGGCCGCAAAAAAATGTCAGAATAGACCTGAACTTTCTGAATGTGAAGGAATTATCTCAAATGGAGAATCATTTGAGAAGGCCAAACATGCTGTTGAACAGGAAATGACACTTCGACGAGAAGTTGAAATGGCAAGGATACGAGAACTCAAAAAGAATAGAGGAAATCTAAAAACATATTTAGAGGAAAATGGATACGCTGATATCCTCGCCCAATATGAGAAAGGAACTCTTAATGAAGCTGAAATCGAAGAAAAAGTTGGCCAGGCTTTCGAGGCAAAAAAGATTGCTATTCTCCAGCAAATGAATGCCAAACTGGGGAAAAGACAAGTCAGTGTTAACTCAAATAACCCAAATACCCAGTTAACTAAAAGTGACGTGGATAAAGTCGTTCAAGAAACGAAAGAAGAAAGGGCAAGACTCGCTCAAGTTGTCTTATTCAACAACATTATTACTGGGCACCTTGAATTAACAAATCAAGATGGATCGGCTATTGGACGAAATGTAAATGTATGGAAAAAAGAAGAGAAGGGTTTAGAATCCTCTCAGGTGAATTCAAATCTTTTTCAAAATATTAAAAGCTCAAACGCGGATGCAAAAGGTTTAAGTCGTCCGGAAGACACAATTTCAGGATTAAATATTATTGATAGTCTACTAGGTAAGCCAGATAAGTAATAACTAAATTGATTTTATCCAAATAAAAACACGATTTTTCCCTGGATGATCCCCCCCTTGGGACGGACTTTCAAAGATAGTTGCTTCACTAAATGTGGAAACCTTTGTCATAAAATCTTTCAAGGATTTACTTGGGACTTGAAGATTAAAATAAAGACCGCCAGGAATTCTTGTCCCAGGCTTAACGTTATCAACTTGAGAAACACCGAATCTTTTCATCAAAGGTAAAATACTATCTCTTAATTTTGACGGCTCAACTGAAGCCATCATGATCCTGTAGGCCTTCTTTTTAGAAGCAGCATAAGAGCTATCTGTATAGCCACCCTTCTTATTTTCTTCATACTCAGATTGCTCTGTTTCGGCCTCTCCAAAACTCTTTGGAACGTCTTCAACTGAATCTAGGACTACAACATCAGACTCAGGATCATATCGAGATTCAAGTTTATCATCACTAAAGACAGTCTGGGCCTCAAGGCGTTCTAATTCTTCAAGTTCTTTATTTGAAAGATCAATCTGCTGTTTGGCCAAAAGATCTTGCTCTTGATAAGAAAGAGATTTATCAAGCCAGAAAAAGTTTGGCTCAAACAAGGTTATTTTATTGATCAAGTAATCTTCATACCACTTATTTGTATTCTTAAGAGCAAAGACGATGATGCTTAGGAGGAGAAGCAAAATGATAACTTCTTGGAAAAATCTCAACTGCTTACGGAAGGCTGTTTTTTTTCTTAGATTTTCAAAATCTACCTTTAAGGAAAGAATATCTTTCCTTAGCTCCTTTACTAGATTTGGCCAGTCTGGATAGAGAGTGACTTCCATATGGGCCAGGATATCGTCTTCAAAGGTGCCTTTTACTTTTGCTTCTGAACCTAAAATTTGAATAAGGTCTTCAAATTTTAAAAAAAGATTTTTTGAACTAACGTTACTGATTTGAAAATTTTCATTAATTAAATCTTCAAATGAAGGATAAACTTTTATAAGGTGATCCCGAAGGATTGTAGATACATACTTTTCCTCAAGATCGAAAGTGAATGCAATTTCTCGAACAGAGAGACCTTGGTTAATAAATGAAAAAGCGATGTACTTTTCAAAGAGCCAATTTAACCACGAAATTAGTGGCCCTGACTTTGCTAGTTTCTTAGCATACTCAAATCGCTCACCAAGTTCTAATGGTGCAATTTGATCCTTAAAAAATGAATCCCAGAATCCGCTAAAAGATTCAGCATAACGACCCTCCCAAGCGATCGAATTGATATCGAGGTCGAGCCAATTTTTAAAATGTTCAAAATCTGTTTTACTTAACATCATACTTTTTTAATTAATAACGCGATACCTTGACCGCCTCCAATGCAAGCCGAAGACACTCCGTAGTTCTTTCCATAATGCTGCAGCTGACGGGCCAAAGTCAAAGTGATCTTAAGGCCTGTCGCTCCTAAGGGGTGCCCAAGGGCAACAGCACCACCCCAGACATTCAGTTTCTCAGATGGAATCTCTAGAGCTTTCATGCAGGCAATAACCTGCGGGGCAAAGGCTTCATTAATTTCAAAATGATCAATCTCTGAAATATGCTTCGATTGTTTTTTTAATAATTTACTTATGGCCGGAACAGGACCAATTCCCATTTTACTAGGATCGACCCCAATAACTTCACCATCGATGATCTCTGCAATTGGATTTAAGTTATGAGTTTTAACATATTCTTCAGAAGCAATAATCATCACACAGGCCCCATCCACAATACCTGACGCAGATCCAGCAGTAACGGTTCCATCTTTTTTAAAAGTTGGTTTTAGTTTATTCATTTCTTCTAGGGAAACATCTTCACGAAGGTGCTCATCTTTTGAGCAGTCAACTTTATCCATTTTTATTGCTACAAGTTCACCTTGAATCAAACCTTTATCATAGGCTGCTTTCGCCTTCATATGAGACTCGTAAGCAAATTTATCAGAAACCTCTTTCGTCACTGAATATTCTTGGGCCAAGTTTTCTGCAGTGATTCCCATTGGTAGCTGAACATGTTTATCAAATAGTGTATCTAAAAGAAGGTCTTGGCTTTTTAGGCCCCCGTATTTTGTCCCAAAACGGGCACCATAAGTAAGGTGAGGAACCATGGACATATTCTCCGCACCGGCAAGAAGGATGGCCTCTGCTTCATAGGACTGAATGAGTCTCTTTCCATCGATAAGGGCCTGGATACCGGACCCGCAAAGACGATTTATGACAATGCCAGGGGTTTCAACTCTTAAACCTGACTTAAGTGCCAGGTGTCTTCCAGCGTATAGGGTATCAGGAGTACTTGGGATGACATTAGCAAAAATTACCTGATCAATACTCTCCGGATTTATCTTTGTTTCTTCAAATAAAGCTTTTGCTGCAAAGACTGCAAGATCAACCGGATTGACCCCACCAAGGCTTCCCCCAAACTTACCAAAAGGGGTTCTTTTACCTTGAACTATAAAAACCTTACGGCCCTTTTGACCTATCATTTTTTGCCTGCCCTTGTGAGAAAACGTCTTACTTAAGTATGATAATTAATAATGCTTTCCAAAGCATTAGCTTTCAGACGAGGCAAAGGTTGCTCTCTAAAGAAACTAAAACGACATCTCAATCCAGGAAGGAGACTAGATGAATCAGAAGAACGCGGAAAACGGTATTTTCATTAATGGTAAGAAGCAAGTTATTGAGCTTCTTAAAACAATGGAAGCCGCCGACAAGGCCCGTCTTTTAAAAAATCTAAGAGTAAGGAATCCTTCACTTGCAAAAGAACTAACTGAATCTTGTATTTCTTTTGAAAGCATCTGGGATCTGAACGATGAGTCTCTAAAAACAATAGTATCGCAGGTTCAGCCCGCAATTCTGGGTCTTGCACTAAGCCTCGTGCATGTAAAAAACCAACGACGAGTTCTTTCATTAATATCTAGAGAAATGGCGCTTAAAGCATTCGATATTATGCAAAAAGATTTAACTTCGAATCGAAGTGAGTGCATGCGTGCCCAACAAAAAATTCTAGAACTCGCGATGAATTTACATAGAAATAGAATTATTCAATTTTATTAAGCTAAAATTTTTTTGAATTCATTTTCAAGTTTTGGATTATAATAGTCATCTGAAATGATTTTGGAATGAACAATCCTATTCTCAGAGATGAGATTTCCTATCTCTTGGAATCTGATAATCATGGTAGTCATAAGATCATGAATCCAGTCCGGCGCCTTGTTCATGACCTGCTTGAAACTAAATGAGGAAACCTCTATCAACTCAACTGGCCCCATACAAATCGCTGAGTAGGTGTGAACTACATTCTCCAAGATCGCTGACTCACCAATGATGTCGCCTTCCTTAGCAAGAAAAATCGGAATTAACCTATCATTGGAAAATTTTAAGCATAAAACTTCACCAGTTCTAACGATAAAAAGTTTATTCGCCTTTGAACCTTCTTTAAAAACGACTGTTCGAAAAGCGCCCTTAAAGTTTTCCATAAAGAAATTCCTTTTTAATTCTACCTTCTAAAATTGTTCCATATCGAAGACCATAGGTCGAAATGACTAAATCTTTAACCAGTAATCGGTGCATAACGTGATAAACAAGATGAAGTCCTCCACGAATACTATTGGCCCTTTTCTGAAGGAAAGGGAATTGTTCCTGAAATTTTTCGGGAATAAAATCAGAATATTTTTTAAATAAGGAATCAACCTCTTCAGATTTTAGGACTAAACCATGAACTTCATTCTCTACGAATTCTTTATGCTGAAGGTGCATGTTTCCTAGAGAAGTAACCGTTCCAGCAATACAGTAGAGTTCTTTATCCTGAAATTTATCGAGCTCAGTTCTGAAATCGAGAAAGACTTTTTGAAGATTCTGAACAAACAACTGATCTTCTAGCCATTGAGTCGACCTGACAGCACCAATAGGCATGCTAATACTCTCTGCAATTTGAAATGTCTTCGTATTCACTTTTATAAGTTCAGTCGACGCTCCACCAATATCCATAATCGTGATCATTTCATTTTCAAACTTAGAATCAAAAAGAATTCCTTTCGTTGAAAAATACGCCTCAGCTTCGGAGGTAATAATATTGATAGTCACTCCTAATTCATCTTCTATTTTTTTAAAAAAATCTGAAGCATTTTGCGCCACACGAGCTGCTTCTGTTGCCGTTGCAATAATATTCATTCGCAAGACGCCATGTTTATCGCAATCTTCAGCATAAGACTTAATCGCATTATAGGTCGCTTCCATAGAGGAAGGATGAAAGGCCTTGTTTTTATCTAGCTCTTTTCCGAGTGCTGTAATCTCACTTCTCTTTAATACTTCTTGAAGTTTTCCATGGGTAAAGTCTGCAATCAGCAAAAGAACACTGTTAGATCCAATGTCTATCGAAGCTCTCATATCTTTATTCATGAATTCACCACTTTATATAATTCTTCTTTATGAGCAGGATTTATAAAACCTTTTTCACATATTATACCTGTTATTAATTTATGATCAGTGACATCAAAACTTGGGTTAATGGCTTGAGCATGAATAGGTGCGAGTCTAACACCCTTAAGTTCGGTAATCTCCGCAATCGGTCGCATTTCAATTTCTATCAAACTACCATCTGAAATTGACGTATCAAAAGAACTAACAGGAGCAACAACGTAAAAAGGAATATTATAATGTTTGGCAACGATTGCAAGAGTCGAAGTACCTACTTTATTTGCAGTATCGCCATTCCTTGCGATCCTGTCTGCCCCGACAAAGATAGCATCCACTTTTTTATTTGAAAGAAGAAATGAAGCCGCTCCCTCAACTGCTATCGAATAAGGAATATTTTCTTTTGCTAATTCAAAAGCTGTTAATCGCGTTCCCTGCATATATGGTCTAGTCTCGTCTGCGATAACATGTTCCACCATTCCTTGTTTATGAGCATAGGAAATGACCCCGAGTGCTGTGCCTAAACTTCCACAGGCCAAGAATCCGGTATTACAATGAGTCATCAATCTCCATTTTCGAGAACCAATTGTTTTAGATAATTCCTGGAAACCAATTTTCGCCATAGTTGTATTTTTCTCATGGCTCTCATGAATCTGCAGCTCTCCAAAATCGATAAGCTTTTTGTATAAGTCTGATATCGAAAGATTCTGACTGAGATGTTCCTTCATTATGTTAAAACAACGGTTAACTTCAAAGGATAGATTTACCGCCGTAGGACGGGCAGCAATCATCTCATCACAAGCTTTACGACAAAGGCTTTGATCCAAATAATCTTGATCCTTAACCCAAAGGGCGATACCGAATATGGCAGTAAAACCAATGCAAGGTGCTCCCCTGACAATCATATCCGTAATGGCCCTAGCCGTTTCAGATAATGTGGTAATTTCAATAAACTTCTCTTCTTGTGGAAGAAGTCTTTGATCCAAAAGAAATAATTTATGATCTCTCCAGATTATTGGGCGATAAGTTTCCATCATGGTTCTTCCTTTTCAATCCAGTAGGGTTCTAACACTTCCTTCCTCAATCCATTCGGATTTTTTGGAGAAGTTAGTTTTAAATAATTCTTTCCTCCAGGCGAAAGTTGTCCCGTTATTCTGATCTTTTCGGATAATCCGAAAGAAAGCGGAGAAAGATTTATAACACTGTTCTTTACAGAAGCGTTTAAAACCTTTTTATTAAAGTTTTTAGCATCAAGCTGAAATAGATCTGAAGTCGTATTTATAAAATCAAGTAACTTTCCTGATGTTTCCACAAGCTGAGAACCTTTAACCTGAACATCCCATAATCCTTTATCCCACTCACTGGTCCAGCGGCCCTGAACTTTTCCATCAATCACACCACTTGTTGCTAAAAAAATGGGATTAAGAAAATGATAAGAGGAATCCCATTTAAAATTAATAAAAGAGATATCTAGTGCCTGAGATGGTGATATATTTGAATATGACATTTTTAGAGATGACTTATCATCTGATAACTCACCTGAGTAGAATTTCTGTTCCGGGGTAAAACCATACTTAAAATTCCCGTCGAGAGTTTGATCCTTTAAAAGACACTTCTTATAAGAGACATTGGTCGTAAAATAAGTTGTTGGGATTTCTTGTATAAATTTAGCGATTGGGTATATAGGCGCAATAGTGAGGGACAGGTCTAATCCTGAAAAACCGATTTCCTCAATATATTGGGTTACTAAACTTTTTTGAGGATCTATAACTGATCTTCGGAAAAAGCTTGCTTCCCCCTTGGGACTCATAAAGGAAACTTCCCAACGGGAATCGACAAAACCAATTTTCCACTTTCCAGGAATAGAATGCTGTTCAGACAAAAACAATTTTCCATCAAAATTAAGTTTACCTGAGAGAGTTGTTTTTGATGTCTCATAGTTTTTGTGGAATTTCACTGACCCAACAGCATCTCCATCAGGATTAACGAGATAAGGATTTTTTATTTCCTCATAAATAAAGCTAAAGTAGTTTAGAGGTAACTTTTTTATATCTATATTGAAGTCCAGTTCGTTTTCATCAACTGAAAACTTTCCATTACCCGCTGGAACTTTTTCAACAGATAATTCTATGTCCGAATTAATTCTAGCCTCGGCAGTTGAAAATGTTGCTTTACCGCCAATAACAAGGTCATCAATTTGAAACTTCTCATTCGTTTCTTTTGTTCTAAACTCTCCTCTAAAATTAAGATTCCAAAGATCCATTTGCGGTGTCAAATCCCCGAAAAGCCATAAGTCAGAGGTAAAACGGCTCTCTTTTCTTTTAATCGAAATTGGAATATTTAATTCAAAAGCAGAATTTTTTCCGTATTGAAACTCTCTAACCAATAATTTTGAGATATTAAAATACCGACGTGTCGAATGAATATCCCTAATTGAGATATTCATGGCGCGAAAAGTATACTTTGCCTCAGAGAGATAAGTGGGTAAGTCAATTTTAATTCGTTTAGGCTTAGTAGAAACTTTTTTCTCTTTAAATGGATGATCTTCTCCATGGTCAACGTAAACATCGAGTTCACTCAGGTTAATTTGAGCATTGCCTTTGTTTGTAAGTAGAAGCCACCATGGTATCTTGAGCTCTAATTCTTTAATCCTTGCAATAATCTTTTCATCACGCTTGAGGTTAATGTCTTGAAGGTTCAGATTAAAATCAAGGGAAAACCCGTAAGAAATTTTGCCCACAAACAATTTAGATCCTGGGTAATTTTTTTGAATTTGATCTGTCAGGAGAGAAATGATTGTTTCAGGTTTTAATTTGGAATAGGCATTAAAAAGTAATCCTCCAATAATAATAAAGAGTATCACCCACAAATAGGCCAATAATTTTAATGATATTCTCATGTTAAACTTTTTGAAGGGGTGCAAATTTCACCATAAACTTCTTTTTCATTCCATCCCTAAACTGAATTGTCACTTTTTCGTCCTGACCCATTCCTTCCGAATCTAAAACCGTTCCTTCACCATATAAAGCATGAATAATCTTTGCTCCGGATGGATAATTGGAATTTGTAGAGGCAGGACGTTTCGTTTGATAAACTTTTTCTTTATAAAAGACACTTTCATCTGAATTTGACGGACTTTGGTCAAAGTCATCAAAACTTCTGAAATTATCAAAATGAGCCTTTTTTGAACCTGTTTGAAAAAAATCCCATTTATAAAACTTAGAGGGAATTTCATGCAAGAACTGGCTTGGGCCATTAAATTTCAAACTTCCCCACAGTAGCCTCCCTTGAGCGAAGGTAATTGTTAATTGCTTCATCGCACGCGTCATGGCCACATAAAATAATCGTCGCTCTTCCTCAAGTGCCACAGGACCAAGTTCAAGGCTTTTATAAGAAGGGAAAATATTTTCTTCGACTCCAATGAGAAAGACATAAGGATATTCGAGTCCTTTGGAGCCGTGAACAGTCATTAATGAAATTAAATCAGTGCTATTCTCTTCTGTAACAGTTGTATCTAAGGTGATCGCCTCAAGAAATTTTGTGAGATTAGGAGTTCCTTCTGAGTCTTCAAATTGCTTAATCGCACTCATAAGCTCTTCTAAGTTTTCCAATCTAGCTGCACCCTCATAACTTTTATCGGCCCTCAAGACGTCGTAGTAGCCTGATTCATTTAAAAGTTTTTCATAACTAAAGCTTGGTGAATGATTCTGAAATTCTAATACCTGAACTTCTTGGATCAAATGAACGAGCTGGTAGATCGCACTCTGAACCTTTCCAGAGAGAGAGAGATGTTTAAAGTCGGAAGGGATTTCAACAATCTTTTCTAGTAATTCGAAAAGTGAAACACCTATTCGAACTGCTTCATCCTCGAGTTTTCGAAGCGAGGTTGCGCCTACCCCTCGAGCAGGTGTATTAATGACTCTTGTCAAAGCGAGTGAATCTTTCTTGTTCACCACAATTCTCATATAAGAAATCATGTCCTTGACTTCTTTTCGGTCATAAAACTTTATACCTGCTACAACTCTGTACGGAAATTTTTCTTTTCTTAAGGCATCTTCAATCGTTCGAGAGTGAGCGTTATTTCTGTAAAAGACAGCGACATCTTTCAGAGACACTCCATCTTGGTGAAGTTTTCTAATTTCCTGGCCTACAAATTCTGCTTCGGCCTTATCATCACGACACTCAACGATTCTAATTTCGTTACCATCATCATTATTGGTCCACATCTGTTTACCCTTACGGGCAACATTACGAGATATAACCTCCGAGGCAGCTTCAATAATTTTTTTAGAGGAGCGATAATTTTGTTCGAGTTTAATTAGTTTTGCTTCTGGAAACACAGTCTCATAGTTCAGGATGTTTCGAATATCGGCTCCTCGCCAAGAATAAATCGATTGGTCTTCATCCCCCACGACACAAATATTTCGGTGAAGATGACTTAGTTGCTGAATGAGTTCAAATTGGGCTCGATTGGTATCCTGATACTCATCAACCAGAACATATTTAAATTTTTGTTGATACTTTAGTAAAACTTCAGGGAATGATCTAAAAAGGTTTAAGACTCCTGTAATTAGGCCACCAAAATCAATTGCATTACTTCTGTGGAGTTCTGCCTCATATTCCATAAAGAGATCAAATAGTCTTTTGTCTTCAGCGTATTTTTCAACTTCAGGTGTCCGAGGAAGGCCTAAGTAATGGCCTAGATTTTTTAGACCATCAATATAAGTTGCAACAGTATAAGGAGACAATTCTTTGTGATTAATCCCTCGTTTTGTCAGTAACGCTTTAATAATTGATTGCGACTCTCCATCATCATAAATAGTAAAATTTTTACTTAGCCCCAAGTAAACGGCTTCCATTCTCAAGACCTTGGCACAAAAAGCGTGGAAGGTAGTGACGTTGAGGGCCCCTACATTCATTTGGGTGTTATGTGCTAGTCTCTCACGCATTTCCCTCGCTGCTTTATTTGAGAAAGTCACAGCAAGTATTTGAAAAGGACTTACATTTTTTTCCTCAAGAAGGTACTGGATCCGTGCCACAAGGGTTCTGGTTTTACCAGAGCCTGCACCAGCAAGAATCATGACCGGTCCATCGGTCATGAGAACTGCTTGTTTTTGTGATTCATTGAGGAAGTTTAAATTCATTATTCAACCGTCACAGATTTTGCCAAATTTCTTGGCTTATCGATATCTGTGCCTTTCAATTTGGCTATATGATAGGCGAGAAACTGAAGAGCAACGTTGACGTAAAGTGGACTGAGATTATCGAGCCCATTAAAATCAAGAGGAATATAAGCATCCGCAAGGTGCTCAATCTCTGGATGATTTTTGGGGCCAACGATCACAATAAACCCGCGTCGGGCCTTTACTTCTTCAACATTTGAAATTGTTTTTTCTAATAGTTCAGGCCCAACGATCGCGATATTAACAATACTCTCATCGATAAGAGCAATTGGCCCATGCTTTAATTCACCAGCAGCATATCCCTCTGCATGAACATAAGCGATTTCCTTAAGTTTTAGTGCCCCTTCAAAAGCGATCGGAAAATATTTACCACGACCAGTGAAAATAAAGCCTTTTTGGGTGTAGATTTTTTCAGCGACTTCTTTAATAGACTCTGCCTGAGAACAAAGTTCGGCGACTCTAGTCGATAAAAGTTTTATTTCTGAGAATAATCTTGAGTCATCCAGAGTTCCTTCCATTGCACGACTCATGAGATATCCAGTTAATGCCTGAAGAGTGAAGGCCTTCGTTGAAGCAACTCCAATTTCAACTCCAGCATGAATAAGAAAGTTTTTATCAGCATTTCGAAATAGAGTAGAGCCTTCGACGTTTACAATTGAATATGTAGGAATACCCTTCTCTTTACAGAGCTCCTGACAAGCAAGAGTATCGGCTGTTTCACCAGATTGAGAAATGAAAAGTCCGACTTCTCCCTTATTCAAAATCGGATTTTTGTATCTAAACTCAGAAGCAATATCAACAGAAGCTCTTTGGCGATTAATTTGTTCGAAGTAATTTTTTATAACAAGTCCAGCGTGCCAAGCAGTCCCACAAGCTGTTAAATGCCACTCATCACATTTAAATCCCTTTAATTCATTGAGTACTTTGCGGCCTTCGTTTTTAATATAAAAGGCTGCAAGCTTGTCAATCAGTGCTGGTTGTTCGTGAATCTCTTTAAGCATGTAGTGCTCATAGTGACCTTTTGAAGTCGCATCTACAGACATAGAGTTTGATTGAAATTTATAACGATTTGATGGTGTTAAATCTAATTCGTAAAAATTCAGATTCACTTCACACGTGGTAACTGTTCCCTCACAAATAACACCATCTTGAGGAAAGTATATTTTAGGTGCAAATCCAACAAGAGCAAATGGATCAGAAGACACATAGGCTTCACGAAGATCTTTATTTTCACCAACAACGAGAGGGGCCGAACGTTTTAATGCATAAAGCTTATCTGTCGCTTTTTCCATAATAACGAAAGCGGAATTTCCTGTTATTGTTTCAAAAGCTTTGGAGATTGATTTAAGTGTCGAGTTACCTTGTTTAAAAAACTTAGTGAGAAGGACAAGAAAAACTTCTGAATCCGTTTGAGACTTAAATTGGAAGCCTTCAGCTTGGAGTTCCTTTTTTAAAGTCCCAGCGTTTTCTATAATTCCATTATGAACGACAGCAAAAATTTCATTTCCATGTGGGTGAGCATTGTCAGTTGTAACAGCTCCATGTGTTGCCCAGCGCGTATGTCCGATTCCGATATTTGAAAAAGGCTTTTGAGAATTTATTAATTCCTTAAGATTCTCGAGCTTACCTTCTTTTTTTAAGATTTGAAGTTCATTATTTATTTTGAGACAAATCCCAGCTGAATCGTAACCTCGATATTCCAGTCGAGATAGACCTTCAATGATTGGGCCAACAGAATTATTTGGGCCAGAATAACCCACGATTCCACACATAGAAATCTCCAGAAATGAGAGTGAACTTTAGGGGCTCAATCTATCAAATCGGGGAGGATCTTACTAGTTTTACGCAGAGTTTCTTATGACTTTTTCCTTTTTAGAAATCTCTTTGCAGCCCCTTCTTTGACAACCTGTTGGGCGCGAGCAATTCCAAAGCCTCCATCTGGTACATCTTTTGTAATAGTTGAGCCAGCTGCTACGAATGCGTCATTACCAATTTCAATTGGGGCAATCATTTGGCAATCAGAGCCAATAAAGGAATTGCTGCCTATTTTAGTCTTATGTTTATTAACTCCATCATAATTACAGGTGATAAAACCACATCCAATATTAGTATTCTCACCAATTTCAGCATCTCCTACATAACTTAAATGAGACACCTTCACTCCCCTAGAGAGTTTGGATTTTTTTACTTCAACAAAATTTCCAATTTTAGATTCTGCACCAACATCTGTGCCTGGACGGAGTCTTGCCATGGGCCCAATAATGACCTTTTCGTGAACAATGGCTTCCTCAAGGTAACTATGGCCTAATATCTCTGAGCCATTACTAATCATTGAGTTTTTTATAATCACACCTGATTCAATAATCACTTTTTCACCAATTACAGTTTTTCCAAGAAGTGTTACATTGGGGAAGATAGTAGAGCCAACCCCAATCTTCACTTCATCATCAATATGAACAGAATCCGGATTTAAAAACTCGACTCCATCAATCATAAGCTGCTTGAGTTTTCTTTTTCTTAAAAGTGTTGTGACTTCGGCCAATTGTTCCATTGTATTAATTCCTAAAAAAGGAATTTCAGAGCGAAATTTAACGGCCTTAACAGGATATTTATCCTGAAAGAGATCTGTTAAGTAAAATTCACCGGATTTATTATTGTTTCCAATTAAGCCTAAGACTTCTTTAACGTGCTTTGTTTTTAAGATATAAAAACCTGAATTTACCTCAGTAATCATTCGCTCTTTTTCGTTTGCATCTTTTTCTTCTACGATGTGAAAGCCTTTTGCACTATGAACAATTCTTCCATAACCCTTTGGATCATGCGCCTCAAAAGTCGCCGCAACTCCGACGAGTTCAGGGTTAGACTTAAGAGTTAAAAACAGTGCTTCAAATTCAGATGCTTGAATCATTGGTGTATCTGCGCAAGCAACAAGAGTGTAGTCAAAATCCCAAAAGTGAGGAAGATCATTGAAGCAAGACTTTAGTGCATCGGCCGTGCCGTTTTGTTCTCTCTGCCAAGCAGTTTTAAGTACATTTTTTGCTGGATGGTGATGTAACCATTCTTCAATAAGTTCTTTTTTGTGACCAACAACGAGACCAATTTCTGCTCTAAGAGAGGAGGCTGAAGCAAATTTAAGAGCTGCTTCGACGACATAATCCAGAAGACTTCTTCCTGCTGTTTTAACTAGTGCTTTTGGGGTCTCAATTTTCATCCTCGTTCCCTTTCCAGCAGCGAGTATTACCAAACCAATAGAGTCACTCATAAATTCGAACCTTTTTATCGACTATTTTTAACTTGTTGAAATAATGAAAAATTAAATGAAATCACTATAAAAAACATATCAAACTATTCATGTATAACAATATAAAATCTTCAATTTTTTCTTCATTTTACATCAAATAACTTTAAAGCGCTTCAGTAAAAATCCCGATTTAGCTTTTAGAAATGTTCACGGAAGAGACATACGCTAGAGGAGTAAAAGTATGGTTACGAATTATGAGGGCGAAGCAATTGAATTCAAGGAAAGTCTCCCTCTCCTGCCAGTTCGAGATCTTGTCGTTTATCCATTTATGATACTGCCACTCTTTGTTGGTCGCGAGACATCCATCAAGGCCGTCGAGGAAGCACTTAACAACACAGACAGATTAATTCTCCTTTCTTCACAGAAAGATATTACTGCTGAGAGCCCAACTCCATCGGAGATTTATGAAATGGGAACAGTAGCGATGATCATGAGGATGAGAAAACTTCCTGATGGAAGGATTAAAATTCTGATTCAAGGCTTAGCAAAAGCGAGAATTAAGGAATTTGAATCTACTGAGCCTTTCTACAAAGTTAAATTAGAAAAAGTTGAACCTCAAACTGTAACAGCGACAAGCTCTACAATTGAGGCAATGGCGAGAACAGTAAAAGAGAATCTTGAAAAAGTTATTTCCCTTGGAAAAGTTCTATCACCAGATATTCTTATGGTGCTTGAAGATATCCAAGACCCAGGAAGGCTTGCAGACTTGATTGCATCAAATCTAAATTTAAAAGTTTCAGATGCACAAAAAGTTTTAGAAGTACTTGATCCTGTTGAACGCTTGGGGCACATTAATCAAATTCTTGTGAAAGAACTTGAAATTCTTTCTCAACAATCAAAAATCAAAAACACAAAAGAAGATTTGGCAAAAAACCAAAAAGAATTCTTTCTACGTGAACAGATTAAGGCCATGAAACAAGAGTTAAGTGAAGATTCATCTGATAAGAATGATGAATTTACTGAACTCCGTGAAAAGCTGGTTGCCAAACATTTACCTCACGATGCTGAAAAAGAGGCCATCAAGCAACTTGGTCGCCTTGAAAGAATGCATCCTGATTCATCTGAGGCAAGTATCCTACGTTCTTACTTAGAGTGGGTCGTGGATCTTCCTTGGTCAGAGGAATCAAAAGAAGTAACAGATTTAAATTTTGCGAAAGAAATACTGGATGAGGATCACTTTGATCTTGAAAAAATCAAAGAGCGAATTCTTGAATATCTAGCTGTAAGATCGCTAAAAGGTGGGGCGGCTAAAGGACCGATCCTTTGCTTCTCCGGTCCTCCGGGTGTCGGTAAAACTTCACTTGGAAAATCAATTGCGAAAGCCACTGGTCGTGAATTCGTAAGAATCTCACTTGGTGGTGTAAAAGATGAATCTGAAATTCGTGGTCACCGGCGAACTTATGTTGGAGCAATGCCAGGAAGATTCATCCAAGCAATGAAGCAATGTAAGACGATTAATCCAGTTATTCTATTAGATGAGATCGATAAACTCGGTTCAGATTTTAAAGGCGACCCAGCTTCAGCAATGCTTGAAGTATTGGATCCTGAACAGAACTGCACTTTTAGAGATAACTATCTAAATATGAATTATGATTTATCAAAAATCATGTTCATTGCAACAGCAAACGTTTTGGAACAAATCCCGGGGCCTTTGCGTGACAGGATGGAGATTATTAATCTTGCTGGTTACACCCAGGAAGAGAAAGTCCAGATCTCTAAAAAATATCTTATCCCAAAACAAATGGATGAGCATGGAATTACAGATGATCATATCGAATTCCACGACGAGGGTGTAGAAACTGTGATCTCTGGATACACCAGAGAAGCTGGACTTCGTAACCTTGAAAGACAAGTGGGAGCACTTTGTAGAAAAGTGGCCAAGAAGATCGCATCTGGCCATCATGGGAAAACGCATATCTTTTCTCAAACAGTTGAAGAACTCTTGGGCCCTCCAGTTTATTCTCGAGAGGATTCAAATGAGTTTGATGAAATTGGTGTGGCAACAGGTCTAGCTTGGACTGCTGCAGGTGGTGAGATTCTTCATATTGAAGCCACTAAGATGAAAGGTAGAGGAATTACTCTTACAGGACAGCTTGGTGAAGTTATGAAGGAATCAGCTCATGCGGCCTTAGGTTTTATCAGAAGTCATGCCTCCGAACTAGGCATCGATGATAAATTCTTTGAGGAAAATGAAATTCACATTCATCTTCCAGCTGGCGCGATTCCAAAAGATGGACCTTCTGCGGGAATTACTCTTGCAACAGTCATTACGTCTCTTCTTACAAATTCTTATGTAAGTAAAGATATTGCAATGACTGGCGAGATTACTCTAACAGGTAAGGTACTTCCAGTTGGTGGGATTAAAGAAAAAGCTCTGGCAGCGATGAGAGCAGGAATCGAAACAATTATTATTCCTTGGAAGAATCAAAAAGATCTTCTTGAGATTCCTGCTCACTACAGGAAAAAGATAAACTTCATTCCAGTGAAGAATATTCAAGAGGTTCTCTCGATTGCCTTAGTTGACTGGAAAGGTCAGCTTGACTTGGATCAAACCAAGCGAAAGTCAGATACGAGCAAAACGCCACACATCAAGACTAAACAAATCGCCGCATAAACAAAAGGCTCCGAAAGGAGCCTTTTTCTTTTCTTCTCCTCTAAATTTGATATCCTAAAATCTATGAATAGTAAGAGAGAATTAAAAATTGTTATCGTAGATGATTCCGATTTTTCAAGAAGCATCATCCGCAAAATGCTTACCGAAGAAAATATGAATATTGTTGGAGAGGCCAATGGAGCTGAAGCCGCAATTGGAATTATCAAGGAAACAAATCCTAATATTGTCATTACTGATATTGTCATGCCAGATATCAGCGGAATTGAGCTGACAGAAAAAATTTCTCAGAATTTTGAAGATATCTCAGTCATTGTAGTTTCATCACTATCTCAGGAGCACATCGTTCTTGAAGCTATTGCCGCCGGTGCTAGTGACTTTATTAGTAAGCCTATACAAAAACAGCAATTAATTGATTCAATTGAAAAAATATCAGTGAATCTTTAAACAAGGTAAAAAACATGGAAGTTTTAAAACCCATTGAATTAAGTCGAATTGAAGAATTAAAAATTCTTCAAAATGTTAGACTCTTAAATAAGTTTGATCTTAACCCAATCCGGTCAACTGAGAACCTCATGGTTCAATTCGATGTGGCCGGTGATGTTCGTGGATGTATCACTTGTTATCTTTGTTTGGACGATAAAGAGCTCAGTACAAGTGATAAAAATTATCTCTTTCCACTTTTTGTAGAATCAATGAATATCCTTATTGGAAAGCAAATTTCAATTGATGAAGTGATGGGGCAAATTCCTTTGCGGTTAAGTTCTCCTAAACTTAGTCTCTCTGCCCGTGAAATTAACACCGCTAAACGTAATCTGACTCAAAAGTATGATTTTGAAATTGAAGAAACTATCTATCCGATTCTGATTGAATATAGTCTTCAGGCGCTGAATTAAGGATTACTGATGAAATCAATTTTTAAAACGATTGGGATTCTAACTGCATTTTTATGTTTCTTATCCATTAATGTGGATGGAAAGCCTATCTTCAATTCAATTTACAGAGTGATTTCACCGATTACTTTATCGGCACAAGAAGTTACTGAAGCATTTTTAAAAAGATCCGTTTCTAACACAAAAGACTATTCAAAAAAGATTTTTGACAATTCTGTGCCAAAAGTTAAAGACACTGTTAAATCAAAATTCTCTGCCCATCAAAAAGTGACTCATCTTCCAGTTGAAGAGAAAATAACTGATGAAGATAGAGAAGAATTAGATGCTCTTATCAAAAATCATTAAGAAAGGGCCCTAACGCCCTTTCTTATTGAGCTGTCACTTTGATCTTATTAGTTTCTTTTATTTTATTATTTTCTAGTTGAGCTTTTGGGTTATTTCTCACAGTTAATTCTTTCATCATCGGACACTCAGTCTGAGATTCACCCGCATAGACTGACATCATCATTGATAAAGAAACAATCAATATTAATCCCTTCATGTATGACCCCCAAGTTAGATTGAGAATATAATTACAAGATACATGCCAAGATAAGGGTATTTAAGTTACTGGATTTTTATTGAATGACGGTCAAGAAATGACTCATGATTTGACAGGAGATTAAAGAATTAACAGGGGGGGATAGTCCCCCCTGAGATTTTTATTGTTTATTGAGCTGTTACAGTTGCGCGAACATTTTTAGTCTTAGACTTAGAGTTCGAGATATTGGCCTTTGGGTTATTTCTTTCTGTTGCCTCTCTCATCATTGGACACTCAGTTGTTGTTTCAGCGGCCTGTGCTTTAAGTGCAACGAACATAGTTAACATAAAAAAAGAAAGTATAAGATGTTTCATGATTCTACCCCCGTAGTATGAATTCTTAATATATGTGAAGCAAGGGTCATGCCAACCTAGCGCCTATTTAATTCATTGATATTACGATTATAGATGTTGAAATTTTCGACAGTTCTTAGAGAGTGATTAATTTTTTGACAGATATTTGAAAATGGAAAATTAAATGGGCGATAACCATTGATAGATTATCGCCATCATGAGGATTACTGAGCTGTGGTTGATTGCTTTCCGGCCCGCTTTTTAGATTTAGGTGAAGAGCTGGAAACATCCTTTTTTAGATCTCCGTGGTGTTGGGACATACAAGCTTTGAAGCAAGGACCACATCCCACAATGTTTGAAGCCTGACAAGGATCACTCGTCGTCGAGGCGTTACGTTCGCCCAACATTGCTTTTTCATTGGCAAAAGCAACCATTGAAAGCATCAGGAAGCTAAAAACAAAGAAATATTTAGTCATATCAAACTCCCTTACATATTTAAATTTACACCGGCGGGTTTAACAATAGTTAATAAGTTTTGAAATGCTTGAGTCACTTGGAGGGCCATCTTATGACCTGCACTTGATTCAACTTTTTTAATCTCACCGTAATTGTCATAGGCTACATTAATTTTTCCAACTTTTTCCATTTCAATTTCGACGGGTTTTCCAAGTGAATTGTATTTGAAATTCAGAGTGCGACGAGAAGAAGCTGACTCTACATCAACCATTTTAGAGATTTTACCTTTGCTATCATAGATAAGAAAAACTGTTTTCCCTTGATTATTGGCGGCCTTAACCAGGTTTCCTTTGGTATCGTACTCAAAATCAGTTGAACCTTCGTTATTGACCACTTTTTTAATCTTATTAATCTTATCGTCATACTCAATGTTGACGAAATCACCTTTCGTGGATGATTTTTTTGTTAGTAAACCATTCGAATTATATTCAAAATTTGTGATGTGATTTCCGCGAGCGATCTTGATAGGAAGTGAATTCTCCCCAAAGAGAGTGTCCGTTTTAATACCATTAATTTCTGTCAAAATTCTATAAGTATACCGAGATCCGTCTGCTGTCGTTTTAATTTCATACTCATATCTATTTGCGACAGGTTTACCATCGAATCCAGGTTTAGTAACGACTGTCCAATAATGATCATCTGGATTTTTGGGATCAGAACCATACTGGTACTTTGTATCTTCACTGTTACGATCAATCACCTGAGTTACAAAGAACGTTTTTTGGTCGTAAGCTACTTTTAATTTTGTTTTATCTGAATATTTAATTTCAGTTAAATTATGGGACTTATCGTAAGCATAATCGTAGACGTTATCTCCAACATCTTTTGATGACACGAGGTCTGTATCGGTGTACTTGTAAGTCGCTTTTTTGTCTCCAGCAGACCAGACTTCTTTAACTAAACCATCTGGATACCAAGAGAAAAAAATCTGTTTCGCTTGGGAATCTTTAATAGAGTCAAGTAAACCCTCTTTGTAGGTAAAGCCAACAAAGTATCCACTTTTATCTGCAATTTTAGCGAGTTGTCCTTGAGGATTAAAGTAATCGTTTCTTCCGTCAGAATGTGAACGTTTAAAGCCTTCTTTGGTAACTTGTAGCTCCTGAGGTCCACGATCATTTGAATAAAGAACTGTTCCTGGAGCAACAGAAGCTTGAACACCAAAATTTACCGCATAGGTGTGTCTTAATTCAGAGTTATTCGCCAGTTTTTGGATGAGATCAGAAGCTGCTTTTTCAGAAAGCGCCGTCTTTTTTCTCATTTCATTTACAATTTTCGTTGATGCTGCCACAGGATCAACTGCTGTTTTTGGTGTGAAACGTGTTTTTGCACCAGAACCATGTTCATGAATAATAATTGAACCATCTGCAGATTGTTCAAGCTTTGTTTCAAACTCACTACCCCAGCCAAACCCAAACCATCCTACTTCTGTGGATTTTGAATTGTATGTTCTCGTGATTTCTAATTTCTTTCCACCACCCGGAACAACAATGTCGGTGTAGGAAATATAAAAATTTCCATTTTTTAAATTAACACCTGCATGAACCATTACCGTCATCAACATGGCAATGAGAGTGAGGGCCATTGCCTTAAAAAACTTCATAATTCCACCTTTTTACATTCTATTAATCTAGACCTTTATCGGTTTTTTATAGCCTAAACTTTAATATCAATGATCTTCATAATGACCCACATACCAAGGCCCACCATTCCGCAAATGATGACTAAACAAAGAATTCCTAGAAATGTTCCAAACAGTAATGGAAAATATTCGGGATCACCTGTTCCAAACATCACAATCATTGCAAAAGGCATTGCCCCAATGATGTAAGCCTGAACTTTACCTGAAGCTATATAGGTTTCAATTTTAAGTTGAAGACGAACTCTCTCTCGAATCACCATCACAATAGTGTCAAAAGTTTCGGCAAGATTACCGCCGGTTTCGCGTAAAATATTGACACTTGTTACGAACATCTCATTATCTTCTGTATAAACTCTTTTCTTTAAATTTTCTAAGGCTTCATCTAATGGAACACCGATTTTCGCCTGTTGAAGAACAAGGTTAAATTCCTGGCTTACTGGTGCCGGCATTTCATCCACAACCATTCCAATCGCTTGAGGCATTGTTAGTCCTGCTCGAAGGCCATTTCCTAATAAATTGAGGGCATCAACCATTTGAGTCGCGTAAAGTTTTTTTCTTTTATTCTCAAAATAATCGACAATCGGTTTTGGGGCCTTCCACCCGACCACTAAAAAGACGAGGCCCAGAAAAACTGCAAGAGGGACATTGCCCAGCAATGCAAGAATACAAAAGGTCAGCGTCCCCAGCCCAAACGACATGAGAAGTAGTGCAATAGTAATTTTATTTGGCTCCACCTCAATAAACATAATTTCAAATTTTTTTAAAATATAATCTCTTGTGCCAAAAGTTTGATCATCTATCCAACCAAATAATTTAACTGAATTTAAATAGGTATAAGTAAAGACAGTCACACCTATAACGATCAGAACTCCTTTAATTCCCAAGATGTCGAGAATAAGGCTAACTTCACGTGGCTTATTACCCGTTTGCGCAAGAAGGGGAGATGCAAAAACAAAAAAAATAAAAAAATGAATAAATTTACTAATCATTATTTATTAATAAAAAGTCCTCTCGGAACTTTGTAACCTTTCTTTTCAAGTGTCTCGATAAATTTAGGAATGAAGCCTGTGGCCATAAATTTGCCTACAATTTTTCCTTCCTTGTTCATCCCCTCCTGCTTGTAAATAAAGATATCCTGCAAGGTAACAACTTCACCTTGAAGACCACCGATCTCAGTTACATAAAGACATTTACGGGATCCATCATCTAGTCGGGATTGCTGAATAATCATATGAACAGCTGAGGCAATCATTTCTTTAATTGCTTTCTGAGGAAGACCAGCTCCAGCGTATTGAACAAGTGTTTCGAGTCGTGAAATGGCATCTCTCGGTGTATTGGAGTGAACTGTTGTCATTGATCCATCGTGACCCGTATTCATCGCCTGCAACATATCAAGAGTTTCTCCCCCTCGACACTCTCCAACCACAATTCTATCGGGTCTCATTCGAAGAGTTTGTTTTACAAGACAGCGAATATCAATTTGACCGTCGCCCTCTAATGAAGGTGGACGAGTCTCTAATCTAACGACGTGATCCTGAGGGAAATTTAACTCGGCCGAATCCTCACAAGTAATAATTCGCTCATTCGACTGAATAAACCCACCAAGCATATTAATGAGAGTGGTTTTACCTGAACCTGTTCCACCGGATACAACTATATTTCTGTGTGCTTCTACTGAGATTCTTAAAAAATCCGCCATTTCCTCAGTCATCGCTCCAAATTTCACAAGGTCTTTATAAGTGAGACGCTTATCTGGAAATTTTCGAATTGTGATGCAACACCCATCAATCGCACAGGGTGGAATGATGGCGTGAACCCGAGAACCATCGGCTAACCGAGCATCAACATAGGGTGTTTTTTCATCGATTCTTCTTCCTATAGGTGCCACAATTCTTTCGATGACGTTCATCACTTGGCGATCATTTGTAAAAGTCACTTCAGACTTTTTGACCTTACCACTTTGTTCATAATAAATTTTCTTTGGTCCCACGACCATAATCTCAGAGATACTCTTGTCAGCGAGCATATCTTCGAGTGGACCCAGTCCTAAGGCCTCATCAAGGATTTCTTTCACGATGCGGTTCATGTCATCTCTTGTTGGGAGAATATTTTTCGTATCTTCCTTTCCAAGAAGTTCAACCACCATTTTTTTCGTTTGCTCACGAAGAATTATTTTCGCTTTAGGATCATTATCATCCTGCTTTTTAAGATCCATCTCTTCGACGAGTGCCTTGTGGATTCTACTTTTTAACTCTGTCCACTGATCTCTTTTACGGTTGTCGTCAACCGCTGGATCACCCTTACTAGCATTCTGCTGATTCGCCGAGTCCTGTGGCTTAGTGAGTTTTTCTAACGTTTTAAGAACATTTTTCTGAATGAGTTTTCTCACACAATCTGTCACCCCAGATCCAAAAGGAGAGCCTTTTGCACCAACAAGAACAGGGGTTGATCGCGAAAGAGCTGCAATACAACTGGCATCATCTCTCGGGATTGCATGAAAGACGGGCTTACCGATTTGTTTTCCTATCACATCAGGGCTAACGGGATGGCCATTGACTGCTTGATTCACAATAATTTGAATCATGTCTTTGGGAAAAAGCATGGTTATCAGATCAGAGTGCATTCTCTTGCACTGATTCACTGCTAATAAATCCGGTGAAGCAACAATAAAGATGAGTGTTGAAAACTCCATCGCCTTTAGAGCTAGAGGTGAGAGTTCACTTCCAGCATCAATCACAATAATTGGATAAATATTCACTAAAGCTTTTAAGGCTTTCCCAATTCCCTCTTCATTAATTTGTGAAGCAGCGATGGGTTCTGTTGGCATTCCTATGTAAGAGAAGCCAGACTTGTGATCTATTGTGAAAAGTTGAATTGATCTGGGATCTATCGCACCATTAAAATCAGAAAGTTCTTTTAAATGTTTTTTTGATTTTACGCCGGTGATTATATTTTGATCACCACAAGATTTTTGATCAAAATCCAAAAGAAGTGTTTTAGCGCGAATTTCATTAGCGTAGGCGATAGCAAGGTTAGCAGCAATCTGTGACTTACCGACACCTCCTTTCCCCCCTATGATTGTGATAATATTACCGGCCATTTATTCTCTTCTCCTGAATTTTTTTCTGATTTCTTCAGTACCAGCAGATGCAGATTCAACGATTTCAGGTGTTACAAAAATAACGTACTGACTTTTATTCGTTGAATAACTTTTCGATCTATATAAACGAAACAAAGGTGTTGCAGGGGCCTGCCCTGCAGTTGCTGTTGTTGGGGCCGGATCATTTCCAGTATTATCATAGTCAGTCGTCGAAGTGTTTTGAACAACTCCTCCGATTGCAGCTGACTCTTTGGATTTTAAAATGACATTTGTAGAAATTGAATTATTGGTGGTAATTGGGCTCGCATTTCCCGAAGGAACAGCTATAGTCACTCTAAGATTTATTCCCAATTCAATTTTTTCTTGCTCAAGGATGGCAGGCTTAACATCTAAATCTAAGCCTATATTTGCCTTATCAGCTTTCGTGAAATCACCTGTTCCAACAGCATAAGGAATTACTGTATTTTTAGAAATTTTACCACCTTCAGTAAAACCATCTCTTACGATAACCATTCCTGATTGAATTGTTCTTGCATAACCCGCACTCTTAGCTGCATTCAATTTAGGAAATAAATTTGAAATTGTAGCACTTAATGTTCCCTCGGATTGTCGGGCGGATAAATTGCCTGATGCTGTTTGACCGAATTGTATACTTGAATTATCTGCACCCATCAAAGGGGCCCACTTAAAAGCAAAAACTTTATTATAAGATTTTGAAAGCTCCACAAATTGAGAGGTGATCTTGATCATTTTAGGAGCAGGAGGCGCATCCTTCTTCTGACTCACGGCCGTGAAATCAATAATGTCACTTGTCTGAGGTGAAGCGTAACGATTACTGGCGGTAGATAGATTTACAATCTTAGGTGGAAGAAAAGCTTTGGCAATCGTAACAGCGAGCGCCTCTCTTCCTTCAGGTTTTTGTTGGGGACTGACGACACCTTCAAGCCAGAATACTTTATTCACAACTCGAACGGTAACCTCTTTTAAATTATTTCTTGCCAATTCTTCAGTCATTTTTCTAGCAATCACTCGTTGGGTCTGGGGAGATAACTCTATTAATGTTAGAACGTCTGGATAACTGGCGAGAACTTGAGAAACTCTTCCGATATCATCTGGTACAACGATTTCGCCACCAACGTAAACCTTACCGCCCTTGATACCGATTTCAAGACCCTCGACGTCTCCAATTAACTCTCTTAATTCTGATACGGTATTCGATTTACCGGTTGCAGTGATGACGACAGTGTAGATAAGTTTAACGTCACCCACGTTATCTCTAACGGTAACGTTGGTTCGACCAGGTTTTAGACCTTTAAAAATAATTTCTCTTTTCGTTGGGATTAAAACGAGTTTAAGAATACTTTCATTACCAATCGTAATTTTTGGACTGTAATCAAAATCAAGTTTTTCAATCACATCTATACCCATAGCAACTTCTAAATCTTTATTGGGAACAGACGAAGACTGAGCACTATCTTGAGTGAATCCAAGATTCATCGCAAATAAAAAATAAAAAGTGAGGCAAAACTTAACGACCGCCACCACCAGCCCTTTTATTTTCTCTTGCTGATTGCTCAGCAAAATAAGTTTGTGCTTCCGCTCTATCCTCATCCAAAACGTCATAAAGCTTAGTTGAAGCAATTCGTTCAACTGTCTTGTCATCATTATTACGTAGTGAAAGATAGATTCCATTCCCAGCAGAAATTAAAAAGACCATTTTTTGAACTTCAAATGGTGTCAACTCAAGTGTCACTGTGTTGAAGTTTGTATAGTTATTTAATTTCATCTGACGAGAGTCTTTTTCGTCTTTTATGTTGATGATTGGAACAGAGTTTGTAATGAAGAGACCTGTTGATAAAACAATGACATCTTGAAGGACAGTTTTAACTTTCAGTTTTTCTTTTTTTCCTGCAGCATAATCAACCAGAGCGAGTACATCCACGCGATCTCCAGGTTTTATTAATCGACTCACTGCTTGTCCTTCAGTCACCTGAATAGACATGGCCCTTTTACCAATGGAAATCTGCCGTGATAAGCCTGATTGAGAACCAGGATAAGTCACTCTTGGAACTGTTATCTGTTCACCTTTTTTGATAGGGACAGCTGCGATAGTATTATAAAGATCTTCAACTCTTTTAAAGTGCCCTGGCATTTGAAACTTTGAAGGGATGTTAATGAGTTGAACTTTTCTATCATCAATGATTTCTAATTCTTTAATATCTTCTTTAGCAATCACGACGGGAGTTTGATTTCCATAATCACTTTGAAGTTCAGTCTCTCTACTTTCGATGTAAGACCAAATCATCGCCACGGCAAGTGCAGCGAGTAGGAGGCTGGTGGTAAAGGCTCGACTATTCATTGTTCTTCCTAAACTTTGAATGATTTTTCAATTACTTAATCTTACCAGATTTTTATTTTCATGGAGCAAAATGAAAGTTCTTACCTACTGCATGATTATGCAACTTCTTTGATCAACAACTGCACTAAAATCCCCTCCACCTTGGTCTGGGGCATAATAAACTTTTCCATTGCTATGAAAAAAAGTGGCTCCACATGTTCCATAAACAGTACCCACTTTCACCCAGAGACTTTTATCGCTCTGATAGGAGTCTTCACATTTGTCATCAGGACTATCTTTAAAAGGTATACTCACCTTATAGCAAGGCATGACTGGGCTCCCTGCACCTTTGACATAGTCTCTCCAACCAATAAAGTAGACACTGAAGTAGGACCAATTTTCATATGGAATTCTAGTTAGCGGTGATGGAGTAGTTGAGTTGTTTTGAATCCTATAATAGTAATAGGATCGAGCAATTTTCTGCTGATTTATGGAACCATTTATAGAGTTCGCAAAACCTGAGATGACTGAATAGAGAGTTACAATAAGTGGAAGGAAGATTATTAATTCAATTAATGCCTGGCCACTTTCAGTATTAGGTTTATTTTCCATCAGCAGCCATCGTCATATAAGGTGATGTCCATGGTTTGATCGCAATTTTGTTGTCCAGTCATTGCAAAGCAGACTCGACTCGCGCATTCTGCTCTTGTAGGCTCTTTCCCCAAAAATGATTCAGAAACTAATTCTAGTTTTTTTTGTCCGGCAACTCTGCCTAGAACGTCCATGGTGACTTCAAATGTTGTGTAAGCACCAACCGTTAATACTTCATTAGGTCCAGAGGCCTGTTCAACCGGATTTATTTTAAAATTTTCATTCGGAATTTTTAAAACACTCAGGTTGTAATTATTAAAGGCTGTGGCCGCATTTTGGGCCGCCCGCTCTAGAGAAGGATCCACACTCCCCACCTGCCCCTTGTGGGTGTCCTGAGTTAAGTAAACACGACTCGCCATGAAGGTTGCATATTGAACTAAGTATCCAGTCGCATAGTTTACGGAAGTTTTAAAAATAAATAGTACCAAACTCAGTCCGAAAACAAATGTAAAAATGAACTCAATCGTTGACTGGCCCTTTTCGTTCTTATTGTCCATAGGGCTCCTTCGGACCAAAGAAACGAGACTCATTGGCACTTGATGAGTCGACATAAGAAGGGTGAATCGTAATATCCTTGTTGTCTCTTGAAATATCTGGAACTGGCTCTCGCTCTGCTCCTGCTATATGAAAGGCATGACGGTATGAGAATTCATTTTGAGCTTTAATTTTTAAACCCACTTCACCTTGTTCGCCAAATAATCTTCTGAATGCTGCACTTTTATAAACTGTCAGTACAAGTGAAACAACGACTGCAAAGAGAAGGATATACTCAACCGTTGTTTGTCCCTTCTCCCCTTTTATTTTTATTTCCATAGATCTCTTCCAAGTAGTAGCCACGCCACAGAAATAACTGGTGCATAACTGAATCTTGATTTAATAATATCTCTTATTCCTCTCCAGTGACGATTAGTCATAAACGCTATGAGTACTTTGCGATTTCTAACAAAACTAAAAGAAAGAAGGAGGGCCCCAGTAACTATTGTACTGACTAAAATTTTTTCAAATAAAATAATCTGATACTCTGAGGGAGTGAGTAAAAAAAGCGAAGCTAAAAATTTAGAATCTCCAGCTCCCATGATATTTAATAGAAATAAAATAAATCCAGCAACGATAAATCCCAACGGAAAGATTAGGATATTCAAACTTAAATGATACACATCACTCGCCATCATATAGAGGGCCATCGACAGAATGACATTCAGGATGACCCAGTAATTTGAAATTTTCTTTGTTTTAAAATCAACCCATCCCACAAAGAGGAGCTCAATCATAACCACAATGAATACCACTTTAAAGTTCATGGAGTGCCTGTATAAGAGTTTTCATAACCCTTGAGCCAGCAATTTGAATCACAAACTCCAATCGTTAAGTGAGTCGATAGCACATGACTAACTCCGCCCATGGCATCGCTAAAAAAATCTGTGTATTTTGAGATAACGTTGAAGCCAAAAAGTATGGCAAAAGCAAGAATAAATATATATTCGACTGTGGCTTGACCACTCGTTTTTGTGGATGTTTTCACACTTAAAATGGTATCACGAAGCCTATGAGAGGCAAGGGTTTACTTGTCTCTTATGGGTCCCAATTTGAGATATCGTCGTTAACTTTACCCATAACGTTACCAAGAATACCACCTTCACCGTCACCATTATCACCTAGTAACTGTTTCGTGATAGCACCCTTAAACTTAATAACGATTGCAGCTGCCACGGCCACAAGGAGTATGTACTCTGTGGACGTCTGCCCGCTCTCGTCTTTAAGGTAAGCTAACATTTTGTTCTTCATACTTCCCCCTTGAGGAGCACGCTTGTTCTTATGAATCTTTATCGACCAAAATCAATTTAAACTTTAGAATCATTTAGAGTATTTTAATGCAGTAAAAGAGTGGGTCTCTTTTTTTTTAGCTGATTTATGCATTAACTCTACAAGTAATTGAAAAAACTAGCCTAGACGAAGATAGACAAAAAGAAAGAGATAAACTTGCCTCTCCTGATTGCCTCGAAAATGAGGTAGTATTGTAAGTGGGTCCGGGGCAAGGCCATAAAGTTTCGCCCCTACGATTTTATTTTCGGGAGCGGTCCCTGATCACGGTGTGCATGCTTGCCTGTCCTAGTATTAGGACAGAATGTGAGAAGCCTAAAGTGATTACTAATTGCGCCCACCTAGTCTACTAGGGGCGCGAAACCGTTTAAAGCTCTTCTCCGGACCTTTATTTTTTTCTGTTTCAAAAAATCCAGTCACAGTTTCGATAAACTCAATCTTGTATGTTCCTCAACCAAAAGATCTACACTAATCAAGAAACTAAGTCTGAAAACCACTTATCGATTAGTTCTGAAGAAGAACTTTCCTATTCTGAAACTTTAGGAAAGTTCAAAGTCAGGACTCGATGACCTTGATTAACTGCCCCTATAAACATTTATCTTGACGAGACCGCCCCCATACCAAACAATAAATGTATGGATACAATCAACGTCAATGACTATCAGAATGTTTCTTGGATTGAAAACCTAGCACTTGAAGAAGTGAATATGGAAGAATCTGGAATTATCAGATTCAATGACCACCTTAATACTCAACAACTTCTTGAAGAATCCTCTTTAAATTTTGTTAATAAACTTAAAGATCGATTTGAGTTTTATGTTTCTCTTTTCAACCAATATAGAAGTAATAGAGATAGCTCAAGAGGCATAAAACTCTTTAGAATATCTAACACTGTTAACGATTTTATTCTTTTTAGAAATTCCCTGAAGCTCATCGTGGCAAGAAGAGCTCCCGATGTTATCAGTATCGGGTTTCTTTCAAACAATGGCGGCTTATTTGCGGCAAGGCTTGCCAATGAAGGCCAATCGATCCATGCGATTCATGAGATTAAGGCCCATGTCGGTCCATTTAACACTATCTCATGGAGATTTCAGGGTGAACCCGTGGAATTAGAAGCTCTCGTGAAATACTATCTTTCAGAGTTCGTAAAAAACTCATCTCGATAGAAGTCCCCATTTTTTTTGAGTTAACTTTAAGGATTGCTCAATTTTTGGCATCGATAAACCTGTCAATTCCTCAAAGGTTAAAGGATTTAGTTTAAAATATAATGGCTTTTTGTCATCGATATCACTTTTCATCATTCCAGGGAATGCACCGATTCCTGGTTGAACTAATGATCCATCTTTCCTGAAAATTTTTGCGTAAATCTTAGCAAATTCATATCTCGTTAAAGAGTCTTGACTAGAAAGATTAAGGAGTCGATTAGAAATATTCTTCTTCACAATGACCCTGACGGCGTCACCTAAAATAGAAGCGTCTAAAAATCCAGTATGAATACTGTCATCTACAATAATCTGGTCCCCATTAACCAAAGAGTACTGCAATTGTTCAAACCAGTTCTTATTTATACGCCCATAACTTCGTCCATAGATAGTAGAGCATCTTAGAATAACGTAATTGAGGCATGATCTCTGAATATAAAATTCTGTTGATGAGAGCGTTTTTCCATAAGTTGTCTGGGGGAAAGGGGTTTCGGATTCACGAACTTCATTATTATCCCCATTAAAGACGAATCCTGATGAGAAATAAATAAACTTTGAGCTATAGCGGTCTGAAGCTGTCGCACAGTTGACTGCCCCTTTTGTATTCAAGGCTTCACACTGCTTAGAAAACTTTTCACAGGTCGATAGTGAATTTAATCCGATTGCATAAACGATCACATCAGGACGAAAGAGAGCAACAAGACTCGAGACATATTCCTTTCTTAAAACGTCACATGGAAGACTTGTTATACCAGGAATATCCACGGGTGTCTTATGATAGGTACCGATAATTCTAAATTCGTCCTTTAATTGTTCAATTAAATTTGAACCAATAAAGGATGATATGCCAAAAATCATAATGGTTTTTTTCATAGATTCATTTTACACGAAATTATTTTTTGAAACTACAGATGGATAATTGCCGCTGAGGAAATAAAAAAACCTTCCCCCATTCGGGGGAAGGTAAGTGGGTGTGTTATTAGCCTAGTAGCTTTAAGGCAAAATTTGGGGCCTGATTCGCTTGAGCGAGTACTGAGACACCTGCTTGAGAAAGAATGTTATTCTTTGTCATATCGGCTGTCTCTGCGGCCACATCTACATCACGAATTCTTGAGTTTGCTGCACTAAAGTTCTCTTCTGTAATCGCAATTGTATTGCTTGCTGATTGCAGTCGGTTTTGTAGTGCACCCAAATTGGCACGAGTTCCGTTGATTCGTACCAAAGCTTCATCAAGCTTAGACAGTGATAGCTGTGCTCCCTCTTTACTTGCGATGCTCTCACCATTGAGACCAAGGCTTTCAATTGTTGAGTCAGTCGAGGATGAGTCGAAATTAATCCTATCGTTTGTTGGGTCATTGTGGATCCCAACTTGGATATCAACCATTCCGCCTGTACCATCAAGAAGCTTTCTACCGTTGAATTCTGCACCTTTTGAAATTCGTTGAATTTCTTCAAGTAAGTTTTGGAATTCAATGTTTGAAAAACCTCTCTCAGTATCCCCCACAGTATCAGAGGCCGCTTGAACTGAGAGCTCTCTGAGACGAATGACGATGTTAGAAATCTCGTTGAGGCCGCCTTCTGCTGTCTGAATAAGTGATACGCCGTCATCTGAGTTCCTTTTTGCTTGTCTGAGTCCTCGGATGTGGCTTTTAAGTTTTTCACTTATCGCCAATCCAGCCGCATCATCAGCCGCGCGAGTTATTCTTTCACCGCTGGACAACTTCCTAAGGTTGCTGTCCATATTCATCTTCGTCATTCCTAGAGCACGTTGCGCAGATATACTGGCAATGTTTGTATTTATTCTTAATCCCATTTTTTAGTCCTTTGTTGTCATTGTCGAACCTCCATGTTCAGTTTGGGGACCTTCTGTCCACCGGTTGTTATTTTTTTAAAAAATACTACCCTTAAAAAAAACTCGCTAGTTCACACACCCACTATCAAGTTTTGCAGGATTTCGTTTTACGTCAGTTTTAGTTCATTAAGGCCTGGGCCTCAGGGATATTTCTATCCCTGAGAAGCGGCGTTAATAAGGCTAATGGCATTCGAAGTAGACTGATTCGCTTGTGCCAGGACTGAAGTACCCGCTTGCATTAGAATATTTGTTCTCGTCATTTCTGAAGTTGCAGAAGCAATATCAGTGTCTCTAATACGTGAGTTAGCAGCTGCTAAGTTTTCATTTGAGATCTGGATGTTATTAATCGTTGATTGAAGTCGGTTCTGAAGAGCACCGAAATCAGCTCGGATACCAGATACGTTTTGAATAGCTTGGTCAATGGCCGCAAGAGAGTTCTGAGCTGAAATTTTATCAGAAACAGAAGCTAAGTTGAGTCCTAAGGCAGCTACGTTTACGTCTGCTGAAGAAGCATCAAATGTTAATCTATCTGCTAAAGGATCATTTCTTGTTCCGATTTGGATATCAAACACTGATCCTGTACCATTAAGTAGTGGAACGCGGTTAAATTCAGTTGAGTTGGCAATTCGATCTACTTCTGAAAGAAGCTGCTCAAATTCAACGTTAAGGAATTTACGTTCTGTTGGCCCGATAGTATCAGAAGCTGCTTGCACTGATAATTCGCGAAGACGAATCATAATGTTACCAACTTCAGCAAGAGCACCTTCAGCGATCTGAACAAGAGAAACTCCGTCTTGAGCATTTCTTTCTGCTTGACCTAGTCCTCTGATTTGAGCTTTTAAATTTTCTGAGATCGCGAGTCCAGCAGCATCGTCACCAGCACGGTTAATACGGCTACCTGAAGAGAGTTGCTCTAACACTTTCTGTTGAGCACCACGTGTTTGACCTAAGTTTCTTTGCGCATTCAGCGACGAAACGTTTGTGTTAATCCTTAAACCCATAAATCCTCCTTGATCGGGTTTCACTCGTTCTCAATCCGTGAGAGGAGCGATGAATACCATGAGTGGCGTTCATGCATAACTTTTCGACAACGCAGCGAAAGACTTTAGGAAACTGTAAAAGAAATCGACATTTTGCTTAAAAAAAGCTTAAATATCTGAAATTATGGAGTTTTATATATGGGCAATATTTTCCCCTTAAGCGAAAAACCCTCACTTTTTAAGGATACTCTTAAGCTGATTGAAAAATCTTTTCACTATAAAGACCCCTATTCCTTCAAAATCGACTTCGCTCCACTCGTGGATACAAGTAATCACCACAACTGTTTCATTATGATAGATGAGAATGAAAATGTGATTGCCCACATAGGTGCAAAAGAGCATTTTCTCACTCTTAATAACGTGAAATATTCCATCATTCTCCTAGGAGGAATCGCTGTTGATGAATCACGTCGAGGAGAAGGCCATTTCCAAACACTTTTTCAAGACGTTTTAGCAGAGAAAAGAAGTGATACAACTTTTTTTCTCCTCTGGAGTGATCAAGAAAAACTCTACAACAAATTTGGATTTCATCTTTGTGGAACGCAGATTGAAATCGAAAAAGAAAAAAAGATTTCGCCATTTTTGAAAACAACTTTTGCGAATCTAAGCGATAAAGAGAAGAGAGAAATTAGAGATCTTTATACGACCTCGTTTGCACAAACATACCTTACAATCGAACGAAATGATTCAGACTGGAAACTTATCGAGCAAATCACGTCAGCTGATCTCTTTTTGAGAAAAGAAAATAACATCATTCAAGATTACTACTTTATGAGCAAAGGCCAGGATCTTCCTGGAGTCATTTATGAGTATGGAAGTAGAAAAGATCTCACTCTCCTCATTGATGAAATTTCCAGCTATGGAAAAGTTTGGCTGGGAAGCGATTTAGTATCAGGAGAAAATCTTCAATTTCAATTTTTCATGGCGCCTGGAGATTTAAGACTCTTTACTGATTTCGTTTTTCAATTAACGAGTGAGAAGTTTAAAATTCGAAATATTAACCCCATGAAACAAGAAGTGTTCTTTGATTTTAATGATGAAACTCTCTCACTTGAATTACCTGAATTTTTGAGAGGCGTCTTTGGGCCAGGGATATTTGAGGAAATTGAAGTAAAGCCATTTTTCTTAAGTGGGCTCGACAGTATTTAAGACACTCAAAGTTAGTTAAATGAGATATGACCCATCACTAAACTGACATACGCTCTGCTCATGTCCATCTCGATCTTTTCCAATGATGACTTCCCCCCCCATGAGTTCCTTGCACCTCACGGCAGAAGGATTTTTCCCTCCATTCAATAGTTCCGGAGAGAGTGGTGTTTTTGAAAAGTTGAGGTACTTTTGGTAAGCCTCACATTTTTTATTCTTACAACTTCGGTTGACGTAAATCCCGTCAACTTTTGCGAAGATAACCTTGAGTTCTCCAAACGTTAATACCGGATCTGCTGCAAAAGCTTGCAAAGAAACCATCCATATGAGAAAAAATCGGGTTATCATGGAGAAGCCTTGTTCACTAATTGTGAAATTTCATTGGTGCTATCTACCAGAACATCTTCTTTCACCCAAAATTTACCATCTCGGTTTCCACTTTTATCAAGCGAACATTCGATAGCAGAATTTTTGTCACCATCGCTTACTGGACAACCTTGGTATTTCCCCCATGAATTGAGGAGTTGATACTCAATTTTACCATTTTTACATCGATAGCCAGAAATCGTCATTTCGTGATTCGAGTGACCCTCAACACCTTGAACTGGTGTTTGGCAGAAATTTGTCCGGGCCGCTGGATTATCCATAAAAGCCGTGCAAACACTTATCCCCATCGCTCGGTTAGAGGAAATGTTATTGAAGACTTTCATCCTGACTATGGCACGAGCACTACCAATGTCATAACACCCACCCTTTGGACCAGTGTAAGTCGTATTCGACATATCTAGATACTCCGATTTATCACACATACTAAAGGAGGCGCAGGAAATATTATTCATACTTATCAAATTAGTCTTATCCATACAGCCAGGTAAAAGAAAATCTTTTAATTGTTTACCATACTGAGAAAGAGGGTTATTCATTTTATTAATGAGTGATTGATCTAGTGTCTCACCAACTTTCATGATCGGGGCCAAAGCATTAAGCATTTCATCCAGCTGGGAACTTGGAACACACTGATTTATATTACTATTTTTTACAGCCTCAATGATCGCTGAGTTCTCGTGGTAAGCATTACACACATCAGATTTCTGGTTGAGAATACCTGAATAAAAAACAGACCCTAATTCCTCAGGAGAAGATTGGATTTTTCTTATGGGTGATCCAGAAGGACAATTGGTATTCTTTGAAGGAATAGAGGCTAATTTATTGTTTAAAAATTCTGAAATTTTTGATCCTAATGTGGATTGAAAATTCATGTCTTCTAGCATCTTATCTTTATTCTGTTGGAGGTTTTTTTGAAGTCCTGACTTAATATCCGCATTTTTCGTTAGGAATACATTAAATTCCGATTCTATTGAAGGTGGTATCACTAATTTTATGCGATCTTCGGTGATAACGGATTGTGAACCTAACATTTCTTGAAATTTCTGAACTTTAAATTTGCCACAGGGATCTTTGAAGTCGATATTAAAAATTTCTAAACTTAACGCCTCAACTAGTGCTTTTTTTAGAGGAAGATCTTTTCTTTTTTCGGCTTGACAGGCCTGAATAACTTTAGTCCTCTCCATATTCACGGAATCAATCACTTTCGCTAGGTTTTGCTTAAGCTTTTGAAGTTTCGCAGGATCGTTTTTAACTTTATTAACAGAATCGAAATAGGCACCCAAACCTTTCATCAGTTCAATTTGAACATAACTATCCATTAATTCTTTATTCTCTAAAATGGAGTGATTGACTGTACAAGCTCCCCCTGATTTTTTTAGAGCAGATACTGTGTCACAAAAAAATCCCCCGGAAGTTAAATCACTGTTATCACTTTTAATATAATTATTTTTTCCATTACTCCAACTTTGGAGCCATCCATTTGTAGAAGTTTGTAATGCCGCATGAACATAAGAAACGTCTGGGTTATTTGGTAGAACAGATTTTAAAACGGCAGTGGTTGCATTCGCGTAGCAAGTACCCAATCCATCCTGATCTTGGATTTTATGGCTGGATAAAGACTTACCACTTTCAAACAAGGAGACGACTTTGTTCTCTGGAATTGGAACTTGAGTACGTCCATTGCTCATTTTACAATCAGCGAAAAGGACCATATTCATTAATATTAGAAAAAAAATGATGTAGTTCATCAGTTTCTTTATCGGATAATTAAAATAAAATTCATGACTTTATTTAATACTTTCTAAGAAGAGCGATCCTAACCATTAAGTAAGTGGCAAGACCCCAGAAAATCCAGCTTAATAAGGGTACATCTGATAAGGCAGTCACCTGAATATTCCTGACAAAAACTGTCCCACACAGAATAAACACACAGGCGAGAAGTGATAACCCAAGGCTGTAAAATGACCGATTAATACTTTTCGACACACTATCTAGGTCACGAATTCTTAATTCAAAGGAATAGTTATTTCTCGAAACTTCCTTCAAAAACCACTTCAAATGTTTCGGAACAATTCTTATTGAATTGATGACATCTTTTGCCACCCACATGAGTTCCTCTTGAGCATTTTTTTGAGAAAGTAGTTCCGACATAAGTCCTGGAAGATCTTTTTCTAGAACTTTAAAGATATTAATGTCATACCCAATAGACTTACCCACTCCATCTAGAGTCATCAAGGCCCTAAAGATAATGAACCACTCTCTTGGGAGATAGAGTTCATGCTTTCCTAGAGTTCGAATAAGATTCCGAACAAGCTCCGTCATATTAGTTTCTTTAACACTTAAGCCAATATAAGGGGAAACAGCATCCTTGATGTCACGAATCAGTTCTTCATGATCCGGAACAGATTCATATTCAGCGACATCCAAAAACTCATACACAAGATTATCAAAATTATAAGTCAGGATTGAATACAAAATCGCAATCAGGTTAGCTCGATTTTTCTTACTTAAAGTTCCCATGAGACCAAAATCAATGATCCCAATTTTTCGATCCTTCATAACGAAGAAATTTCCGCCATGAAGATCAGCGTGAAAAAATCCATCTGCTAGAAGAGTGTGAGTAAAGAGCTGAATACTCTTTTCAAGTTTTTCAACCATGTCTGACCCAATATCTTCAAGTGAGCTAAATTGGTTGAATGGTCTTCCATCGAGAAACTCTAAAACGAGCATCTCTTGCGTTGAATACTCTCTATAGACTTTGGGAACGATAAGATACCGATCAGTATCGATTCTTTCTAAATTTTTTCTTAACCTCTCACAGTTTTGAGCTTCTATGAGAAAATTCAACTCTACTTGTGTGCTCTTGAAAAAGTCCGAGATCATCTTAGAGAGTCCAAGGAATCTAAGATCGGAGGACACTCGCTCCATTTTGTTCACAATATAAATGAGAATCTCAAAATCTGTAAGGATGAGTTTGGAAATATTTGGTCGCCTGACCTTGACGACAACTTTTTGACCATTGTGAAGCTCAGCTTTATAAACGACCCCAATAGAGGCAGTACCAATCGGATCTTCCTCAATTGAAGAGAAAACATCTGAGATTTTTTTTCCTAGATTATCTTCAATAACTTTCTTTGCAACTTCAAACGGAATGCCTTTAACCTGATTCTGTAAAAGTTTTAACTCTTTAATCACAGAGGGCTCAAGGAGATCTTCTCTTGTCGCAAGGAGCTGTCCGAGTTTTATAAAACTTGGACCAAGTTCTTCAAAACTTTTTCTTAGCTGCTCCCCAAAATGCTGCCACCACTCTTCTTTAGATAAATCTTCACTTTTTAACTCTGAGACTCTTGATGGCAAGACGAAACCGGGAATGACCTTATCGAGTCCCGATTTAATAATAAATTCAGCAAATCCATGCCGACTCAATACGTTTAAGATTTCACGAAATCGTGAAACGTTTTTTATCGTCCTGGAAATACCTATGCCGGTTTTAATGATGTCCATAAATAAACGAAGTCGCTTTTTATTTTATGGTAAGTTAAAATGCCATTAGGACCAATGTTCATATAAATAGAACTATTTACCGCTATGTCAAAATTGACTATTTTAATCTTTTTTATACTAAGTTACAGCTCCTGGGGTGCCCAGACCTGCTCTCGCGTGGCCAGTATCAATTACCAAGAAGTTCTTGTGGATGTGAGTAATGCCACACGCGGGGAAGGGCTACGGTATTACCTAGAAAAAGATGAGATCGCCAAAGGGCTACTGAATGAATACCAAGAAAATAATCGACCTACCTGGAAGCGAGCAGCTTTAAGCACTCTCGGAACGGCGATGCTTCTAGGCGGATTGTTGAGATCCTCTGGTGGAGATGATGGGGGCCTAACCGGCAAAAATTTCCTCTTATTTGGCGGTGCAACCATGATTGGAATTAGCTATCTCATCTCCAAGACAAATCAATACAATAATGAGTATTTACTTTTAAGATCGATAGAGGAATATAACAAACGGAACACACCCAAAATATTTTTCTCGCCCACCGACCCCAGTCAAGGCATGGGTGCAGGGATTGGCATAGGCCAGGAGTTCTAAGTGTCACTAAATTGCTATAAATGCTCAAAACCACTTTCTGAAACTTTTAAAATTATGGTGGGTAGACGAGATACATGCCCATCCTGCATGGCCGACATCCGTTGCTGTAAGATGTGCCAATTTTACGATCCAAAGTCCTACAATGAGTGCCGAGAATCTTCTGCCGATCGAGTTCAAGACAAAGAGAAAGCTAACTTTTGTGATTATTTTAAGATAGGCTCTCCTGGATCAAATCCAGATCAGGCGCGACAAGATGCTTTGGCCAAGGCCGCAGCACTTTTTAAGAAATAAATTAGAGGATTATATGAGCGAGCCCATGACTATGCTTGGTAAAAAACTTCTTGAGGATGAACTCAGCCACCTCATTCGCGTTGAACGCGAAGAAATTAAGCAGGCGATCGCCGAAGCCAGGGAACTCGGAGACCTTAAAGAAAACGCTGAGTATGCAGCCGCTAAAGAAAGACAATCTATCATTGAAGGTAGAATCCTTGACGTACAGTCAAAAATTGCTCGAGGAAGAGTTGTCGATGTTTCAACACTTCATACGGATAAAATTGTTTTCGGTGCTACAGTTACTATTTTTGATAACCAAAAAGAGAGTACAACAACCTTTCAAATCGTCGGCGAAGACGAAGCAATGACCGATGCCAAAAAAATCTCCTACAACTCTCCTTTAGGTAAGTCCCTCATTGGAAAAGAAATTGGAGATGAAGTCATCGTCAAAGCTCCCAAAGGGGACTTGACCTATGAGGTCCAAGACATCAAATACACTTGAAATAAACTGGAATTCGCCTCTTTCAATTTTACATTCTGGTAAAAAACCTTCTCCCACAATTGAGAAGCTAGAAACTTCTGGTATCCATACAATCAAGGATCTTCTCTGGATCCTCCCACTCAGAATTAACAAAACACCACCCTATAAAGCATTTAGAGATGCTGAATTTAATCAATTCTTTAAAGGATCTGGAAAAGTCATTCACGTTGAAGTGAAACCAGCTTTTGGACGAAGAGGTAAAGGAAACATTCTCCTCTATAATGGGTATGCCGTTTTAAAAGATGATTTATCTCAAGAATCCTTGGGGCTACGTTGGTTTAATCTCTATCCAAACCAAAAAAAACAAATTGAATCTCTAGATCGAATTTCATTTTTAGGACAAGTTCAAGAATACAAAGCTCAAAAGCAGATTATTAATCCACAGATCATCGATCCTGAAGTTGAAAGTCTTCCTTTTATCATTGAGTACCCTACAATTAATAAAGTCAGTGGTCATCATCTAAAAAAAGTCATTGATCTCATACCGCCATCACTCTGGGATCATATACCAGAAGTGATTCCAGAGTTGGGATATAATAAAAAAATGCCACTCGGTGAAGCCTTTAAAATCTTTCACGGGAAAATTAGTCCCGAAATATTTAATCCAAAACTAAAAGACGCTGCCGAGCAAAGACTTATTTATGAAGAATTTCTGATCGATCAATTAAAAATTCAAACGAGAAGAAAGTATATAAAAAGAAAAGATGCCCCTATTTTAACTATTGATGAAAATAAGATTCATGATTTAGTTAAACACCTTCCCTTTGAGCTGACTTCAGATCAATTGAAAGTCTTCTCTGATATCATAAAAGATTTAAAATCTGGGCATCCTATGATGAGAATGGTTCAAGGTGACGTAGGTTGCGGAAAAACTATTGTAGCCTTCTTGTCGGCGAGAGTATCGAATAGAAGTGGATTTCAAGTTGCTCTTATGTGCCCAACGGAGGCCTTGGCCACACAGCACTTTGAGTCTTTCAAAGAACTAAATCCAGCTCTCGATATGGCTCTTCTTCTTGGTTCTACAAAGGCAAAAGAGAAAAAACTAATTTTAGCGAATCTGATTGAAGGGAAAACGGAAATTGTTATTGGCACTCACTCTCTTTTTCAAGATGCTGTGAAATTTAAAAAACTGGGTCTTGCGATTATTGATGAACAACATAAATTTGGAGTGGAACAAAGGCTAAAACTAATTTCTAAAGGGGAAGGCACCCATAGCTTAATTATGACCGCCACTCCGATTCCAAGAACCTTAAGCCTCGCCCAATACGGGGATCTTGATATCTCATCGATCAAAATGATGCCTTCAGGAAGAAAGGGTATTAAGAGTAGAATCACTGAAAAAGTAAACTACGATAAGTATATTGAATTTATAAAATCGAGACTCATCACTGGGGAACAGGCGTATTTTGTATTTCCTGCTATTGATGAGAGCGAAACCTTAGACATTCAAAACGTAAAAGAGAGTCACAAAAAATATCAACTCCTCTTTCGTGGATATAATGTAGAAATGCTCCACGGTCAAATGAACGCTGAGGAAAAAGAAAAAACCGTCAAAGATTTTAGAGACAAAAAAATCCACATCCTCATCTCAACCAGTGTAATAGAGGTTGGAATTAATATCCCCAATGCTACAGTCATGAGTATCTACAATCCCGAAAGATTTGGGCTCTCATCTCTTCACCAGCTTAGAGGTCGAGTCGGGAGAGGTGATAAGGCCGGTTTCTGTTTTCTTGTTTTAGATAAAGAAGTCTCACCTGAGGCCTACCAAAGACTTCAAGTGATTGAAAAAAATCTTGATGGCTTTGTCATTGCTGAGGAAGATCTTAAATTTCGTGGTGAAGGTGATTTATTTGGAGTGGATCAATCAGGAACAGTCACGACCAAGAAACTTGCGAATTTTCTCACTCATACGGCGATTCTTGAGCAAGTTGTTCGCGATTTAGAAGAATTACAGAACAAAAAACCGGAGATTCTTGCTCCCCATTTTGAAAAACTCGCAAAAGATCAGAAAATCCTCGATACTATTTAAGAGGAAATTCTCATGATTCATTTTGAAGTTATAAAGTCACCTGACGAAAATGTTTTGGCAAAGTTCAACTATTTTCAAAATCAAATCTACATCGGAAAAAATCACGGTGATCTTTGGATTAACGATAAAGAATTATTTAATACCCATATCATGCTTGAAGTTATAGGAAACGATCTCTTAGTGCACCCACAAAAGGAAGTTCCGTTCTATTTAATTAACGGAAAAAGAGCATCGGCCATAAGAAAGTTAAAAGTTGGTGACCAAATCACAATTGGCCAAACAATCCTTCAAATTGCAGTCTTTGCTGAGTCTGAAAAAGAAAGTAAAAAACAAATCCTAAATGAAAAGCTTAACCAACTCATAGAAACCAGCGCTTCACGACTATCAGTTATTGAAGCTTTATCTAAACTCATGAAGCAGTAATATGTTCAAATACAACGATTCAAATTTTTTTAAAACTACCGACGGAGAGCAGATTTTTTATTCAAAAAACTTCATAACGTTTGACCCATCCAAACCCATGATTGTTCTTAATTACGGTCTGGTTTGTAGTAATCATCACTGGAAGTTTCAAATTCCTTTTCTCGACAACCTTGGTTATCAGCTTCTTATTCATGATTATCGGGGTCACTTCCAATCAACAGGTGCTCAAGATGTTAAAAAAATAACTTTTCAACAAATGGCATCTGATGTGTCTGAGCTTTGTGGATTCTTGGGAGTTAACAAAGCTATTATGCTCGGTCATTCTATGGGAGTTAATGTTTGTCTTCAGCTTGCAAAAGATTATCCGGAACTCGTTTCAGGAATGATTTTAATTTCTGGAACATTTATCAATGTAAAAGATGTCATGTTTGATACGAACCTCATGGAATTCATCGCTCCTTTGGCGGCGATGGGGCTAGAGAAGTATCCAGAAATTTTTAAGAAGGTATGGTCGAACTCTGGAATGAATCCGGTAGTAAGAGAATTGATCCATACGACAGGTTTTAATCGGGCGAAAGTTTCAAAGGAATTTATCGAAATTTACTTGAACCGTGTTGGTCAACTTGGTGCCGAAGTTTTCTTTCAGCTTTTTAATGAAATGACTAAGCAAAACATTACGGCGAGTTTAGAAAAAATGAAAATGCCATCATTAGTTATGGGTGGCTTTAAAGATAACGTGATCCCGAATCATCTTCAAAGAGCACTTGCATCTCTTCTTCCAAAATCTGAAACCTATTTTTTAAAAGATGGATCCCACGTTCCGCAAGCAGACTTTCCAGACATGATTAACGAAAGAATAGAACTATTCGTGTCCCAACACTTTAGTCGAGCTTAATATTATTAAGCTCGATAATGGGTCTAAATATCCTCTTCATGGCGGATTTTAATTGAGATTTTTTGTATTCCGCATGTGAAGCCTCTCCTTGAGAGTTTTTTAAATGACTTTCATTGTCAGTAATTTGGACTTCAAATGGATAAAAGAAACGCACATCTCTTGATATAGCAGATGTATCTAAATTCAAGAGTGCTTGCGAGATTGGATTCTCTTTGTCTCGAATGGCGAGCTTTCTCACTTCATTAAATGATGCCATAAAAGGGTTTCGATATTTAATTAACTGTCGGCCAGTAAAATGGATCGCTCTGTATTCCTCAAGCGTATGTTTATTATCATGGCCATTTTTATAAGGGCCACATTCTCCAATTAATTTATTGAGACTGTGGTAGAAAGTCGGTTCATCTAACTGATTACGAATCGCTTCTTTATATAATGAATATATTTTTTTACGAAGCATGTTGAGATCGACCAAAGTATTCTGGGAACGACTTGGTTTGATATTATTAATCATGATCACATGATTTCTGTGGAGAAACTTAATCACTCTTAAAGCATCGAGCTTATTTTCAGTGATAATCCTGACTCCAATTCTGTCAAAAAGTTCTTCTGCTACGTTTTCTTGCTTGTGAAGTAATTTGATAACAATTGAGTCTCTCGTTTTTTTGGCTTTGGTTTGAAAATCAACTAAGGGGATTAACGTACCTGTTTCATTTTTTAAAAATAATTTATTTTCTTCATTACGATGAATGAATTTATAAAAGCGATCGAAGATTTGTTGTTGAATCGTTGAATAGTATCGGTAACGGAGATCTTTATCGGTATGTAAAAGTGTGTGCATCACTTTCAGTACAACTCCGGCCCAAAGCTGCTCATCGGTTTTAAGTTTTACCGTTGAGTGTCCTGTGGCGGCCAAAAAAAGTTCCGAAATATTTGTAATGGTAAAAAGATAGCTTGGAACTTTTAAATCCAGACCATCTGGATTTCCTTCTTTTAAGAAGTATCTTTTGATAAACTGAACTGCTTCTTGAAAAATACCAAAAAGCTCGGCACTCTCTACTGGATCAGAAATGTCAAAGCCATAGCCGTAAAGAAAATTTGCAACTTGATTTTTATCGTGAAGTTCAGTGAGGTAGTTCGTGGCGTCTAGAGATGATTTACCACTGCAGACAACATCTAGGGTCTCCCAGTTAAATCCATAATCAGAAAGGTAACTTGGTCGAAGGGCCATATCTTTGCCAATCTCTCGTCATGCGTTTAAAGTTATAAAAAGGCAAACTAGCGTAAATAATATGAAAGAGCAAAAAATTCAGGGTCCTTCGCTCCTTACCACTCTCTTCCTTTCCTGGTTTTATACAGGTAAATCCCCTAAGGCACCGGGGACCGTTGGAAGCCTTGCAACACTACCGTTGATTTATCTTCTCCATTATCTAAATATAAATATTTATACTTTAATTATTCTTATTCTCTTTCTTTACGCTACCGCTGTTGTTGTAACCCAGAACGTACAAAAGAAATTTCATTTGCATGACCCTCAGTGGATCGTTATTGATGAAGTCATAGGAATGCTTATTACGTGGAGTTTTGTCCTTTCAGTTGAGTTACCTATTCTCGGTGTCGTTTTCTTAACTTTCCGTTTTTTCGATATCATTAAAATTTGGCCAGCTTCTTATTTTGATCGGCTTGATCACGGCATGGGAACAATTACAGACGATGTAATAAGTGGCATCTATGCAGGAATTTTTACCTTTTTCATCCAGAAGTTTTTATAATCCACTGCGACAATGAGCTAAATAATACAATTTGTTAGACATCCGTAAATTTTCCGTAAAAATTGCATTTAAGGCATTGTCGAAAACGCAGGTGGGTGTTAGCGTTTTAATAACAACACACACTTTAAAACATTTTTTATAAGAGAGAAGGAGAAACCTCATGTCTTTAAATCACTCAAACACTGCTGATGCAACAAACAAGAAAAAGGCACTAGATCTGGCCCTTTCAACAATTGAAAAGCAATTTGGTAAAGGTGCTATCATGCGCTTGGATTCAGCTGAAGCAGCTGAAAAGATTCCGGCCATCTCAACAGGTTCTCTTGGAATTGATCTTGCTCTTGGTGTTGGTGGTATTCCTCAGGGACGAATTATTGAAATTTACGGACCTGAGTCTTCAGGGAAGACAACTCTAACTCTTCATATTGCAGCTGAATGTCAGAAAGCTGGTGGAACAGTTGCTTTTATTGATGCGGAACATGCTCTTGATACTGTCTATGCAGCTAAGCTTGGAGTAGATATTCCTAACACACTTATTTCTCAGCCAGATTCTGGAGAACAGGCCCTAGAAATCACAGATATGCTTGTTCGTTCAGGTGCTGTGAATCTTTTGATTGTTGACTCAGTTGCGGCCCTCACTCCAAAAGCTGAACTTGAAGGTGATATGGGTGACTCTCACATGGGTCTTCAAGCAAGACTTATGTCACAGGCCCTTCGTAAGCTCACTGGATCAATTGCTCGCTCAAACTGTACAGTGATCTTCATTAACCAACTT
>CANEUH010000025.1 GCA_947441615.1 Bacteriovoracaceae bacterium | reverse complement strand
CCTCATCTTTGAGGTGAACAAACTTCTTGTGGTTAGAGAAAATCTTTCGGATAAGTTTTTGCTTTTTCTGGCCCATAGGGCATTTATTTTGGCCCAGGAAAAATAGGATGGGTATTACATTTTTACATGGTAACCATGAGCGATGTTGCGCCGAATCGCAAGTTGTTATATTGTCGTTCCATTACAAACAACGACGGTGTTTCTCCTGAAAACGGGACACTATCGGGACACTATCGAAAACGGGACACTATCTAAACTAAGGAGAAATGATGAAAAAAGTATTTCTGTTTATAATTGTAGCATTTTCATTCCAAGCATTTGCGAATCCTTATTCTAAACTGGATCAAGCCCTTGAAATGGCATTAAAATCAGAAAAAAGAAACGGAATCTCATCCAAGGGGAAGAGATGCGAAGTTAGGAAATCTGGTGCTAACGTCATGGTTATTGATAAATCAGTTGGCTGCACAGGACCAGAAAATACCATAAATATTGAATGCCTTTCTCAATTTTTGTATAATCAATCTGCTGAAAACATGTCCATTAAAGAGCTTGAAATTTCACAAAATCAAATAATAGCTGAAATTAAATCTAAAGATACAGAAGAATACACTTCAGCTGTGACTGGTAAAATTGAAGTCGAAATCGGAAACAAAACATTCGTGCGTGTTTCAAGTAAGAAAAAACTTTTAGGTGGTTATAAACGTGTCTTAGATTGCATTATTTAAGTAAATCAATAGAGGGCTACAGCACTGTAGCCTTCATTCCCTTTAAAAAGCTCTTCGTGATTGGGTAGAAACATCATATTTGGAATGCTAAGTGATCGTTATCTTCTGGAATTCTAATTAGTTATCAAGCTATCATCATTGTCCAAGTTTTAAACACCATATGAATATCATTCAGGGTAACTAACAACTTGGACCTGAATGAAACATAATACACCAAATACAGTTTAACTTGAGAAAACAAATGATTCATAAAAAATTCAAATTCATTCTGATCACATTTTTATTCATTTTAAATGACATTTCATTTGCTGAGGTGAAATTTAAGAGCCTTAATGATCTCAGCTCTCACATTAAGAAAAGTGGTTTTAATGGCGTTATTCTTGTGATGAAAGGCAATAAAACATTGATGAGGGAAAGTTTCGGGTACAGAGATATTGAATCAAAAACCCCTATTCAGATCACTGACAAATTTCAGATTGGATCAAATACAAAGCAGATAGTTGCTGCTGCGGTACTTAAACTTCAAGAACAAGGGAAATTATCCCTTGAGGACGAGGTCACTAAATATCTTCCAGCATATACTCAGTTTAATGACATAAAGGTCAGGGATTTACTGAATCACACTTCTGGAATTGCAAATTATACTGAACATAAAAATTTTATGGCGAGTAGAACTTATAAAAAAGTATTCTCGCTAGACGATATTATAGATCATCTTGCAAAATCGAAACTGGACTTTAAACCTAGATCAAAATGGAAATATTCGAATGGAGGGTTTATTGTTGCGGGTAAAATTATTGAGTTGGCCTCGGGTGAATCATGGTACGACTATGTTAAAAGAGAAATCCTTATCCCTATTGGTATGAATGATACAGATCACAAAGTCTTTTTTGAAAAAGTCTCAAAAGTGAGATGTCATCTTAATGGATCAGTTGTCAGAAATCTAAATTTAAGCTGGGCACTTTCAGCAGGTTCTCTTCATTCAACAGTAGACGACATGGCGAAATGGCTTTCTGTGTATTCCGATTCTGACGTACTTGAAAGCTACTCAAAAAAACTAATGCAAACTCCCAATAAGAATGGCTATGCACTAGGAGTTTATTCCTATCCTTTTGGCACAGATCACCTCATCACACACGTCGGTGTCACCAGAGGGTTCTTTTCTAAAACATATTATTTAAAAAAATCAAAAATTAAAATTGTCACGATTGATAATATGAATGGTCAGTTTAAGAATATCCCCGATCTAGTTTTAAATTATTTTTATAAAAATTATTAGCTTTATTCTCCTTTAAAAAAATTGGTTCTTCCTTGAACCAAGCGGGCCCGAACCTTGGACTCTCGCTGCTCACTTCCATGAGACAAGTTAATATTATTTTTTCGAATATCCTCCTACCTTCCTGGCGGGATTCTCTTCGTTAATAATACCCAAGCAGTTTTGATGCCAATTAACACCTATTATAGATTCACTTAGTTGCGTTTATTATCTTCCTAGAAAGTGTCAGTATGACTACATGAAGAGACAACATGATATCAGGTGGGGGCAAAAAGTTGAGCATTCAATACGGATGATTCATTCCCTGTAAGTTCATTTCATAAAATAATTTCATATGGGATATTGTGAAGTTATTTAATCCATGAAACGATCTTTAAAAGGGAAACTAATGATTAGTTTCTTTCTTCTGCCAGGAGGGTGAATTCATGAGTCCACACTACTACATCATGAAGAATAAGAAGATTTTACGCCTTGAGGGTAATACCTCGTTCGAATCCCTGCCAATTGACATAAAAGAAAGACTTTTAGAAAAAGAATTCGAAACAGTCCTTGATCAAAACCAAGCGAACTGGAGAGTCGTCATTTTTAGAGATGAAATTTTGGATCTTGAGGAATACCAAGAATGGTTAAACTCACCAGAGTCACTAATCGTAGATGAGGATCACTACGAGCTAGTTGCCAACTAATTCTGGCAAAACTTTTAATTAAATTTTTTAAACTAAACGACCGCAAGACGTAACTTGCTGTAGTTACATTGCCATCTTTTTACGACCCAATTCCATGTGACAATGACTCCACTTCACTCGGAGGCATTAATGGAATCGAAAATTAACCCACAAGAATCTTCTCGGCAGGAAATCATAAAAAATTTCATGCCCACTATCCGGTACTGGGCCAAGCACTATCATTATCAATACCATCAGGTCTTAGAATTTGAGGACTTAGTGATGGTAGGGATTATAGGACTTATCGATGCCATGAATAAGTATAAGAAAGATAAGAAAAATCAATTTAAAACCTACGCTGAATTCAGGATACGTGGAGAAATTATTGATGAACTAAGAAAACAGGACTGGATGACCCGTTCAGAAAGAAATAAACAAAAAAAATACAAACGGGCAAAAAATAATCTTACGGAAGAGTTAGGTCGCTCTCCTACTTCCATGGAAATGTCAAATATACTCCCGTTTAAATCCAAAGATATGATCCGTATGGAGCAATATGAAAGCGGAGATACAATAAAGCAATATGTCGAAGGCGAAACTGTATCCGCTGGAAATCTTCAGAATTCTGAATTTGAAAATTACTCCCTAAAAAAGACTCTCGGAGTGGTCATGGATGAATTACCTAGAACCATGAGACTTATTCTGACCTTAAAGTATTTTGAGGATTTAAATTTTTTTGAAATTTCAAAAGTTGTGAATCTTTCAGAGGGGCGAATTTGTCAACTTCATGCGGAGGCATTAGAACTTTTAAAAGTGCATCTTGAAACACAACACATCGATATTTTGGCAGCTTAAAAAATGTCATCCTCAGTTTTCTTCGTTCTTCTGGTGATGATTTTGCCTACCACATCAGTCAGTGCCTCATTTCCTGAGGGATTTATCTTCGGTGTCGCCAATGCCCCAGGGCAAGTAGAGGACAATTTATCAGACATATGGCTGGATTGGGGAAAACAAGGGAAAATAAGAACTTGGACTCAAACTAAAGCTCCTGAAGAGAGACTTCAATTTTGGACAAAACCCGAGATTGAACTCAATCTGGCCCAGGAGCTTGGGGCCAATTCATTTCGACTTGGTGTTGATTGGGGCCGAGTGATGCCGAAAAAAGACCAATTCGATGAACAATCTCTTCTCCATTATCTAAAAATTATTAAAATGGCAAAATCAAGAGACATGTCCATTATGCTGACACTCATGCACCACTCAGTACCTAAATGGGTTCAAGAACAAGGTGGATGGCATAACATTGAAACCAAAAAGGACTTCATTCAATTTTCTAAAAAAATGATTAGTCTCTTTCATGACCATGTTGATTGGTGGATAACTTTTAATGAGGCAAACGTTTTTGTCACGATGGCCTACACCGCAGGGATATGGCCCCCTGGAGAAAAAAGATCTCCCTTGTCAATGACTGCACTTGGACCATTCCGAGGGGATTCCATCAAGGCAATGGATCACATGAGTGATTCGCATAATGAAATCTACGATTGGGCCCATAAAAAATATCCCAAAATTAAAATGGGTCTTGCTCACAACATGGCAAACTACACAGGTAAAAGTTTCATCGATAGATTAAAGGCATCTTTTGTATCTAAAGTGATGAACTGGCGTTTTCCAGAAAATGTCAGAGGTAGAATGGATTTTTTTGGATTCAATTATTATGGAGCTGAGTGGCTCAAAGGAACTCAAATAGATATCGATCCCGAAGAAGAATACTCAGAGGCCGGAAGGGCCATTGATGTCAATGGTCTCTATGATATTTTAAAAGAGATCCACATCAGGTTTAAAGATCTTCCCATCATTATTACAGAAAACGGTATTGCTGACGCAAAAGATGCCATAAGGCCTGCCTACCATATAGAACATCTTCATGCAGTTCAAAAGGCCCTAGAAGAAAAAATTCCAATCTTAGGATACTACGTGTGGAGTTTAACCGATAATTTAGAATGGTCTGATGGCTACTGCCCTAAATTTGGACTCGTTGCGGTTGATAGAGTGACTATGGAGAGGAAACCAAGAATGAGTTTTGATGTGATGAAAACCATTATACAGACTAGGAGTATTTCTCCTGAGCTTAAAAAGACAGTTTGGGATCAAGTCCTTTCTTATCAAGGAAAAGATCGGCTTTTTTGTAAGGATCATGATGGTATTACATCTTACGATGAACCCAAAATTAGACAATTTGTAAAAAAGGATTGGAGATTTAATCGGTAATTTTAAAATCACCGCTTCTCGCCTGCTCTGTTCTTTTGACCCATAAGCGGAAAAAATCCATCAAACGATTCTTTATTTCCATCGACTCGAGGATTCCTAAAGAATGCGCCATGGCCTCAAAGGTTGAAACCCACTCAGGGTGAATGGCCTTTCTCAGTCCATACTCTGAAATAATACCTGGAGGAAGTTTCACGGCTGGGAGAGCGCTAAATCCAGCCTCACGCTGTTTAACCTTTCTTGCTTGCTGCCAATTCCCATCTGGAATTATGAGATGATAAGGACCAGGAAATTTTAATTTAAAGTCTTCATTTAATTCTAAAGCCTCTTCATGGGGATAAAGAAAGATGGCCCTTCCAGGTTTAGATAGTACCGGTGTCGAATCAAAATGTTCATTCATGCGGCCACGAATAACAACCTCCGCATTTTCTGGAAGCATCTTTTGAGCGAATTGGGCGGTATTTGAGGTTAACTTTAATTCTCGAACATGAACGATAAGTGATATGTTTGATTGTATTTTAAAAGGCAATATGTGCTTACAAACACAAAAAAAATGATTAACACGGCAATTTGGACATCGGTTAACGTGTCCTGCTCTTCTCTGGCTCATACGCGTTTTATCGGATAAAATTGTTCAAACATGCTGCGCATCCTAAAAGAAGGGGTTTAAAATGGCAAAATCTGTTTTCGATTTTACAGTAAAAGATATTAATGGAAATGACGTTTCCCTAAGTCAGTATAAGGGAAAGTTTCTACTGATTGTGAATGTCGCTAGTAAATGTGGCTTTACACCGCAATATAAAGGCCTAGAGGAGCTTTTTGAAGAGCTGAAGGAACAGGTTGTTGTCCTAGGTTTCCCTTGCAATCAATTTGGCGCTCAAGAGCCTGGAAATGCAGAGGAGATTAAAAACTTTTGTAGCTTGAATTATGACGTTAAGTTTCCTCTTTTTCAAAAAATTGATGTGAACGGAGATAACGCAGCTCCTCTTTATCAATTTTTAAAGCAAGAAAAAAAAGGTCTCTTAGGCACTGAGGGCATTAAGTGGAATTTCACTAAATTTCTTGTGAACCGCGAAGGTCAGGTTGTGAAGCGTTATGCACCAACCGACAAGCCAGAGGATATTAAGAAAGATTTGTCAAAAATGCTCTAGTATTCTCCTTTAGGAATTTTTCCTTCGAGAGGTTAGAATAATTCTAATTTTATCTCGAAGGAGTTCCTATGTTATACAGTGGCCAGGCGTTCCGCCTAGAATCTCTCCCAAATGAAATTTTGAAAGTTGTGTTTGATCTCAAAGATCAATCCGCCAACGTCTTCAATGCTCTAGCACTTAAGGAATTAGGTGAAGTTCTTGAAGTGATTAAAAAGCAATCCGCCAAGGGATTACTTTTCACTTCTGGTAAACCTAGTGGATTTGTCTTTGGAGCAGATGTAACGGAATTTTTAGATCACTTCAAAAAAACTGAAGATGAAATGAAAACTTGGATCGCTGGAATTAATAAAGTGTTCTCGGGTTATGAGGATCTTCCCTTTCCTAAAGTTGCACTTGTTAATGGCTTTGCCTTAGGTGGTGGTTGTGAGATCGCTCTTACGATGGACTATCGGTTAGCGACTCCCAAAGCGGCCATAGGGCTTCCAGAAACTAAATTAGGTATTATTCCTGGTTGGGGTGGAACAGCGAGGCTTCCACGTCTCATCGGAGCGGATCACGCTATTGAATGGATCACAGGTGCCAAACATTATAAAGCCGATGAAGCTATTAAATTTGGGGCCATTGATGGAATTATTGAAGACGCAAAACTCGAGGAAGCAGGACTTAAACTTTTAGAGAAATGTATAAAAGGTGAACTCGACTGGAAAGCTCGAGTTGAACAAAAAAAATCTCCCCTTAAATTAGATAAAATTGAATCGGCCATGAGTTTTGATGGATCAAAAGCTTTCGTCGCTGCTATGGCGGGCCCTAATTACCCTGCTCCAGTCAAGGCCGTGGAAACGATGCAGAAGGCAGCAAGACTTAACCGTGATGAGGCCATTGCCCTCGAAGGGGAAACATTTACTCTTTGTGCGAAAACAAAAACTGCTGAATGCCTGGTTCAAGTTTTTTTAGGGGATCAGTACCTTAAAAAAGTTTCTAAGACTGTTACAAAAAATGCGAAACCAACCCAACACGCCTCCGTTCTCGGTGCAGGGATCATGGGTGGAGGGATTGCCTATCAATCAGCTTCCATGGGTGTTCCTGTTCTCATGAAAGACATTAAAACGGAGCAACTTGATCTAGGGATGAATGAAGCTTCAAAGCTTTTAAATAAAGAAGTTGAAAGAAAAAAAATGACGACTGAAAAGATGGCAAAAGTGATTTCACAAATCACTCCTACCCTTTCTTACTCAGATTTTTCCAATACTCAATTTGTCGTTGAAGCTGTTGTTGAAAACGAAAAAATTAAAAAATCAGTTTTAGCTGAAGTTGAAAAAGGAACTTCTCCCGAGACAGTTCTCGCTTCCAATACTTCGACTATTTCCATCACCAGACTCGCCGAAGGCTTATCTCGTCCGGATAAATTCTGTGGCATGCACTTTTTTAATCCCGTTCACAGAATGCCATTGGTAGAAATTATTCGAGGAGCAAAAACTTCTGAAGAAACGATTGCTCAAGCTGTAAATTACGCTAACCAAATGGGAAAAACTCCCATTGTCGTTAATGACTGCGCGGGCTTTCTTGTGAATAGAATTCTCTTTCCGTACTTTAAAGGTTTTGTTCACCTCATCGAAGATGGTGTTGATTTCCAAAGAATTGATAAAGTTATGGAAAAATTCGGCTGGCCTATGGGTCCAGCGTACCTATTAGACGTTGTTGGTATCGATACAGGTGTTCATGCCGCTAAAATTATGGCCGATGCTTTCCCTGATCGCATGTCTTATTCAACGAAAACGATTCTTGATGTGATGTATGAGAATAAACGCTTTGGTCAAAAAAATGGACTTGGTTTTTTTGAATATGAAGTTGATAAGAAAGGGAAACCTGTAAAAAAAGTGAATCCTGCTGTTTATGAACTCATTAAGCCTTGTGTAAAAAAAGAAATCACCGTGACTGACGAAGACATCATCATGAGAATGATGATTCCGATGATCACTGAAGCTTCTCGCTGTCTTGAAGACAAAATTGTCGCTACTCCAGTCGAAGTAGATATGGGTCTACTCTTGGGACTTGGCTTTCCTCCCTTTAGAGCGGGTGCTTTAAAATACGCTGATTCAATTGGTATGAAAAACTTAGAAGAAATTTCTCAAAAGTTTCATTCAATTGGCCACATGTATGAGTTTACTTCATTCATGAAAGGCATGGCAGCTGAGAACAAAACTTATTATTAAGAGGTAAATATGAAAAATGCAGTTATTGTAGATGCAGTAAGAACTCCGATGGCAAGATCCAAGGCCGGAAACTTTCGTCACATCCGTGCCGAAGAACTTTCAGCTCACTTGATGAGAGAAATCTTAAAGCGTAATCCAAAATTAAACTCTGGTGAGATTGAGGATATTATCTGGGGTTGTGTTCAGCAAACTCTAGAGCAGTGTTATAACATTGGAAGAAACGCTCAACTTTTAACAGATATTCCTAAAACTGTTTCCGCCCAAACCGTGAATCGTCTTTGTGGCTCCTCTATGACGGCGATCCACATGGCAGTTCAGGGCATCTGGTCTGGCCAAGGTGACTTTTATCTTTGTGGCGGAGTCGAGCACATGGGCCATGTTCCTATGACTCACGGAGTGGATTTTAATCCAGCTCTTAACAAAACCACTTCCAAGGGTGCGGGTTCAATGGGTCTCACGGCAGAACTTCTTGGTCGCATGCATGGAGTGACTCGTCTTCAGCAGGATGAATTCGCAGCTGCTTCACATCGTAAGGCCCATGAGGCAACCCTTAAAGGCAAATTCAAGGATGAACTCATCCCTACTCCAGGTCATGATGATCTAGGAATTCCTTCGATGATTTCAATCGATGAAGTCGTTCGCCCAGAAACAACAGTTGAAACTCTCTCAAAACTTCCAGCTGTATTCGATCCAAAAAATGGAACTGTTACGGCCGGTAACTCATCCGCTCTTTCTGATGGAGCTTCTTGCATGATTGTAATGAGTGAAGAGAAGGCCAAGGCCCTGGGACTAAAACCTATTGCAAGAATTCTCTCCATTGCTTCCACTGGGTGTGAGCCATCCATTATGGGTTATGGCCCTGTGGCCTCTTCTAGAAGAGCTTTAGAGCGAGCTGGTCTTAAGATGGACCAAATGGACATTGTAGAAGTTAATGAAGCTTTTGCTGCTCAATCCATTCCTGTCCTAAAAGACCTTGGACTTTTAGATGTTGCTGATAAAAAAGTTAATTTGAATGGTGGTGCTATTGCCCTAGGACACCCATTAGGTTGCTCAGGTGCTCGGATCACTGGAACACTTGCTCACCAGCTTCGTCAAAACAATAAAAAATATGGTCTTGCGACCATGTGTATCGGCTTAGGTCAAGGTGTTGCAACCGTTATTGAAAACTTGAATTAGTTTGATTTGGTCGAAAAGGTACCGCGAAAAGGTACCGCATACCTTTTCGACCACTAGATTAAAACTCACACGTTTTTCTAAATATGATTTTATTGTTTCCAACAAAGTACATCTGTCTTATTTCTAGAATTCCATTATCCACATATCCCTTCCATACCCAATGTCCACCTAACCCTTCTCCCTCACTTTGATTTTCAAACTCAAAGGACCCTTGTGGAGAAAGTATAAGTAATTTATCACCTCTAAGAGCAAATCGATGGAGCTCCTCTTTGGAGATATTAATTTCACAAGTCATTTTTTTTCCAACTGCAACAGCACTTTTGCTAGAAAGAAATGAAATCTCCTGGCCTTGAATATTAATAGGAACTTCCAAAACTGTTTCTAATATTTCAATCCCTGAGCTCTCATTACCTTGAATAGGATCACATCGATTCGTTATTAAGTTTACAACACAAGGTTTTTCACCCCTAGCTGATGAGGTGGAACGAATCTCCTTTCCACATGATGAGAGAGACAAAAGGATGACGATTGAAAGGAAAAATCTCATGGCATCTCCAAGAAAAGTTAACGACGCATGAAACTAAATCCGTAACAACAATACTGGTACTAAGGATTACCTAAAGATTTTATGGACAGAATAAAAAAATCATTGTTCTATATATCAAACAAAATATACCAGACTCAAACATGGCGCATAAGATATGAAAATTATTGGATTATTTCTCCTCGTTACTTCCCTCCCTAGTTTCGCTCAGATGACACTTGATACGATAGAGGTTGCTGAAGAAAAGGAAGGGTCTTTTTCTGGATACTGGGAAGAAAACAAGGGAACTCAAATCTTTTCAGGTAAAAAAAATACCATCACTGATTTAAAAGAAATTCCAAAACTTCAAACTAATAACTACCGTCAAGCGACTTCACAAACTCCAGGGCTACTCATTTCAGAAATACCAAATGAGTCACTAGCAGCTATCACATACCGAGGTCTCGGCGATCCTCACGAATCCTATAACGTCCTTCTTCTGCAAGATGGGCTTCCTGTTGCTTCAGATATGTATGGCTATCCGGCCCATTATTTTTCACCCGCCCTTCCCATGATGGATAAATTTCAATTTATTCGTGGAGGTGCTGGTCTTATATACGGTCCACAACCAGGCGGTGTTGTTAATTACATCTCAACTCCTTTAAAAAAGAATCAGACAAAATCAGGAAAAGTTGGATTAACTGGTGGTTCATACAATCTTTTAGCGACCAATAATTCAGTTTACGAATCCAAGGGTGATCACGCCTATGGGATTGAGTATTATCGCCGCCAGGGAGACGGTCCTCAGACTGTGAATTCTGATTTCTTTGCAGATTACGTTCAAATTCGAGATCATATTTTTAAAAATAAAAATACATTCAAAATTGCCTTCAATGGTTATAACTCTGATCACGGAGAAACTGGTGGTTTTGCAAAAACTGCTTCTGCCAATGCAAATGTTTTTGGAGACAATCTTCATCGAGCAACTAAAAAATATGATCGTCTCAAAGTTTCAAGGGCACAATTAGCTTTAGGTCTAGAGCACCGAATTGATGACTCATCTGAATTTCAAGCATCTCTTTGGGGAAATGCGTACAACAGATACTCAAAAAGACAAAGAGGGAGTGGCTTTGGAACAACTCCCACAGGGACAGATAATACGATCACAGAGCAAAAGTACTATGGTTATAACGGAGAAGTCCGGTATTTAAAGAATTACAATGCTTTTGGCAATGATCACACCTTTTCAGGTGGCTTCTTAAATTTCAATCTTATGTCACCTCTACATGAATCCCGAGGAGCAACAGTTGATTCAAATCAAGGAGTCACGAGAAAGCGAATGAAGCGAGAAACAAGGACAAATTCCTTTTTCGCTGAGAACAGATTTTCTTTTAGTAAATTGATGCTCACTCCCGGTGTTCGAGTTGAAAATATAAATCAATCAATTGCCGAGAAAATTAATGTTGATAGCGGATCGACTCGAAATGAAATGAACGCAGTGAATGTCCCGCTTTTTGGCCTGGGACTCTCCTACCACACGAGTGATGAATCTCAAATCTATGGAAATATATCTGAAGCCTATAAACCAGTTACTTATCAAGAAGCTGTTCCGCTTGAGAGTTCTGCAGTCATTTCAGAGGACATTGATCCAAGTAAGGTCATTAATTACGAATTAGGTTACAGAGGTCAGACAGAAAAAATAAACTGGGATGTCTCAGCTTTTTTAATCCGTTATGAAAATAAGTTTGGGCAAGTGGGTTCAGGAGCAACTCTTGAGTACAAAAATACAGGAGCGGGAACTCATAAGGGAATTGATTTTGCCTCAGAACTTAAACTTTCAAAATGGAATCAGGATCTAAATCGTTTTGGTAATTTTAATTTGTATGGAAATATTTCTATTTTGGATGCAAAATTCACAAGAGGAAGTTTTAAAGATAAAACTCCGATGTATGCCCCCCACACATTAAGTAGGATAGGGATTATTCATTCAAAGGATAAATACAAAATTGCTTTGATGGGTGTTATTGTGAGTCGTCACTTTGGAGATGATAACAATACGACTCAAAGAGAGATTCCTTATTACACAGTTTGGGATCTAACTGGGGATATTGAAATCAGTAAGAACTGGCAACTATCCGCTGGAATCAACAATCTTTTAAATAGAGAGTATTTCTCTCGAGTCCGCTCTGATGGTGTTATCTGGGCCCTAGATAGAAACTATTACGCAGGTCTGACTTATAAGTTCTAGTCGAAAAGGTATACGCTACCTTTTCGACTGAATGACGAAATCTTCATCGTTATCAAAGTCAATAAAGTCTTCCATAGACGGCTCATCATCGACGTCGTGAAGATCATCGTCGTCAGTGTTTTCTTCATCAAAAGTATATTCTTTATCTTGGAGAGAGGCCTCTTCGTTATCAATAACCTCTGCCTCAGATTTTGATAAATAATCTTTTCTCAATTTTTCTTTTTTCTTCATATGCACCCCCCAAGTATAGAAGGATGCATTTTTGATACCAGGACTATTCGTACTGCTTTCCAAGGTCTCTTATAAGATACCCAAGAGCATAGGGAACAGTGGAATCTCTCTCAGTTGAATAAGTAGTCGCATGCTCAAAACCAAGCTTGTGAGTCCATTCGTGAAAAACATTTCCTGCGACTTCTGATGGAGTGAATGGATTGTAGAATTTCGTATTCAAATAAATCTTCATTTCTCCTGGAGTTGTATAACCAACAGTGCTAGTCCAGGAATAATATAGTTCAAGTTCAAGGTCCATTTTATTATCAACTTCGGGCCTTAAATCTTCTTTCCCATCCAACAGTAACTGGTAAATGTCTTCGTTTGAGTAGCCTTTATTCTCAAAAAATTGTTTTTTACCCTGATAAGTAAAATTTAAAACCTTAGATCTAAACTCATTACTAGCGACCACTTTCTTGATGATTTCAATCGCCTTCAATAGCTTATCCTCACTATCGCGATCAAAATTACTTAGAACATAGTTCACATCAAAAGTTAAGGCCTCATTGGGTACATCCCCATCAGGAATTGGGTTTGGATCAGGATTTGGAGTCGGCGAAGGGCACGCGGCATTTTGCTCCTGAACTGTTCCAGTCTGATTTGGACAGTTTTCATTACAAGATACAAAAAAACCCAACAAAAAGATGAGTGCAAGACTCTTCCCCATTCTGACCTTCCATGGTTCGGGCGGGAAAATTGATCAAATCCATCATGGATTTTTTCGTCGAACTGTCATTTACAGAACGATAAATAATTATGCCCCGACATCGGGGCAGCACTCAAGAGGGCAAAAAGGTTTGTAGATTATAATGACCGTCTAGGCTTGATGATGATGTTTCCGAAGAAAACACCCACCACTAAGGCCATCGCAAGAGTGATCATTGTAAAGGCAGTATCAAGGCCACCTACAACGTCCCTTTCAAATAGAGAGGTCATACCACGGTAGCCAACAGATCCAGGAACAAGAAGAATAATTCCAGGCCACTGAAAAATAGAAGATGGTTTGTCTTTTAAACGAGCAAACAGATTACTCATCGCACCCACACATGTACCACCAAAAAACATACCAAGCTCAGAACCCAAATAATGGGCGCCAACTTTAGAACAAAGGTATCCATAAATTCCTGCGAGGGTGACCCAACCCCAGTCAGTCTTATTTGCCTTAAAATTGATAACAGACATGAATGCAGTAATTGGCAAAATGGCATAGGCAACCCAATCAGGAATTTCACCAAATCCCATGTTCACTGAAGAAATATGAAACCATGTCGCAATTTTACTTCCGATAAAAACCCCAAAAGTTAATTTTAGGAGAATCATCACTCCCCCAACAAGTCTTGCGGTGCCAGAAACAAGATTATTAGTGGCGATTTCAGCGATAGCAATTGTGATAAAAAGTCCGGGCATAAAAATAATCAGACTCGAAATAATGACGACCCCAGCATTTAGTCCAGGAAAAATTTTTAATAATATGTAAGTCGCAAAGGAAGCAACAACGGCCACAATCGCTTCAAAGAGTTGCCCCACTAAACCCAATGGTTTTACTAAGGACATTAAACCCATGAGAAAACCAACAACCATGGCCGCAAAAAGATCAACCCAAGTTCCACCAAAGAGGACCATGAAACCAGCAGCAGAGAACAAAAAATAGATTAATCTAATTCTTTTCCCGAATGGTTCTTTAGCATCAAGAATATCTTCTAGTTTTTTAAAACCCTCTTCATAGGAAATCTCGTTCATGATGACTTGACGAGAGACAGAATCAAGATCCGTTAATTTGCCCAAGTTAACACCCATGGGCTCAACTCTTTCAATTTTTGTAATTTCTTCCTCTCCATTGGTAAAACTAGAAAGAATCGCAGTTGGCTGGGAGATGAAGGTCCCTCTTATCCCAATTAACTGAGACATATCTTGCATCGTGGCCTCAAGTGTATGCGCCGGAGCACCTGCTGAATGCAAAGCTTTACCAAATCTTAGAATAAATTTAACTTGTCTCTGAAATTTTGAAATTTCCATTACCAAGTCTTTTTTAAATCAACGATTTGATTCATGATGGTCATTTGTGCCAAATCTTTATAAGTTTTAAACATGGGGTTTAAGAGCTCAGATTCAATCGTATCAAAGGTCTCTAATTCAGAAGGAAGAGTAATTGTAAAAGGGATTCTAAGTTCGGATTCATAAGAACGGAAACAAAGTGTCGTATTAGGTTGATCCTTAATTTTTAAATTGGTTAATCTTTCATGATAATTCGTGAATGGCAAAAGTATAGAAGATTGTAATTTGACCCTAATCTCTTCACTTATGTTTTCTCCTGAGTGCTTATCAATATGTGCCGCCGTCCAAGAGACAGAGGACATAACAATGATCACAGCATCTAAATGAAGTTCTTTTGAAACATCATTAATAAATTGCTTTTGATGTTCAGACCATTTTGGTCCACCCATTAGTTCATAAGCTGGAACAAGCAACAAAGATAGATCACGCATTCCACGAGGATTCATGACGGTTGCCATCGTCGTATTTTTTCCATTTCCTAAGAAGAAGATATCATCAGGAGCTAGTATTGATCTCTTCGAAAGGATCACGTCTTCAACTTCTGAACCATATTGGTGAAAAGACTTAGACTTCTTTATCTTAGCACTTGAAACAAAATCCAATTCTGTTCCTAATACTTTAATACTTTGCTCCCATAAGCGGAGAAAATTCTCTGTGATAATCTGTTTTCCCGCACTGGAAAGATAAATTTTGTCGAGCTTTGATAAACCATCGCGAGTCGGTTGAATTTCAGTTTCAAAAACAACAATCCCGATACGTTTAATTGCTTTTTGACCTTTTCCAAAAAGACTAGACAACTTACCAGACTGAGGATCTTTTTGACTGGCCGTAACGACTTGTGAAGAAAGTTCTGCAAGTTCATCTGAACGATAACTCACAGTTGGATCATATAAGTATTTATGATCCCCACCTGACTTGATGACACCCATAGAGCAAGATGAGAAAATTAAACTACATAAGATGAGTCGTAGCATAGTTCAGAACCTCTATAAATGGACGTTATCTCATTCCATTGTAACCTTTCTCCTGTAGATAATTCTATCATAAAGGTGGGATCAATTATTATTTTACGAATGGAAGCATTGATGAGTGTGTCATTTACTGTGAACGTGAGTTCATTGAAGCTTCTTAAACGTAAAGCAAATTTCGTCAGAGGATCAAAATGTTCAAAAAACATCAGTTTTTTGACATCTTCCCAAAAAATTGTTCTTGGAGGGACCTTAAGATTGAATTGACCAGCAGATAACCATTCCATGCCATAAGATTCACCAATCCAGGTCACTCCATTTTCACGAATAAGTAAAAAACGTTTTTGATATGAAATAAGAAAAGGGCTTAAAGATTGATCTCTTTCAAGAAAAAGTCTTTTATAAATAACGGCATTTGGATAGTGCCTCTGTGATGAAAGTTTAACTTCTTGAATGGGTACAAGCCAATTTTCTAGTCCGATCCTTTTTATTAAATCTCCATGTGACTCTATCACAACCAGATTAAATGGATTCATCCCCTCATAAAGTGCAGTCAATAATCGATCAAGAACAAGGCCAGTTGGAAAATAAAGAAAATAGGTATCACCCTTCGGTATTTCACAAAACAAAAGATCTTCATGATCAAAATGAGCATTTTTAATTTCAAATTCTCTTTGAATTCTAACAGCAAAATCAATTCTAGAATTATGAAATTCAATTCCTATTGCTTTTCTGTCTGGAAATTTAAGAGCATAATAAAGTACTGATTGCCCCTGCCCACAACCAAGGTCGACAAAAGTGCCAAAAACATTCTTATCGTTAAATATGAAATCAAGATCCTCTTTAGAGGTATAAAGAGCTTCAAACGAAACTCCTTTATAAGAGTTTTCAAATTGATGAACTGAATGCTCAATCTGGTTAAAGGATAGCTTAAAATGATCCCAAAACTGATGAAAGGAAGATTTCATAACTTACTTTTTTATTTGCATAACCATTTAAAACATAATTCCCACGAACTCCAACACTAATGGGTATTGTGAGTCTTAAAAGATTCAATTCAAAAATCGTCTCCCAACCAGTTGAGGCTGCCTTATAGGGTGAATTAAAATTAAGACCATTTAACTCATCGTAAAAGAGATTAAGACTTAATCTCTTAAGGTAGAGATATCTTGAAAGATTCCAGTCTGGATAAAAAAGTGGAAGTAAATAGTTTCCCGAATATTTAGTGAATTCACTTAGAAAAAAACTATTTGTACCTCTGGGATAAAATATTTGAGAAGCAAACTGATAATTACTGGCATTTTGTCTTTCATATGCAAATTGATGATTAAAAGAATGATGATGAAGAAATCCAGGTAAGTAAAGCCGACCATCGGTGCTATAGAGACTCCCCCTCTGCTTATCACCTGAAAAAACTTTTCCATCTTCAACTTTTGCATCTAAAGAAACGCCAAGAGGTGGCAGCATATCCCTTCTTGATAGTCTTTGAAGGGATTCAAAAGATGCTTCAAGACCTGGTGAAAAAAGTGCACCGTCAGTAATTTCCGAATTACTCGTGTCTAACTTATTTGTCACTTTAATAATTTTAGCAAAAAGTCTCGCTGTAAAAATATTTCTGAAACGACCTTCAATATTTCTCCAAGGTAAACTTATTCCGGATTCAAAAGTTCCCTCTTCCCATTTGTTTTCTATTTCATTACCTGAAATTAAAATATTCTGTCTTCTCCCCCCATAGGCAGCACGAAGATCAAAAACTTGAAAGTAATGAGACCATGTTGCCCCAGTAAACCCTTGAAGGACTCTTTCGTTGAGGTTGTACTCGGCGCCAAATGTGAGAGAAAACTTATTTAAAATGTCACGACTCATTCCCATTAAAGTAAGTGTATTTGAAAGAGGTGGAGCGAGGATCACCCAGCTATGTAAATTAATCGAATTTTTAACCTGAGAGTAATCACTCACAGGGAGATCTATATTGGAGTCAACCTCACCATTTAAACCAGAAAAGTTCTCAGATTGAGAGAATTTTTCATAAATTGGGACGAAACTATCAGAAGAACTTTGCTCTTCTCCCCAACTGAGACTTTTTTTAACAACTTTCATTCCGTCGAGAGAGTAATCTCCATAATAAAGTTTATCGGAGAAAATAGTTGGTGAATATGCTCCAAATAAAGCACTTGTCATTTGCCGGGGACCTGAATTTGTAAGGACCCAGATATTATCAATCCCTGAATCGGGAGCTTCATAGAAAACATGATTATTTTCAACCGCTACTGATCCGATGTTAATTGATCTTTTATCGAGAAGGACCTCTTCCTTTTTATTCGCCAAATTTAATTTCACGATAGATTTTAAATCAATTTTATTTTTCAAAACTAAAATAACTTCATCATCACTTAACCAATCTAAACTTGTGATGACATTCTCTTTTGCGTAAGGAAATCTTAGAAGCTCTTTACCCTTCAAATTCAATACAACAAGATACTGATTCTGAAACTCATCCCAATCAACGTAAATAATTTTATTGCCGTCGTGATTAGGGATTGCCAGACGACCTTTTAGATCTCTTTTTTCTAAAATAAATTCCTTTTTCTCTATATCGAAAACTTTAAGGATACTAAAATCTCTATAGCCCCAGCGTGGGTCAACTTGTAATTCAAAAAAGACTAATTTCCCGTTTCGCATTTTATAGGGATATTCATTTTGAAGAATGCCAGGATAAAATAGATGACTCTCCTTTTTGTTTTCTATCATGACAAATTCTGGGATGAATGAAAGACCATTCTTCAGAGAAACAATTTGACCATTTCCTGTTACCTGCGGGTAGCTGTAGTTAGACCAACCATATTCTTTTTTTGGTGAAACAATTTCAAATGGTGTCGGCGTTAACAAGTCTATCTTGGCTTTCCAATTATTTGAAAACTCCGTGGTCATCTTTGAATAAAGTGATTCAAATGATTTTCCCGTCAGTCTTTTTGTCGCGTTGTAAAATGTCAGTGGATTCCAAGTTCTTTCAGCTGCATGATTCACTACTTTTGAAAGGAAGAGATCACCATAATTATTTCTTAACCAACTCGTAAAAAAATATCCATAAACGTAGTGATTTGGGACGTAATCTTCATAAGAGCCAAGATGTGACTTATCATAACTCCACTTCTTGTCTGAAATTAATATTGTTCTTAAATCTCTTTCAAAAAGGGGAAGTCTTCCTCTTCCTCCCTGGGTTAAAGCGGTTTCTATTCCAACAGCATCACCTTCTAAGAACCAAGGAGGAAGTGTTAATCCAACCCCGATCGCTTCACCAATTTGACCGAAAAGGATTCGGTAGACATCGTTAAAGCCCTGGCGAGTTTTGTAGAATTGCACCACATGCCTTAATTCGTGAATGGCCAATGTCTTTAGCCACTCTGTATTTGATAATTCTGCATCAATCGTAGGAGATAAATACCACTCCGATCTTCTTGGAGCAAGAGTTACAAAACCATTGGAATTTACCGATTGATTCTGTAAGACTAAAGGAATCCTAGGAGGTTTCACTTCTAATGAGCGACAGACATAGGGATATATTTTTTCAAGAAGTAGCGCCACTCTTTGTGCCTCATCGGATACTTCCTCAGGGAAAATAATTTCAAAATTTTTTGTTAAGAGATATTTCCATTTAATATCTGATGGATTTTGCTGATAATCAGAAATGAGCTTAGGACCTTCTAGACAAAATCCTTGTGCACAGGTGAAAAGTAAATAAAACAATATAAATATTTGTCTCATTTTATTTTCCCAAATCAATCTGCGAAAGTAACTCATTCCACAAGTTTTTTGCCACAATTCCGAATTGATGTTTTTTTAATCTTATTAAATTTATGGATAATTCTTTAGGATGAATGTCTTCAAATTCAAGAACGACTAATTTTTTCTCTTTTAATTCTTTTTGGATTGTGTGTTCTGCGAGGTGACCCCAACCTAGACCAGCAAAAATAATTTCATGCTTAAAATGACCATCACTTATCCGCCATCTTTTTCCTCCCTCCATAACCCCAAAGCTCGCTCCCTTAGGCCCATTTTTATCACCTATCACGATCTGATCAATCGATAGGAGATCAGACTGTAATTTAACCTTTTTCTCTTTAAAGAGCTCTCGACTCATGACTGGAATCATTTTTACACTGGCGACGGGAACAACATCTAGTGAGTTTTTATCTGATATGAAGTGAGTCAGGCCAATTTGGGCTTCCTTGTCTAAAACTCTCCTTTCAGCTTCACTTAAAATGTTCAAACCCAAATTAAGCTTGGTATGTGGAAACTTATCTGAAAATTTTTTAAATAGAAGTAATAGTTTCGGAAGTGGTGAAATCCCATCAATTGATAAATTTATTTCAGGTTCTTCATTGTTTTTAAAACTTTTTGAAAGTTCTTGGAGTTCATTCATATTATTCAAAAGTCGGATAGACTTTTCGAGAAATGCTTTACCGTGTGGAGTAAGTGTTGGTCGATAACCAGACCGATCAAAAAGCTCAACCTCTAGCTCCTCCTCCAATTTTTTTATTGAAAGACTCAGCGCCGGTTGAGTTTTATGCAACTCTGCAGCAGCAGCTTTGAAGCTTCCCAGATCTACAATCTTCTGAAAAACAACCACTTGATCAAAGGTCATTTGTATAACTTTTTTTTATAATGTTTATGAAAAAAACTGTCTTTTTTTTTATCAAATTCTCCTTCATGATGGAAGCACTAAAATAATGCTTTCAAACCTCAAGGAGATTTATGAAAAACTTTATCGCAACTATTATCGCTTTAAGTGCCATCTCGGCTTTTGGACAAACTTACAGCGTTGACTCTTCAGCTAGTAAGATCACTTACGTTGGCAAGAAAGTAACTGGTGAACACACAGGTACTCTAACTTTAAAGTCCGGTTCTTTAACATTTAAAGGGGACACTATCAGTGCTGGAGAATTTGTGGCCGATATGAACTCTCTCTCAAGCACTGACATCACAGATAAAGACTACAATGCAAAATATGTCTCTCACATGAAATCACCTGATTTTTTTAACACAGAAAAACACCCAGAATCAAAACTTGTGATTAAAAGTTCTAAAAAAACGAAAAATGGTCTAGAAGTTAGTGGTGATTTAACAATGCTTGGAGAAACAAAACCAGTTTCATTCGTTGTCACTGATCTCAAAAAGACTGATGCTGCCGTAACAGGAAAATCAAATCTTAAACTTAACCGCACTCAATGGGGTCTAAAGTATGGATCAACTTCTTTCTTCAAAGGTCTTGGCGACAAAGCAATTCATGACGAATTTACTCTAGCAGTTGAGCTTTCTGCAAAAGCATCGACAGCTAAGCAATAATTTTCCAATTGAAATGGGGTCTCTTAGAGGCCCCTTTTTTCTCGCCCCTCTATCAATTTCCTACTACAATCTCTTCATGATCCGGTCAATTTTACTTTTCCTACTAACTTCATCATTATGCTTTGGAGCGACCATTGCTATTATCGATACTGGTTTTGATTTGGATCATGACTACTTAAGGCCTAAGATTTTAAAAAAAGAAACAGATGAAGAGGCCATTGATTACTATGGTTGGGATTTTTTCGATAATAGCCATTTAAAAAAACCGGTGATTGAGGATAAGTCTTCTCTGAATGAAATTCTTCGCTATAGAGATTTGCGTGCTAAAGGTCATAAACAGGGCCTTAACCAAGATGAGTTCGAGTGGTTCAAAAATAAAAGTGCTGATAAATCCTTCATGGAGAAAGTCCGTTTATTTAAGAAGCATTCCCATGGGACATTTGTGGCAGGAATCGCCCTTAGAGAAGGTGAAAATATTAACATCTTCCCCATCAGGGGTCTTAATATCCCAAATCCAGTTGTCATGGTGGAAGATCAAAGTAACGAAGGAATGATTCCCCCAAAAGGTAAAACCCCTGAAGAAAAATTTCAAGATGAAATAAATCAATCAATAGAGAGAGTCTCAAAAAAATTCTCTAAAATCTGCCGTTTTATTTCAAATAGAAAAATCGAAATCGTTAACGCATCCTATGGGATTACTTATAAGAACATTATGACAAAATTCCGTGAGCGCTACAAAGAGATGGTTGGCACTGAAATCGATGAGACCAAGCTTAAAATTGTTGTTGATGACTATTTTACAAAACTTTATTCTCGTGGTGAAAAAACCATGAAACGTTATTCCAATATCCTTTTTGTCTTTTCTGCCGGTAATTCGGGCCTAGATAACGATACCTATCACCATTATCCATCAAGGATTAAGGTTGATAATGCTATAACGGTAGCGGCAATGAATGGAGACTACTTGGCCACTTTTTCTAATTTCGGACAACGATTTGTTGATATTGGAGCACCAGGAGTCGCTATTTTATCTCTTGTTCCCAAAGTTTATTCGGAAAATGGTACGGATCTTTATTCACCCTCAAGTGGGACATCTATGGCCGCTCCTTATGTGTCTAACATAGCTGCTCAAATAAAAAATACGAACATTAACTTAAATCCTTTCCAAATAAAAAAGATCATTCTTGAAACAGGTGACATGAAAGATCACCTTAAAACGAAACTTTCCTCGGCTTCAATTGTCGATAACCAAAAAGCACTAAGAGCTGCCCTTCTTACTAAGGATTTCAAAATCGATCAGGCGATAAGCCTAGGAACTTCGGGAGTTGTACCAGTTGAAGATAAAATCAGTTTTGGAATTGCCCCAGCTCTTACTCCTGAAGAAATTCAGCAAAAAGTCATGGAGTCCTTTCCAAGTGTGATTACACCTCAAGAGGTTGAAGAAGACTCCACAATTTTAGAAGACACTACCAAATCATCGTCTTCTTCACCGAAGAATCCAAAGACAGCGCCACCGGGCAATTCAGAGCAGCTTCCTTTAGGATCTCCAAGTGCTCCGGAGAAATCCTCTGATCCAGCCCCATCCAATCAAAGCGAAGAACTATCTCAGAAACCTTCCGAGGCCCTGCCTGCATCTTCTTCTGAACCTCAACCGTTACTCCTTGAAGGTCAATCCCAAGAGTCCTCCCCTTCATCGCCGCAATAGTAAGCATGCAGCTGGCAAGTGAAGTACTCATTAAGTCAGTCGGAGAAAACGCTTCGCCCATACCTTGATTGTCTTTTGGCGCATCCGTTAAAATAACATTTTTTGAATCCAGATGTTCAGCTTCAGTTCTTAATTCGCCAAGATAAGCAACTTTCATTTGATGCATTTTTATTATCCTTTATATCCATTCTAAACAATTATAAAAAATAGTAGCCCACAAATCCTCCAATGAACACCATCCAAGAGGAATTAAGCTTTGAATATTTTAAAATAAAAAAGGAAAGTAAAAATAATAATATAGTTGAAAAAGAGAATAAGCTTTTAATTCCTAACTCATAAGTTACAGAAAGGAGAAGAGCGAATGAAGCAGCGTTTATGCCATCAAGAATTTCGCTGAAGGTTTGATTTTTTCTGAAAGTTTTTAAAATAGGTATTGAGATTATAACAAAGAGAAAAGCAGGCAAAAAGATTCCAACTGTTGCCACTACCGCCCCTTCATAACCGTTCAATAAATAACCAACAAAAGTCGCACTCGTAAATACCGGACCTGGAGTCAATTGCCCAACAGTAATAGCGTCCATCAACTGCTGCATTGAAAGCCACATCTTTTCATCAACAAGTTCTTTCTTTATAAAAGCAAAAAGTACATATCCACTACCAAATAAAACAGAGCCTATTTTTAAAAAATAAAAAAAGATTGATTGGGAGCTAACTGTTTTAATAAGAGATGGAACAAACATTAAAAGTGGAGATATAGATGTTAGTTTAAAATGTCTAATCGCCATCAATCCGGATAAGAACAGTATCAAAAGTTCATTTACTCCAAACCAGATTAATAGCATTGAAAATAAAAATGATAGGTATTGAGATGATCGAGTTAATGCTGATTTTCTAAATCCAATAAGTGCCAACAAAATTATTGAAATAATAATCGGCTTCATTCCAAGCATTATTGACGCGACTTGTGGCAATTTTCCAAAATTTGAATATAAAACCGAAATAGTCAGAACAATAATAAAGGCGGGAAAAATAAAACAGCTACCCGCAATAATTAATCCTCTCAATCCGTGAACCTTGTGTCCGATGTGAATGGCGAGTTCTGTAGAATTTGGACCTGGAATAAGATTCGTCGCACTAACAAGATCCATAAATTCTAGATCAGAAAGCCATGTTCTTTTAACAACAATTTCCTCTCTCATCATGGCAATATGAGCAATTGGACCACCAAACCCAGTGACACCGAGCTTTAAAAATAGAAGAGCTAACTCTGTTTTAGAGCAGAATATTTTTTGTTTTAACATTCCAAAATCCTACAGAAAAACTTGGTGATTTTCACTTTAAAAACATGGTCCCAAGGTTTAAGATAAACAAGAATGAATAGGAGAATCTCATGGCCAAGAAAGTTAAATCAACCAAAGTAAAAGCGAAATCTGCGCCGAAAAAAACGGTAAAAAAAATCCCGGTAAAAAAGTTAGACACCAGGAAACAGACAATTGAGTCTCTCCTTGAGCTGATTCGAATTACTTCAACTGTCATTCCAGACGACGTAGCAAAAGTTCTTATGAAAGCAAGAACTCAAGAGGAACAAAACACCACTGCCTCTTATGCCATGAATATCATCAAAGACAATATGGATCTGGCAAAATTTAAATCTCAACCACTTTGCCAAGATACGGGTACAGTTATCTTTTTTGTTTATCATCCTCCAGGTTTCTTTCAAAATGAATTTAAGGAATTAATAAAAAAAGCTGTCGTGCAGGCAACTCAAAAAGGTTATCTTCGCCAAAACTCTGTTAATTCTCTCACAGGTGAGAATGCAGGGACAAATTTAGGTGAAGGCCATCCTTCGATCCATTTTTATGAGACAAATAAAAAAGAAGTTGAAGTGAAGCTTGTCCTTAAAGGTGGAGGGTGTGAGAACGTTTCTGCACAATATTCTTTACCAGATACAACTCTTGGAGCTGGTAGAGATTTAGAGGGAGTTCGTAAAGTTGTCATCGACGCCGTTTATAAGGCCCAAGGTAAGGGTTGTGGACCAGGTGCACTTGGAGTTTGTGTTGGTGGAGACAGAGCAGACTCAGCTTATGCAGCAAAAAAACAACTCCTTCGAAAACTTGATGATAAAAACTCAATTCCAGAATTAGCTAAATTAGAAAATGAAATTGTTGAAACCTGTAATAAACTTGGAATTGGGCCGATGGGATTTGGTGGTAAAACCACACTCATCTCCTGCAAAATGACCCACTCCAACCGTGTGCCCGCTTCATTTTTTGTTTCAATCTCTTATATGTGCTGGGCGTTTCGTCGTCAGGGTATTGTTATGGATTCAAAGAAAAACACAATTAAGAAATGGCTTTATTAGGAGTAAACTATGAAAAAACTAAATTATCCATTTTCTCCTGAAGCCGTTAGGGAACTAAAAGTTGGAGACATGGTCCTTATCACAGGTAAATTGTTTACCGGGCGAGATGCTGTTCATAAGTATCTTCACGAAGGAAACAAGTCTCCGGTTAATTTAAAAAATCAAATTATCTATCATTGCGGTCCAGTAACAATGAAAGATAAAAAAACTGGTAAATGGACAGTAACTGCAGCGGGACCCACGACATCTATTCGTGAAGAACCTTATCAGTGGGAAGTGATTCGAGATCATGGAATTGTAGGCGTTATTGGTAAAGGTGGAATGGGTCAGAAGACTTTAGATGCCTGTAAAGAGTATGGATGCGTTTATTTTCACGCAGTGGGTGGCGCAGCTCAAGTTCTTGCTGAAAAAATTAAATCAGTTGATGGACTTTATCTTGAAGAATTTGGACTTCCAGAGGCGATTTGGGAATTAACTGTAGAAGATTTTCCAGTCGTCGTCACAATGGATGCTCATGGAAATTCTCTTCATAAAGAAGTAGAAGCATCCTCGAAAGAAATTCTTAAATCAGTTCTATAAAATAAAAAGGCCAGCAAAAGCTGGCCTATAAATTACCAACGATAGATTGAACTCGCCCAGGTAAACCCAGAACCAAAGACTGCACTGGCCACAAGACTTCCCTTTTTAAGTTTTCCTGCCTTTACAGCTTCGGCCATTCCAATAGGGATTGTAGCAGCGGTCGTGTTTCCATATTTCTGGATCGTATTAAAAACCTTGTCTTCAGGAATTTTTAATTCCTGAGCAACCATTTGATTAATTCTCATATTCGCTTGATGAAATAAAAAAAGATCAATGTCTTCAAGTTTTAACTTATTTTTATCAAGTGCAAGCATCGTGCATTCGCAGAGACGTCTCACGGCATTAGCGAAGACTTTTTTGCCATTCATATAAGGGAAATGTTGATTCGCCTCGATCATTTGATTGTCCATTCTATTAGGACCGAGTGCCATACCTGGAGCTGGTATCCAGAGTTCTTTGGCGTTTTGTCCTTCAGAAAATAGATGAGTTGAATAGACGAAAGAATCTTTAAGTGGATCCTTTACTTCAGTTCTTCTCATGATAATGGCACCAGCTCCGTCTCCAAAAAGTACAGCAACGTCTCTTCCTGTTGTGGACTTATCTAAACCTTTTGAATGAATCTCTGCACCAATAACAAGAATGGTTTTATATTGACCAGTTTTAATGAAGGCATCAGCGATACTCATTGAATAAATAAACCCTGAACACTGCTGACGAACATCAATCGCCGGAATTTCTGTGAGTCCCAATTTGGGTTGGAGAAAACATGCGTTCCCTGGGAAATCGTGATCAGGGGAAATATGAGCGAAAATAATACAATCAATTTCCTTCTTATCGATATTTGCGTTTGCGATCGCCTCTTCGGCAGCTTTTAATCCGAGATCGGTAGTCGTCACATCTGGTGATACCCAACGACGTTCTTCAATTCCAGAGCGCTGAACAATCCAGTCATGGGATGTTTCCATGATTTTTGAAAGATCATGATTTGTAACGACTCCAGGGGGGACATACATTCCGCAACCGATAATCTCTGAATTATACATGGTAAATCCTTTGGCGATATTCTTTACTCTGCGAAAGCTTCGTTCCATTCAAGGTTATGATAAACTTTTTGAATATCATCATCACCCTCAAGGACATCGATTAATTTTTGAATTTTATCAAAACTCTCTTTAGAAACTTCTTTCGTATTAAGTGGAAGTCTTTCGAGACCTGAGTCCTCTAATTCAAACTTTAGCTCTTCAAGTTTTTTATAGATCTCACCATAGGCCTCAACAGGACCTTTAACAGTAACAAAACCATCTTCACTTTCAACATCGTCAATGTTGAAATCGATCAATTCCATCATAAGGTCATCTGTAGACATGCCCTTAAGTTTTTCTTCTTTGATAGTAAAAGTCGCCTTTCTTTCAAAGACAAATTGAAGACACCCAGGCGTACCTAAGCTTCCACCATACTTATTAAAGTATGAGCGAACGTTACTCACAGTCCGAGTTGGATTATCAGTAGCGGCTTCAATAAAAACTGCGACTCCATCGAGACCATATCCCTCGTAATTAATTTCTTCAATTTGAGCACCGTCTTGGCCCAGTCCTTTTTTGATCGCTTTATCTACGTTGTCTTTAGGCACATTAAATTGGCGTGCCTTCAAAAGAGCAATTTTCAGAGCGAAATTTGCTTCAACTTCAGCGTGGCCAGCATTTTTAACTGCCATCAAAATTTCTCTTAAAACTTTTGTGTAACTTTGTGAGCGCGCTTTATCTTGAGCGGCTTTTTTCATTTTAATGTTGTTCCATTTACGTCCCACTGGGCACCCCTATATCTAAATCAAATTTGAATAATTAACTATAGCCTAAAAAGTCTCTTTTATCTTTAAAAAGTGACATGTTTCGCATAGTGTAATAGTCATCTGTGGACAGCGAGAACTGGAGAAATAATAATAATATTCATCTTGATATAAATTTCTGGAGTCACCATGAAGAGCTTATTTGTCCTTTTATTATTCTCAGTGTCTGGATATGGATTTGAATCAGGAGAAAGAATTCCTGAATTTGAGGCCAAAGGACTATCGAAGGTCATTAAACTTTCTGACTTTAAGGGCAAAGTGATTGTATTGGAATGGCTTAATCATGGATGCCCCTTCGTTCGTAAACACTATGATTCGGGAAATATGCAAAAACTTCAGAAGAAATATACTGACCAAAAAGTCGTCTGGTTATCTGTGATCTCTTCAGCTCCTGGGAAGCAGGGACATGTTGATCAAGAGAAAGCTTTGAAGGATAAGTCAGAGAATAAATCATTTGCAACCGACGTGATTCTAGATTCAGATGGAAAAATCGGGAAGTTATTTGAGGCTAGAACGACACCTCATATGTATATCATTAATAAAGATGGTCAACTTTCTTATCAAGGCGCCATCGACGACCAAGCAGATACCGACATGGAATCTATTCCAGTTGCAAAAAATTATGTCTCCATGGCCTTAGATGAAATGATTCAAAGTAAGAAAGTAAGCGCTCACACCACTAAGGCCTATGGTTGCTCGGTGAAATATTAATACCGGACAATTTTACATTCTTGATCTAGATCAAATTTTCCTATTGGAAGCAGAGAGAAAATTAAGTTAGAATCAAATTTGTCTCCATAATTTCTCAAGGAGGAGAAATGATTTTAAAACTTACGATTTCAATGATGGCCTTTGGACTCTACCTTTGCACTCAAATCTTTAGCTAATTAAATTTTATATCTGAATATAAAAATGTCTTTTGTTTCAACTGTTACAAAAGACATTTCTTCCTTAAGTCCTTTTTCATTCATCGCTCGTACAAATTGCTGAACATACGCTCTTCCAGGATCTGATAGAACCATAATGCCTCCTGGATTCACGAATTTTAAAAGTCCTTCTGCCACTTCTACTGGATGCTTTGATTCATAAAGAACATCAGAACCTAGAACAACATCGAACTGCCCAAGACTCGTTAGATTTTCTCTCCAATTGAGTCTTCTATATTCTACATTCAGAGATGAGTGACGGCAGTTTCTCAAAAAATACTCCTCCACATCAGGATGGAAATCAGTCGCAAGGACCTTTCCACCGAGATGACTTGAAACAAGAGAAGGTAGTCCGAGCCCACATCCCAATTCAAGGACAGTTTTATCTTTTACAAGGTGAGAATTTTTTGAAAGATAAATCGAAAGGGCCTCAGATGATTCCCATAAGATGCCAAAATAGGGACATAAATCTTCTGCAAAAGGGTCTAACTTTTCTTCTTCAGACATTGATTCACAAATAAGATCAATTGCTTCATCTAAATCCCTTATTGTCTCTAAAACAAAGAGTTTATTTCCGATTTTTCTCTGTTTTACGATCGTGGGATATTTAACTGGATTCTTATACATTCACTGATTATATCAATCCTTTAGGTCTTTGTTCAATCTTCATCACTTGACCCCAAAGATGAAATTAGTTCTAATTCTCTTATGGCCTGGGAAAATTACTCTTTTTATTATACAGATCACATTGAGGTGCCGCTTCCACCTGGACATCGCTTCCCTATGATGAAGTACCGAATGTTACGTGATAAAGTCATGGCTGACGGGATTATTCATCCCAATCAACTCCATGAATCCCCAATGGTATTAGATGAAGATCTACTTAGAGCGCACGAGAAAGCTTATGTCTATGGACTAAAGAATAAGACGTTGTCTGAAAAAGAACTAAGACCAATTGGTCTCACTTGGAGTCCAGAATTACTCAATCGATCCTATTCCTCTGCCGGAGGCTTTGTGGCCGCCACAGAATCAGCACTTCGGACTGGATTTTCTGCGCTTCTCGCAGGAGGAACACATCATGCTCATGCTGACAGGGGTGAGGGATATTGCGTCTTTAATGACTTTGCAGTCGCCGCACTTCGGCTTATTGAACTTAAAAAAGTAAAAAGGATTTTGATTTTAGATCTTGATGTTCATCAGGGAAATGGAAATAGCTCTATTTTGGGAAAAAGAGAGGATATTTTTATTCTTAGTATTCATGGCGAAAAAAATTATCCATTTCGAAAAATCCCATCACATTTAGATGTCGCTTTACCAGAGAAAACAAATGATGAGGATTATATAAAAGCCTTAAATAAGGCCCTCTCAATGATTCACTTTGATTACGATATCATTTTCTATCAGGCCGGAGTTGATAATTTAAAAGAAGACACTTTGGGAACATTTGAATTAACGCTAGAAGGTCTTAAAGAGCGAGATAAAATCGTTTTTAGTTATAGCAATAATAAACCGATTGCCATGGCCATCGGTGGAGGTTACGCCTCCCCGATTAATCTAACAGTTGAGGCCCATGCAAATACTTTTAAAATGGCGAAATTCATTCTTGGTTAATTCATATCAGGTATTTACTTTCTAAGACGTAGAGATCTTCCGCGAGCTCTTTTGTATCTTCAAACTTATGCCCTTCAAAAAGAGCAACTACTTCTTCAGTAGGAACTGTTCCACCACTATGCTTTAGAAACCTTACCTTCACAAGTCCAGTCGCCACGAGCTCACCTTTAAGAGTAAATTTCTGATGAACAAAGAAGTATCTCTCATCATGTCCTTTAATGTGAGTTTCGAGCTCAAACTTATCCCAAAGCTTAAGTGATTTTTTAAACTTCATCGTTTCACTTGCTACAACAAAATACCAACCAGCTTTTCTAATTTTATCAAATGCTCCCATGCGGAAAATAGAATCCCAACGACCAAAATCCATGTAGGAAAAGTAAATGCCATTATTTACATGCCACATGAGGTCCAAATCATTAGGTAATACTCTCATTGAAACTGTAGTCTTATCACCAAATTTACTTGGTACTAGAAAAGGTTTTTTTAAAAAGATAAGTATCGTTCTAAGTAACATATGCATAATTACCTCTCAATAATAGCGGCAATTCCCATACCACCTGCGGTACAAATTGAAATGAGAACTCTACCACTACCTTTTTGTTTTAACATTTTTGCGGCCGAAGCAACAATTCTACCGCCAGTCGCAGCAAAGGGATGACCACGTGCTAGGCTTCCCCCTTTAACATTCATTTTAGTTCTATCGATACTTCCCATCGCCTTATCTCGCCCCAAAACATTTTTACAATATAGAGGGTCCTCAAATGCCTTGAGTGTACATAACACTTGTCCAGCAAAAGCTTCATGAATTTCGTAAAAATCAAAATCCTGAAGAGTTAAGTTATTTCTCTGGAGTAAACGGGAAACAGCAACTGTTGGTGCCATCAAAAGTCCACCTCCATGGATGAAATCAATAGCAGCGACTTCACTATCTTTAAAATAGGCCATTACTTCTAGTTCATTTTGTCTCGCCCATTCTTCACTTGATAAAAGTACTACTGAAGCGCCATCGGTTAATGGAGTTGAATTTCCCGCCGTGAGTGTACCAGAAGAGGATTTGTCAAAGGCCGGTTTTAATTTGGAAAGCTTTTCGATGGTCGTATCTTTTCTAACAAGGATATCTCTTGAGATCTTTTTAAATGGGACAACTAAATCATTATGAAACCCCTCATCATACGCCTTTGCTGCTTTTTGATGAGAGTCAAAAGCAATTTGATCCTGCTCCTCTCTGGCAATTTTCCAATCTTTAACCATAAGTTCCGTGTGTTCACCCATCGAGAGCCCAGTCCGAGGCTCTTTCACTGCGGGAATTTGAGGTTTTAAAAGCTTAGGGTTAAAGCTAGAAATAATTTTTAACTTTTCCCCAATTGATTTTGCATTTTGTAATTTAATTAACCAATGAGTAAGTTTTCTCTGACCAATTAATGGAATATCCGAATTAGTATCTGACCCTCCGGCAATCCCGGCCTCAATCTGACCAGAAGTGATTTTTAAAGCGATGAGATTCACTGCCTCAAGTCCTGTTCCGCAGGCGCGCTGAATATTTAAACCGGGTGTTTCTGGTGATAATTGACTACCTAAAACGACTTCCCTAGATAAATTCCAATCAAATGGGTGATTCATGACTGTCCCAAGAATCACATCACCCAATGTTTTTCCTTCTAATCTCGTCTTTGAAACTAAATCATTGAGAGCGGAACTCAATAAATCCTGATTGGAACTCCCTTGAAAGTGAGTCATAGATTTTACAAACGGTGTTCTTGAGCCACAAATGATTGCCACTTTTTTCATAATCCCCTCGTTGACAACCTACCGGTCGGTAGGTTAATATATTATACATCAAAAAGGGTTTATGTCTAACAATTCAACTAAGACTCAGGTTTTACATGAAGCGAGTCGAATGGTTTTGGCGAAAGGCCTCAATGGCTTTAGTCTACAGGAATTGGCAGAATCACTAAACATAAAGAAAGCAAGCCTCTTCCACCACTATCCATCTAAAAAGATTCTCGCCATAGAGCTCTACCGGTTCTACCAAGAGGCCTTTGTCTCTTGGACAAAAAAATACGAAGACCTAACACCAGAAAAACAAATTACAAACTATGTTAAAAAACTTCAAACTTGGATCTGTGAGAAAAAAAGAGTCTGTCCTGTTGGTGCCTTAAGTCTTGAGTGGCACCTCGTTGAGCCTGAACTTCAAATTGAAATAAAAAATCTTCATGAACTACAAAAATCTTGGTTATCAAAACAATTTAAACAAATTGAAGTGAAGATCCCCAAGCAAGATGCCGTAATTGGGACAATGGCGCTCATTCAAGGAAGTATACAGCTTGCTAGGATTAATGATAATCCCGAACTCGTCACACAAAATTTAAAACTATATTTAAAGAGTATCAAAAAATGACAATTCATGAAAAATGGTTAAAAAAATTAAATGAATTTCCAGGGAATCTAACACTTCCTCCACCCACTTTAAGTGAATTGGGATTGGAGTATATTGAGATTCTACCTGGTCAAAAAATGGTCGCCAAAGTTCCCTTTCAAAAGCGATTCACTAATCCTGTGGGACTTTATCAGGGTGGGATGCTTGGAGCTTGCATAGATGAAGTGTTTGGCCCACTCTCCTATATGACAGCCGAGGGTCCTTGCATGACCTTATCCATGAATTTATCCTTCTTAGGTTCCTTTAAGGAAGAGATGATCTTTTGTATGATTGAAGCAATTGTCTTAAAAAAAACAAAGAATTTCATCTTCATGAGGGCAGATGTAAAATCCCCAAGTGGTGATCTCATTGCACACGCAGAAACTCATGTGAAGGTTTTATGATAAATACTTTTGAATTACGTCAGCGCTTTTTAGAAAAACTCATCAACTTCTACGGCCCCTTTCTTGGCGCGGGAGTAAAATTAGAAAAGATGAGTAAAGATTTCAGGCAGGCAAGGGTCTCGATGAAACTCACTTTTTATAATAGAAATTATATGGGAACACAATTTGGTGGATCCCTTTATGCAATGGTAGATCCATGGTACATGCTCATGCTTATTAAAAATCTTGGAAAAGATTATATTGTTTGGGATAAGGCAGCGACCATTAACTTTAGAAAACCAGGGAAGGGCAAAGTTACTGCAGAATTTCATCTTACAGATGAACATTTAAACGAAATCAAGAAAACTTTAGAAACTCAAAATAAAATGGATTATGTCTTTAAAGTTGAAGTCAAAGACGACGCCGGGAAATTAATCGCCGACGTCGATAAAGTTCTATATATTAGAAAAAAAGGCTAAACTGCACGAGGACGAAACTCATCTTCTTTTGAATAAAGTGACCACCCTTTTGAATTTTTCGAGTAGCTCATTTTTTCCCCATTATCTAAGGTCCCAATTAGTCGCTTACCGTCAGAGCTTTCACCGAGAATCGTAAAATACTTAATTTGATGGTTCCAATCATTAAAACGTACTTTTACATTGTTGTTACGTCCAGAATTCACCCACACTCTTTCCAAAGTGTCCCAATTCATATTCCCCTCCTTAGGTTACTATGTTAAATGTTACACTATGAACTCAGTTTTACCTAATAAATCATCATCACGTTCCGGTAGGTTTAAAAAGAAGCTTGTATCGGAAAATCTCCTTCAAGAAGAAGGATCTAAAATCCTTTCCAACATCGCACCATTTCTTGATCTACATCAATCTCAAGAAATCTCAGATGTCGAATTCACAGCATCTTATATGCTTGTTTTTCTTGCACACCGGTTCCCAAATACATTTTTAGGAGCGCACAAGAAATCTCAAATGATTCCAGGTAAAAGATGGAATGAGCTGCCATTTCATTTTGATTCAAACATCTCAAAGAGGCTTCAAAAGGATTTAAGTGTTCTAGATTTATTCGCTCAGTATACATTTAGATCAACTCCAAGTTCAGTCAATCGAGCAGTTGTCGAATGGGCCAATGGAAATTATGGGCTTGAACTCATGTTTCGGATTCCAAGACCCAGGGAAGTCTTAAATCAACAAATTGTTGGAAGAAGATGTGTCACCACAATAAGCGATAATCGAATTGAAAACTATATCCTAGGAGAGCGAGATTCTCTAAGTTTTACTATGCATGATTTGATTCACGCAGACCATTTTTACTATCATAACGATAGTTTTGAGGGACAACTCGGATTTTATGGTCTTCTCCATAAATCTTTTGATTATTTTGATTTATCTAATGAAAAATTTGCTGGAGAATTTGAGTATCTCATCTCAGACATGAACGCCTACGCTATTCATCTTTTAAAATGTCTAAAGTCTGCCATGATCCATTATTTTAATGAGGATTATTTCAATGAATGGTCTAAAGTCATAAACGCACCAAGAGAACTCAACCTACTGAATACCCAGCTATATATACCTGAAGAAATGGACAGAGAGATTCTCAATTGGCTAAAGACCTTCATCCAGACACCAATTGCCACGGAAAGACATCTCAATTCACATTACATCCCAAAAGCTCATGGAATATAGATCGCAGAATTCTTTTCATTTTCAGAAACTTGAACAAGAGTAATCCAGGCGCGCTCTCCAAAAAGCTTTTTTAAGATTTTAGAGGCTTCTTCAAAAACATACTGAGCAGTACCTTCCATTCCTGGATTAGGGAGAATTCGAAGCTGGAGTGCCCCTTCTTTATCTAACTTTTTAAATGCTTCTAGCTGTGGATCATCTTGAGCAGCTAAAAAAGTATGATCAAAAGTGTATTCTAACCACGTCTTAATTTCTTTAATCCCCCCAAAATCCACGACCCAGCCTTCTTTCGTAAGTTCGTTTGCTGCAAATTCAAAATAAAACTCACGGGAATAACCATGAACAAACTTACAGTGTGATTCGGCCCGCCATTGCCTATGGGTACATGGGAAGCCAGTAAAACGCTTTGTTGATTTGAAATTTTTTGGGTTCATCGTTATCTCCAAGTTAAGGACACTATATCTGAGTTCTGTGGTTTTGTAAGTCAGATCTTTTTCACCATTCTCAGACAGACTCTACTGCTGACATACTTCTCCAAGACTCTGTTTTCTGACGGCTATTTTTTAAAATTCTAATATATCTTTTGGTCGCAAGATCGACTCCCAAATGATGAAAAAATCTACGTTTAATAAAGCTCTCAGGATTAGAAAATATTTCATCTTCTCCAGCTTCAGCATATCCATAACCAAGAACATGATTATTTTTTACGACAACAATAGATTTTTCACCCAGATGACGACCTTCTCCAACAATCACAAGATTCTCCGATGGGAACTTAGCTTCTTTTGAGAGTTTTTCAATTCTATGGTTATGCTTTAAAATCTCTTCTTTAGAAACTGCACTATCGCGATAAATAAATCGATCGGACAATAACTCTTTTTCAAGTTGCCTAACTTTATTTCTGGCATCGATAAAATTTTTAAAAAACCAAAGACCATTTAGGTCTTTTTTATAAGGCATAACTTTAAAGAAATTTTCACCATTAACGTCTTTTTCAATAACAACCACCCAATGGGGCCGATAAGGGTAAAATAAGAGTTTTTTATACTCAGCAATCAACGCCGAGCCTGTCACTTCACAATCAATACTCTTCGTATTAATCAATAAATCTCTATTTGCTTCATTAACAGTTAAAAGCTCTCGTCCCGTCTTCTCTAAATCAAAACAGGCTTCCATCCGAATCACTTTATTTTGGTCGTTTTTAAAGTAAAGGAGACCCGCCTTATGGGGAACATTTTTTAAGGATTTTTCATGGTGCGGGAGAAACAATATCTTTGGGTAAACTTTTAATCTTAATTGCATTAACTCTTTAAAAAGATGAAGTGTCGCTTTAGCATCTCCAATGGCCCGATGACGGTCAGTGATTTTTATATGAAAAAAATTACAAAGAGCATCCAGATTATAATTTGAGAGACCTGGAATCTCGAGTTGAGCAACCTTTAAGGTACAAAAGTTTTTAACCTTTAACTCTTGTCCCATTTCTTGAAATTTTTTTCTTAAAAGACCCAGATCAAATTCAGTGTTATGGGAAACAAAGACTGCTCCATCAAGCCTCATCCGTATGGCGTCGGCGACTTCATAAAATTTTGGAGCTTCTTTTAAATCACGATTCGATATTGATGTTAAATTTGAAATAAATTCAGGGACTGGTCTCATGGGATTAATGAGTGTTTCATAAACTTCTATAATTCTATCTTCTTCCCATGTAATAAGAGCAATCTCAATCAGGTCGCGATCGCTATCAAGTCCTGTTGCCTCAATATCACAAATGACATACCTCTTAGGGCCCATAAAGTCATTTTACGTAATAAATCACCCTTAGGCCAAGTTCTTGGCCAAAATATCCAAATTAGACGACAATTTCTAAATGAAATATAAGATTCCGGATTCTTGGTCCCCCTACTTACTTAAGGAAATGGAAAAGTCCTACATGATTGGACTAGTCAATTTTATACAAAGTGAACGGTCAAAGGGGAAAATAATTTATCCTGAGGATAATGAGATATTTGAGGCCTTCAAACTCACACCATTTGAAAAAGTCAAAGTTGTGATTCTTGGTCAAGACCCCTACCATGGTGCAGGTCAGGCCCATGGACTTTGTTTTTCAGTTAAGAAGGGTATTAAAATACCCCCATCCCTAGTCAATATCTTTAAAGAATTAAAGGATGACCTCAAGATAGATCCACCCCAACATGGACATTTAGAACCTTGGGCCAGGGACGGAGTTCTTCTTTTAAACTCTGTCTTAACTGTTGAAGCTGGAGAAGCTGGAAGTCACCATGGAAAAGGGTGGGAACAATTCACTGATAAGATTATTGAAGTCCTGAATGAGAAAAAAAACAATCTCGTCTTTATTCTATGGGGTGGTCCTGCTCAAAAGAAAGCCTCTAAGGTAGATGAGACAAAACATTTCGTTATAAAGAGCGTTCATCCATCTCCCCTATCATTTTATCGAGGATTTTTAGGATCTAAGCCTTTTTCAAAAACAAATAAGTATTTAGATGAAAATGGTAAAGAAGAAATCAATTGGTCACTTTAATTACTTAATTCTCTTAACCATCGCAAGATAAAATGGTCCCCAACCAGTTGTATCCGGAAGCACTTGCCATCCAAATTCTGTAGGCTCACCAAAAGGAAACTCCTTTCTTATAAGTTCAAATCTACCGTCACGCTTTTGGTAAAGCTTTTTAATGATGTCATCATTTTCTAATTGGGAAAGAGCACAGGTTGAGTAAACAATTGTTCCTCCAATTTTTACGATATCCAAAGCTGAAGCAAGCATAGCAAACTGAGAAACAGCTATCGCCTTTGTCCTTCCAGGGGCCCATAGGGATAATTCTTTTGAGTCTTCCAAGACATGTCGTTCCGATGAACAAGGAGCATCTAATAAAACTTTATCATAAATTGATTTCTGGTAGAGGCTCCATTTTGTAGCATCATGGCCTGTGATCGTGTGATTATTTTGCTCAGATTTTGGAAGATAGTCGTCAAAGATTCTATGAATGCGAGCTCGTCTTGCAGCAGATCTATCATTAGAGACAAGTAGACCTTGATTTTTTAACTTGAGAGCGCAAAGAAAGCTCTTTCCCCCTGGAGCAGCACATAGGTCCACTAATTTTTCACCAGGATGAAGGTCTAGTGCCTCAACAGGGAGAATACTGGCGGCATCCAAAAGATAATAATTAAAGTAACCCTCTTCCGTCTTTTCAGGTTGAGGAAAATGATCTCGAACATCGTGATCAAAAGAAACACCGGTGATGTGTACAGGGGAATCCTTAAAATGAAATTTACTGAATGGATTGATAACCGCAACATGTTTTTTTGGAGCTAGAAGTGCTTCCTTTAAACGAGGCCACCTCTCCCCATACATTGAAGAGTAAAAAGCTTCAAATCCTTCAGGTCCTTTTTCATTCATAAGAAAAGTATAACATTAATCATAAAAATTAGGTCCAGAACAAATTGACCTCTTCTTGTAAAATCATAGAAGATAGACTTATGAAAAAGTACTTACTTATTTTATTGATCTTCTTTTCGAATACTATAGGGGCAAAAGTCATGAAAAAAGAAATTGCGACACTGGCCGGTGGATGCTTTTGGGGAATGGAAGAAATAATCAGGAAAATTCCTGGTGTGACTAATACAAATGTCGGGTATACAGGAGGAAGAATCGATAACCCAAATTATAATATTGTAAAACTGGGAACATCAAATCATGCTGAATCGATTCAAGTTGAATTTGATCCTTCCCAACTCTCTTACTCTGAACTTTTAAGTTATTTTTTTAGAATGCATGATCCAACAACGGTTAACCAGCAGGGAAATGACAAGGGAACTCAATATAGGTCTGTTATATTTTATCATTCAAAAGAACAAAAACAAATCGCTCTTGAGATGATTAAAAAGATTAACGATTCTAAAAAGTGGCCTAAACCCGTAGTGACAGAAGTCATTGAGGCAACCAAATTTTATCTGGCAGAAGAGTATCATCAGGACTATTTGCAGAAAAATCCCAATGGATATACATGTCACTGGTTAAGAAATTAGTTCTGAAGACATTTCCAGGCCGTCTCAATTATCTCATCTAATTGAAATGGCTTTGAAATATATCCATCGACACCTTTACTAAAAGCTTCATCGATTGAAATATCCGAAAAACCTGAGATAAGGATGACTGAAGTATTTAACATCTTTTGATTTTTAACAAAATCTAGTAAATCGATACCTGTCTCACCTGGCATTCGGATATCTGAAATAACAAGATCGATTTTTTCTTGAGATAAAATGACCTTTGCTATATGAACACTGTTAGCAAGATAAACTTTTGCTCCAAGATACTCAAATTCGGAAGCAATGATTTCTCTCAAATCTATTTCATCATCGACAATCAGAATGGTTTTACTTAAAAATAATATGTCACTCATAGTATTCAAAGTTTACCTTAGGGCCCTGACGAGTGTAGAATTAAGTTTGTCTTAAGGTTCTAAAAACATAATGATTTAAGGTGCTTATGCCCATTGTCTGGTTATTATTTTTTACATTTTTTGTTTATCCTAGCAAACATGATGAAGAAAATTCAATACAATCGATCAAATTGATTTTAAAAACAATTACTACCGAAAGAAAAACAAACCAAGAAAAATTAAATCATTTTAGAATAGATGACTGCCAAGATTCGAAAATAAACTGGGCACAAATTTTAACTTCTCATTCACAAGCATCGATAAAATTTAAGTTTAAAGAGGGCTGTGATCTTAATGGTGAAATACATCCGCAATTTATAAAACCTTTTAAAATCAATCTAGATCTTAGAAATTTATTTCATTTTACGACCTTTCAGTCTGACAACCAAATATCCGCCATCTTAGAACGTCATCCTATTCTTAAATTAGAAATCACGAACGGTCTGTTGAAAGGTGTAAATTCAGAAGTAAAATTTAATGCCAATTATAGCATTAGGATCAAATCAGCGAATGAAATGACAAAAGCTGAATATCTTGAGGGAGAAATCATAATTACTGAAATCAATTCAAGAAAAATCAAAATCATACATAAGATAAAGTAACTTCTTATCTTACTTCTCTGATCATTAGAATCGATCAGTCACTTAGAAATAGTATCTAGCTCCAAATAGTAAATGAAGCTCTAGACCAGTTCTTCCGATAAAATCAACAATTGGTGCGACCTCTGCAAAAATATCAGATTGTCTATTTTCGGTGTTGTAAAGAAGGCCAACGGGAACTCGAACTCCTACTTCAGGAGAATCAGAAAACTCCATGCGTCCTCCGACTCCGTAGTACAAATCAAGAGCATAAATATCATTCAAGTAAAATGATTCCGGCCGATGAAAAAGATAATCTGAGTGAACACTGACATTTGTGGAGTGTCCCAAGGACATGGCAAAACCGCCATCGATAGCATGGGTTGAATCCTTCCAGTATTTACCATTAAGACCTGTTGGGTTTCCAAGAGAAATCCCCACCCCCACTTTATTCGCCCAAACTGGAAGCGAAAGGGTGACTAATAAGACCGTTATGATGGATTTCATAAAACTCCTTAAATACTTAATATCAATCAATTTTATGAACTTCCAGCAAAGCTGTCAAAGCTATCGATATGAAACTTTTACTCATGATGAAGGCTTCTTCACAAAAAAATCCCTTAAAGGACTAAGCTTAACCCTAATGAAAATATTATTTTTTGCCTTTCTTTATTCAGGTGCCCTTTTGGCCAGATCCGTTGTTCCTGAGAGAATTATAACACCACCACTCGATCTTTATTCACCCAGAAATAAGACCCTTGAAAATGGAGATCAAATAGTACAAGTAACGAAAATTGATAAAAATGGTGAGTTCAGTTCCAATGGAGGAACAACTATTGTAACGAAGGAAAAGTATCAACAATACTTAAATTCCGCGAATGCTGTTTTTGAAATGATTCCATCACAATTTGGATCAAATGAAGAAAAGATGTCCCGTCGTGGAACAGCTTTCAGTATTGGCAATAATCTCGTACTAACAAACTTACATGTACTCGATAGTAACTTTGAAAATACAACGGAATGCGATGATTTTGAAATTAGGAATTATGAAGGTGAAACATTTAAATGTAAGAGGGTTCACTACTGTAATACTGAACAAGACGTCTGTTTGATCGAGATGAAAAATAAAATCAAAACAAAAAGAGATTGTTTATTTTGTCCTGGCGTAAAATATGAAGTCTCTCTATCCCAAGGTCCTTCTCTAAAGCTCTTTGGCCAATTACCCGAAGGATCAACCTGGGATGATACTGTAACAACCGCCATCGGAAATAGTGCTGGTCTTGGCATTCACTATTCCCAAGGACGAGGTTTATTATTGAGAGCTGGCCAACTAAGGTTTTATGCTCCTATTACCTCTGGAAATTCTGGTGGGCCGCTACTTAGCGAAAATGGTCAAGTGATAGGAATAGTCAAAAGGCAGACTGCTATCACTTTAAATACGGATCCAAATAAGTCATATAATATTGCTACGCCGGTTGGGGACTTTATAAAAGCAGTGAGACAGAATTTAGCAAATCATACAGAAGTTCTAGATAAGTTTAACTCATCAGTTGTAGAATAAGTCATGGCCCTACGGAATTTTTTACTCATAACCTCAATTTTGATCGTTGGATTTTGTGTCCTACTCTACTTTCAAACTAATGTTGATGTAGAAACTGTCCATATGGAACAGTATAAAAATCTTCAATATAACGAAGATCGTTCACACTCTATTACTGAGCTCGATAAACTAATAGGCCCTTATAATCTTGAAACAATGATTCAAGAAATCTTTGAAAGAAATCGTCTGGCGGGTGAAAAAACTAGAATAATGGAAATTGGAATCGGTAACGGAAGAGTTTTAATGGAACTTAAAAAAAGATTTCCGGATATTGAATTTTATGGAATCAACAAAGAAAAAACGCATACGTTTTATCGTCGAGATAGCTTTATCTTAACTGCTCTTAAATTTGGAATATTTAACAAAGAAGAAATTGATCAGCTTGAACTTCCCTATGTTGTCTTTCAAGACCTCGATTTTGGCGGAAAGATTCCCTACGATGACGCAAAGTTTGATCTCATCTATTCACAAAATACTATCCCACACATAAAGTATAAATTTGAACTCTTTAGTGAAATCTTAAGAGTTCTTAAACCTGAGGGCCTCTCACTACATACAAATCTTGAAGGTGTTAATATCTACTCAAAAGGTCTTGTGCTTGAACTTCGTGATGCTCTTGGGGAGTTAAGAAAGAAGGGATTTGATATTAAGACTCTGGATAATCCAACCACCATTCGATTTAGGAAAAAAAATTTACGCACTGAATTTCCGCTTGGCCCTCACCAGCCGATTCCTGAAAATACTAGTAATATCCCTCTGGAACTTCGTCGACCAGAAATGGGTTACAATTTAATCTAAAAAAAAAGCCACCTCACAACATCCATCGTGAGGTGGCCCTGACAGAAAAAACCTAGCTGCCGCAAGAAACGCAAGCTTCTGGATTATCCAATGAACAAACCATTGCTGCTTCTTGGTCAGCTGCTGATTTAGTAGTTTCTTTAATTGTAAACTTAATAGCATCAACTGCTGGTCTCGTTCTTAAATAATACATACCCGTTTTGAGCCCAAGCTTCCAGGCAGCAAAATGAAGAGAAGAAAGTTTACCAAAATTAGTATCTTCCATATGGATATTTAGAGACTGAGACTGATCAATATAGGCACCACGGTCAGCTGCCATCTCAAGAATAGACTTCTGTTTAATTTCCCAAACCGTCTTATAAAGTTCCTTTAATTCAGCAGGAATCTCTGGAATGTATTGGACTGATCCATTGTGAGCGATGATCCTGTCCTTCATTTCCTCATTCCAGAGCCCAAGCTGAATAAGATCCTTAACAAGATGCTTATTAACAACGGCGAATTCTCCAGATAGAACTCGGCGTGTATAGATGTTTGAGGTTACTGGCTCAATACACTCGTTATTGCCAAGAATTTGAGATGTAGAGGCCGTTGGCATAGGGGCCATGAGAAGCGAGTTACGTACTCCATATTGCTTAATTTTTGCACGTAATCCATTCCAGTCCCAACGCTCAGAAGGTTTTACGCCCCACATATCGTGTTGAAGAACGCCTTCAGACATTGGTGAGCCTTTGTATGAATCATAGTGACCAAACTCTCTAGCGAGATCATTAGAAGCAGATAATGCCGCAAAATAAATAGTCTCAAAGATTTCTTTATTAAGTGTGCGGGCACTTTCTGAATCAAATGGCATTCTCATTTTAAAGAAAGCATCGGCCAGACCCTGAACACCAATCCCAATGGGACGGTTTTTCATGTTAGAGTAACGAGCTTCTTCTACTGGGTAGTAGTTAAGATCGATAATCTTGTTCAAGTTCTTAGTCACTTGATAAGTCACATCGAAAAGATTTTTGTGATCAAACTTTCCATTATCAACAAACTTAGGAAGAGCGATTGAGGCCAAGTTACAAACTGCAATTTCTTTGTCTGAAGTGTATTGAATAATTTCAGTACAAAGGTTTGATGATTTGATTGTTCCCAAGTTCTTTTGGTTTGATTTCTCGTTAGCCGCATCTTTATAAAGCATGAAAGGTGAGCCACTCTCAATCTGAGAGCTAATGATTTTAAACCAAAGGTCACGTGCCTTAACAGTTTTGAGGCCCCTCCCCTCTTTTTCATATTTTTCATAAAGTTCTTCAAACTTTTTACCGTAGCAGTCCGCCAGACCTGGGGATTTATTTGGACACATAAGTGTCCATTCTCCATCTGTTTCAACTCTCTTCATGAAAAGATCATTGATCCAAAGTGCATAGAAAAGATCACGGGCACGAAGTTCATCTTTACCGTGGTTCTTTTTTAACTCTAAGAAATCTTCGATATCTGAATGCCAAGGCTCAAGATAAATAGCAAATGCACCTTTTCTCTTTCCACCACCTTGATCGACGTAGCGAGCGGTATCGTTAAACACACGAAGCATAGGAACGATACCATTCGAAGTTCCATTTGTTCCCTTGATGAAAGAACCCTTCGCGCGAATATTGTGGATTGAAAGACCAATTCCACCTGCTGACTGGGAGATAAGAGCGCACTGTTTTAGTGTCTCATAAATTCCATCAATCGAGTCATCCTTCATGCTTACCAAGAAGCATGACGACATCTGCGCTTTATTAGTACCGGCATTAAAAAGAGTCGGAGAAGCATGTGTGAACCAGCCCTCTGAAATAAGATGATAGGTTTTAATAGCTTCTTCGATGTTTCCAATCTGAACTCCTAGGGCAACTCTCATAAATAAATGCTGAGGACGCTCAACAATTTTCCCATTCACTTTTAGTAGATAAGATTTTTCAAGAGTCTTATATCCAAAGTAATCAAATTCAAAATCACGAGAATAAGCAATCTCTTTCATGATTCTGTCTTTGTGCTGATTAGCAAACCCAAAAATCTCTTCAGAGATAAGTGGCTGATGCTCGCCAGTGAATTCATTTCTGTAACCGTATAGTTTCTCAAATGTTTCCATGAAAGAATCTGAAGTTGAACGGTGCAGGTTCGCTACCGCAATTCTTCCCGCTAAGCGAGCGTAGTCCGGATGAACTGAAGTCATATAAGCAGAAACTTCCGCTGAGAGATTATCCAATTCTTCAGTCGTAATGCCGTCAAAAAGACCGTTGATCGTTCTTTTTGCAACTTGCATTGAATCAACATACTTTTGATCTAATCCATAAGTAAGTTGAGAAATGCGGTGGGTGATTTTATCAAATTGTACTGGTTCTCTTTTACCTGAACGTGTTTGAACGAACATTGTCTACTCCTTAAAAATCCATATCGGTTGAAAAAGCGAATTGGGCACCTGCAGGCTCTTTTGTAGAGTTCATCACTCCAGCCTTTTGGTATTCAGCAACACGCTTTTCAAAGAAATTTGTTTTACCTTGCATTGAAATTAATTCCATCCAGTCAAATGGGTTCTTAGCGCCATACATTTCGCCGTAACCAAGAGATCTCATCAACCTGTCGGCCACAAACTTAATATACTCTTTCATCATCTCGGCGTTCATACCGATAAGCGAAACTGGAAGAGCTTCAGTGATGAACTCACACTCGATCTCTAAAGCTTCAGTAATGAGTTCGCGGATGCGAGACTCGGAAGGCTTGTCTGTGATGTAGTTCTTATAAAGTAGGCAAGCAAAGTCTGTGTGAAGACCCTCGTCTCTAGAGATCAACTCATTAGAGAAAGTGAGACCAGGCATAAGGCCGCGCTTTTTTAACCAGAAAATTGAACAGAAAGAACCAGAGAAGAAAATTCCTTCAATAGCTGCAAACGCCACAAGTCTTTCAGCAAAAGAACCATTTCCGTAGATCCACTTCATGGCCCAGTCAGCTTTCTTTTTAATACACGGAATATTATCGATAGCTTTAAAGAGATAATCTTTTTTAGCTGGGTCCTTGATATATGTATCAATGAGAAGCCCGTATGTTTCAGCATGGATGTTTTCCATCGCAATCTGAAAACCATAAAAGGAGCGTGCTTCCGGAATCTGGACGTCGTTATAAAAACGAAGTGCAAGATTCTCATTAACGATACCGTCTGAAGCTGAAAAGAACGCAAGGACATGAGAAATGTAATGACGCTCTTGCTCGTTAAGGGATTCCCAATCTTTTAAGTCGGAATAAAGATCAATCTCTTCCGCTGTCCAAAAAGAGGCCATCGCCTTTTTATACATGTCCCAGATGTCGTGATACTTAATCGGGAAAAGTACAAATCGATCGTTACTTTGTTTTAGTAGTGGCTCCATGCTCATACCCCAGCTCCTTCTTCATGATGTGTGTGGTGGTGTTGTTTTTCTGTCTTAAATTTAGCGTAGTGGTTGATCTGACATTTGAAAAGAGAAAAAACTACATATAGTGGTTTCGACATTTTTTTGACGGTTTTTATAACTAGATTTAGTGGAAAGTCCGATAAATTTTCTCGAGAAAATGCCTAAATTTTAACAAAATCTTACATCACACAGCTAAGTTCAAGGACGAACTTTACAAACGATCTAAAGGTCAACAGCTGCACTCAGGTTCAAGACGGCGAGAAAGCTTCTATAATAGGGAAAAATTTGCCCTGGAAAATCAAGAGGCCGGGGCAATAGATTTCGATTTTATCTACAATTTATGAAAATCAATTAATTAGAACTTCCCCCATCATTGTATGTGCTTGAAACTTTCATTTTTAAAGAAGGTTTTGATCGCGAATTTTTCGAATTAATAGATTGCTGAATTGTCTTCTGGATGGGCCAGATCTTTTCCACCGTAAATAAAAAAATGATCCAAAAATATTCTTAAAAATGGGTTCATGTTTTTCATTTTTTTATTCGATAAGAAACTACCATTCACAGGAGGCAAAATTGATTTTCTACACTCTCCAAGGACCAACATCAAAACTAGAAATTTATGATGACAAAATTAAATTATTAAAAGGGGCATGGTCACATTTATTCACAAAGAAAGAAATGGGAGACACTTGGAAAATTAACGAACTTTCTTATTTTGAAATTACTGTTCCTAAATTTTTATTTTTTAGCGGAAAAATTGAATGGACAACTTTCTCTGGGGAAAAAGGAACATTTAGGTTCTCAACAAATCCTCAGATGGTTAAAAAAATCGAAATTTATTTACAGAAAAGAGTCATAAAAAATCATCAACAACTAAGTAACGTCAAACCCCTTCCCCAACCCAGAAAAGAGCGCAGAGAAGTTCTTTTGGCGGCTTAGATCTTTTCTGTTTCAGCAAAGAAATTAAGTGGCTGTCTTACATCCACAAGACCTCCGCCTTTTGGTTTAGGAAAATCAATAAGGCTGAGGACTTCACCCATGCAACCAATCCCTTTTTGCGAAAATTGAGCGTCTTTTACCTCAATATTGTATTTTGAGACTTTACCGGCCGCTGAAATAGTAAAGTTAAGATCGATGATTCCTTTAATTTTATCAGAATGCCCAATAAGTTCTTTTTGATAACAATGGCGGAACTGAGGAATGTACTCTCTTAGTATCTTACGTAATAATTCAGGATCCATTGAACCGAGGACGACAGTTTTTGGCTCTAAATAAGAAGAATCAAACCCCGACTTGGTGGCGAGACCTCTTGAACCATAGGAAGCTGCCCCAGTTCCTTTTTTATCTGAACCATTGAACTTTGAAACCCCGATATCGGCACCAGCGACAAGCGCCCCAGTATCTGAAGACCCCGTATTAAAATTGGAGTCCTTAAGTGCATTTTTAGCGGAGGATCCCTGTGCATTAATTTTTGGAGCATCTCCAACAAGTGAATTGAAGGCAACAGATGATTTAAATTCATAAGCTTTAACTGGTGCCACCTCAGGAGCTTTCGCTGCTGGAGCTGGAGCAGTTGCCTTCGCCACAACCTTCTGATGAGATGAAGCCTGGGCAGACTCAACTTTTTGATTTGGTTGGTTTGTTTCTTTATGCCCAGTGTTTTCCGTCTTAGTGATGATTTCTTCTGCTTTGAGTTCGGATTTTTCAACGTCTTCAGCTGGTTTCACGAATTTTTCTGGAAGTTTATAAACAACTGCTATTTCTTCCTTTATGTCCTGGTTTTGAGGGATAGTCACAAACAACAAAAGGAGTAATGGAAAAAAAACGGTCGCAAATATTTTTGACCCTTGCTTTAAGAATTCTCGGTCGCGGTAAAAAGCAGGTAGTCCACTCCACTGAACTGTATGATCAACTAATCGAAATGAAACTTGCTCTGCCCCGAAAGTTAAAAAAACTGGAGCATCTAAAGTAATTTGAGACCAATCTTTTGAAGGTGAAAGGATGTCGTTTGAAAAAAACTTAAGGACATTATTTTTTATAGAAAATATTTTAACCTTACTAATCGTGTGAAAAGTAATATCAAACTTTGATTTTTTCTGTGAGGTTAAAGAATACTCCCCATCCTTAAGTTCAATATAAGAAACATCAATAATATTTCCATTTACGTAATTAATAACTTCAAGACGCTTACCCTTAGTAGAGTGAGCAATATCCAAAGGGATTTCGGTAGAATCAAGCTCTACATAATCTTTGATCAAATCGATTTTGGGGATATCGGTCAGTGGCCTATAATAAGATTCATCAAAGGTTATATTGCAATATTCGCCATCAATAAATGTAAGACCTTGTTCTTCAGGCAATTCAACAAACGAAGGCACTTCAAGTGCTTCAATTTCATGATCAGGATTAAAAACAGGTGCTTCGCCTGGTAACAATTCCACTACAAAACTTAATGTTCCGACAGTGATCCTGTCTCCAGGATAAACAGAAGACTCCTGAACCCTTTTACCATTTAGAAAAAGACCAGACTCTGAATAAAGATCTTTAATAAGAAATCCATCCTGATGGATCATAATAAAGACATGCAGTGAAGAAACGGACTTATCATTAAGTTGAATATCGCATCGTTCAGATGAACCAATAATCATTTTTTTCTTATCTAAAATAAGACTCTCCACCAATCGATGATCGAGGCATTTTAGTAAAAAGTTTCCTGATAGTGTTGCCGTCTTCATATTATTCCTCTTTCATTCTTTGAAGGAGTAACTTTTCAATTTTCTGAGAAATAGCAGTAACCTCAAGTACATTTGAACGATCTCTTCTATCCATGATAGAAAAAGCTTCTTTATTATAGCCTAATTTCAAAAGAAAAAGGGCATAAGTTGCAGCAATATCTTCTCTTGAAAATTGCTCCGAAGGAATTAATGAAAAATAATACTTCGATTTAGCTATATCCCCTTTAAAAAGATAGGCATTAGCTAAAGAAAAGTAGACATCAATATCCTTATCACCATTAAAGGTATTGCTAGTTAAAATCTCTATCGCTTTATCATGATGACCAAATTGCAAGTAAACCTGTGCCAAATTAAATTTTGGTACTTTGAATCGTGGCGCCAAGAGCGATGACTGTTGGAGATAAGTCTTTGCCTTCTCCCATTGTTCATATTTAAGATAAATAAGCCCAAGATTATTAAGGGCCACCGATTTCAAGGTTGGAGCCTTATTTTCCTCCAAAAAAAGACGGTAGTAAAACTCTGCCTTTAACCAAGAATCGTTTAGAAAGTAGCAATTTCCTAAATGTAACCAGTAATATTGATCATTTTCTTTTGCTGTAAAGCTAGTACGAAATTGATTTAAGGTTTGCTTAACCTCGCCCTGATGGCATTGAACAACTTTATGATTTGGATTAGCGTGTTTATTGAGACGCTCTTCACCCCATCTTAAATAAGTTTCATCTGCAAGAGTGTCCCAGGTAATGTCTTCGATTTTTCTTTCAATTCTTGAAGAAGAGCAAGAAACTACAAAAAATAACAAAATTAAGATTTTCATAATTATTCCCTAGTCTTATCCATGATTAGGCCTGTACTAAATGAGAAAACAGGATTTTCAATTCCATTTATAGAAGAAATAAATCGACCTCCGCGAGAAAGTATCTCTTTTTCTCCAAGTACTTTCATTAAATTAGCTGAATAAAGCTGAGATGCTTGAGTAAATTGTCTCGATACATCTTTCATCGCAAGCTTAAACGATTCAGACACCTCTTTTGTCATTCCTTTGGGAGATAAGGACTGAATGGTGAGACCTACATGATCAAAAAGAACAATAAAAATTTTAGAAGTGAGAATAGCTAAATCAGTTTGGTCGCTATTTAAAATAATGTCATAATTCTGTTTAAAATTTTGTACTTGAACAAGATAATCTTCTAATGAACGATTGAACGCTTCAGGATCAAAAATTGGTTTTTCCCAAATTTTAACCTCTTTCAAAACATCAAGATCCTTTTGAGCCTTTTGAAAAAGGTCTATCTCTTTGAGCCACTTGAGAGATTCATCATTTTTTGTAAGCAAAAGATCGCTCTTAATACTTTCCTTTATATTTAAATCACTCTTTTCCCAGAACATTTTTTGGATACTATATCTAAATTGAGTTAAAAAAGGCTCAACAGAGTTTCGCTTAACAAATGATCTTAATTTGTAGTAGTCACCTTTTTTCTCATAAAAATGATAAATTTGAGAAAGACTGATTAGAGATAACCCTCCATTTTTGAGGCAAGAAGAATTTTCTTTTACGATCCTCTCCGAGTCTGAAACATTCTCCTCCACAAGAGAAGTCATGATGGCAACTTCAAAAAAACGATCCTGAATTTCATCTTTAATTGAACAAAATTGTTTAAGCAAAAACTCTGACAATTTGTAAGAAGTCGTAAAATCTTGTAAACGATACGTGCGCTCAATCATAGCGAGTTGCTCTTTTCTTCTTTCTAATCTTTCGGTTTCGGCCATCTTTGAATGTGAATTCAATTGCCAAATATAAAAATCTTTTGTTTCTCCTAACTCTAAATACGCCATTGAGGCAAAGAATGCTGCTTGTGACTTTACTTTATCCGGGTAAAGTTTATGGAAATATAAACCTTCAAACCCCTTTGCAGCTTTTAATTTTTGACCATTTTTTGCCAAATCCTGATATTCCATAAAAAGTAGATTTCCCAGGACTATTTCTGTTTTCTCTATCGTTTCTTTAGGAAATGACAAAAAACCATTTTTAAAAACTGTGATCCATTGATTAAGTTTGATGGTGTTTTTCTTATCAATCAGCTGATCCAGAACTTTGGTCATGAAAACTTGCTGGTCTTTAATATTTTCTGGGAATGATTTATTGTAAAAAGAGATAACCTCAGAAGCTTTAGTGTCATTCGTACTTTCAAGATAGATTTCAATAAGTTTTGGATAGATCGCAAGAGACTTTTCATCTCTCGGCCAATTTTTTATATGTTCAGAATAAGTGAAGACTAGATATTTCTTATTATCTTCTTTGTTTAAAACTTCTTGACCAGTTAATGATAATAGAGAATTTAACGATTTTCTTAATAGGGCTATATCCTTAGCTTGTTTTGAATCATTAACCGCCTCAACATAACTTTTTGCTGCAAGGTTAAAATTGTTAACAGAATAATATGTTTCTGCTCTGAAATAGAGATACTCCGGCTTTCTTTTTTTATCTAATTGAATAAGATGATCAAAGTAATCAAGCACAATTCTGAGTTCTTCTGCATCAAACTGAGAATCATCTTTTTTAATATCCTTAGATAGTTTAACTTGGAGGAAACCAGCTGTTGTTCGAATTTTTTCGATAGCATCATCTTTAAAATCAATGGCCAATTTCGATCTTTTTGAATCCTCTCTTTTTGCTTCTGCTAGTTTATAATAAGAAACGAGTTCTTTAGAGATTAACTCATGGTCTACAAAACGATTGTAATGACGATAAAAATCAAGGTAAGTATGAAGTAACTCTTCTTGATGCTGGTGTAGTTCTTTTTTATTGATCATTTCTCTAGCAGCATCAAGAATTCTTCTTGTTTCTTTTTCGTGACCTTTATCTGATGCTTTAAGCGCCATAGGTAATAAATACGGAAGTGGATTTTTTTCATTCTCTATGTAAAAAGCTAAACCGTCTAATGGCCTTCCTGCATAGACATAAAATGATCCTATATTTTCGAGCGCTTGATCCTTAACATTTATATAAGCAGGATCTTTTGATTCAAAATAAGAAAGTTTTATTGTCTCTATTGCTTTATCAAATTCTCTATTTTTTAAATAGCACCAAGACAAATTGAATAAATGCTTAGTCATCCAGTCATCTTCAGTATTTTTAATGACACTCTTATATAATTCAATTGCTTCAGGAAATTTTTTTTCGTTATAATAAAAATCAGCAAGAGCTGTTTCAGCATGATGCTTTAATGAATTTTTTGAATTATTTATTAATGATAGGACTTCAAGAAGATATTTTTCAGTAATATTATCACGACCGTAGTCTCTCGAATTAAGTGCGAGGGCATATAGTATTTCCGCCTTTCGGCCGTTTTTAACTTCTTCTTTTAAGATTTTATTTCCAAATTCTTTTGTTAAATTATAATAATTTCTTGTTTCAGAGAAAAAAGTTTCTTTATTTTGTGATGTACCAGTGACTCTACTAGACTCCAGGAATTCTTTGTTGTTTTTTTCGTGGATTAATTTCAACTTTTCAGAGTGAAGTTCGAGCATTCTATATTTTATTTCAACTCCCTTTCTTTTTGCACTTTCAAGTATTTTCATCTCCTGATTAACCAAAAGCATTAATTTATGCCAACGGCTTTCTTTCTTCTCAGTAGAAGCAGTTGCCAATTGATAAATAAAGAAAAAAAGACAGAATAACTTCATCTTAATAATTCCCTTTTACAATAAACTTAAACTGGGAGTATCCAGCAAGAGCTGAATCATGCATAACTCTTTGAACTATTTCGTAGTCCATTTCTTTATCGAAAACCAGGTTTACAAGATCTATATTTGTTTGCTGGTTGGCCGGTTTCTTTTGGTTATCATCAACGATCCCTTTTTTTGCTTTTTTCAATGCTTCAGTTAATACTGCCATTTCACCAGAGGCGGGAAGTCTGCCAATTTCTTTGTTATTCAAATAAACCTTTGCTTCTTTGTTTACCTGAACAACTGGTGCATACCGAGTCATTGCCCTGGCATCAGAATCGGCCATCTCAAGATTTCTTTGAAGATCCAATTTTAAATCTGAGGCGTTATAACTTTTTAATAAGAACACTAAAAGAATAGTAAGGATATCTAGGAGAGATGTAATATCTACATCAATTGCCTCCCTATTTTTTCTTCTAGCAAATCGCTTCTTCATATTACTTCACTCCGTTATTATCAAAAACGATTTGAGAGAAAAGCTCTTCCTTGCTGCCTTTCTCTTTCTGAGTAGTATCGATGACTGTAACCAGATTTTGGAAAGAGATCTTCGGATCAGCTTTAAGGATCATCGTATTTTCCTTTGGATGCTGCCTTTTGAGCTCAGTAAGATAATCCCTTATCTCTTTCTTTTGCTCAGATGCAAAAGTCCTTGAGCGAGGTGAACGAAGACCTGTCTTTACTACAATCTGAGTTTTACTTACCTCTAGCGTGAGATTCAGGGGATCCTTCTCCTGTTTCTCGTTTTTGGCCTCTTTCATCATCGGAACAGATGAACCTATTTCATAAACATCTACAAACTGTGCTGACATCAGCAAGAAGAAGATGAAGATAAATACTGAATCCAGGATTGGAACCAAGTTCAGTTTTTCAGGTTTTTTCATTTTATGCCCGACTTTCATAAATAATTCCTTAATTAAGCTGCTCTATCCATTGAGCTTGAACCTTTCTTAGTTGCCAAAAGGTCTAGAAGTTTGACTGAATTTTCTTCAATCTCTTGAATCATTTTTTCTCCTCTTGCCATCAAGAAAGAATGAATAACCATCAGAGAGATTGCCGAAACAAGTCCGAGGGCCGTCGTGTTCATAGCTACTGCAATACCTTCTGCAAGTAGCTGTGCTTTTTGAGAGGCCTCCGCCTGAGCAACTGCTGCAAAGGACTGAATAAGGCCTTGAATAGTGCCTAGAAGTCCTAAGAGTGTTGAAAGATTTGCGGCGAGAGCGAGATAAGAGAGACGTTTTTCAATCTTTGGAACTGCTTCCAGGATACTTGCTTCCAGGGCATCCTGAATTTGCTCTTTAGATTGATTTGCCCTTTTTAATCCGTTCTTCATGACGAATGGGAGAAGGGCACTGGATTCTGTACAAGTTTGAATAGCATCCTGCACTTGATTACCGATAACATTCTTCTTGATGTTACCCATAAGACTCGTTCCATCGATGTCAAACTTGAAATATGATTTAATCCTTTCCATAGCGATTGCGACACCGGCACACCAGACAACTGCAATGATCCACATGAAGATACCACCTTCAGTCATGAATCTAGCTGCCCACTGAATAATGTTTTCTTGTACAATTGGATTTGATACGACTTCTTCCATAAGCCATCCCCCTTAAAAAGATCCGTTTTTGGTTTGAGAAATATAAGATTGGGTAAATGAAGAACAACATTCGTTTTTTAGAACATTGATTGCGATTGAAAAGAATTTCATTTTTTTCCAGAACAGACTCGAAGAGTCTTTAATTTCTCTAGATTCCAGACATCAACAAACGTGCAACTTGAGATAACGTCCAACAGAAGAATCTAAAAGAACTTATTAAAACGAATTCTACACTCCTTAAAACAAAACTCAACTGCTCAAGTAAGTAAAATTGTAAATTTCAAATGTTCACATAATTTAAAAGGTCGGTGCCCAATTTTAGTTGCAACACTAAACTCATACCGACTCAGAAAGTGGGCTAAATTGTCGCGCTAAGTACCTGAATAGATTAGCGTAAAGACTCAACATCCTTAGCAATAAAAGAGTCAAAATTGTCTCTATTAAAGAGGTCCATTTCAAACCTTTTTCTCTCTCTTTCACGAACGGAAATATCTCCAGGAGCAATCAGTTGCCCTTTAACTTCTAAATTTCCAAGATCAAATTTTTCGTATTTTTTATATTGGTAGATAACTTTTTGTTCATCACCATAGGCAAGAGACATCATATAAAAACCCAAAATATAAAAAAAGAATCTCATGAATTACTCCTCTTCAACTTTTTCATTTCTGATTGTTTGGCAATTAGACTTAAGTCCCATTGAATAATCACCTAATTCATCGGCCCAGAAAGAACCATCAAACTTCCAAAAATATTCAAACCTAGATCTTTTAATATTTGAATAATCTCCTCGGCTTCTATCCGCGATAAGACGCTTGTTAAAATAAACGAGATCTTTTTTTCTAGAAATGATTTCTAAATTTAATTTAAATAGCTCCTGAGAAATAAATGGAATCGAATCAAGAAATTGAAAAATATCAGTCTTTGCATTGTAGTTAATTTTAGTAATGAGGTTCTCTTTTACTTCTTTCAGGTGTGGTAACAGTTTATCCTTGATAACGCCTTTTTCATTCTGTTCAATTCTTTTTATCTCTTGCTCAATTTTAAAGATGGCGTTGAAATCCAAACTGAATCTAGTTTGTTTTTTCATTCGAGTTAGGATTTGGTCTACAAATTCGCCCTCTTTAATCAACTCTTCATCAGGACGAAACATAATATTAAAGAAATAATTCTGAGACGATCTATTCTTTTTTAAAATTTGATCCAATGACTGGAACCTAGGCCGATAAAACTGATAAAACTGATTTACAATAATAAGACTATCCTCATAGAGGCAAAGTTTGAAATAAGTAAGAGCTGCTAAGTATTCAGCTTCCGGGAAAAAATATGTATCAAGAAGAGGTGATTTATAAGTGGTCAATAGACCCAATGTCCTATTGTAATCACCCATTTGATAATAAACCCAAGCCTTCTCAAGTAAAAGATAAGGCCACTTATAAGATTTCTTCGGAATTCGATCATAAGCAATTAACGCCTGTTTGTACTCTTCCATCTTAAAGTGATGACGAGCTTTATTAACCAAGCAAATTTCAAAGACCATTCGATAATATCTTTTTATTTTTTCGTTCTGAGCATTGGATTCATTTTTTTCCGCAGAAACTTGGCACTCAAGATATGAATCCCCTCTTTCTTTGAGTTTATTCTGAGCATTAAAGACCTGCGCCTCTAATAACTTACCCTCCGGATAATAGCGATGACTGGGATGAATTTTAGAGAAATGATCTAAGGAAAGCTTAAATTTCTTTTCCTGGAAAGCTTTTCTTCCAAGTATAAATCTCGTACTCGATGTTGGATACTTTAATAGCAGCTCAGAATCGTAATCCTCAAGAAGTTCAATCCCTGTATAAAAGAGAAGGGACTCTAGTTTCTTTAAATCGCTATTAAGAATTTCACGATTATACGTTTCAATAAAAAACTCATTCAAAGCTGAAAAGTAATACTTTTTATCTTCAAGTGCTGAAGAGAAAGATTTTTTCTCTTCAGCAAATGAAGGAATTGAATTCAAAAAAAATAAAATATAAAAAATAATCTTCATAAGAAACCTTTAATAGGAAAAGCCGATACTTAATATCAAATCTGTATTTGTTCTCATTTTGTCTTTGTTTGGATTTTGTGGTCCAGGCGCCATATAATAGGTATTCATATATTCAAGGCCAAGATGAATATTCTCTTTTAGATGAAATTTTAATTTCGTTTTTAAAACCGCCCCATTATAAATCTCTGTATTATAAGCGTTGGGCGCATTGTTTACGGTAACAGTTTTAATATTACTATCAGCTACGACTTGTGCGTATCCAGCTGCAAATGACCAGTCAAAATAAAAGATCTGATTAAATGTATTAATTTTTCCATAAAATGGAGACCAGACAGCAAGAGCGCCATAGGAAGATTTCATCCGTCTGATAAATGGTTCGGCTTGATTGATAAGTCTAATATTATTAAAATCATCATTATTTGAATTGGAATACTGGTTGTAAAATATCTCAAGCCCCCACTCTTCGTGAATATAGAAACCACCATTGAGTGAGAATCCATTGGTATCTTGAAACTTAGAAGTAAAGTTGGATATATACCCGACATCAAAATAGAGAGAATGCTCTTTTTTATGTAATTTATTTTGAAGGACATACACTTTTTTATCTGGATCTAGCCAAAGGAAATCATAAAGAGACTCTTCTCCAGCGAAGGCGGTCCCTCTGCAGATGATAATACCTATTGCAACAATCCAAATTCTAAGCATATATCCCTCTTTAAATTACTTTTTTAAATAATAAACTTTAATCACAGACCCTACGGTCGGTAAGTGATTTGGGTCAAATTTGATCGATCTCGAACTAGCGTCGTAAGTATAATCAGAAGATAGAACACCGTTTATATAAACTTTCAAACTTCCTGAGACAGGCTCAAAACCAAGAGCGAAAGAATCAAGAAGATTAAGGATTGAATCCCCCATTGAAGTTAATGATTGATAAAAGTCATCTCTAATATTTGCAATCACTCCAGCAGTCTGATTAGAAGCGAGTTTATATCTCTCTGCCCCCACTGTAATTCCAGAAGATTTTGCACTTGTTATATTAATATCAGCAATCGTATAAAACTTAACGAGTCCTGCTTCACTTTTAAAAGATTTAAGATAGTTTGTATAATCAGAGACTAAATTTGGCGACTGATCTTCCTCATCAGAAAGTATAACAACTGCTAAATAAGCATCTTGTCTTAAAAATGAAGAAGCATATTTTTGCATGAATCCTTCTGATGCCTCCAATCCTTTTTCATTACCAGAACCGTTTGTTCCAACTCTTACAAGGTTCATGAAATCATCTTTAAACCGATTTTCATTTTGTTTTGCCATAGCAGAAGTAAGTTTTAGATCTGAACCATTTACCATTCTTCCTTTTTTATACGAGCTACTTACATCTGTGGTCGTAATCGCCATTTTAAAATCTACATCTTTAGTAATAAACTCATCTATAAAGGCGCTAAAGTTTGAACCAAGAGCATCCTGCTCATCGGCCATCGAGCCTGAATTATCGATGATCCAAACAATGTCGAGTTTTTTTGTCGCATTGGCAGATTGATTAAATGTTTCAACTGCACAGAGTGAGGAAGAATTCGGAATTGAGCAATCAACCATTCCACCAGTTGTTGATCCGCCAGTTGTTGATCCGCCAGTTGTTGATCCGCCAGTTGTTGATCCGCCAGTTGTTGATCCGCCAGTTGTTGATCCGCCAGTTGTTGAACCGCCAGTTGTTGATTCACCAGTTGTTGATCCGCCAGTTGTTGATCCGCCAGTTGTTGATCCACCAGTTGTTGATCCACCAGTTGTTGATCCACCAGTTGTTGATCCACCAGTTGT
>CANEUH010000024.1 GCA_947441615.1 Bacteriovoracaceae bacterium | reverse complement strand
TTTAATCGATTCCGCCATTGCGGAGAAAGTGACAACAAGAAAGGTGATAAATATAAGGCTACTTAACTTCAAGGAGCACAACCGTTAAATCGTCTTGGGGTATGGATTCTTGAAGGATGGATGAATAGGCACCTAAAACAACATCCATACTTAATTTATTTTTCTGGCGTTTAAAAGGAGTGAGCTTTTTAGGGTAAATCTCATTAAATAATCGTAACAAAAACAGCGACATATCTGCAATGTTTAAAATTCAAACTCATTCTTTTTCTACTCTCCCTCCACATTTAGGCTGATAGTTTTAATGAAATTTCTGCTCTACTATTGAGGGATGTTTATTCTCGGTATCTCCGCCTTCTTCCATGATAGCGCGGCCTGTATCATAAAAGATGGGATCATTATTTCTGCCGCTCAAGAAGAGCGCTTCACGCGAGTCAAGCATGATTCAAGATTTCCGTCTCATGCCATAAGCTTCTGTCTTCAGGAGGGAAACGTTCGTCTCGAGGACCTCAAGGCCATCATCTATTACGAAAAACCCTTTCTAAAGTTTGAGCGCCTCATCGAAACCTATTTGGCATTTGCTCCGGGAGGAGTCGCGCAATTTTGTCAGGCCATTCCACGTTGGGTAAAACAGAAAATCTTTTTGAAACGAACTGTCTTAAAGACATTAAAGCAGCATTTCAAATTGAAGAACTTGAAGCTTCCTCCATTGCTGTTTTCAGAGCACCACCTCTCACATGCGGCCTCCTCTTTTTATGCTAGTCCATTTGAAAAAGCTGCCATCCTCTGCCTCGATGGCGTCGGTGAATGGGCGACCACGTCTGCTTGGGTAGGCGAAGGATCAAAAATAACACCCTTATGGCAAATTGATTTTCCCCATTCGCTGGGTCTTTTATATTCTGCCTTCACTTACTACACCGGCTTTAAGGTCAATTCTGGTGAATACAAACTCATGGGCCTGGCACCGTATGGCAGGCCTGTGTATGTCGAACAAATTTATCAGCATCTAATTGATGTTAAAGAAGATGGTAGCTTTCGTTTGAATCTAGCGTATTTTGACTATCCAAGCGGAACTCAGATGACGAATCATAAATTCCATGAACTTTTTGGAGGGAATCCGCGCTATCCATCAGCGCCCATAACTCAAAAAGAAATGGATCTCGCCAGTTCAATTCAAGTGGTGCTGGAAGATGTTATTTTAAAACTTAGTCGTTCAATTAAATCTGAAACCGGTCTAGCAAAACTCTGCCTCGCTGGAGGAGTGGCACTCAACTGCGTCGCTAATGGAAGACTTCATCGCGAAAAAATTTTTGAAGAGATCTGGATCCAGCCCGCCGCGGGCGATGCTGGTGGTGCTATCGGAGCTGCACTTGCTAGCTATTTTCTTCATTTTAAAATGAATCGAACTGTCGAGACGAATCGTGATTTGATGAAAGAGGCCTACCTGGGCCCTGAATTTTCAGATGCATGTATCAGAGAGTATCTTGATAGAACTTCTATTCGATACGAGGAATTGGAATCAGAAGCACTCATTGTCAGAACAGTGTCTCTGTTAACAGAGGGTCAAGTCGTAGGCTGGTTTCAAGGAAAAATGGAATTCGGCCCCAGGGCACTTGGAAATAGATCTATTCTTGGAGATCCAAGAAATCCACAGATGCAATCTATTATGAATTAAAAAGTAAAAAAAAGAGAGTCTTTCAGACCTTTCGCTCCAGCTATCCTCGAAGAGAAGGTTCAAGATTATTTTGCTAATCCTTACGAGAACCCATACATGATGATGACCAGTTATTTACAGAACACTCACCGGTTAAAGGTCGACACAGATAATTTCTCAGGAATTGAATTACTCAAACAAACGAGATCTACCGTTCCAGCAATTACTCATGTGGACTACAGCGCCCGCGTACAAACGGTGAGTAAAAAAACTAATCCACTGTTCCATCGGCTCATTGAAGTGTTTGATCAAAAAACAAATTGCCCCATGCTCATCAATACCTCATTTAACGTTCGCGGAGAGCCGATTGTATGTGGCCCGGAAGATGCCCTTGCCTGTTTCCTATCAACCGAAATAGAATATTTGATAATAGGCGGTTTTGTTATTGCAAAACATAACCAACATAATGAAATACATAATTTTTTTCCCAAGAAAAACTACACGTTGGATTGAATGATGAAAAGAACAAGAGAGCTTTTAAAAAAAATAATCATGCTCATTGCCAGTATCAAGTCCAAAATAATCTTAAGTTTTATTTATTTCTTTTTTTTAACTCCGATCGCCTTCTTTTTTAAACTAATTGGTCGAGATCATCTCCATCTCGGTTTTTCACCAGAGCTCAGCACTTATAGGAATCAAGAAGTAAAAACGTCGGGCAATTTTGAGAAACCCTATTAGGCGAAAATGACATTTCTTAAAGATATGTATTTGTTTTTAAAAATGAGGAAAAAACTTTGGCTGCTGCCTGTAATCTGCGCACTTCTCGCCGCAGGAACAATTATTGTGCTTGCTGAAAGCTCAACTGTTGGTAGCTTCATGTACACTCTATTCTAATGTTAAAAAACTTATCTCTATTTTTATTTTCAACTCTTTTATCAGTTTATCTGACTGAAGTTATCATCGCTTTGACACTCGACCCGCTGACTCGGGTCAATGAAAAGGCCCGGAGCTATCGCCGGCAGCAACCTGGCTTTGACAGAAGGACAATTCTTGAAGTTCTTGAGGATGAAAGAAAAACGGGGAAAGAAGTTTATCCTTTTATACCGTTGATTCATCTCTACAGAGAAAAAGAAATGGATGCACTCTTCCAAGAGAAAACCCTTCCGTTGGGATCCATACCTTTTTCAAACCTTATCCTTTGTAATGAGAATGGCTATTTTGCACAGGTAACTCATGACCGCTATGGATTTAATAATCCAGACTCGATACATGACTCCAAGATCGACATCATTGCTATCGGAGACTCATTCCTCCACGGTCAGTGTGTCACTAATGGTGAAAACCCAATTGAAATACTTCGCCGAAAATTTACGAATATCTTCAACCTATCCGTTTCAGGGGCCAATCCTATTCACGAACTTGCCCTCCTAAAAGAGTATGGCCTTTATACAGGGGCGAAAAGAATTCTATGGTTCTATTTCGAGGGAAATGACTACAAGGTCGATGATCGTTTATCGAAAACCATTTTATCACACTACCTCAATAATAATTTCTCCCAAAGACTTATCTCGAAGTCTGAACACATCAGACGACTTCAACTCAATCGAACGAAAGAGTTAATCGCAGAAAACAGAGAATTAAATTTCCATGCGAAACCATGGGAGTTTAACCCCTTAGACATTCTTAAACTTCGTAACCTCGAAGAAGCGTTTAAAAATATTTTCGGCAACAAAAAGAAAAAAGAATTATCACCACTTTTCATTGAGACATTCGAGGAATTAAAAAGAATTTCAAAGGAAATGGGATTAGACTTGACGATCATCTACCTCCCCGACTATTCCCGCTACGCAAATGACAGCTCACTCTTTAACCATGACAAGCATCTCAGGCGTGGGGAGATCCTTGCTTTTTTCAAAAAACTAAATATAAACGTTTTTGACTTCCACTTAATTCTAGAAAAAAAGTCAGATCCTCTGTCTTATTTTCCGTACCGACGATTTGGTCACTATAACTCTGCCGGATACGAGTTACTCGCCACCGCGGTCATGAAAAACGTTTTAGCAGAACCAAATCAGTAAAGAGCGGTAAATAATAGCAAGTGAAGAGTGCTAGGCCATCGTGTGTTTAAGTTTTTGCAATTTGCTGATTTTTTGAAGAGTAAAAAATTTATAAAAAACCAGTTTTAAAAAAGTGGTCGGTATTACGGCACCGACCAAACCTCTTAATATGATTAAATTATTTTTTAAGCTGGAAGTTTTTGGCAGCCTCGATCACTGAGTAAACGATAAAATCAAAGCATCCTCATCTTTTGGAAGATTATAGCCTAGCTTTTCCGTTGCTCCCATCACATCAATCCCAGCCTTTCTCAGATACACATTAGTGGTTTTAATTTGAGTATGACCTACAATCGCCATGACTCTTGCTAATGATTCTCCTCGGCTTAAAAGATTTGTGATAAAGGTCGCTCTGAGATCGTGAAACTTAACAGATGTTATGTTGATGCTATGACAAAAATCTCTTAGGACTTGAGCCTGCTCACCATTCTCCCACTCTTTAAGATGCGGCAACACAAACTCATCAAAATCTGCTTTTAATTTCCATTCCCTCAAAAAGCCTAATAACTCATCAGAGATAGGAACAATTCGACTTCGACGAGTTTTAGTGGCCGTGAACCCTGACTTACTCGTCCATTGGCGACTAACACAGATTCTTCTCGCTTCAAGTTCAATATCCGTCCATTTAAGAGCATAGAGTTCACCTGAGCGCATACCAGTCATCAACGCCATCACCCAAATAGGATAAAAGCGATGATTGGTGAGCCTCGCTTCTTTGAGTAAAATTTCAACTTCTTTTGTTGTCAAAACTTTCTGATCGACCTCAGGGACTTTTAATACAATCCCAAGACAGGGATTATGATTTAAACTTCCGTCTTCAATAGCCATCTGAAAAACACGCTTAATCATTTTTAAAATAGTCCTGCGTGTTTGCATGGATAGCTTTAAATCAAGTCCTTCAAAAATTAAGTTATAAACATCGTTTTTTGAAATTTTATTTAGCTCAAAATTTTTCCATACGGGAGTCGCCCATTTGTTAAGTGACTTATCATAATTGATGATCGTTGAGGGTTGGTGAATGAGCTTCATTCTTCTTAAGCACTCATCTAACCACTCACACCATCGGTATGATACTTTCTCATCTCGCATCTTAGCTAACTCACGTTTTAATTCAAATTCAGCACTCTGCGCTTTTCTTAAAGATTCTATGCCTCTTCTTTTCATTTGAACTCGTCGTCCGCTTGAATTAAAGCCATTTACATAGACCTCATAAATTTTCTTTCCATTTTTTTCGATTGTTTTAATAGCCATTTTTATGCCCCTTTCTTTTTGATAAGGGCCAAACAATCAGTCATCTTAAAACGCAAACGTCGTCCAAACTTATACACTTCAATTTGGCTTCGATGAACCATAATGCGAAGTGCGTTTGGAGAAATAGAAAGCAAGCGAGATGCTTCATCAGTCGTGAGCCATTCCTTTCCACCTATAAAATTGTCAAAGAGCAATTGAGCATTTTTCTGCTCAAAAATATTATACACTTTCTCATCCTGTTTTAAAACAAGACTACACTTTTCAGAAGTGACACAAGTCACTATTTACACATTCCTTTCAAGAAATTTTTCATCAAATTGTTCTCCTTTATTAGATTTGATAAATTTTGCTCATATCCACACTTAATCAGTTATTCTGACTTTAATTATGAATAAAGAATTTGTTTAAATTTAGCATCTTACAATAATGCTGTCGGAAACTTGGGTACGAGAGCAAGTAGTAGCGCTGTAGGGGCCTAAAAGATGGGTAAACTTGTTCCGTCATGACAATAAAAAGTAAGTTCCTCCTGACTACTTAATATCTCATCAAGGGTTGAAAAATATATTTTAGTCCTGCGCTCTTCTCTGACTTCCTCATCAATTTTTTGAAGTTTTTTTATTAGAAAATTATCTTTGCAGATATAAATAATTCCAAAAACATTCAAATAATATGCCTCTCGAATCTTTTGCCGATATCTTTCAGTCGCCTTAACCGATAACTCTAGCTCTAGAGCAACGTGAATTGGATCGAAGTCGTTTTTTTGTAGAATGAGACAGGCATCCGACTGCATCTCCTGAAATGGCTGAAGATTATCTTCGCTTCTAAAATCAAAATAAGTCTGAATTTGATTTTCAGTGTAGTAGGCCTTCACCATTTTTTTTGAGGCAAAAATATTTTTGATATCCACCAAAAGTAAATCGTGCTCAATGGAATTACTGCGAAAGCGATTGCCACTTATAATATCGCGAAGATTTGCCTTAATGATTTTCTCCCCCTTTGGTGTCACTTCATAGGCATGGCAGTTAATATCATTTTGAAATACGCCAATAGCTTTAATAAATTTCTTCTCCTGATATTTTTTTATCCTCTGGTAACAAGTGACTCTCGAAGTTTGGAAAATATCACGATTAATTTGCTTGATCGTGGCGACCTTGCAAGCATGAAGATATTCAAATAATTGAACATCACTACTAGTAATAATTAGTGCAGACATTTTTGAGTTTTTCCTCCTTCGGAAAGTTGTTGATCTTAGTTGGTTCTCCTTAATCAAGAGGTATGCCAAATGGGCACTCAACGTGAAAACAATGAGATACATTGAATTTATAGCTATTTAGGTCTGAAAAGGTTTGATGTACAAACTTTTTTGTTCATCCGTGAAACACTTTTTGTTTTGAAAATGAACACTTTCTGCTGTGTGTCTCAAAATAACTTGCAAGAATGTAGCCTTTAGGCTACAGTAGATCATGGCGAGTTCTAGGGCTTTAAAAATTTATGAAACTGACACTGGCAAAAGACCCTTTGATGAGTGGTTAGATGATCTTAAAGATCCAATGACCAGAGCTAGATTAAGAGCAAGACTTGATCGAGTGGCTACAGGTAACTTTGGAGATTCTAAATCAGTTGGTGATGGCGTTTTTGAATTGCGTTTTACTGTTGGAGCTGGAATCCGAGTCTATTATGGCCTAGATGGAGATACGATAGTTGTCCTACTACTTGGGGGAGATAAATCATCTCAAGATAAAGATATAGTTCGAGCAAAGCAATTTTGGGTCGACTATAAAGGAGCAAAAAATGACTAAGAAATCTAAAAGTGTCGATTATCGAGATGCTCTCATTGAACGCTTAAAAACAAGCGAAGAAGAGCAATATTATTATTTAAAAGCTGCCCTAGAAGATAATTGGGACGAACCTCAAGCCTTTCTTTTGGCCCTAAAAAATATCGCAGACGCTCGTGGATTTTCTACTTTTGCTGAAGATGCTGGCCTATCTCGGGAAAGTCTTTATCGAACCTTATCAGAGAATGGAAATCCGAAGCTTGATACTCTTTTCAAGATGCTTCACTCAATGGGTATGAAACTGACAGTAGAGCCTTTAGAAAAAGAACAAAAAGTTAGCTAAAAATCTGAAAATCCCTTCATTTACAATCTGTCATTGTCAAAAGTTTTGACATGTAATGTTTACTTAATTGGGCTGAAATTTTCCAAACTGAACTTAAAAGCTAATAGAATGTGTTCATAAGATGAATTTTAACCATTAGGGAAGCTGTCATCCCAACATGATGAATTTGTGGCGCCACTCGCGTAATGGGTTGGACATAAGTACTCGACACTAGCATACTTTCTATAATGAAAATATTTAAAGCGTTTCTTGTAGTCGTAGCGGCCCCTTTTCTATTTTATCATTTCAGCGGAATCGAAATATGGGCTGCGGAAAGTAAAGCTTGCAAACACGAAAATTATAAGATGTTATCAAGCCTTTACCAAAATCCTACAGAGGAAATGGCAGGCAAGGTTTTTGAGGTGCTTGCTTGCGAAGGTGGATTTTCAAAACCTACAAAGGTTAAGCCGTATGTAGCGCTTATCGGTGGCTATATGCGAACGAATCCGAAACTCTTGGAAAAGCTCTATGCCGGGGTTAGTAATGCTAAGGACATGAATGCTCCTAAACTCTTTCTGGATGCTTTGTGGTTCTGTGGCACCGAGCCATGCCGCGCGAAGCTTAGGGCGCGACCCTTTAATCTTCCACAGAAAGACGTCGATGCACTACTGCGAGAAACGCCGCCGGATCCTTACACCCTCGCAATTGATAGCCCGGCAGCGCTGGATTTACTCTGGGGGTATTTCACCGGTTCGGGGGAAAACAAGATTCCCCAGAGAATTTTTGATTTCGTTCGATCTAATTGGAATCTGTACGACTCTACTGGGAGCGTGACTGTGGAGAAATTGCAACTATTGCGTTCTGCGCGTTGGTCTTTTGTGTCGATGGCTGCTCAGCACAAGAAGGTGAGGGCTGTAATTGATTCTTTGAAAAATACCTCTCCTGAGGCCAGGGCACTCCTGACTGAAGTCAACAAAGAGCTGAGTGAGAGGCATTAGCCCGATGCAGAAACAGAAATTAGACTTCGAGCGTTTCACGGACGAAAAATCGCAGTCAAAGCTTTTGGGGAGACGTACCCGACGACTATCTAAGGCTAGTTCACCACCCCCACGCTGCACGTATAAACTCTCGGTAAAAGGAATAGGTTTTGAGGGCTATGGGTTTTAGGGTAAACGAATTCGGCGCGAATTTTGTGAGGATGAGATTTGTCATGGCCGGCGCATTAATCGATCCTAGAAAATTCAATAGAATCTATAAAAAAAATCGCAGTATGCTTTTCTTAATGAAAAAAATAATTGGAATAATTTTCTTTTTTGGTACTTGTGTTAATTCGTTTGCTGTAGAGAAGCGGAGTTTTATCGACTCATTTACAGACTCTAATTCCGTAACATGGAAGCTTTCAATCGATGTACCGATTAAAGATGCAGAAAAAGTCCTTCTCGAAAATAAAATTGAACAAATCAAAAAGAAGAAATTTGGAAAAAGCACAACAATCCAGATTAAGGGATGTCCCCACGGTTCTTGGCGATTTAATGCCAAAGAGGCTGAAAGCCCAGTCACATCTTTTAAAGTCTTTGGTCATCAATTAGGATGGATTATAGAAGTGGGCGATATTTGCGGCAATACTTACTCCGGGTCATTTACTCTCATCATTCCTCAAGAAGATGGGCGAGTTCAAAAGTTGGCATTGGGCCAATCGAAATATCTTCCAAAATTTATTGAAGAAACAAAGGATCAAATTCAAATTTGGAAAGTAATTCAGAATTGGAGAGGTGGTGGAACCAGTGGCAGCACATTTGAGCCTGTGATCATGACCCTCACTAAGAAAGGTTCAAAGTGGGACTTGAAATCATCTGTTGTTCCAAAGGACCAAAATAAATGGCCAAAGCTCCTGTACATTAACGAAACTCCAAGCAATTGAATATGAAATGATTGGTCATTTGCCTAGCTATCAACCCACCAACTGAATATTTTTACAAAAGATTCATATCAAAAAAGCCATGGACTAAAACCATGGCTTTTTAATTCATAAATCTAGCTTTACACCAGTCATTCTTTTGGTGAACTTGGATAGTTTGGTCGAGCCAAGGCTAGCCTTCTTCAAAGCGGCTAAGCGAACTTCTGCTGCAATTAAACACATTGCCGATCCAACTAGAGCAACAGCAAAAGCCGTTTGAATAAAACTTAAGATCGTTGAAATTAACTTTTTCATTTTTCACCTCGCTTAAAAATTTAAAGCTCGATGACAATTTTTAGGTGGTGGACCGACTCAAAATTTGCCGTTCAAATCCTATCTCCCTAACCACTTGAACCGAAGCAGGAGAAAAAGGTTGGAAGTAGTCCGGTAGCAACTTGGAAGCATACTCATGAAATTTCCCGACATTTCACGAAATAAAGCGATGAAAGATGTGTTCAGCTCTCTTGTGTTTTTAACTAGTTGATACGCTTGAATTTTTGCAGCTTTAAAAATTTTTTGAAAAAGAATAAAAAGAAAAGTGGTCGGGGTGATTGGATTCGAACCAACGACCACCTGCTCCCAAAGCAGATACGCTACCAGACTGCGCTACACCCCGATCGTTATGAGAGCATTATTTTTAAGACTTCTTGCGTGTTTTGTCTATTGAATCTTTAAAGAAGTCGAGAGCAGCTTTAGAGGCTTTGGCCCTGTGCGAAAACTCATTCTTCCATTCAGGAATCTCGGCTAAACTCATTCCATCATGTTCTTTTCTCTCTGGAATAAATATTGGGTCATACCCAAAACCATGCTCACCTCTGAGGGTGGTCCCAATCTCTCCCTGGACTCTCCCTTCAAAAAAATAGATTTCATCTGCTGAAAGGTAGAAACAAAGAACACAAATAAAGTAGGCCGATCGATCCTCTTTTGACCGGAGTAATTCGATGACTTTTCCACATTTTGCCTCATAGTTCTGACATTCCGGGGCAAACCTAGCACTTTGGACACCCAAAAGGTCTGGAAGGGCATTAACAACAAGACCTGAATCATCCGCTAGGGAAGGTGCCCCAAAAGTGTCAAAGTAGGCCTTCGCCTTTAAAAAGGCATTCTCTGTAAAAGTCTTACCTATCTCATCAACATCAAGAGTTTTTGGGGCAGGATGAACGTTAAGAATTCCTTGAAAGAGTTCCTTAAATTCTTGGGCCTTGTGAGTGTTCCCTGAGGCGAGGATTAAATCCTTCATCAAATATGATCCAAGAGAGATCGCTGTTCTTTCATCACAACTTTTAGAGCTGTTTGAGCACAGGATAAAAGTGCATTCAAGTGATCCATCGAAAAGGGCTCACCTTCGGCAGTTCCCTGAACTTCAACGAATTTTCCACTTGAGGTCATAACAATATTCATATCAGTTCCACAGCTCGAATCCTCTTCGTAGTTAAGATCTGCAATGACTTCATCATTTTTATTGATCCCAATTGAAATGGCGGCCAAACCATCTTTAATAGGATTTTCTTTAACAAGACCTTCATTCATCAGTTTTTTCACGGCCATCTCTAATGCTATGTACGCACCAGAGATTGAGGTTGTTCGAGTTCCTCCATCTGCCACAATGACATCACAATCGATCAATATAGAGCGCTCACCTAGCTTCTTAAGATCAACGATTGACCTCAAAGAGCGACCTATGAGCCTCTGAATTTCCTGAGTCCTTCCTGAGGCACCTTTTCTTTCCCGGTCAGAACGGGTATGTGTAGAAGAAGGTAACATGGCATATTCAGCAGTCACCCATCCCTGGCCTTTTCCTTTTAAAAATGGAGGGACTGACTCTTGAACAACTGCTGTAATGTGGACTTTGGTATTTCCAAATTCTGCTAGAACTGAACCAGCGGCATAAGGATTAATGCCAGCGGTGAATTTTATTGGGCGCGGAGAATCTCTTTTTATTAATGACATGGGAACCTCAGATGATTAAACAAATTCATTTAGAACAGTGCCATTCTACACAAGATGTCCTCAAAGAACAATTCAACAGCGAAGATGAAATTGAAACAATCCTTGTAAGTTGTGAAAATCAAATTTCAGGTAGGGGTCGCGGTGAGAATAACTGGAGTTGCATGAAGGGTACTTTGTGTTTTTCAATAAATATTCCACCCCACCCTTTGATGAGTTTCACTGCAATTGAATTATCTGTCATTATTTCAGATTACTTTGAGTCAAAAAACAGATCACTTTTACTTAAGTGGCCAAATGATCTTTGGGATATGAATCATAAGAAATGCGCAGGTATCTTAGTCCAAGGTAATCAGAAAAATCTTTTTGCAGGAGTAGGGATTAATCTTTTTTCGAGCGAAATAGAGTTCGGTAGAGTTTTTGATCAAGAATGCCCATTAAATAAAGAATCTCTTTCTCAAGAAATTGCAACCTACATCGTGACTCATAGAATTCATAATGTTGAGACTTTAAAAAATAAATGGTTAAAACGCTGCGGTCATCTCAACAAGAATGTCACCATTATTGAAGGTGAACAAAAAACGAGGGGTAATTTCATCGGTATCGGCGAATTTGGTGAAGCACTCATCGAAACTTCTATTGAGATCAAGAAACTTTATAACGGTAGTTTAAAAATAAATTAAGCCTGATCGTTTAAAATTTTATGACTAATCTTTGATAGCTCTTGGCGAATCAAGTTTTCGGCCAAGTCTGGTATCACTTCCCAAGCGACTTTTTCAGTATTTTTTTGGAACATTTGATCCATGTATTCTTTGACGTATCTTTTAACCATCTCTTCCATCATTCTTTTCATGTCGGCTTGATCAACAGTTGAGACAGTCTCTGATTTTTCATGAGGTGAAGTCGAATCCTCAGTCCAAGTGATTGAAGAACTATCATCAATCGGCTTAAAAAGTGATTCGTCAAAATCATTAAGAGTCGGTTGAAAATTATTTTTAACTTCCTCAATTTTAGAAGAAACTTCTTTTTTTAGATCTTCAAATTCATCTACCTTCCAAAGATTATCCTGAACCTCATCCAATATCTGGGCTTCAATACTCTTAACGTCGGTATCAAATAATTGGTTTGGTTGCTGAAGTTCTAGTTCTAAAAGTTCTTCATTAAAAGTCTCAATCGAAATGACTTTAGAAGTTGTAGATTTAATAAGGTCATCAGCAGTTCCACCAAGAGATTGTGACTCTTCAATTGTCTCTTCAATCGTCGGATAATCTAGATCCTCATTGACTGGAAATTTTGGTTCTTCTTTAACCGGTGCTGATTTTTGGGCCTTATGCTCATTTAAGGAGCGAACTTCACCACCGATCACACCAGGAATGTTAGACATCAGATCATGCGTTTTTTCCCCATTAATCACACTCGGAACACTCATTCCCCAACTTGATACCTCTTTTAAAAGAGGATTTTCAATAACTGGGGAAGTTGGTTCGGGAGAAAGTTTGAGTTCAGGAAGATTTTGTTCTGTTGAATGGGACATCTCCCACTGTTCTTCCGCATTTATCGTTTTTTCTGGCGTAGGTTTTTTTTCTTCAGGATAAGGGATCTCTTCATGAACACCTGAATCCACAAGTTGGCGACAGATAGCTATAAATTTGTTTGAATCAAATGGCTTTACTATTTTATCAGAGGCCCCGCACTTCGCCATCGCTTCATCTTCAACAGAGTCAAAAGTTCCCAAGAGAAGAAGTACTTTCGTATTGGGACATATAGATTTAATTTTCGTTGTTAACTCGTAGCCAGAAAACTTCTCAGAGAGATTAAAATCTAGAAGAACAAGCTTTGGATCAAGAGCTTTTAATTTACTGAATAAATCGCTCTCTGAAGCTGCATCAGTAATGTCATAAGGCTGATTGGCCAAGGTTATTTTGATAACCTTTTGGATAGTAACACTATCATCGGCAAGTAGTACTTTGTGGTTCATCCCTAAACATCTCCCTTAAGAGCTACAGAAAAATTATAGTAGCCTATTGGGTCATATGGGAACGAAAAAGTTTTAAAACTCGAGAATCATTGCTGTTTGATTGTCAGTATTGCCCCGAGAGTTGGATAGTTTTAGTAAGTTATTTATTCTTTCATTGGCGTCACTTGATGACCTATTCAAGGAGTAAAGAAGTTCTTCCTCTGAAATTTGGGCATAAACCCCATCAGTTAATAAGACTAACTTATCTCCTTCTGAAATCCTGATCTCTCTGACCTGTTGACCCAACTCAGGGTACATCCCAATAGCGTTAAGAGGTGTTGTTGTGAATTTAAAGTCAAATTGATCCTTAGAATGAAATTTCATCGTTTCTTCCGAAATGATTTTGGAAATTTTCCCTTGTCTAAAATGATAAGCACAACAATTACCAATCCCAACCAAGACAACAAGACTATCGGCCTTAACGGCAACAAGTGCACTCGCACCAGCACGCTGATTAAAAGGTTTTTCAAAATTCATTTTTAATAAATTCTGGTGAGCATTCATCAAAGCATTCATGATGGCATTACCCTCAAGGATATTTCGAGGGTTGTAGTAAAGTGGCATCGTGGCGTTGGGATCATCTGAGATCTGTGTATAAAAGTTTTTTATTTCCTGCTTAAGTTTATCAACCGCTTTATCACCAATTCCAGAACCTCCGAAACCATCTAAAACCATATAAATTTCATTTTCAAAATCAAAATCATAACCATCTTCATTAATTTGTAGATAGGGTCCTTGATGAGTTTGAGCTGCATAAGCCTTTAGACGCATTTTTACTCCAAATAATTTTTCAATTTCTCAGAAGCTTTTTTATAGTACTCACTATCAGTGGGCGATATCTGTTGAACTTCTAAAAACTTTTCTTTTGCATCGGTAAATAAACTAAGTGATTCGGCAATGATCGCTTCTCTATAAATTTTTCTTGAGCGTGCATCCAATTGAGATTTGATATCATCTGCTTCATTTAAGGCCTCAGCATTTGTAGGCTCAATTTTTAAAATTTCTAAAAACGCTTCGTAGGCGGCTTTATAATCCTGTCCTTCTTTCAGAGATCTTGCTTTACCGAGTAGAGGGCCTAATTCTGAAGCTAATTGATTTTTAGCATCACTAAGCATTTCAGAACCTTCTTTAACTAAATCTTCATCAGTACCTTGAATTCTTAAGAACTCTTCCAGTTTTAAAATGGCACGGTACCATTCTTTTTTTATGTAAAACGTTTTCCCAGGAGTTAAAGAATCGACCATTTTCTTTCTTGCTGCTTCTTTAGCCGCTTTTTCTAAGGCTTTTCTCTCTTCCTCTCTTTGCCAGGACTCAAGTTCAATTTTCAGTTGAGAGACTTCGATATTTTCAGGATCTTTTTCGGTAATCTGAGAGAAGAAACTTTCGGCTACCTGAACTTGTCTTTCTTTAACAGCTTCACGCGCCTTCACTAATAATTCTTCCACAAATTTCTTCGTCTTAATTCTTTCTTCCTCGGCCCTGCGTTCAGCTTCAAGTTCTTGTAACCGCTTAAGACCCACATTCGTTTGTTCCAAATAACTCTGAACTTTTTTATATTCAGGATCAATCGCTACAACTTTTTGGAATTCAACTTGGGCCAAATCGTAACGACTCTGTTCAAAATAACTGACTCCCAGTTCATATGAAACATTACGAGCATTCTCTAATTCTTTAGAAAGTATTTTCTTGGGTTTTGCATTCTTATCTGGTTGAGCTGTTTTCTCTTTTGCGGCTTTCGGTTTGACCGGTGCTTCCTGAGGTTCATCTTCTGCCGTAAGTATCATGAGGATAGCTAAACCAGCAGCTACATAGATTGCTTTTTTTCTTTTGACGGGATCTTTCCAGATCCGTTTGATGATGCTCTTTTCAGGTGGAGCTTCAGAGTCAAAATTAATGTCTTCAGCATTGGAAATTTCTTCCTCAACTATTTCTTCCGTCTCGACATATTGACCAGACTCGACTGGCATTAAACGATCGGACTCAGAGTCCAAAAGATCCGAACGAACTTCTAATGTAAAGCTCGTTCCACCGATCACAAATTCATCCCCAGTATTTAATTGGGCCTTATTAATTCTTTCACCATTTAGAATCGTACCATTTGAAGAATTCAGGTCTTCTAGTGTTACATCTGATAATGATTTACGAATGACTGCATGAACTGATGAAACCTCTGGATCATTTAAAACAATTTGGCATTTTTTTGAATCTCGACCAATAAAAATTTCATCTTGGTCAATCTGAAATCGATCGTATGGAGCATGCTCACCAAAAAGAACGAGTTGATAATTAACGAATGCTTTGAATACACGAGTGCTCTCATTTTGGTCTGAATCTGTGGTCGCGACTTCATATCCTTGCTGATCTTCACTTATAGAGTCATTAAAATCAGATGGGCTTCTTAATTCTTCATTAATTTCAATCGAAGAATCATCACTCACCTGGGAATCTTCAAAAGTTTCAACATCAGTAGTTTCTTCATCTAAAGAATCTAATGAACTAACTTCCTCTTGGTCATCTTCGATAGACTCTGGCGTTAGAAGTTCATCAGAAGGAAGAACTTCAAGAGGTTCAGAAGGCATCATGGTGACTATTTCTGGTGCTGATTTCAGATGCTGATTTGGTGCCTCTTGAAGAAATCTCTCTGTGTTCTCTGGCATCTTAGATTTCGATGAATGCTCTATGGTCTGATTATCAAATAAACCTGAGATTAAAATTGAATAGGGGCCACATTTAATTTCATCACCATTTCTAATCTCAGAATTTACAATAATTGATCCATCTAAAGTGATGACACCTAATTGCGATATTTTTTCGCAATACCAATTTGAAAGTTTATTTTTTAAGACAAAGTGGTGCCTTGAGATGATAGGATCATCAATTTGAACGTGGCAATCATCGGATCGCCCAACATAGATTTCATACATCTCATGGATATCAGTCGTATCGACTGTTATCTCATTTTGAGGTTGATGGTTTTTTAAGACAATCAGTTTCACCGGTCTTTAGCCCCATTTTTACTTCAAGTTCATTAATTTGTTTAACAGCATTTTTATGTCTCGGATCATCAGGTACCGTATAGAGTAATCGGATAATAGAGCAGTAAGAAATGATTGAGCTTCGAAATTTTAATGACTCTTCATCTCTTTGAGCACTTGCCATAAATGCCTCAATCTCTTTATCCAATTCCTCCTTCGCCTTCCGTAAATAATACTCCGCCTGGGAATCTCCTGGTGCAATTATTAATGCCAGGTTAAATTCGTGAATCGCTCGTAAATAATTCCTCTCTCTTAGCTCCCTTAAGCCCCTTTGGTAGATAACTGTGAGCTTCTCTTTTAACTGCTTATTTTCATTTGCCTGCCGCTTTTGTATTGCAGTCATATACTCATTATTGGCATCTTGATATTGACCTATGTTACTTTTCCTTTTTTCGGTCTGTTTTTGAGGTTCGTCATCAAAAAGAAATAAACCACCAAAGATCATCAAAAGCACAATGAGGGGAATCAACCCTTTATTTCCAGCTCCCTTATCAGAAGTCCCTTCCTGGATGACCTTATTTTTAGAAGCAACTTCTACCTTGGCAAATTTAAATACTGTTTGCCCCATGATCACTTTGTCACCTTCAGCTAATTGCTTCTGAGTTATTTTTTTATCATTTACGACAACGCCATTCTGGGAGCCTAAGTCTGTTACAACCCAATAGGCGCCAACTTTTGTTATTTCACCATGCTCACGACTCGACTTCGTGTCGTTTAGCCTAATGTCAGCTTTCTCCGATCGACCTATAATAATTCTATTACCTAGCAAGACGTAGGACTCTCCCTTGTTACCACCAGTGAGACACACAAGCCGGTAATACACACCTGCTTCTTTTGGAGATTCAAAATGTTTTAGAACGAGTACGTTCTTGGTCATTAGTCATTTCTCACAAATGTAATATAAAAACCTTTTGCAAACTTATCTTTTCCAATTAAAGAGGTCACATTAATTGAGATTTGTTTTCCGCCTATTTCATAATTTTCTTTTTGGTTACAACCTTGGTTATTTGCAGATTGATCACATAAATCAATAATCGTAGCGGCAAATCCTTGATCTCTAGCTGTATCTAAAATACTTTGTCCTGAAGCTGAATTTTCTCTCAGACCTATTAAGTCCTCTGCTTCTGGGTTAATCCGTTGAATAATTTTTTCTGAATTAAGAATCATGACCGGACCTTGAGCTCCGGAGAGAAATTCCTCTAAAGCACGAATATAAGGCCCCTCTTCTTCCAAACTTTGCATTTCGCCGGAATCTGTACTTTGAAGTTCTTTTATTCGTATCAAAATACTATTTACGGTTGTTCTTAATGGATGAAGTTCCCTAAACATCGATTTCGACTCTATCTCTTTTTGTCTACCACGAAGGACGCGTTCCACTTGGTATTTCATTTCTTCAATCGGTCTTATGGTCATGTAATAAAGGATTCCAAAAAAGATAATCGCCACCATACCTGAGGTCACAAGAGATTCAAGATAAGCTTTGGAATTATTTGCTGCCTCGGTTGCAAGTGAAGTCGGCGCAAATGTAAGAGAGATAATAGCAACGACGACATCTCTTCCTAAATTTTTATCATGGGCCTTAATCGCACGCGCCACTCTAACAATTTTCCCATCCCTTGCAATGACCTCTTGGTCTTGGTTTTTATCTACTTTAAAATAACGTAAGGCTTCGACGGCAAAGGGTTCATTTACAATTGTATTTAGCTCTGCCATTGGACGATAAACTCGACCTTCCACATCAAATAATTTATAGCTCTCAACTCCCTCGGCATCTTCACCCTCAAGAAAACCTGTATAAATTTGGTCCAGGTTTTTATCCCTGAGATAAACGTTATTTAAGCGATCCACTTCAGCTGCATACTGTTTAGCACGATAACCTACTTCCCTTAAAAGGAGTCTTCTACTATCTGTTAAGACTGGAACAATGGTGAGTGAAATGTTTATTGCAATAAAAATAAAAAGAAGAAACCCTACAAGGGCGGACCACTCGTACTGTTCATTAAAGCTATAAATAATGGGCATGATCTTATTTTTAAAGATCCAGATGGGCTTCCCTAATAAGCTCGACGGAACGGGCTCAACCTGATTCAATTCATCGTAGTTATCTTCATCTTGCTCACCACTCTTTAATATTTTTTTCTTAACGATAACTTTCTTCTCTAAAACATAGACGACCTGTAGGATGAGGTTGGGCAGAACAATTTTGTCCCCGTCCTTTATTGTCATCCTTTTAATGATTTTCCCATTGATCATCGTGCCGTTAGAGCTTCCGAGATCTTCCGCGAATGCTGTTTCATCATTAACCGTAACTTTTAAATGTTTTTTTGATATACCTTCTACCGGAATCACAATAGATGCATCTGAGCCGCGACCAATAATATTTTCACCTTGGTCTAATACAAACTCCTTACCTCTTAGTTTTCCACCAACAGCAACGAGTTTAAACATGCTGTACCTCTAAAGTATCCCCTTCTTTAATTTCAATCGGGAATTGACCAGCTGGTAACTCTAACGTTTTTCGAGAATTAAAGTAAAACCAAGTATGGCGCCAGGGTTTCAAATTTCGGTAAATTTTTATTATCTTATAAGATCCATCCATAAAAACGACGTCTAATGGGAAATTCATAAAAAAGGTATGAATTGAAATTGCTGGTTCAAAAAGAATTCCATTCTTATGTGGAACGGGTTGAAACATATAGCCCATTAATCGACTAACGAAATTATCAGCAATTGAAATATCTTTCGCGATCATTTTTCCCTTATAGCTCATTTGTATCATAGTGATCCTGATAGCATTTTTAATACCATTGGCGCAAAAATCGCTACAAGAACGGCCGGAAGGATAAAGAAAATCATCGGAATAAGAATTTTCGTTGCTGCCGTCGCTCCTTGCTGTTCTGCCCTGGAAGTTCTTTTGACCCTGAGTTCTGCTGACAATTGTTTTAGTAGTGGTCCAATAGAAGCACCGACTGAGTCAGCTGCTATTAGGGTGGCGCAAAACGAATTGATCTCAATCACATTCACTCTCCACCCAAGTTGACGTAATCCTTCCGCTCGAGATGAACCAATTTTGGTTTCCTTAATTAAGGTTTCAAATTCCTCTACAAGTGGACTTTTGGGAGCCTTTTCTATTACTCGCTGAATGGCCGCCATAAAATCTAGGCCGGCCTCGACAGAAAGTGCCAACATGTCGATGATAAATGGCATCGCTCGAATCACGTCATCAGCTCTTTTTTGAATAACTCCACTTAACCAAATGTCTGGATAAAAATAACCCACCACGGCCATTACCGGAGTGAGAGATAGAGGCCAGTCATTTTCCGTGAAATAACGAAATGCGAGGAAGACAAATGGCCCTCCAATAATCATAAAGAATTTAAGCGCAACAAATTCTTCTGGAGACATTTCTTTCGTTAGCCCAGCATTCGCTAATTTTTGACGGTATTTATTTTTAAAATTTTGTTTATTTTTTGTACTCTGAACAATGGGAAGAAAATATCTTTTATAGAAGGGTCTCGTAACCTTTAAGAAAAGAGCAAGCTCCTTACCCTTATTCTCACTTTCAGCTTCTTCAAGAGCTTCTTGAGTTTTGTGTTTGTCTTGATCTTCAATAAAGACTCTAACTATCAAAAAAATCGCAACAAAAATGAGAATTAGAGGTCCGTAGAGTAGCTTAGGACTTTCTTGTTTAAATTTTCTTTCTTCAACTTCAGCAAATCTATGAACTGTAAACTGAGTCCCCTTTGTTGGGACAAGAAAACAATTTGCCTTTGAACGCGATGTCTCTTCTTCAGAATTGTAATCTTTCTTCGCTACATTTTCACCGCTCTTTGACTTCAACTCATCGAGTTCGGCTTGACTGATCTTTTCTAAAATAAGTCCAGAGAGTCCTTCTCTATTAAGATAAATTCGATCTGATAACCAATGGTCTTTTTGGGGACTAATGGAAAGAGAACTATTGGGAACGAAGACTCCATTCTTTCCAGTGTAAGTAATTGCATCTAAAAAAACTGTACACTCTTTTTGGGGTCTATTAATAACCGAGATAACTCTAAATTTCCCTAGCTCTCCTGATGACGTTTTATAAAAATAAATTGTTTCAGGGGTAAGTTTTGATAACGGAATTGGTTTTTCAAGATAGGGTTTATTTTTATTAGCAATACAACTTGGCGTGATGTCTTTAAAGTCTTCACCACACGGTGATTGACTCCAAGCACTCATGCTTAGCAATAAAATAGCTAAATAATTAAAAACTCTTAAAGTCTTCATAGTCCTCAGATCTCAAAATGAGATTACTTTAAGAGTAACAACAAATCCCTAAGGGTTGGTAATTTCAAGAAAAGGGAAAAATTTGACCCATCGGTTAAATGAAACAAATCTAATCAGGATTTGATGGTTTGAAATAAACCCATAATCTTTTTTGATGATTCGGTATTAAATGAGTCCACTATTTTAGGAATATAAATAGGAGCGTATTCAGAGAAATACTCTTTTTTACATTTCTCAACTCGGTTGAGTTTTTCTAATACATGCTCTTTCTTCATTGTTCTCTTCTTAAGGGCCTCTCTGATGGCAAGGAGAGCTTTTTGTGCAGCCTCCGTTGATCTCATGATGATCATATCGGCGCCCGCATTCATGGCGAGCACTGAGGCTTCTTCTAGACTAAAACGATCTGAAATGGCCTTCATTTCCAAATCGTCAGTAATCGTAATTTTAGTAAATTTAGTCTCGCTTCGTAAAAAGCTATAGGCACTAGGACTAAGCGAGGTCGGTAACTTATCGTCAATCGCATCAACTAAAAGATGACCCATCATCATGAACTCAACTCTTGATTTTGAAGCCTTAGCAAATGGCACAACTTCTCTTTGTTTTAACACGTCAAATGAAGTTTTAACGACAGGTAGATCAAAATGAGAATCTTTTGAGGTGTCACCATGCCCTGGAAAATGTTTCGCACAAGCAAGAACTTTATTGGTCTGTAATCCTCTAATGGAAGCACTAATATACTTCTCAACAATTTCAGGGTCTGACCCATAAGATCTATCCCCAATGACTTTATTTTCTTGATTTGTCAGGATATCGCAGACCGGAGAGAAAGAAAGATTAATTCCGCAAGCATTTAGCTCTTTGGCCATAATCTCATGAGCTTCGTAAACTAATTTAGGAGAATTCAATTTTGAAAACTCCATCATTGAAGGAAATTGAGTGAAGTGTTTTTTGAATCTCAAGACTCTTCCACCCTCGTGATCGACGGATATGAAAAGAGGGTACTCATCACGTAGTTTTTGAATCGAATTTACTAACTCTGCAAGCTGCGCAGGATCTTCAAAATTTTGAGAAAAAAGGATAATTCCACCTAGTTTTTCTTTCTTAATGAATTCAATTTCTTCTGGAAGAAGTTGAGTTCCTTTTATCCCTGAGATTAATAATTGCCCAACATTATCCACAAAATACCTCACTCATCTTCAGCAATTTCTTGACCAGGTGGAGCGATCGTTATTCCCTGAGATATCCACGCCACTTTGACCAAATCGAAGGATCTTGAAAATTGATAAAGAATCACCTGATTCTCTATCTCTACAATATAGCGGAAAAGATGATTTATTTCCCCATCAAATTTAACTGAGGCGGGAGCAAATAATTTACCTCCAACTGCCGTCAATAAATCTGAGATGTAGGGATAGTTATCCCAAACAACAAAAAAATCCATTTTTTTACCATCCGCATTTTTAGAATTAGACAGTAAGTAATTATGATAAAGACACTCTGGTATTTGATTAAAAAAGCAAAAATATTTTCCACTTGGAAAAGGGATCTCGGATGTCCCTTTCCACTTAGGTTCAGGACTATCTAATGTTAGTGTCATCGACTTTCGAGCTGCATTTATTTGCATTCTCGAAAAGTATTTTTTTCCCTCAATCCAAACCGTATATTCAGAAGCTTCGGGCCTCACAGTTAAAAGTCTCGAGTCTTTTATTTGAATAGAACCAACTCTAGAGAGCATCACTGACTTTTCTAGAATCTTTGCTCGACTTCCAGTTTTATCTAGCATTTGATTTCGAGTTACTAATTTTTGATCAAGAAGCTTCGACTCTCTTATGAGATTAAAAGACCCACTTTCATCAATATACGAATAAGTGTTTTTTCCCAACCTAGGCTCACCCTGAAAAAAACTGGAACGGCATCCCGCAAAGAGCATTAGTACAATGATTAATTTCACTTTAAAAATATCTCAAAGTCTTTTTTTGCATCAGTAAGTCTGAGTAATGAATTAATTTTTCTTCCAAGCTTATCATCTAAAGAAGGAGTGAGGTTCTCAAAATGAATCCCTACTTTATACTTCTTAACGGCACGGTCACTAGAAATATAATTTACTACATAAACAATTTTCGCCGTGGGTATTTGAATCGTCTCATCGTTAAAGACAATATCGACTTTATGAAAACTCATTCCTTTATCAAAATAAACTGCTTCAAGATCACTTATTTCAAGCGCCATTCCCGTCGTAGACAAATCTTGAATTCGAATTTTGATTTTATTTTGATCAGCGGTTTGATGATCACCTATAACTTTCAAAAAACTTTTAAACAGTGTCGTCTGAGATCCTCTTCCTTTGAGATCAATAATTTTCCCACCCTCGTTAGCATTTTCAATATCAAAAAAAGCCCAAACTTGATGGTGTGGAAAAGTTAAAAGTCTAAAACTCGAACGACGTTCAGATTTATAGAGCGGATTTTTAAAGATCAGCAGATTATAACTGGAGTTTGAGCTATAAATAATTTCTGAAAAAAACGTGACACCTAAAAGGTCAAAACTACAAAGCACAGAAGAATTAGGCTGAAATGGAGAAAAAGTATTATCGATAGTAAGTTCTAATTTATCTTTATCAAAACTTAGTGCCCTAAAATTGTATTTCTCTTTTTTACCTTTTAACCAAAGAGTCACATTCGACTTCGATTGAACCACCTGAGACAATTTGCTTATCGTCTCAGGTAGATTCTGTTGGCTAAAAAATATTTCTGACATACTAACTTAAGGTTGTGACCTGACGGAGAAGAGTTAAAGACTCGAGGGCCATTCCACAACCACGAACGACACAAGTCAAAGGATCTTCAGCAAGAGAAACTGGAAGTCCGGTTTTCTCTTTAATTAAAATATCTAAATTTGCTAAAAGTGAACCACCTCCAGCAAGAATGATACCGTTATCAACGATATCAGCAGCGAGTTCTGGTGGCGTTTTTTCAAGTGAAATTTTGATGGCCTCAACAACTTCAGATATAGGGTCAGCAAGAGCTTCTCTGATTTCATCCGAAGTGACTTCAATTGTCTTTGGTGCACCAGCAATAAGGTCTCGCCCTTTTACTTCATAAGTCTTCACTTCGTCATCAAATGGATAAGCATTACCAATCGACATCTTAATCATTTCAGCAGTTCTTTCACCAATAAGAAGCGAATACTTTTTCTTTATGTAAGAGACAATCGCCTCGTCAAATTTATCTCCTGCAACTCTGACTGATTTTGAATAAACAATACCACCGAGGGAGATAACGGCGACTTCTGTTGTTCCACCGCCAATATCAACAATCATATTTCCAGATGGATCTGTGATGGGAAGACCAGCACCAATCGCTGCCGCCATTGGCTCTTCAATAAGGTAGACTTCTCTCGCACCAGCTTGTTCAGCTGATTCTTTCACTGCTCTTTTTTCAACCTGAGTAATTCCAAAGGGAATACAAATGATAATTCTAGGCTTAATAAGCTTAGAACCATTGAGTGATTTTTGAATGAAATATTTAAGCATCGCTTGTGTAACTTCAAAGTCAGCAATAACTCCATCTTTCATGGGTCTGATGGCCTTAATTGAGCCAGGAGTTCTTCCCAACATTTCCTTAGCTTCTTTCCCAACAGCGAGAACTTTTTGCTCTCCTCTGAATCCCTGGTGAACGGCAACGACTGAAGGTTCGTTCACAATAATTCCTCTATCTTTTGCGTAGACAAGTGTATTGGCAGTGCCAAGGTCAATCGCCAAATCATTTGAGAACCAATCAAGCATCTTTTTAAACATAAATATCCTTTAAATCACTACTTAATTTATTTCGGAATCCTTAATGGCACTGCCTTGTACGGGGAAGAAAATGAGCAGAACAAAAAAGTATGATCTAAATTTATCACTGACCCCCATCATGGACAAGAATTTAAACAGTTTTCTTTTTCCGAGTAAAAAAATCAGCTATGTTCAAATTGCTTCTGAACCCATGTAACAGTATTATTACTTTTCTAACGAAGGACCCCCATGAGCGATGAAAAAAATAAATTCCCCTCTAGTTTTGTTTCTAACCAGTTTGTTAACTACATTGACTCAAAGGAAATCAAGGGGATTGTTGAAGCACTTGGAAATACCCTTTCCCAGAAATACCAAGGCCAGGATCTCGTTTTAATCGGAGTACTTAAGGGTAGCATGGTCTTTCTTGCCGACCTAGTTAGAGAAATTAAGGGAGTAAAAGTCTACGTCGATTTCGTTAAGCTCCAAGCTGTTGGGCGCAGCAAGGAAAATCACGGAACAATCACCATCAGTAAAGACTTCACGACGAATGTGATGGATCGAAATGTGGTAATAGTTGAAGAAATTGTCGACACTGGAAGAGCACTCAGTTTTCTGAAAAAGAGAATTCAACTCGCCTCTCCCCGCTCTCTTGAAGTGGTGACACTTTTTGACAAGCCATATAAAAGGGCCGTCAATATTCAACCCGATCTTACGGGTAAAAAGATTGATGACCAGTTCATTATTGGCTACGGTCTAGATCTAGAAGATTATGGCAGAAACTTTGAGCAAGTATACTATCTAAAATATCCAAACTAATTCGAAGTCTGTGATCCCTCAAATAATTTCACGATCTCCCCACGAGTGATGGTCATGGCATTCATCCTCTTGAGCCAAATACCCTCTTTATAATCCCACTCGGTAGATAATCCTTTAAGTTTACCTTTCGCCTTGAGTTTCTGATCAAAATCATCACGATTACGAACTTCTCCTGCGACCTGTAATGTTTCGGCACCCAGTTTCATAGCATCCAGGGAAATGATCTCGATCAGGCTGGCAGGACGATGATATAGTTCCTGAAATTTACTGAGCATCTGTTGATTTATATCCTTGGGATCATCCCCAACAAAATACAGAGTCCCTAGATTTTTTTGCTCTTTCACGAGAGATTTTGAGACCCAACTAGGGCCACCAACTATTTTTATTCTATTAGCATCATAATAGCCCAGAGTAGGAATTAACTGAGTCGCTTCGTGGGGATAAGTCGCAAGAAAAACCCAGTCGAAATCTAAAACTGGTGAGAGAGTCTGGACTCTTCTGATCGTACTTTTTTCATGCGAATAAACGTCATCTAAAATCTTTAACTCTTCCGCTCTTTCTCTTGGGTATTTTAAGCCAAGAAATAACTGCGCCGTATCTCGATAATCATGAGTATTTTTTGGGAAACTTGCGACTGAAGTTATTTCTAAGTTTTTTTGTTGTGCCTTTCTCCAGATTTCATCCAGATAAGATTTTCCTGCTTCATTTTCAGGAAAGATAACACCAATTCTAGCTCCAAATTTATTAATCATATTTTCTGAAAGAAGGGCCTCGACTTGAGATTCGATTGAACCCTGAACTTCAATCAAGTGATGATTTTTTTCTTCCTTGGGTAAATTGATCTGAGAGAGTGAAATATAGAGCACTCCATATTTTCTCGCCTCTAGATATTCCGCTTTGGCGCTTTCCGGAAATAATCCGCCGATGATAAAAGAAACCTTTTCCTCTCGAATAAGGTCTAAAACTGCTTGGGCGGCCTGGGCAGGAGAATCAACCGAGTCCTTTGTGTGAATTTTTACTTTTTCATTTAGACCCAAAACTTTTAATCCTGTATCAACACCACTGAGAGCTTTTTGTCCAAAGCTCGCTTTCTCACCAGAAAGAGGTAAGACAAGCCCAATGTCGTTAATACTTATGCGAGAAGAATTTTCTAAACGAAGTTCAAATTGTTGCATGAATTTTTTTACTTCATTATTGCTGCTAAATTCCGATTTTAACCACGACAGAACATCTTGGGCGCCGCTTTTATCACCCGATAGATATCTCTCTTCAGCTTCTAGCTGAGCGAGTTGGGCAACCGCTAGATTTCCAGAGTTATTAAATTCTTCCATCAGTTCAATTTTCGCTCCCTGAGAAAGTTTAGAGAAAGCGTCTTTTAAAGAATCGTATAGGTTTGAATTTTGAATTTCTGAAATCGTTTTAACATCACTCATCAAAAGGATGGTTGAACTCACAATCATTTTATGATTTTGAACCTTGTCCGCGTAAGCAAGACTCAGCTGTGCGTATTTTTTAATTTCTGCAGAGGACAAATGTTTTTTATCAATCTTTCCTAATCGCTCTTTTAGTTCGTTGAATTGATTTAACTTAAAATGACCACTCGCCATGTTGAGCTGAACCTGACTATAAAGTTGTGTCTCATCAGGAGCATATTTTTCAGAGACTTCAAAATTAAGAATTGATTTCTCTATCTCGCCCATATTAAAGAGAGTGACTCCCTTAAGGTTGTATTTGAGAGATTTTTCGATAGGAGAAATTTTATTATCATCAAGCTCTGCTAATTTACTTATTGCGATCTTTGGCTTGTTTTGTTTAATAAGCTCTCGTGCCTCATCAAGCTTCTGTTTCACTTCAATAGAAATTTTTGATTCATCAATTTTTGGTGAACTTTGAAAGTGTGAGCATGAAGAAATAAATAATAACAGACAAAACAAGATGCGCATAAGGCCCTTCATGAAATAATTGATGCTAAGATTTTAACTCTGGATAAAAAAAAAGTCTCTCTTAAATGGTCAGGGCAAGATTGCCCCAACCAGTAAGATATTATTGAAATAGTTCACGAACACGCTCAAAAAACCCTTTGGTCATTGGATTTGAAGTGTTCTGCTCTAACTCGGCAAGGCGAGAGAATATTTCTCGCTGCTCTTTGCTAAGCTTTGCAGGAGTTTCAACGTGGATCGTAATAATTTGATCCCCAAAACCATAGCCGCCTAGTTTAGTAATGCCCTTATTCCTCAGCTTCATCTTTTGACCAGACTGAGTACCATCTGGAATCTTCATTGAAACTCTTCCACCTAATGTTGGTACCTCAACTTCTGTTCCAAGAGCAGCTTGAGAAAAACTTATCGGTACATCACAATGAACATCATAGTCTTCACGCTTAAAAAATTCATGCGGTTCAAGATGAATCATGACGTAAAGATCCCCTGAAGGACCACCATTGAGACCAGCATCCCCTTGTCCCGAAAGCTTCAGGCGCTGACCTTCATCAATTCCAGCTGGAACCTTCACACTTAATTTTTCGCGTTTTTTACTTCGGCCTCTTCCGCTGCAAGTTTCACAAGCGTCTTTGATGACCTGGCCTGTTCCATGACATTTTGGACACGGTTGCGCAATCGTGAAAAAGCCCTGCTGACGCCTAACTTCTCCATGCCCCTGACACATATCACAAGTCGTGGGCCCTGAACCTTTTTTTGCCCCAGTTCCGTGGCACGGTTCACAAGCAACAGACCTATTAATTTGTATTTCTTTCTCTATCCCAAAGGCAGCTTCTTCAAAAGTAACAAACATTTCTGTTTGAAGATCATCTCCAGCTTGGGCACGCGATCGACGACGTCCGCCCCCTGCTCCCCCTCTACCGCGTTGACCACCTAGGATATCTCCAAAAATATCTCCAAAGATATCACCTAGATCTCCAAAATCCCCAGAGAATCCACCTTGGAATCCTCCGCCTCCGCCCATGCCGCCTTGTTCAGCTGCGTGCCCCATGCGATCGTACATGGCACGCTTTTGATCATCCATAAGAATATCTGCGGCATGAGAAGCTTCCTTAAATTTTGCCTCAGCTTCTTTGTTACCTGGATTTTTATCCGGGTGAAACTGCATCGCCAATTTTCTATAAGCTTTTTTAATTTCATCCTTGCTTGCATTTTTAGCAACACCCAGGATTTCGTAATAATCTCTTTTATCACTCATAATTTTTATCCACCATAAACAAGGCCCCTTATTACTAAGGGGCCCAGTGATAAACCATTTTTCTTACTTGTTAAACTTCTTTGTAATCAGCATCTACCACATCATCTCCGTCGTCTTTTTTAGCGGACGATTGATCTTGTGATCCGGTCTCCTTACCGGCACCAGCACCGGAATCAGCTCCGGTTCCTTGATACATGAACTGGGCAAGGCTGTGAGCGACGTTTTGTAATCTTTCAGTCGCTGCTTTAATTTCGTCCAAAGACTCTGAAGTGAGTTTTGTTTTTGCTTCACTTATTGCTCCTTCAATCTCAGCTTTTTTATCAGCTGGAACTTTATCACCTGCATCTTTGATTCCTTTTTCAGAAGCAAAGACTAGGCCATCAAGATTATTTCTTGCATCAACTACTTCACGACGCTTTTTATCTGCATCACGGTTCTTTTCTGCATCCGCCACCATCCTCTTGATCTCTTCTTCAGAAAGACCAGAGTTAGAAGTGATCACGATATTTTGAGACTTACCAGTAGCTTTATCTGTTGAAGTCACATGAACAATACCGTTTGCATCGATATCAAAAGTGACCTCAATCTGAGGCACACCACGAGGAGCTGGTGTAATACCTGTTAAATCAAATCGACCAAGTGTTTTGTTATCAGCAGAGAACTCACGCTCACCTTGCTGAACATGGATAGACACAGCTGGTTGATTATCGACTGCTGTTGAAAACACTTGAGATTTCTTAGTCGGAATCGTTGTGTTCTTTTCGATGATTTTTGTGAATACACCACCAAGAGTTTCGATTCCAAGAGAAAGAGGAGTTACGTCTAAAAGAAGAACGTCCTTAACATCTCCACCAAGTACTCCACCCTGAATCGCTGCACCTGCAGCTACAACTTCATCTGGGTTAACACCTTTATGTGGCTCTTTACCGAAGATTTCTTTCACTTTCTGCTGAACGATTGGTGTACGAGTAGCTCCACCAACAAGAATCACATCTTGGATTTCATTTAACGCCAATCCAGAATCTTTGATCGCTGTTTTACAAGGAGCAACCAATTTATCGATGAGATCCCCAATAAGTGACTCAAACTTTGCTCTCGAAAGATTGAGGTTTAAGTGCTTAGGTCCAGTTGCATCCATTGTAATAAACGGAAGATTGATATCTGTTTGAGTTACAGAAGAAAGCTCATGCTTAGCTTTTTCTGCAGCTTCTTTCAAACGCTGAAGGGCCATTTTATCTTTTTTAAGATCAATACTTGTTTCTTTTTTAAACTCTTCTGCCATCCAGTTGATGATTCTGTAATCGAAGTCCTCACCACCAAGGAATGTATCTCCGTTTGTTGCTTTCACCTCGAATACACCGTCAGCAGTAATTTCAAGAATTGAAACGTCGAATGTACCACCACCAAGGTCGAATACTGCAATGTTCTTGTCTTTCTTAACATCTTGGCCGTAAGCGAGTGCAGCTGCTGTTGGTTCATTGATAATCCGCTTAACATCTAGACCAGCGATACGACCTGCATCTTTCGTTGCCTGTCTTTGAGCATCATTAAAGTAGGCCGGTACAGTGATCACCGCTTCGGTCACTGGCTGACCAAGGTAATCCTCAGCTGCCTTTTTCATTTTCTCTAGAACTTTAGCGGAAATTTCTTGTGGAGAAAATTCTTTACCATCAACTTTCACCCAAGCATCACCATTTTTATTAGCAAAAATTTCGAATGGGGCAATTTCTTTAAAGTGCGCTACTTCCTTGTCAGTAAACTTTCGACCAATGAGTCGCTTAATACCAAAAAGAGTTTTACTTGGATTTGTCACAGCTTGACGTTTTGCCACCTGACCAACAAGGTTTTCTCCATTATTAGCAAATCCAATAATAGACGGAGTTGTATTATGCCCCTCTGCATTTGGTATAATTTTATAAGCGCCGTTTTCCATAACTGCGACACATGAATTTGTAGTACCTAAGTCAATTCCGATAATTTTTCCCATATAATTCTCCTTATTTTTTAATCTTTATTATTGTTTATCGCTCGCAACAACGACCTTTGCTGCTCTTACTAGGCGTCCATTCAACGTATATCCCTTTTGGAATTCTTTTAAGACCTGGTTTGGTTTTGCTCCTTCAGCATATTCCTGGGCCATCGCCTCATGGAAATTAGGATCAAAATCTTTGCCAACGGACTGTACAGGAGTTAATCCGTGCTTTGATAAGGTATCAATAAACTGTTTTTGAACCATATCAATGCCAGTGACGATATTTTTTATCTTCGGGTCCTGATCAAACTTAAGCATTTCAATTGTGCGCTCGAAGTTATCCACGACTTGAATAAGATCACTTAAAACACGCTCGTTACCAAACTTAATGAGGTTTTCCTTCTCTCTTTCCATGCGCTTTCTGAAGTTATCCATTTCAGCTGCAATGTAGAAGTACTTCGCCTTGTAATCTACTTCTTCTTTTTTAGGTTGAGATTCTGAAGAGAGCTCAGCCGCCTCAGTATCGGTTGTGTCCTTAACTTCTTCAGACTTGTTGTTCACATTTTCATTGTTGTCCATAATTCTCTCTTGTACTTTTCATTTCTTTATAACCCAAATATGGGCTCTACTGGCCCAGTGTCAATGGCGAGAGGAAAGATAAAAAAGAGATTTAAACAAGAGCATGACTCAATGAGGCAACAAATACAGAATTACGAGCACTTATCGATTTCCAGATTGGTTTTCAAATCGAAAAAGATCATCCATTAGGGAATCTAACATCAAATAGCCCAAGGACGTGAGCTTGATCACATTACCTTCTAAAGTTACGTATTTTTGCTGACTCCAACTCTCCACCAAGCAAGTTAGATCTTGAGTCATCTGAAAACCATCAGAAGTTCTTAAACCTAAATACAGCCTTTCTAAAGAGAGTTCTTTTTCAGTGAGATTTTCTATTTCAACCTCTGCCTGTGAAACCTTCCATTTGTAGCGCACGGCCTCTGTTGATGACTTGGATAAGTAACCAGTTCCAGTAGGACCCAAGGCCGCCACACTCTCGCCACGCCAATACTTGAAATTATGTTTTGACTCAAAACCTGGCAGAGCGAAATTAGAAACCTCATAATGATGAAATCCCTTCGCTTTCAGATAATCACTAACAAAAAGGTATTCCTCACGAATATAATGATCATCTGGCATATGCTGAATATAGGGATATTTAGAACGAGCATTCAGGATATAAAGACTGATGTGTTTAGGAGAATAGTGAAGAAGTTTATCTAGTTCCGATCTTATATCTCGATTCTTTTCAATCGAAAATGGGACACCCAAAAGAAAATCAAGTGAGTAATTCCAATTTTCTTCTTTCAAATAAGTTAAAAACCCTAGAGTTTCTTCAAGCGAATGAACACGATCTAAAATCTTTAAAAAATCTGGATTTAAACTTTGAGTCCCAACTGATATTCGATTAAGACCAACTGCCTTCCACGCCTCAATCATTTCTAGGGTCCAAGTTCCAGGATCAATTTCCATGGTAAATTCAGCACCTCTTTGAATAGGAGCTTGAAGCACCTCTCGCTCAAAAAAAGATGCTCCCCTCTCGCCCCAAAGTGAAGGGGTTCCCCCTCCAAGATAGATGGATTCAAGAGGTGCCCAGCTAAAATCATGACATTTTAAAAAATTTTGGTGATGGACCACTGATTCTTTTAAAAACTGATGAAAATCCTCAAACTGATTTTGGGTCGTATCAATTTTCCTTTTGTAAAAATCACAGTAATTACAAAGGTGCTTACAGAAGGGAACATGCAAATAAAGACTGGACACGTGAGTCATTGAATAGAATTTCCTTCAAAAATATTAAGGCTACAGTGATAATAGAACGAATGTTGTAAGTTGTCTCACCCAAGGAAGCTATGAAAATTGATCAGGTAAAGTTAGGTAATAAATTAAATACACTCTTTATTCACTCTCCAGGCTGCTCCGCTGGAACAGTCCAAATGTGGTTTCGCGCCGGTTCTGCTTTAGAAAATCATGACAATCAAGGAATTGCTCATTTTTTGGAGCATATGTTTTTTAAAGGAACTGAAAAAAGACCAGGACCCCAGCTCGCCCACGATATCGAGTCATATGGAGGAGAAGTGAATGCGTTCACTTCTTTTGATTACACTTGTTACTACATCAACACTCCAAGTTTATTTCTAGATAAGTCTGTCGACATCCTTCTTGATATGGTGGCAAACCCATTATTTGGAGAAGAGGATATTCCTTCTGAGAGACAAGTTGTTTTTGAAGAGTACCGACGTGCTCAAGACAATCCGTCTCAATTTAATTTTATTCAACTCCAAAAGGCATCTTTCACCGGCGGATACCAGCATCCGATTTTAGGACGAGAAGACACCATTCTTAATTTCAGTCGTATCCAATTAAAAGAGTTTCGGGAAAATTTCTACAATCTAGAAAATGCCCTTCTCGTCGTTGCGGGAGATTTGAAAAATCGCGAAGAATTAGAAAAAAATATAAATGCATTTAAGCTTCCTCATGGAAAAAAATCAAACTTTGAAGATTTTAAAATTAATCCAAAAAGTTCTGTAAATATCCATGATAAAGATATTCGACAGGCAACACTTACATTATGTTTTCAATCTCCGGATTATTTAAACAAGGAAGCCGCTGGACAAGATCTTGCGATCAATTGTCTTGCCCATGGTGAAACTTCAAGATTTTATCAAACTCTCGTGGCCAAAAGTTCTCTTTGTAATGGGGTAGCAGGCTCGTCTATGTATTTTGCTCATGGCGGGTCCCACATGTTGAAAATGAGCTTTCCAATAGAGAATCTTAAAAAAGTTTCTCAAGCTTTCATGTCGACTCTTGCAGAAACATTAAAAAGTGGTTTTTCTTCAGAAGAATTAACTAAAATTAAAAACCAATACATCTCCTCTAAGATTTATGAAAAAGAATCAATCGAGTCTTTCGCATTTAGTTTGGGGCACGGCTTTGCCCAGTGTGGAAATATTGCCTGCGAGGAAGAGTTCATTGAAAAAATTCGATCTGCAACCACTGATGACGTGATAAATGGATTAGTTGATATTTTAAGAAAACCTTCTCACTTTACGCTTCAGATTCCAAAGGGGGTTAAAGCGGCTCCACTAGAAAAGGAACTACTAAAGTGGCAATCTGATTTAACTAAAGCAACAAAAAGTATTAAGCTGCCTTCTAAGCTTCAATCATCAACGCATTCACAATATGACTCCTCGGTGATTGAGACGGAGCTAAAGCCTGGTATCAAATTTATTTATCGCCAAAATAAACTAACACCAACATTTGTTTTTCATACCTATATGAAGGCGGGCCAGTCAATTGAGACGACAAAAAATGCTGGTATTCACCACCTCATGAGCCGCCTTATGACCTATGGTTATAAGTCGATGGGGTATGAAAAGTTAAAGAATGAATTAGAATCACTTTCATCCTCTCTGAATGGTTTTTCAGGTAAAAATGCCTATGGATTAACTATGCATGGTCAGACGAAGGATTTCGAAAAATTATCAAAACATTTTTTTGGAACCCTATTTACGCCAGAAGTTCCAAAGAAATTTTTTGATCACGAAAAGAAAATAATTCTACGTGCCCTTGATAATCAAAAAGAAGACCCGATGAAGCAAGCCTTTAAGTCTTTTTACAAGATGGTCTTTAATCAGCATCCATATTCCTTAGATCTGGCCGGTACACCTGAGACTTTAAAGACTTTCTCACCAGCTTCTCTTAAAAAATTGCATTCGACTCATCTTAAGTCTTCTCAAGTCGTTTTCACTTATTGTGGGGATATGGACTATGCTGTCGTTCATGGTCATCTTTCTGAGATGATAAAGAAACTTAACTCAAGAAAAGTTCCTAAGAAGATTATGAAAAAACCAAAGGGTCTTTTAGGAAAAAAAGACAAGCTCGAATTTAATCGTGAACAAACCCAAATTGTTATTGGTGCCCCAGCTTTTTCAATCGGTCACAAGGAAGATATCTATCTCAAAATGATTACCGCTCACTTGTCTGGTCAAAGCTCTGATCTCTTTGTTGAAGTTCGTGATCGTCAAGGTTTGTGTTACTCAGTTTCACCTATTCATGTTTCAGCTTTAGAGGCCGGATGTTGGGGAATTTATATAGGATCAGGGCACGATAAAACTGAAGCTGCGATAACTGCGATCACAAAAATCTTAGATGATCTACGTGACCATGGGATTAAGAAAGAAGAATTCGAAAGAATTAAAACAATGATTGATGGACAAAATCTTTTAGGAATTCAAACGAATGAAGACTACGCCCAATTTTATTCTATTCCTGTTCTTCATGGCTTAGGTCTTGATTTCTCTCACAAGAATAATGACCTCATTAGAAATGCGAACTATCAGGAATTTCAATCGTTTTTAAAGAAATTTTTTGCTTCTAAATGGAATATCGTTCAAGCAGGAAGAAAAGCCTAAGAAACTTTTTTATGGAGTGGAGGTAAAACTCCACTCTTTAGCATCTCATCATGAGAGATGTTATCGTTTTTCATAATTCTTTCATAAAATAAATTTTTATCACAAAGCCGATCTTTAGATGCTAATAATGTCATTAGAGTTGTGAGAGATTCAAAACAAGTCGCAACCATACCGTAAAAATGCGGGATATCTAAAAATCGAGGAGTGACATTATTTAAATGGGAGTAGGCCATCTTTCCAAGCTGAGCATAGTACTGAGTATCGACGATTTTATTATTCACAGACTCAGAAAAATACCCACAAACTAAAAGCGACATATCGGCCACTTCTTTATAAATTTTTTTCTGCTCTTCACGATTATGGAGGGAAGCCTCAAGAAGTTTCATTCCTAAAATCTTTTCTCTCACTTTTCCATCAGTGGTTTCAAAAAAATCCTCTGAAAGGGCAAACTTATCTAAGACATCACTGGAATAATAAATAATTGACTCTGGAACAGGACATATGGATTTTTTATTTAACTCAGAGAGACCTTCAAAGAAAAATCCCTTAAGGTTTGTTGTTAGAATAATTTTTTTAGAATGAGGCTCATTTTGCATCAACCCGTCTCCTTAGTTCATTTTAGCATATCTCGAAAACTTGGCCGTTCACCTCAGGAATAATTTGCCCCATCTAACCGAAATCTATGAAATAATAAGGATATGAAGCGCTTAAGGGTTTTATTTGCAGTCATTTTATTTTCACTTGCCTTGCCAGTGTGGCGATTTACAGACTTTTTGGCGATTTTCTCTCCGTTTGACTGGCCCCTAACTTTTTCACTCACACTTACCTTCGCTCTTCTTATTGTGACTCCTCTGAAGTTACTTTTCGTGAAAATGCGTCCAGTGTTCATGATTATCTTGATTTTGGCCGTTGGATTTTTAAGTTATAGCTTGAAACCACTCTCCTCTATGGCGACCAAGGATTCGCATTTTAACCATTGTGGTGTTCTCACATGGACAGGTGCGTTTTATCCCTTGAGGGGTATAATGTCGGATGCCCATAAGGATGATATCGAAGCTAGGAATCAAATGTGCTGGGTCCGTAAAATGATCCAAAGAGTTCCAGATCGGTTCGAGAGTAAAGCTGAACTTTCTCAATATGTAAGTATCACGACAGACAAACTCTTATCTCCTTCACTTAAATATAGAATTTCTCTGCCTCTAGTGACTCTCCTTCATATCACTATTTTCTCCCGCTATGCTCCTCCGCAGGCCGCAGCGAATGATGATCAAAAGATGTTTATCGCAGAAGGGATTAAGTTTTGGCAGGATCAATACACGGAAATGATTTCTGAGCGACAATATGGCATGGGTAGCTTTCCCCATTCAGCGTGGATCAAATTCGAATATGGACTTATTGAGCGCAACTGGAACCTCATCATTGATAACCTAACGATTGAAGAATAGAACTATTCGAGGAATCGTCCAATCTTTATACACACTCTTTCTCTTTTACCATGGAACCCCTTAAAGAACTCTTCCGAAGCTAAAATTCGAGCATGGAAACATCAAATTCTTCTAAAATTCTCACGATTTTCTTGTTCGCTTTAATGGGGCTCAGCTCTAACGCTCAAGAAGCGCAGAAGGAAATGGATATTGATCTCACAACTTTCTGTAAGGATCAATCTAGCGCCTCAAATGAAGCTTTAGAGAAGGAAAGAGAATCCATTTGCCTTAACATTAATCACCTTCAGGATAAAAACATACCTCCTGTGATCATTGAAAAAAAAGATGATGAGGGACATAAATGGAAATTTCGATTTCACTTTGGCTTTTCAAGAACGGACTATCATCCTGCAGATCTAAAGATTGACTCATCCCCCATAAAAGTCGTCATTAAAGATGTGGAAATGTATGAAAGAACATCTGCTGCTCACTATGATCCACGAACTTGGGAACAATTCCAAGATGCTGGTCGATGGATTGATGAACCAACGAATACCTTCACATTTTCCATGGAGAAAAAAAATAACATTATCTACTTCACTATTTTTCATCCAAAATACCTTAAAAGCTTAACGTATCATAAGTCTCCAGATGGGTACGACTTTCAAGAAGTAGAACAAGAAACCTACGACTTCACCTCTCCAATACCAGAAGGATCAAATCTTCTTTATCTTGGTAACACTCACATGAATATGAATTGGCAAATTGGTTATGGTAGACAATTTGTTATTTTGAATTCAGAAAAAGCTGGAAAGTTAAGCTACACCATCAAGGGTGATGTTGGGATCTCTACAGGTAAAGCAAGATCAGTTCACATTATTCCAGGTAAGGCCTGGGATGATTACGCTGATAATATGAAGGTCCAGGGATATAATACATCGATCGGTCATCGCTTAGAATATCAGCGCGGTAGAGTTTCTCTTTTTATTGATCAAAAAACAGTTTTCTCAAAATTAAAACATGGATTTTACGACGGCACGATTGAGTACAACTTAAACTACAGTCCTACGACCTTTGGTATCGGAATTGATCTCTTTAAACCTAAAAAGAAAAAGGGCCCTTAGTGATCTGGGCCCTTTATTTATTCTTCAATTTCTACCATTAAAAATCCAGCTTCAAGGGCCTGACCCTCTTTGACGTTCACAGACTTAACTGTCCCATCTGCACCAGACTTTATTTCATTTTCCATTTTCATGGCCTCAAGAATGAGGACCGTTTCACCTTTAGAAACTTTATCCCCTTCTTTCTTCATAATTTTAACGATTTTACCAGGCATCTGAGTCACAAGTGCTCCAGCTCCACCCTTATTTAAACCAGAGGGTTTAAAGCCTCTGTAGACCTTATAGACTTCTGAATTTGAAACTAGCACTTCATTCACACCGAGGGCCGCGAGCTTTTTCCACGCTACTCCATCAAAGGAATAATAGTTTTTTCCCGCGAGACTCTTTAAAAATAATTTTGTTTTCGCACCTTCGTGCGTAAACTCCATGACTTTCCCAGGTTGAATTTCAACATCAAGACTAAATTCTTTCATGTCTTGGTTAAGAAAATAATATCTCATACCTTCCCTCCCATTTGATTCAATTCAATCGCCGCAACCTTGAGCATAAAGGACTTTATGTCTTCTTTATGTGCCACTTTTTCTTGAGGCTTAACAGTACCGATATAGTTCGTTGAATAATTCCCCTTTCGAAAATGATCCTCATCCAGTATCACCTTATGAAGGGCTATATTTGTTTTAATACCATCAATAATGAGTCCATCCACGGCGTTTCTAACTTTTCGAAGGGCAACATCGCGATTAAAACCTCGAGCAATTAGTTTTCCAATCATGGGATCGAAATCTGGGGTAATTGTAAACTTTGGATAGATACAATGATCAAAACGTATTCCTTGAGGAAACGTTGTTTCAAATCCAACAATTTTTCCAGGAGCCGGTAACATTGAGATAGGATCTTCTGCACAAATACGAAGCTCAATAGCGTGCCCTTGAATCTTAATATCCTCTTGGGATTTAAAATCGAGTTCCTCACCAAAAGCAGCTTTAATCATGTTTGCAACAAGATCAACTCCTGTGATCTCTTCAGTGATGGGATGCTCCACCTGGATACGAGTGTTCATTTCAAGAAAATAAAACTTTTTATCTTCACCCATAATAAATTCAACCGTACCAGCTGAATCATAATTTACAGCCCTGGCACACTTTACGGCCGTCTCACAAATAGATTTTCTTAAAGCTTCATCATTTCCAATAAAGGGAGATGGTGCCTCTTCAATAATTTTCTGATGGCGACGCTGAACAGAGCATTCACGCTCAAAGACGTGGTACACATTGCCTTTTTTGTCGGCGAGGATTTGAACCTCAATGTGATGAGGATTCAAAATATATTTTTCAACTAATAGACCCGCGTACCCAAAACTAGAAAGGGCTTCTCGCTGAACTGCCGCAAAATTATTTTTTACATCTTCTTCAGAGTAGCATGGTCTCATTCCCTTACCACCGCCACCGGCGACGGCCTTAAGAAGAATCGGATAACCCATTTCGTTACCAAGTTTAACGGCTTCATCAACAGTGGGAACTTCCCCAACAGAACCAGGAACAACCGGCACACCTGCTTCCTTGGCGACCTGCTTAGAAATATCCTTTGCTCCCATTTTATAAACCGCAGTTGGATTTGGGCCAATAAAGGTAATTCCCTTTTTAGCCAGGGCTTCTGAGAATTCGCGGTTCTCAGAAAGAAATCCATAACCTGGATGAACGCCATCGATTTTATAATCATCGATAAGTTTCATAATTTTTGGGATATCTAGATAAGTTTCTTTGTTGTTACTTCCAGCGAGTCTTACCCATTCTTGGCAAAACTCTAAGTGAGGTGGTTCTGTTTCATTGTCAGTCCAAACACCAACAGAAACGAGACCCAATTCATTTAGAGCTTTTGCAACTCGAATAGCAATTTCACCACGATTAATTATTAAAACTCTTTTACCTTTCATAGTGGAATGTTCCCATGTTTACGATCTGGCGTTGGAATTTTTTTATGCTCCAGGGCCTTGAGGTATTGATACAAACGTTGTCTCGTGATCTCTGGATTAATGATCTCATCCACATACCCAAGCTCTGCTGCTCTATAAGGGTTAGCGAAGTTATTTTCATAGTTTTCCACAAGACTCGCTTTCTTCTTGTTGAAATCTTCACCTTTTAATCCATTAAGTTCATTTCTAAAAATAATATTAACTGCACCTTCAGCTCCCATCACCGCAATTTCTGCTGTCGGATAGGCAAGATTAATATCGGCCCTAATGTGTTTTGAGGCCATCACATCATAGGCACCACCGTAGGCTTTTCTTGTAATCAACGTGATAAGGGGAACCGTTGCCTCAGAGTAGGCGTATAATAATTTAGCTCCGTGACGGATAATGCCACCATACTCCTGGACTGTACCTGGTAAGAATCCTGGGACATCTACAAGAGTGATTATTGGAATATTAAAGGCATCACAAAAACGAACAAAGCGGGCTGCCTTCACAGAAGAGTCAATGTCTAAGCAACCGGCCAAGAAACTTGGTTGGTTCGCAACGATTCCGACTTTAATCCCACCGATGGAAGCAAAACCTGTCAGAATATTTTTTGCAAAATCGGCATGGACTTCTAGAAAGTGCTGATCATCAATCACTTCAAGAATAAGCTCATGCATGTCATATGGCTTCTTTGAATTGTCAGGAATGAAATTTTTAAGTTTATTATTTGATCGAGTAACTGAGTCCGTTGTGAGCTTTAAAGAATGCTTGGCTTTATTACAAGCTGGAATGAATGAGAAAAGTTCTCTTACTCTTTCAAAGCAGTCGTCCTCATCATCGGTTCTAAAATGTGCCACGCCTGATTTTTCGTTATGTGTGTGAGCTCCACCTAAGTCATCTTTCGTCACTTCTTCGTGGGTCACCGTTTTAATAACATCGGGGCCCGTCACAAACATGTAAGACGTTTTATCTACCATGAAAATAAAGTCAGTCATCGCAGGGGAATAAACAGCTCCACCTGCACATGGTCCCATGATAAGAGAGATTTGTGGGATCACTCCCGAAGCTTTCACGTTTCGATAAAAGATTTCAGCATATCCAGCGAGGGATTCAACACCCTCCTGAATTCTTGCTCCCCCAGAATCATTGATACCAATGACAGGAATTTTATTCTCAAGAGCAAAGTCCATGACCTTGCAAATTTTCTTAGCAAAAGCTCCACCGAGGGCACCACCCCAACAGGTAAAGTCTTGAGAAAAAATGGCAACTTGCTGACCATTAATTTTCCCAATCCCTGTGATAACACCATCACCTAGATATTTGGTTTTCTCCATGCCGAAAGATTCACAGCGATGAACGACAAATTTATCGAATTCAATGAATGATTCTGGATCAAGAAGCTTATTGATTCTTTCCCGTGCCGTGTATTTTCCTTGCTCGTGTTGTTTATTTATTCTTTCTAGACCGCCACCCATTTCCGCTTGTTTTGAAAGCGAAGAAAGTTGTTCGCGACGTTGTTCGTTGGTCAACATGGGACCCTCCTGAATTTTGTCCAAAAGTTATACCTTGGATGAACTTCAGGGTAAAGAATGCTGCTTTGAATTATCCCAGATTTTAAGTGAGACATGGCCATTATTAATTTCAACATAGTGACAAGAAAGAAGCCAGGAGCCTGGATTTAAATATCTTTTTTCGTTTTCAAGAATGACTTCGCCTGGGTGATGAGTATGACCAAACACGACACAATCAAATCCTCTTTCAGAAATTTCTCTCGCTGCCTCTTGAAACTCAGGAGGCTCCCCAATAATTCCAGTTTTTTTTGCCCTTAAATGCGCTCTCCATTTTTCAAACGCGATCCAACTTTTGTAAAGGCTTGGTGAGATTTTTAAAAGCAACCCACCGAAATGGGTGAGTTTCTCATAGAGTCTAGGATACTTCACAAAAAGTGGATCATAGATGTGTCCATGCTCGATCCGAATCCTTGAAACTCCCGATTCTACATTTAAAAAGGGGGACACTTTAAAATAGCCCCAATCTTCTAGAAAATTTTCAAATGCAATATCGTGATTACCGACAATGTAATAGATGTTGTGGTTTTGCTTATTAATATTTTTTATTGTTCTAACGACCTCAGGCATTTCAGTGACCATTTTACTTAGAGACGCTTGCGCGACCTCTAAACCATCTCCATTGATACAAATGTCATAATCTTGGGAGGCAGCCCATTTAATAAAATCGAGTACAATATGTGTCGTTGATGAAAAGGGATTACCAAAATGAAGGTCCGAAATCACAACCATCTTTTTTGTCGTGAGATTTGTAATCATTTTCCACTCAGCATCTGAAGGATTTCTTCCACTTTATCTTTAGGGATATTCCCCTTTTGAATAACTTCTAAAAGTCTTTCATTTGAAACTTTTATTCTCAGTGAGAGTGCTTGGAGCATTTCAAAAGCGAAGGTTGGATCTCTTCTAATTTTTAGGAGAAAGCCACCCGGTTGAATGACGAGAAGCTTCGTTTTTCCTTTCGCTTTTGCTCCAGCAAAACGATGTCCTCCTTGCAAAAGGGCCATGTCTCCAAAAAAATCACCACGCTTAAAAACGGCGAGTTTTAGTTCACCTAGAGGAGATTTTTTAAATATCTCTATTTCTCCTTCTTGAATAATAAAGAGATCTCTTGAAGTATCACCTTCTACGAAAACATCCTCACCATCATCATAGAGGACCACTTTTTCGTGGGTAATTTTTGTATCAATAATTTTTGGCATTTTTTTAAATTAAAAAGGGAAGGCTAGCCCTCCCTTTTATTTAGATTATTCGCCAGCGGCGCGTTTTTGAGCTCGTTTGTCTAGGCCATATTTTTCCACTTTCATAATAAGGCCGGCCCGAGAAATTCCTAATTCCTTTGCAAGTTTTGATTTATTAAAACCACAACGCTTAAGTCCCTCGCGGATCATAAGAATTTCAAGTTCCTCAAGAGCATCTTTTAAAGAACCATTTGTATTAACACCTTTAAGAAAACTTCCGCCAGAGTGGGAATGAGAATGAGTATTGGCCTCACCACTTTCCAGGATCCTTGCAGACAGCATATCAGGAGTGATGGTTTTATCTTCACCAGCAAGAACAACTAAGCGCTCCACTTCATTTTGAAGTTCGCGCACGTTTCCAGGCCAGTGGTGGTCAAGCATTTTCTCAAGACACTTTTTTGAGAACGTTTTTAAAGGAACACCCGCTTCTTCACAGCGTTTTTGAAGGAAGAAATCCATTAATACCGGGATATCCTCTTGCCTTTCTCGTAGAGCTGGAAGGGCCACGTTAATAACGTTGATTCTATAATAGAGATCTTCTCTGAACTCACCCTTCGCAATCATTTCTTTGAGATTTTTATTTGTTGCTGCAACCACTCTCACATTCACCTTTCTGGGAGTTGTGGCACCAACAGGAAGGAATGTCCCTTCCTGAAGAATACGAAGAAGTTTTACTTGCATGGATGGAGACGTATCTCCAATTTCATCTAAAAATAGTGTTCCACCATTGGCGACTTCGAAGACACCTTTCTTATCCTTAATGGCCCCTGTAAAAGCACCTTTTACGTGTCCAAATAATTCTGAATCAAGAAGATTATCGTTAAAGGCAGAGCAGTTAACGGCCATGAAAACAGCATCTTTTCGAGTTGAATTGTAGTGAATGGCCTTCGCTACCATTTCTTTACCTGTACCGTTTTCACCTTGAATCATGATCGTGGACTCAGAGTTAGCGACTTTGGATAACAGATGATAAACCTGCTGCATTTTTTTCGATTTACCAATCAAGTTATGATAACGATATTTATTACCGAGCTCAGAGTTGAGGTCCATAATTCTCGATTCACGCTTAGAGATCTCTTGATGAAATGTACCCACTTCATCGGCCATGATCCATACGAGTTCTTTCATTTCTGTATAAAAACGACCAGAGAACTTTTTTACTTTTGAGATGGCAAATTTCGCGTCTTCTTCGCTGATCCCACACTCAACCATTTTTTGGTGAACTCCTTCCATTTCTTCAGAAGTGGATGTGTCTTTAAAATAAGGATAAGCAATCACCACACCACAAAATTCCCCGTCTACAACAACCTTGTGTGAATAGCCAAAGGTACCTGGAAAGAATGCATTAAATTCGTACCCCTCTTCACTTGAAGAATTAAAGAATTCGAACACTTTTTCTATATCTGTTTCTAGCCAGTCATGGCCATAAGAGTGAGTCATTTGTAGTTTTAAAAATGGTGACTTGAAGGCATACGAAGGATCTTGAATGAATTGTGCTCGCCCTTGAGTATCTACATAAACGAGGTCTAGCCCGTACCAATTTCCAATGATCTTCTCTAGGCTCTTGGTAGTATGTAGTTCCTTAATCGCTTTCCAATCAATCATGATGTTTCTCCTGTAAGCAAATGTTCAGTCCATGAACATTTTTTTTAGTAATCGTCTTACTTATCGACAGTTTGTCGTTTTTCTTGACAGGAGTTTTGTCTGATTGAGGAATTTGTTTACAACTTGGACTGTGAAATCTGCAGAAATTCGTCAAAACTTTGGAAAAACATAGTCTTATTCCATTCCTGGGGACCCATATATTTTCTAAGAGTGGTTTTATCCGACGAGAACACGTAGGTTTCTGGTACTCTTGTTGTGCCATAAATATCGCGGTGGATGTTGCGGTTGTCGATGAGCCATTCAATGGATGCTGCTGGGATATTCAAGGTCTTTAGATGTTTTTCAATTTTGTATTTCTCGTCGTTGACTGCGACCAAAAGAAACTTAACGTCTCTGCGCCCTTCAAATCGCTTTATAAACGTTAAAAGCTCAGGTAGCTCAGCCTCACAAGGGGCACACCAAGTCCCCCAAAAATGAACGATAAGAAGTCCAATCCGCCCAGAGTAGAACTGTTCAGGATCGAAAATTTTACCATCAAGAGTCTCAAAGGTGCTTTTGGGTAATTTACCTAGAATTGAACTGTCTTTACTTGCTAGCTGACTTTCCAAAGAATTTTTTTGATAGAGGGAGTACCCAATTGCGGAGAGGATAATGAAACCAATAATGATAATTCGATTAAGCATATAAAACAAAAAACCTTCCCAGCGATGAAACTGGGAAGGTTTAAATTAAGATCTATTATTAAGATTACTCAACAAAAGCGATGAATGCTTCTTTTGCACCATCACCAAGACGACCTTCAGCTAGCTTTAAAATGCGAGTATATCCGCCGGGACGCTGTTTAAATTTTGGGGCAACATTAGCAAAAAGAGCCGAAACAGCTTCTTTGTTGTTAAGTTTTGTGAAAGCAAGACGACGGTTAGCAACCGTATCGTTCTTGGCAAGTGTCACTAACTTTTCAACGAAAGGCTTAATGGCCTTGGCTTTTGTTTCAGTAGTTCTGATTTTACCATGGATGATTAATTCCATAGCTAGGCCCTGAACAAGAGCTTTTCTGTGCTGAGGCTTTACACCAAGTTTGTATTTGTGATTACCATGTCTCATAAAATTCCCCTATAAGAACGCTTAGTCAGCGTGCTGAACTTGCTTCATAATGTTGTCGACTTTCATACCAAGACCAAGCCCCATTGATGATAAAATCTCTTTAATTTCATTAAGAGACTTACGACCAAAGTTCTTAGTTCTAAGCATTTCGCCTTCTGTTTTAGAAACGAGCTCGTAAATATATTTAATATTAGCGTTCTGCAAACAATTTGCTGAACGAACAGATAATTCCAACTCAGAAACTGGTTTAAGAAGAGCTTCGTTAGCTACTCCACCAGTTGCGGCCGCTGCACCAACAGGTTTAACTTCAGTTGGAGCATCTTTATCTTCGAAATTAAGGAAAACAGAAAGCTGATCACGAAGAATTTTTGCCGAAATTGCAACAGCATCAACTGGATCAATACCTGCGTTTGTCCATACCTCAAGAGTAAGCTTATCATAGTCTGTTCTCTTACCAACACGGCTATTAGTTACTGTGTAATTCACACGGTGAACAGGTGAGAAAAGAGTATCGATGTAAATCCAACCAACAGGAAGATCAAAGGCTTCTTTGTTATCAAGAGCTGTTACATAACCTTTACCACGAGCAACTTTAAGCTCCATACGGATAGATCCGCCTGAAGAAACGTTACAAATAGTATGCTCAGGATTTAAAACCTTTACATGAGTATTTTCTTGAATGTCTGATGCCTTAACTGCACCTTCAGAATTTTTTTCAAGAACAAGAGTTATTTCTTCTTTATCCAGAATTTTAAAGCGAATTTCCTTCAAGTTAAGAATAATTTCAGAAACCTCTTCTTTAATATTATTGATTGTGCCGAATTCATGATCTACACCATCTACTTTAACAGCAACAATACCGGCGCCTTGAAGGGAGGACAAAAGGACTCTTCTAAGAGAGTTACCTAAAGTAAGCCCGTATCCACGCTCAAGTGGTTTAGCAGTAAACTTACCATAATTTGACTTAAGACCTTCAGTATCGACTTCTAAAGCAGCTGGACGAATCATCCCTGCCCAGTTTTTACTCATAAAAGAATTCATCATAACTCCTAATAGCTAACGGTAAAACAAACTACAAAGCTAAAGCTTAAACTCTTCTTCTTTTTGGAGCACGACAGCCGTTGTGAGGCATAGGGCTCATATCGGCAACAGAAGTAATTCTGAGTCCCGCAGCAAGAAGAGCACGGATAGCGTTTTCACGACCCGCACCTGGACCCTTCACCTTAACATCTACGGATGAAAGACCATGTTCAGCAGCTTTTTTTGCAGCTTCCTGTGAAGCTACCTGAGCAGCGAATGGAGTTGATTTTTTAGACCCACGAAAACCCAAGCCTCCAGCAGACGCCCAAACAACAGCGTTACCATCAGCATCACTGATTGTTACGATGGTATTGTTGAAAGAAGCATGAATGTGACAAACTCCGTGAGATAAATTCTTACGAGCTTTTTTCTTTCCGCCCTTTGACCCACCAGTTGGAGCACCAGAAGACATTCCAGAAGCTTTTTGTGCATTAGTAATTGCCATATGTTCCTACCTTAAATTATTTCATTGCCTTAATTGATTTCTTACCTGCAATTGCAACAGCAGGACCCTTACGCGTACGAGCGTTTGTATGGGTACGCTGACCGCGAACAGGGAGGCCTTTACGGTGGCGAATACCACGGTAACAACCCAAATCCTTGAGGCGCTTGATATTTAGAGCGATTTCACGACGAAGATCTCCCTCAACCGTGTACTCATCGAGAGCAGCACGAATTTGCTGAACTTCTTCCTCTGTAATTTCATTTGAACTTCTGTCAGCGCTGATTCCAACTTTTGTCAGAACGTCTGCTGCTACTTTTGGGCCTACACCATAGATTGCTCTAAGTGCAACGCTCATTTTTTTATTTCTCGGTAAGTCTACACCTAATAAACGTGCCATATATTTCCCCTACTAGCCTTGTTTTTGCTTATGTTTTGGATTTACTTTACAGATAACTCTTAAAACGCCTTGGCGTTTTACGACTTTACAGTCTTTACAGATCGGCTTTACAGATGAACGTACTTTCATAATTAACCCTTACTTCTAAAAATGATTCGACCTTTATCTAGGTCATATTTACTAATCTCGATCACGACCTTATCTCCAGGAAGGATCTTGATAAAATTCATTCTCATCTTCCCACTAATGTGTGCAAGCACAACATGCCCATTAGGGAGTTTCACTCTAAAACGCGTGTTCGGTAAAAGTTCTAAAACTTCCCCTTCCACTTCAATTGTGTCAGTTGACTCAGCCATGCCCTTCCTAAAAAGTAAGTGACCTTATATAAAAATAAAAACTATAAGACAATAATTTTAATTCTGAAACGTCACACTTTTGACGAAATCTGATTAAAGATTGCGTCAACAGATGCTTCAGCATCAACCTTCATCAAGCGACCAAGATCTTGGTAGTACTTAAGAACAGGGTTAACGGTCTCCGTAAAGACCTTAAGGCGATTTGTGATCACCTCTTCCTTGTCATCCGCTCGTTGTACGAGATCGGTACTACCGCATTGGTCACAATTGCCCATTACCTTAGGCTTTTTAGAAATCAGGTTATATATTGAACCACAGGACTTGCATGTCCTACGATTAGTTAGTCTTTCAACCAACTTTTCCATATTAATTTCAAAATATACTGCCATTGATGGTGACCCTTTAAGGACCTCTCTATCCAGAGTCTCCGCCTGAGCGATATTCCTAGGATAGCCATCGAAAATATACTGTGACTGCGCCAGGTGTATGTTTGCCTGGAGAAGTCTTATTACGAGCTCGTCAGAAACAAGCTTCCCCTCATCCATGACCTTTTTAACTTCAAGTCCTAGTTGAGACTGTTTCGCAATTTCTGATCTAAGTAAATCCCCAGTAGAGATGTGCTTAAATGCTCTGTCTGATACGAGCTTACTGGCCTGCGTACCTTTACCCGATCCCGGTGCACCTATGAATATAAGGTGAGATTTCATTAAAACCTTTTCACACCAGAATATTTACCCTTAACTTTGTAAGCAGTATCCAAGCGTTGTGAGATCATAAAACCTTCCGCTTGTGCCATTGTATCAATAGCGACACCTACAAGAATAAGTAGTGAAGTTCCACCAAAATAGAATGGAACCTTTGCATAATTAAAAAGAATTGCAGGCATAATACAAATGGCTGCAACGTATATTGCTCCAACAAGAGTGAGACGACTGATCACTTGATTTAAGAAATCTGCAGTTTGCTCTCCTGGACGAATTCCCGGAATGAATCCACCGTTTTTCTTTAGCGACTCAGAAACATCATCAGTCTTAAACTGAATTGTTGAATAAAAGTAAGCGAAAAAAACAATTAAACCTATAAACACACAATTATAAAGCATTTTCCCTGGATAAAAGAGTTGCTCAATATTTGTAAAATAAACCTTCACAGGACTTTCCTGTGGAATAAACTGAGAAATCGTAGTCGGAAATCCAAGAAGTGCACTTGCAAAAATAGGCGGCATAACTCCAGATATATTTACCTTAATAGGTAAATGAGAAGATTGCCCACCAAACACACGATTATTTACAACTCTTTTAGCGTACTGAACTGGGACCTTTCTAAAAGCTCTCTCAACAAAAATAATAAACCAAAATGAAACGAGCATAATGGCCAATACGATTAAAAGATTCAATACACTCATCTCTCCATTTTGCAGAAGATTAAAAGTATCTCTCATCCCTCTCGGTATTCCAGCAGCGATTCCAGCAAAAATCACAAGAGAAATACCATTGCCGATTCCTCTTTCAGTAATTTGCTCACCGAGCCACATAACAAACATTGTACCAGCCGTTAAACTAATTACAGTCAAGAGACGAAAACTCATCCCAGGGTCAATGACCACAGGTAAGCCGTTTGGAGACTTTATATTCTCAAGCCCAACAGCTAATCCATACCCCTGAAAAAAACATAATAGCACGGTAGCATATCTTGTATATTGAGAGATCTTCTTGTGACCATCTGGTTCTTTCTGAAGTTCGCCAAGAGCAGGGATAGAATACGAAAGAAGGCTAAAAATAATTGATGAAGTAATATAAGGCATAATTCCCAGTGCAAGGACTGAAAATCTTTCTAGGGCGCCACCAGAAAACGTATTGAATACGCTAAAGAGTGAACCCTTCATTCCATCAAAAAAGGAAGAAAGAGCTGCCCCATCAACTCCCGGTGTAGGGACCTGAGTAGCAACTCTATATATTCCTAACATTAGAATAGTAAAGAAAACTCGTTTTTTTAGCTCTTCGAGCTTGGAAACATTTGATGACATCCCTGTATCCTTCTTAATTAGGCATTCTCAACTTTGCCGCCAGCTTTTTTTATCAATTCTAAAGCTTTAGCAGAGAACTTTTCAATGCCTTTAAAGTTAAGAGGCTTATTAAATTCGCCTTTAGCCAAAATTTTGATCGGCATAGACTTATTAATTCCACTTAGGAAGCCCTTATCGATAAGAGTTTCACGAGTTACGACTTCCTTATCAAATTTAGTCGCAAGTTTTTCTAAATTAAGGACAGCGTATTCTGTTTTGAATGCTGCATTAGAGAAACCGACTTTTGGTAAGCGTCTATAAAGTGGCATTTGACCACCCTCGAAACCAATACGGATTCCGCCGCCGGTACGAGCTTTTTGACCTTTGTGACCTTTACCAGCTTGAGTTCCTTGACCAGAACCTTGACCGCGGCCGATACGCTTGATGTTCTTGTGAGCACCTTTCGTACTTTTTAATGTTCTAAGAGTTAACATATTCAACCTCTAAATAATTATTTAACGATCTCAAGCCACTGAATCATTGCTTTAATCATTCCACGAACAGCTGGAGTATTCTCAAGCGTCTTAGACTGATGAAGCTTTCTTAAGCCTAGGCCTTTAATTGTTGCTTTTTGTTTATCAGTACAACCAATAACACTTCTTTTAAGTTTAACAGTAATTTGCTTACTCATAATTCACCTTAAGCTTTTGTAGCTTTAGCCTTCATACGAAGACCTTTCGTGTTTACACCGCGAACTGTCGCTACTTCATCAAGTGAACGAAGGTTCTTAAGTGCTTTGAAAGTTGCTTTTACGATGTTGTGAGGATTTGATCCACGAACAGATTTCGTTAGAACATTCTTAACACCTGCAAGCTCCAAGATTGAACGGCATGCACCAGCAGCCTTAATCCCAGTACCTTCTCCAGCTGGCTTAAGTAGAACTTGACCAGCCCCGAACAATCCAAGTACTTCGTGAGGAATAGTTCCGTTTTCGATAGATACTTTGATCATGCGCTTAGAGGCTTTCATTCCAGCTTTGCGGATAGCATCAGGAACTTCTTTTGCCTTTCCTAACCCGTAACCAACCTTACCGTTCTTGTCGCCAACAACAATAAGTGCAGCGAAAGAGAAACGACGACCACCTTTAACAACTTTTGCTACACGGTTTACGGCTACAACTCTTTCTTCAAGATCTGGATTTAATCCATCTTGAGCAGGTTTTTTTTCTTGTTTAGGTGCACGATGAGGGCGCTTACCACCCTTCTTCTCGGATTTACCTTCAGTTTCATTTTCATTTGTTTCTACGTTATTTTCTTCGCTCATATTGTCCCCTAATTAGATTTGAATTCCGTTTTCACGGATTGAGTCAGCAAGTGTTTTAATTACACCCGTGTACTGCTTACCGCTTCTATCGAAAACGGCTTTAGTTAGGTTGTTCTTCTTGAGCCCTGCAGCTATAGCTGCACCAACCTTCTTTGCTCCTTCAGCGTTTACATGGTCAGCAGCTTTTGCCTTTCCATAAGTCTGAACAGAGAAAAGAGTGGCTGATTTCACATCATCAATAACCTGAACTCTTAAATGCTTGTTTGTTTTTGTCACACACAAGCGTGGAGACTCAGCAGAACCAACAACTTTCTTTCTGATCGAAAGTTTACGTCGGTACTCTTTAGCCTTAGTTTCATTTTTAATCTTTGCGGTATTTTTTCTCATAACTCACCTATTATTTTTTAGCACCTGTTTTACCAGCTTTTCTGATGATCTTCTCATCAGTGTACTTCAAGCCTTTACCTTTATAAGGTTCAGGCTCTCTGAACGAGCGGACTTGAGCAGCAACGAAACCTACAAGCTCTTTATCACAGCCATGGATTTCTATCACGTTCTTGTTTACCTTTGCTTCAATTCCCTTTGGAAGCTTGTATTCAATTGCGTGCGAATAACCAAGGTTGAGTGTTAAAGTGCTACCTGAAACAGCAGCCTTGTAACCAACTCCGTTAAACTCAAGAGATTTTACGAAACCAGTTGTTACACCGGTAACCATGTTTCCAAGGAGGGTTCTAGACATACCCCAAAGTGCACGAGCCGTTGTGGTCTTGTTCACAGGAGATACATTAATAACCTTATCAGCTTTTTCAATTTTTACATCTTTGTGAAAACTGTAAGAAAGCTGACCCTTGGGGCCTTTTACGTCAACGGAAGATCCGTTAACTTTCACTTCTACTTTATCAGGAATGCCAATTGGCTTTTTACCTATACGTGACATAAGTTGCTCCGATTACCAAACGTTACAAATGATTTCGCCACCAAGTTTCAGAGCGGCTGCTTTGCGTGATGAAATAATTCCCGCAGAAGTTGATACAATAGAAACACCTAGTCCAGAAAGAACTCGTGGCATGTCTGTGTAGCCTTTATAAACTCTTAATCCCGGTGAAGAGATTCTTTTAAGTCCAACTATTGCACCCTCTTTGAGACCGATTTTTATTACGATTTCTGAAGGTGATTTTGCAGCGATCTTGAAAGACTTTATATAGCCTTCCTCTTTAAGAACGCGACAAATGTTCGCTTTAATTTTGCTTGCAGGTAGTTCTAGTTTATCTAGTCCTGCCTTATTAGCATTGCGAATTCTAGTAAGCATATCTGCGATAGGATCTGTCATCATAAAATGTTCCCCTTCCTTACCAGCTAGCCTTGGTCACACCAGGGATGAGACCATTGTTTGCTAGTTCACGGAATTTATTTCGGCTAAGTTTAAAATCACGATAGAAAGCACGAGGTCTTCCAGTCAGTTCGCAACGATTACGAACACGATTTGGATTACCATTACGAGGAATTTTTTGAAGCTTCAAACGAGCAGCTTCTCTTTCTTCTTCAGTAAGTTTTGAATCTAACGCTTTTGCTCTTAAAGCAGATGCCTTAGGACCAAATTTCTTAGCTAGTTTTTCTCTTCTTTTATTTTTTACAACAGCACTTAATCTTGCCATGGTTCCCTCTTACTTTTCTCTGAAAGGCATACCGAACTGCTTTAATAGCTCGCGGCCTTCTTCGTTGTTGGTAGCTGTAGTTACAAAGCTAATCCCCAATCCACGGATTTTGTCGATTTTATCATAATCAATTTCCGGGAAAATAATTTGCTCTTTTAACCCCATAGTATAGTTACCCTTACCATCGAATCCTTTTGGAGAAAGACCACGAAAGTCTTTTACACGAGGAAGAGAAAGGTTAATCAATCGGTCAAGGAACTCATACATCTGCTCTCCGCGAAGAGTAACGAATGCACCAAGAGCTTGATCCTGACGTAATTTGAAAGATGCAATCGATTTTTTCGCGCGAGCAACAACAGGTTTTTGGCCCGTGATTGAAGCGAGATCAGCAACAATGCTATCTACAATTTTACCGTTTGAAACCGCATCACGAGTGACACAGTTAACGATGATTTTTTCAAGTTTTGGAATCTGGTGAACGTTCGAATATTTGAACTTTTCATTGAGATTCTTTTTTAACTCTGATTCATACAGAGCTTTTAATCGTGCCATATATGGTTACCTCAGATTACTTAATTTCGAGTTTGCTTTTTGAAGCAACTCGAGCAACGTTTTTGCCAGCTTCTTGCTTAACTTTAACTCTTGTTGGTTTTCCTGATTTAGGATCCAAAAGAGCAACGTTACTGATATGGATGGCTTTTTCCATATCCACAATCCCGCCCTGCTGATTAGCTTGGTTAGGCTTGATTGCTTTTTTAACTACATTTACACCCTCAACGACAACACGATTCGTCTTGAAGTTGATTGACTTGATCTTGCCCTGCTTGCCTTTATCTTTTCCAGCCAGGACTTGAACAGTGTCGTTCACTTTCAGCTTTTGCATTTTTCCTCCTACACGCTGATTAGAGCACTTCGTGAGCAAGTGAACAGATCTTAGAAAAGCTCTTGTTCCTTAACTCTCTCGCGACTGGCCCGAAAATACGTGTACCAATAGGTTCATTATTTGCTGCAATAAGAACCACGCTGTTTGTATCAAAATTAATATAAGAACCATCTTCTCGTCTTACTGGATAAACAGTACGTACGATAACGGCTTTTTTAACATCACCCTTCTTAACCTTACCGCCAGAAATTGCTTGCTGAACGGCTACGACGATAACGTCGCCTACATTTGCACTCATGTGCTTAGAACCGCCCAGAACTTTAATACACTGAACAGTTTTTGCTCCAGAGTTATCGGCTACATCTAGAATCGTTTGTTGCTGAATCATAAATTACTCCACTACTTCGAAATAGAAACTAGTTCCCATCTCTTTAATTTAGAGTAGGGCTTTGATTCGATTATTGTAACTGTTTGACCTACAGAAGCTTGTTCCTTTTCATCATGAACATGATACTTCTTAGATGTCGTTACAAACTTGTTGTACTTTGGGTGCATTGTCTTACGCTCAACCTTAACAACGATTGTTTTGGTTGTTTTATCGCTAACAACTTCACCAGTTAGTGTTCTTTTAAATGTTGTACTCATACTTCACCCGTCTTATTTTTTAGCGTTTTTTTGAGTTAACAGACGAGCAATGTCTTTCTTAAGTTGCTTCACAACATGTGGCTTTTCAGTCCCTGTTGTGAATTTGTTGAACTTTTTATTGAAAAGTTCAGTCTTAAGAGCTGCTACCTTCTCGGTTAATTCTTTAGCGCTTAGTTTGGAAATTTCGCTGCTTTTTAACATAACTACCTCTACTAATCCAGTTTTATTCAGCAGACTTTGGAGCAGCATCTGCCGATTCCAAATCCGCTTTAGATACGATTTTCGTTCTAACTGGAAGTTTATACTTTGCTAATCTTAATGCTGCATCTGCAGTAGCTCTATCAACACCACCAATTTCAAAAAGAATACGGCCAGGCTTAATAACAGCTACCCACTCCTCAGGAGATCCTTTACCTTTACCCATACGAACTTCCGCTGGTTTTTTAGTAAGAGACTTATCTGGGAAAATTTTAATCCACATCTGGCCACCACGTTTTGTTTCACGTGAAATGGCGATACGGGCAGCTTCAATTTGACGGTTTGTAATAAAGCCGCAAGTCGTTGCTTGAAGACCAAACTCACCAAAAGTGAGAGTGTTGCCCGAGTGAGCAGCACCGGTCATACGACCTTTTTGCATCTTTCTGTGTTTTACTCGTTTAGGACTTAACATATAATACCTCTAAGTACTTATAATTATTTGTAAATCTCGCCTTTATAAACCCATACTTTTACACCAATGATTCCGTATGTAGTTTTCGCTTGAGCAGTGTTGTAATCGATATCAGCACGAAGCGTATGAAGAGGAACTTTCTTCTCAGCATATCCTTCTGTACGAGCGATTTCAGCACCACCAAGTCGGCCTGAACACTTAATTTTGATCCCTTTAACTCCAGAGCGAAAAGCAGAGGTCATCACTTTTTTCATCGCGCGACGGAAAGCCACACGTTTCTCAAGTTGCTGAGCAATGTTTTCTGCAATTAGCTTAGCTTCGGAATCTGGACGTTTTACTTCTGCTATGTTGAAAAACAAAGGGCAGTTTGTAATTTTTTTAAGGTCATTACGAATTTTTTCAATTCCTGTACCTTTTTTTCCAATTGCAACACCTGGTTTAGCTGAGTAAACGGTAACTTTTACCTGATCAGCAGTTCTAGTGATCTCTGTTTTTGCAATAGCAGCTTGAGATAGCTCCGTATCAATATAGTTACGGATCGCAAGGTCTTGCTGAAAAATATCTGCATAATTGTTTTTTACGTACCAGTTAGAGTGCCAGGTCTTGATATAACCTAATCTAAAGCCGTACGGATTAACTTTTTGTCCCATTTTAGTCTTTCCCCTGATTAAGCTTCTTTAAGCGATAGAGTGATGTAACTTGATTTCTTGCTAATGCGATAAGCACGGCCTTGAGCACGTGGCATAATTCGCTTAAGAGCAGGACCCTCGTCAACTTTAACCATATCAATGACCAGATTATCTAAGTCATACTTCTTAGAATCTGCAGCGATTGCTAAACCGCTGTTGATAAGTTTAGTTACAACGATTGCCGTTTCTTTCTTTTCGCAGAAACGAAGAATTTTTAGAGCTTCCTCTACTTTCTTCTTTCTGATCAAGTCTACAACTTGTCTAACCTTACGAGCTGATGTTCCAACATTATTATTTTTAACTGTAATCATAAGTCCCTCTTACTTCGTTTCAGCAGCGGCTTTCTTATCGCCTGCTGTGTGACCGTTGAAAGTACGAGTTACAGCGAATTCGCCAAACTTGTGCCCAACCATGTTGTCAGTCACGTAAACTGGGATGAACTTCTTACCGTTATGGACAGCGAAGGTCAGACCAATAAAATCTGGAACAATCGTTGAACGACGTGACCAGGTCTTGATGACTGTGTTGCCTTTAGTATTCTTCTTGGCCTCAGCCGCTTTCTTGAATAGATAAGTATCTACGAAAGGACCTTTTTTAATTGAACGTGCCATTATTTACCTCTTACTTTCTTCTCTTAACGATGAACTTGTTTGTACGCTTGTTCTTTCTCGTCTTGTAACCACGAGTTGGAAGACCCCAAGGAGATACAGGGTGACGACCACCTGATGTACGACCTTCACCACCACCATGCGGGTGATCTACTGGGTTCATAACCACACCACGAACAGCTGGACGAATACCACGGTGACGATTTTTACCAGCCTTACCGATATTCTCAAGCTCATGCTCGATTTTACCGACCTGACCGATTGTCGCGCGGCAATCAGCTTTCACTTTTCTAAGCTCTCCAGATGGGAGACGAAGAAGAGCATACTCACCTTCTTTTGCCATAAGCTGTGCGTAAGACCCAGCCGAACGAGCCATTTGGCCGCCGCGCTTAGGATTTAGCTCAACGTTATGTACAAGAGTACCAACAGGTATGTCTTTCAATAATTTAGAGTTACCAGCTTTAATGTCCGCATTATCTGAAGAGATAATTACGTCACCAACTTTTAAACCCACTGGAGCGATGATGTATGCTTTTTCACCATCAGCGTAAACAACTAGAGCAATATTACATGTTCTATTAGGATCATGCTCAATTGTCTTAACAGTTGCTGGGATATCAAGCTTAGAGCGCTTGAAATCAATCAAACGATACTTTTGCTTTGCTCCCCCACCAATATGACGAGTTGTAATTCTACCTTGAGAGTTACGACCAGCTGTTTTCTTCTTGTTAACAAGAAGTGACTTTTCTGGAGCAACACCTTTTGTAATATCACCAGTTACTACAACCATTTCTCTTTGAGATGGCGTAATTGGTCTGAATTTTTTTAAAGTTGCCATACTTTTTTAACCTTTTACCTTAAATGCCTTTGAAGAATTCAATCTTCTGGCCGTCTTGGAGTTGAACGTAAGCTTTCTTCGTAGAAGCCGACTTCTTTTGACCACGACCAGCACGCTTTGTCTTACCAGGAAGAACAGATGTGCGGACGCTAACAACTTTCACATCAAAAAACTTTTCAACAGCACTTTTGATTTGGTTTTTGTTAGCTTTCGTGTTCACTACAAAAGCGTAGCGATTGAAAGATTCAGTCTCTTTAGACGTTTTTTCAGTTAATAATGGTTTAATTAATACATTTTCTAAACCTAACATCTTACACCAGCCTGCTAAGGAGTTTTTCGAAAGCAGCTTTCTCGATAACTAGGTTTTCAAATTTTACAGCTTCGTAAACGCTGAAACCATCAACCGGAGCATATTTTGCTTTCTCAAGGTTATTTACTGCATGAGACACTTTTTCGTTAAGTTCAGCCGTAACAACAAGAGCCGGTAAAAGGTTTCTTGAGTTAAGAGCTTTAAACATATCTTTTGTCTTACCAGTAGATTCTAATTTTTCTACGATATGAAGTTTGCCGGCCTGAAATTTGTCAGCAAGGATAGAAGAAATTGCTACAAGCATTGTCTTCTTATTTACTTTCTGAGCATAAGAACGAGGCTGAGGTCCAAATACAGTTCCGCCTCCAGGCATCAAAGGAGAACGAGTAGAACCTTGACGGGCATTACCAGTTCCTTTTTGCTTGAATGGCTTCTTACCACCACCAGAGACAAGAGCTTTTGTCTTAGTAGCTGCTGTCCCCTGACGGCGGCCAGCTAAAGTAGCTTTAACTACTTGGTGAACCACTGACTCATTGATTGATTCTTTTGATAAATCAACATTTGATTTCAGAGATCCAGACTTTTCAAACTTTGTATTTAATACAGATAATTCAGTTGTCATAATTTATTCCCCCCTTACTTCTTCACGGCTTTCGCAACTCGTACGAAACCATTTTTTGAGCCAGGGATTGAACCTTTAAGAAGCATATAGCCTGCCTCAAGGTTAACTTCTACTACTTGTACATTTTGAACTGTTGAAGTCTCAACACCCAAGTGACCAGGAAGTTTCTTGTTAGCGAAAACTCGTGCAGGAGTTGCACGACATCCGATTGAACCTGGACGACGATGGAAGTGAGATCCGTGAGCAGCAGGTCCACCTTGGAAATTCCAGCGCTTCATAACACCGGCGAAACCTTTACCTTTTGAAGGACCAGTTACGTCGACATAAGTGCTTACTGGGAACTGCTCAAGAGATGCCTCTTTTCCAAGAGCATCTGCAGACACTTCAGAAACTTTAATCTCTGAAAGCTCAGAAAGATTTTTCTCAATGTTTGCTTTCTTAAGGTGACCCTTAGAAGGAGCTGTTGCAAGTGACTCACGTTTTTCATTGTAAGCAACTTGGTAAGCAGTGTAGCCATCTTTCTCAGCTGTTTTAACTTGAGAGATAACATTCGGAATGAGTTTTACTACAGTGACAGGAACGTGGTTTCCGTTCTGGTCAAAGATTCTCGTCATACCAGCTTTTATTCCGTAAAAAGCAGGCAGACTGACTTTTGCGTCTGACATTCGCCCTCCACAGCATCACCCTCTCACAGGGATGCATTCATGGTTAATAAAAAAAACTATAACTATAAAAAGCGTTTGAGCTTTATATTAGTATTTGATTTCTACGTCAACACCCGCTGAAAGATCGAGCTTCATAAGAGAGTCAACTGTCTGTTGAGTAGGCTCAACGATGTCGATAAGTCTCTTATGGGTACGCATTTCGAACTGCTCACGAGATTTTTTATCAATGTGAGGCGAACGAAGTACTGTATAACGATTGATTTCAGTTGGAAGAGGAACCGGTCCAGCAACACGTGCACCTGTGTTTTTAGCAGTTTGAACAATCTCTTGAACTGATGCGTCAAGGATATTGTAATCATAAGCACGGAGCTTGATTCTCAATTTATTCGTCTTCATTGGTTCTCCAAAAAATTTTTCTGGTCAAAATAGAAAAGAAAGGGGCCTTTGTAAAGCCCCTTCTGTTATTTTTTTGACATTTTATGCAATAATATCAGAAACAGTACCGGCACCGATTGTACGTCCACCTTCGCGGATCGCAAAACGAAGACCTTTTTCCATGGCGACAGGCGCAATTAACTCAACGCCGAAAGATGTGTTATCCCCTGGCATGATCATTTCTACACCGTCGTT
>CANEUH010000023.1 GCA_947441615.1 Bacteriovoracaceae bacterium | reverse complement strand
CACGCCGGTTCACACGTTCGCAACATCCGAAGAAGTTGCAGTTAATTAAATGGAGCTGCTCACAGGAGTCGAACCTGCGACCTACGGTTTACAAAACCGTTGCTCTACCAACTGAGCTAGAGCAGCCCATACATCAACGATGAAATCGTGAGGTTTGAAATTTATAATGTTTAGGCCTTAGAATTTCAAGCTTTTTTAAGCTAGATTCCAAAACATTTTTCCATGGCAATAGCGGCTGCCGATGAAACATTAAGAGATTTGATGTTACCTTGTGAGGGTAAAGAGAGATTTTTTTTAACTAACCTTGCGACAGCATTGGAAAGTCCCGTTTCTTCGGCTCCCAGCAGCAAACATATTTTCTTTTGGGCCCTTAATTCTTCTGGTCCAAGATTTTCAGTAGAATGTTCTGATAATCCTACGGTTGTGAATCCAGCATCGTTCATCTGACCCACGGCTCGGCTTAAAGAATTAACCCTGATTAGGTTTACATATTCAACAGCTCCCGAGGCTATTCGATAAAAAGAGGGAGTCAAACCAAATGATTTTTCTGAGGGAATAAGAACACCTGTAACACCATAAAAGCATGCCGTTCTTAAGATCGCCGCTCCATTATGGACATCGGTGATCTGATCTAAGGCGAGGAGACGGGCATTGGGATCATTTAAAAACTCTTGAATGGTGAAGGTTTCTAAGGGTGAAGTCTGCAAATACACACCCGATGGAACTCTCGTAAATTCTAAATCCATGTGCATGCAAAGTTTTTTTGCCTGCTCTTGTAATGAATGTGAAGAAAGAATCTCAATTTTAACATTGAGATTCTTTGGGTTGATTCTGTGTTTTCTTTGGAGTTCAGCTAATCCTTCATCAGTGGCAACTAGTTTTTGATGAACTCTCCTCGTATTTGTAAGGGCCGCAGCGATACTGTGGAGACCAAAAATAAGATCAAATTCTAAAGCCATTTTCCCAACTCTTGTAATTTCTTCTGTAATGTAGGTATTAGTTCTTCTTTCTTCACTTTAAGTGTTTCACCGTTTTTTCTGATTTTAACTTCAATCTCGCCAGTTGCTTGGTAATCCCTTTCTCCAAGAACAACCCTGATAGGTAATCCAATGAGATCAGCGTCCTTAAACATTTGACCTGGACCCAATTGGCGGTCATCAAAAAGAGTCTCTAAACCTGCTTTTTTAATTTCTAGATTTAATTCCTCAGCGAGAGTTTTTGTTTCTGGTGTTTTACCAATAAAACAGAGGTACACATCATAAGGAGCAATCGATGCTGGCCAAATGATTCCATCTTTATCGTTATTTTGCTCAATTGCAGAGGCGAGAACACGAGTCACCCCAATGCCATAACAACCCATAATTGGTGTTACGGCTTGGCCCTTATCATTTAAGACAGTCACTTTCATGCTCTTTGTGTATTTGTCCCCAAGTTGGAAAATATGACCAACCTCAATGCCCTTTTTGAGAACAATTTGATCATCTCCAATGAAGTCGCCCTCTTTTGTCATCCTCATGTCGGCCCTAAAGTGTTTGGCCTTCGTGTCTCTTGAAGGAACAAATCCCTTTAAGTGAAAGTCTGGTTCATTGGCACCAACAACATAGGAAGCATTCATATCAATCGATTCATCAAAAACAATTTTTAATTCTGCCGTTGTGGTTGGACCCATAAAACCTTTCACAAGTCCCAAAAGATCAAGTTCATTCTGTTGGGCAGGACGAATATGTTCAGCATTTACTTTATTTTTAAATTTAACTTCATTTAAATTATCGTCACCCAAAAGCATCACCATGAAATACTGATCTTTCCCATTAATAATGGCATTCATCACAATAGACTTTAAACTTTGAGTTATCTGGAAACCATGGGCGTGGCAAACCTCCTCACAAGTTTTCTGGTTGGGAGTTGAGAATTTTTCCAGAGCTATTTGGGGAGCCGAGGCTAAATTTTTTCTTGTTGTGATCGCTTTCTCAATATTGGCGGCAAATTTTGTCCGAGGAACCGTTACCACGTAATCCTCTCCATTATCGGCCACAACTTGGAACTCGTGAGTTTTTGCTCCACCTCCGGCCATGGCACCACCATCGGCCTCAACAGCAATGAACTCTAGTCCCATCCGTCTAAAAATATTTTCGTAAGCAATATAGATCTCATCATAAAACTTATCCAAGGAAGCCTTATCGATGTGAAAGGAATAACCATCTTTCATGGTGAATTCACGAGCACGCAAAAGGCCAAAACGGGGACGTATCTCATCTCTAAACTTAGTATTAATTTGATACAAACACACAGGAAGCTGCTTATAAGAATTCACCGTTTTTTTAAATAGATCTGTGACAGTTTCTTCATTGGTTGGGCTAATGCAAACTTCACGTTCAGCACGATCTTTTGCCTTTAGCATCTGCCCACCCATGCCGTCCCAGCGTCCTGATTCCTGCCAAAGCTCGGCAGGAGTTACAACTGGCATAGTCACTTCAAAGCAATTAATTTTATCCAATTCCTCACGAATGATTTTTTCGACTTTTTTTAAAGAACGAAAGGCCATAGGTAAATAAGTGTATAAACCTGCCCCCGTTTTAAACATGAGCCCGGCCCTCATCATAAGCTGCTGAGAGACAACATCAGCATCAGACGGAGTTTCTTTTAATGTTTGCCAATAACCTTGTGAGAGTCGCATGAAATCCTTTATTCGAATAAGCTATTTGAATCTAAATCTTTGGTTTCCAAGTATATTTGTAGTTCACATTTTTCAACTAGCGCTCCCACTTCAACAACAGGAGATGTGCCGTCGACTGGTATAATTTCCATTTCTGTTTTCATGTCTATTCCAGAGCACTTGGGATAGTCAAAGATATAAAGAGTTAGAAGTGCACCAGGAATCTCTAGAGGAAGGATTTCTTTGAGCTCAAATTCTTGACCTCTGACTAATTCAAGGATGGAGCCACTTCTTTCTGTTTGAGGTAGTTGAAAAGACTGTGAAAGTTTATACGTCGTTTTCGTATCGAGTTCATCCCAGTTTGACGCGAACACTGAGCTCGATAAAAGAAGTATCAAGATGAAAAACTTCATTATTTATTCCTCCATGAAAGTCCTCTTATTTTATCGGTAATGGACCCAAAAGTGAAATTACATCACGACAGAAGCGCTGCTTCATCAGTAAAATGCTACACATGATGACTTTTAGAAAAGCTGGCCTGAATGACATTCATGAACTTACTGAACTAGTAAACTCTGCTTATCGCGGGGATCAGTCAAAAGTGGGATGGACGACGGAAGCAGATCTTCTTGGTGGACAAAGAACAGATGCAGAAAAAATCACTGAAATGATTTCAGCTCCAGATTCACAAATTGAACTGGCCATTGAAAAGGGTGACATTCAAGGGTGTATCTACATAAAAAAAGACAATGAGTATGTTTACTTTGGCATGCTGACAGTTCGTCCAACTCTCCAAAATAAGGGTGCTGGAAAACTCTTACTTTCTCGCTTGGAAGATTTGGCCCGCGAGTGGGGTTACCAAAAAATCCGAATGACTGTTATTAGTCAGAGGGAAGAACTGATTGCCTTCTATGAGAGGCGCGGTTTCAATTTCACAGGGGAAACTGAACCCTTTCCAGAAAATGATCCCCGTTTTGGTTTACCCAAAACGAAGCTCATCTTTCATGTTTTTGAAAAAATTCTTTAGTGAGAAACAGAAATGAATTGTGGAAGCTTGTGCGCTTCACGAACTTCAGCTCTAAGTGCGGAAGCTGAAACAATTTCATAAGCTGAAGGCGTATCAAGGAGCTTCCTACATAGTAGGTTATGGAGATTATGACCTGATTTAAAAGTTGTGATTTTTCCAGCAATCTCATGACCCAGAAGACTCACGTCTCCGATGGTATCCAAGATTTTGTGACGAACAAACTCGTTATTAAAGCGAAGACCCTCTGGGTTCATCACCTTGTAGTCGTCGAGGACAATCGCATTATCGAGAGACCCTCCTTTAATAAGTCCCTTACGCTTAAGCATGTCTACGTCTTTAGCAAAACCAAAAGTACGAGCTCGAGCAATATCATTGATAAAAGTCTCACAAGAGAACTCAAAATCAAATCTCTGAGTCTTAATCACTGGGTGAGCAAAGACAATGGTTGAATCAATCACGAGATTTTGAGCAGGCTCAAACTGGGCCCACTTTCCATCTTTTTCAACTCGAACGGTGTCCAGGATAACGAGGAACTTTTTTGATTTATTTAGATTCTTAATTCCCGTTTCCTTTAAGAGAAAAACAAATGAAGCCCCAGATCCATCCATGATAGGAACTTCAGGGCCATCAATTTCAATGAGGCAGTTATCAATACCTAATCCATAGAGAGTTCCAAGAAGATGCTCTACTGTATGGATCGCCTCTAGACCTGAACCAAGGGTTGTCGCATTCTCAGTCGTCCCAACCGTTAAGGCATTGGCCTTCATAGGTGTCGCAGAGGCAATATCTGTTCGAATAAATTGAATACCGAAATCAGCATCAGCGGGAGTAAGCTTCATTGTTACTTTCTTACCCGAGTGAAGACCTATCCCAGTCACTTTAACATCTTTCGCAATGGTCCGTTGGTATATCATCTCTAACCTTATAAAAAGTCGTACTCCATCGTTCAATTATAAACGATTTTTATTCGATTGTACGAGAGAAAATTGTGCTCTATGTACAGGACTTGACCATGGTAGTCAACGATTATGAGATGTGGGCCATAGCATTTTCAGACAATAGTCGCCCTCGTGGAGTCCGCAGGATAAGGCCTTGCTTTAAAAGGTAAGGCTCATAAACCTCTTCAATAGTTTGCTTATCTTCGCCCAATGTTGCCGACAAAGCATCAATTCCTACTGGTCCGCCCTGGTAGTAATTTTTCATGACTAATAGAATTTTTCGGTCCATCGAATCAAGTCCTAAGTCATCGATATCTAGTAGACTGAGGGCCGATTTTACTTCCTTCGTTTCAACCAAATGTTTGTTATTAACCAGAGCAAAATCTCTTACCCTTCTTAGGATCCTATTGGCTATTCGAGGAGTTCCTCGTGAGCGTCTAGCGATCTGCATTTTGGCCTCGTCAGATAGAGTAATCCCCATCTTCCGTGCATTATTGACAATAATGACCGCAAGCATTTCAGGCTCGTAGTAATCAAAATTGAGGTGAGCGGTGAAACGGTCTCGAAGAGGATTAGACAGAAGTCCAGATCTGGTGGTGGCACCAATTAAGGTGAACTGCGAGAGATCAATCTGCATGGTGCGCGCCGAGGCTCCTTGGCCGATTAAGATATCCAGCCTAAAGTCTTCCATCGCTGAGTAGAGGATTTCTTCTACAGTGATATGCATCCGGTGAATCTCATCAATAAAAAGAACATCGCGAGGTTTTAAATTCGTAAGAACTGCAGCGAGATCCCCCTTCTTTTCAATGGCGGGCCCCGAAACAACATGGAGTTCACTACCGAGACCTTTTGCGATGAGCATGGCGAGGGAAGTTTTTCCTAGACCTGGAGGACCGGACAATAAAACATGGTCCATAGCGGTCTTTCGAACCAGAGCAGACTTCACCATGAGATCAATATTTTCTACGACTTTGGTTTGACCAATAAATTCAGAAAAATTTTGAGGTCTAAGTTGGGCCTCATGCTCTTTTTCAGTACGAGTCGTTTCACCCGTGACTATTCGATCAGTCATAAATTACCTAAGTTCCTTTAAGATCACCTTAACTAATTCTTCAGGTCTTTGAATGATTCCCTCTTGGAGATGTTTTTGAATCATGGGAAGAACATCCTGATCTCTAAACCCAAGGCCCTGGCAGGCAGCGAGAGTTTCTTTTACGAGGTGAGCATCAAGTTTATTGTCGACCTTAACTTTAGCACCGCTCTTCACAGGATTTTCTTTCACTGCAAACCCTACTTCCAGTTTAGAGATTTTATCTTTGAGTGAAAGAATAATTTGCTCCGCACTCTTTTTACCAACACCTGGAGCAGATTTTAAAATATCTACATTCTCCAGTGTGATCGCAGAGATAATTTGTTGAACACCCACGTGTGAAATGAGGGCAAAAGCTGATTTCGGTCCAATACCATTTACATCAAGAAGCATTTCAAAAAATTTCTTATCTTCTACTGTTTCAAAGCCATAAAGATCCTGGGATTGCTCTCGGATAATATGTGAAATAAACAAAGCGACATCTTTATTGGGAACCATGGGTGTTGATGTACAAATTTCATAACCAATCCCAGAATTTGTGAGGACAACTGATTTTTGAGAATCAGAATAAACAACAGTTCCAGAGATATAACCAATCATACAGAGGGTTCCTTAATTTTATGAGAGAGTGCAGAGGCTAAATTGTTCCCCAGTTTTTTATTTTTTTTCACTTTTTCAACCGGCATAGAAATAGTTCCGCGAGTTAATAAATGACAGAGAGCGATCGCCACAGCATCTGATTCATCGTGAGTTTTAAAATTTGATATTCCTAACAATTGCTTAATAAATTTTTGGATTCCTTCCTTATCTGCGTGGCCATGGCCCGTCACCGTTTGCTTAACGAGATTAGGTGAATATTCAAAAATTTTTTCATGATATTTTTGTGAAAGAGCCGCCAGCATGGCCCCTCGAGACTGAGCGAGTTTAATAAGTGCCGTTGGACTTTTCACAAAGATCAGCGACTCCATCGCCACTTCATCTGGTTGATGCTTTTCCACGAGAGCGAAGGTTTGCTCGTAGATATCTTTTACCCTATGCAAAAACTCATCTTTGCCATTAAATTTCAAGATGCCTGACTCAAGATAATTTATTTTCCTACCCTCTTTTTGTAAAAGAGCGTAACCAGCAGTCACTGAACCAGGGTCAATAGCGAGTACGATCAAGGAAAATTCCTTATTTTAGACTTACGGAAATTGTACACATGAAGAATAGGCCAAGTCTAGTTTTGAGATCGACCTTTAAGATAATTACCAATATAAAAAACAAAAGATCCTACGACTAATTGTAAAAGCTCTAACCTTCCGTAATCACCTTGGAGAATACCGGAAATAAAGCACAGTCCCACGGCCGTGAGTCCAAAAAGTTGCATGCCTAGACCTATATAAAACATGGATTTCATTTTTCTAAGAGATACAGCTGTTCTTCTAAATAAGAAAGGACTTTTTGCTCTTAAAACATTATAGTCTTTGGATATTTATGACGGCAAAAATTCTTTCTGCTGCCCCGGTGGTGGATAAAATCAAAAATAATTTGATCCAGCGATGTGCTGCCCTTAAAACTAGAGGCATCACTCCGTCGATGTGTGTGGTATTAGTTGGAAATAATCCCGCAAGCCTAAGTTATGTTCGAAATAAAAAACGTATGTGCGAAGAAATTGGCGCTCATTTTCATCTCGAGCATATGGCACAAGATATTTCCCCTGATGATTTTCTTAAACGTGTTCAAAATCTTAACCAAGATCCTTCGATCCACGGAATTATCATCCAGCTTCCAGTAGCAGAGCAGTTAAAACATCTAAATTTACCAAATTTGATTGATCCATCAAAAGATATTGATGGCTTCCACGGGCTCAATACTCAAAAACTTTACTCAGGAAGTAGGGACTTAAGCCTTCTTCTCCCCTGCACTCCAAAAGGGATCATTAATCTTCTACATTTCTACGGTGTGGAGCTTAAAGGAAAAAATATTGTTGTTATCGGAAGAAGCCTCATTGTTGGGAAGCCACTTTCCATGCTTTTGTCTAACTTTGATGCGACTGTTGTGTTGGCCCATTCACAGACAAAAGATCTAAAACAACTTACAAAAGAAGCTGATATCGTTGTTTCAGCAATTGGTAAAACCCATTTCTTGGACCAGAGCTATTTTAATCCTTCAAAACATACGATTGTCGTTGATGTTGGTATGAATACACTCGATGGGAAACTAACCGGAGACGTGAATCAAAATAGTGTGAAAGATAGCGTAGGGGCCATGACTCCGGTGCCGGGTGGTGTGGGGCCAATGACTGTTATTACATTAATTGAAAATTTAATATTTGCGACAGAAAAGCAAATCAAAGGATAGCACATGACAACTCTTAGAACTCATCTTTATGATGAGCACGTTAAGCTTGGTGGAAAGATTGTCCCATTCGCTGGATGGGACATGCCTGTACAATATACGTCTGTAAAAGACGAAGTTCTCGCTGTTAGACAAAATGTTGGTGTTTTTGATGTTAGTCACATGGGTGAATTTTTTGTTGAAGGCGACGACGCAGAGGCATTTGTCGATCATCTTGTCACAAACGATATTTTAAATGCACCCAATGGTAAGGCGATATACTCACCACTTTGTCGCGACAACGGCACTGTGATTGATGATTTGATTGTTTATAAATTAAAACCTGGAAAGGTTCTCATCTGTGTTAATGCCTCAAATATTGATAAAGATTTCAATTGGATGAAATCCAAGCATCAAGGCTATTCTTGTAGCCTGACGAATTGCTCTAATATCTTTTCGCTTCTTGCTCTCCAAGGACCAAAAGCTTTTGAGACCCTTCGCCCACTGTTAAGTGAATTACCAGACATGGAATACTACTCCATTTTTGAAACGTCATTCCAGGGTCACCCAGTTATTGTCGCTCGTACTGGTTATACTGGTGAAGATGGCTTTGAGATTTTTGGCCATCATGGAACGATCAAAAGTCTTTGGCAAAAATTTATGGAACTCAAGGTCACTCCTTGCGGGTTAGCAGCTAGAGACGTTTTGAGACTCGAAGTGTGTTACCCACTTTATGGCCATGAACTCAATGATGAGGTGAACCCTTATGACGCGGGTCTTGGTTGGACTGTGAAACTTCCTAAACAAAGTTTCATTGGTAAGGAAACACTTGTATCAAAGACAGCTAAATATAAATTAGTTAAACTGATCCTGGATAAAGGGATTCCTCGTGAGGGTTACCCTGTCTTAAATTCAAAAAATGAAACGATTGGCGTAGTAACCAGTGGAACGATGTCAGTCATTCTTAATAAAGGTGTCGCCTTGGCACGAATTGAGTTTGATAAAACTCCCTCAGATGACGTATTTTTAGTCGATATCAGGCAAAAACCATTTAGTGCGCAATTAACCAAAAAACCGTTTGTAACCGGAGGACATAAATAATGACGACAAAAATTCCAACAAATTTAAAGTACACGAAAGAGCATGAGTGGGCGTTAGTTGAAGAAAATACTGTAACTGTTGGAATTACGGATTTTGCTCAATCAGCTTTGGGAGATATCGTTTTCCTAGAAGTACCAGAAGTTGGCACAAATCTTAAGGCCGGTTCTACTTTTGGAGTCGTTGAATCAATAAAATCTGTAAGTGATCTTTATTCTCCAGTCACTGGAGAGGTCGTAGGTAGAAACTCAGACTTAGAAGGTTCTCCAGAAAAGATTAATGAGGATGCGTACGGATCATGGCTTATCAAAGTCAAGGTTAAAGATACGTCAGAGCTCAATAATTTATTAACGGCAGAGCAGTATCAAGAGTTTTGCAACACATCTCACTAAATATTTTATGGTCACGCAGTCTTGCTGCGTGACCGCACTTCAAAAATTTATTTAGCTTTCCTCAAATATAAATCTAAATAAAAATTTCGCCTTAAAAAATTTTCCCTCTTGTAGAAAACATCCTTTACGAAATTCATCTGATCATACATACTCGCTCACCAGCAAACATTTAGATTTTCCGAAGGAAATTTTTTAATGGAATCGATCCAGCTTCTCAATACGGCCATTATTAAAAGCAAAGAAAAAAAAGTTAATCAATCATTTGAAGAGAGACTTAACCAAGTCTGTAACTCTCCGGTGATTGAAGTTTTAAATAAATGCATTTCTCAATATGCAGAAACTCAAAAAATATCTCGCGATCAAGCTGCTCTTCAAGTAGTAGAAGCGATTCGCGAACTTGATTCTATTTGGTCTGATTACGTAGTAATGGAAGGAATTGATCGTTTAAAGAATTTGTTACGGTCGACTCACTAAAACTTACCAACATACACACATAAAACCCTCCGAATGGAGGGTTTTTTATTTTAGGTCTTAACCACAAAACCCCATTCAATAGTGGCCTTACCATTTACAAGAAGATCCTTAGGAGGATTTGGAAAGGGGCCGGCCTCATTAAATGATTCCACTGCAGCGTCATCAAGTTCTTTAACACCTGAGGCACCTAAAATTTTCACTCCAATGATTTCTCCCTTTGCATTTAAGGTCACTTGAAGGGAAGTCACATAATCTTGAGAAGCAATTTTTCTTCCTGACCGAAAAATGGCCATAGATTTTTCTTGGATACTCTTGCCCCAGAACTGCTCGAGTTTTTGTCTTATGCGATGAAAGAACCCATAGTATTTATATTCCACAGTGTTGAGATGTGTAAAATCTCCCAATTGAACTTCCTGAACATAATCATTCGTGGCAGAAAATCCCTGCTCCGTAGGGTCACCGTTTTCTAAGCCTTTCTGAGAGGAACTGGCCGGAGCGCGACTTACTTCTTTTGGTAGTGGATCTCCTGAGGCGATGCCAATATCTGAAAGTTTTAGATCTTTAAGATTTGGTGCTTTCTTTTTTGCACTCTGACTTTTTTGAGCGACTTGAGTAACGTCTGAATTTCCTTTAGCCGTTTTTTTAAAAATATCGATATTCTTTGCAACTGTTTCACGCTCAAAACTTCGATCTTTATCACTTAAAAAGGCTTCGTCTTTTTTATCTTTATTCTCTGTCTCTTCAGATTGAACGATCTGGCGCTTCTGATTTTTCGCCAACTCTCTCATAGCATCTTGAACGATTTTAACCTTGATCGCTGAGGGTTTTTCATACGTGACTTCAGCAGTTGGATGGTAATGCTTAAACAAAAAAATTGTGTGCAACAGGAGGAATGCGCCTAGTATGTAATAAAATGTGCGCTGTTGCCGCAGGGAATGCATAGAACCTCCGTAGAGATACTATCGGTACAATTCCAATGAAAAATTACGTTAAGTTTGAGGTCATCAAATGCGAGTCAATTACTCGGCTATTAGATAAATAATGAGACCACTGTTCTATTTCGCCCACCATTTTTTGCGCTGTAAAGATTTTTATCAGCGACTTCAAGTAAGGTTTTATAGTCTGTTATCCCTTTTTCCTGGATGACAGAGGGCTCAATTACAACACCCCCAAGACTGATCGTCACCGAAAGAAATTCTTCAGATTTTCCGAGTTTGGAAACCTTAGCATTTTGAACACTAAGCCTTACTTTTTCACAAATCCGCTCAAGATCTGTCATTTTAGCGTTTTTTAAGATCATCACAAACTCTTCCCCACCATACCGAGCAACAACATCCGACGCTCTCACTGCTTGGGAAATTGTTTTACCGATAACTCTTAAGACTTCATCACCCTGTTGATGGCCATAAGTATCATTAAATGTTTTAAATTTATCTACATCCATCATGACTAAGCTAAAGGTGGAGTTATTCTCTATTGATGATTGAAGGGTCTTTAAAACTTCTGTTTCAAAAAAACGAAAGTTTCCTAAACCGGTCATGTTATCTTTTAGGGCCAACTCTGAGTATTCCTGCAACTCACTTTGAACTTTAAAGATTTCTTTTGTTGCCTTTTGTTTTTCTTCCACTTCAAGCCTAAGACTCGTTGAAAGATTTATTTCATCCGCAACGTTGTGGAAATAAACCATCCACAACCTTTCATTAGGAATCAAATTTAGGGGTTGGATCATCACTTGAACCTTAATGAAAATATCTTTCGAAGTCTTCAAATCAACTTCATGATACAGACTCGTTTTATCTATATCGAGAACTCCATCCTTCATACAAAATAGTTTCTCATCAGCGAAGAAGAGATGCTCGTATGATTTTTTTCCAATGATGGATCTGGGTTTTAACTTGGTCATTAACGAGGCGGAGACATTTATATAAACCACTTCTTTCTTATCATTAATGATGAAAACACCATCTAACATATGATCAAAAAGTTTAAATACATCCTGCATATTTTCCCTCGCGAATAAATGATTTATTGATTTTCCCAATAACTTGCATCATCTAAACTGGTAGGTTTGCTCCCCTGTCCCTGGGCCTGATCGAACACAGAACTTGAATCACTATTTGGATCAAATCCAACTGCAAACGATTCTAAAAATCCTTCATTCGATCCTGGAGGAAGAGGTTTTCCAGTTTCTTTGTTTACCATTATATTAATAATTCCCTCTGGGACGCTGAATTCAGGTGCACCATACTTAGGAATGGCCGAACTCATAAAATCAATCCACATTGGAAGTGCAGTTTTACCACCCGTTTCACCATAGCCTAACGGACGATTGTCATCAAATCCCACCCACGTTCCAGTGACTACATTAGATGAAAAACCAACAAACAGAGCATCAATGTAATTATTCGTAGTTCCTGTTTTTCCACCAATTGTTGTGCCCAATCTTGTCGCTGCTGCGGCCGCTGTCCCATAAATGGTGACCCCTCTTAAAATATTACTCATAAGAAAGGACAGTTTCGGGTCGTAGACCTGTGTTGAATTAAGATTTGCCTGAAATGGGTTGCCAGTAACTGTAGCGGTTTCAACCTTATCTGCGCTTGCGATTTCATTTTTTGTCTCTTCGGGCCAATTAGGATCAGCGATAGGTGGTTCATATGATTTCCCATCACGATCTTTAATCGAAGTAATGTGTCTTAAGCGAATCGCTTTTCCGCCATTAGGAAAGACTGCATAGCCTTTTGTCAGTTCAGCTAAACTTATTCCAAAAGAACCAAGGGAAAGAGACATATCTTTAGGAATTTCTGCATGGATATGCCATCGGCTTACGAAGTCATGAATTTTTTTAACACCAAGATCTTGAACTAATCTCACCGTTGGTATGTTACGACTAACTTCCAGAGCGTTCCTAAAAGTCATTGGCCCCTTAAATTCACCGTCATAATTTCTTGGCTTCCAACTTAATGAATCATCAACTCCACCCAGCGCCTGAGGAGAATCCATTAGTATACTCGAAGGATTATAACCATTCTCTAATCCAGCCGCATAAATAAAAGGTTTAAATGCTGAACCTGGCTGTCGTAGTGACTGTATAGCACGATTAAATTGAGATTTTTGAAAATCAACACCACCAACCATCGTAAGAATTTCACCCGTATGCGAATTAAGTGAAACAAGCGCCCCTTCAACCTCTGGCTCTTGATCAAGTGAAGCCTTGAAAAACTTTTGTTTCATTATAATAGATTTCAAAGTTGGATCTTTATATTTTTTAAAAAAGTCAGCATGAATGAGCTGATCGTATTGAATAGCTTTCGCCGTAATTTGTACTAAAACGACATCTCCCCTTTTCAAGATTTTACTTGGCGTTTTAACAGGATTAAAATAAATCGGATCCTCGCTAAATTTTCTTTCATGCGCCCACTCAAATCCTGATTCTGGGATAATCGCCCTTGTGCCAGCGATTTCAACAAGCACTGTTCTTTTTAAATCATCTACATTTAAAACGACAGCAGGGTATGATCGCCCCTCTTGGAGGAACTTGAGAAATGGATCTTGAGCAGCATTCCCAATACTAACTAAAGAGCGAAAGCGTTCATTAATTTTCTCTTCTTCGTCTTTATAATAAGAAAGATTCTTTTCGAGCGCATCTTCATCTTCGTTAAACTCGAAGATATTTTGACCTTGAGTGGTAAAAGTAAAAAAGCTAGATTGCTCTCTTAAAATATTTTTTCTTTGTTCTACTATAAAGGCTTTTAATTCATCTGGAGATTCAAGATTTTTAATAGCACCTTTGTAGCCTTGCCTTTTATCTAATTCTTTGACTCTCTCTTTAACCACATTTTCGGCTTTCGACTGTAATGACCAATCCAAAGTCGTAACGACTTTAAAACCGTTGGTTAAAAATTCTTCCGTGCCTACGGACTTCATCACTTCTTGGCGAATCCAATCTGTGAAGTGGCCACCCTTAACGTCATTGGGCTTTCTAATCCGCATCTTAATATCTTCTTTAAGTCCTGCTTCATATTCAGCTTCTGTAATTTTCTTCGTTTCAAACATTCTTTTGAGAACGTAATTTTGTCTGCGTTTGGCATATAATGGGTTCACGTAGGGAGAATAGCGGCCAGGGGCCACGAGAAGGCCAGCAACAAGAGCTGCTTCTGCAGGAGTTGCATTTTCAAGGCTCTTATCAAAGTAACCATTGAATGCCGCTTTCACACCGTAATACCCACCACCGAGATAAACTTGATTAAGGTACAAAAAAAGAATTTCATCTTTTGAAAATTTTTCCTCAATCTTTCGCGCAAGAAGGAGATCCTTCACTTTTCTTGAAAGCGTTCTTTCCTTGGTGAGAAGGAATGACTTTGCCACTTGCTGGGTAATAGTAGAGCCACCTTGAACGAGACGACCCTCTTTCATATTTACGATAAAGGCCCGCGCAATACCGTAATAATCAATTCCCTGGTGTTGATAGAAGTTATCATCTTCAGCAGCTAAGAAGGCGCCTACGATTCTTTTTGGCATTTTTTCAAAAGGAACAACTTCTCTTGTCTCCTGACCAATTTCTAATAGAACTTCACCATCACGTGACACAATTTTTGAGTTCATCGGAGGATTGTAATCCTCTAGAGTATTTATTTGAGGCAGATCAGAAGAGATGTAGATAAAAATGCCAGTGACACCGGCTACACCAAATAGAAATAAAACTGCCAAGACGGCTAGCGTTTTTATGAGACGTTTCAAAAACATTTCCTCTGTATGAGTTCAGATCTATTTTAAGGGAAATCAAATAGAAAGAAAGAACTACTCTTTATAATCGAGTTCTTTGAGGCTATCACTCAGGATTTTAATTTTCTTCTCAGCTGTTTCTAATGTTGATCGACATTTTTTGTATAGTTCAATGCCTTGTTCAAATTTTTTGAGACTTTCATCTAAATTAACGTCGCCCGACTCAAGCTCCCGAACGATTTGCTCAAGATCTTTTAGTGATTTTTCGAAATTGACGGTCTTTTCTGTGTTAGACATGACGTTACCCTGTTAGCGCTTTGACACTTTTTTAAATTTATATTCGCATATCATGGATCACTTCGACAAGGTTTCAGTCAGTTAGCAAAACAGGCGGAATTTGCCTATGCTCGTTTTCTGTCACTATGGTTGATAAAATTGCCTATGGGGGCAGATTTCGCCCACTCTCCATCAGGATGAAGGAGTCCATGAAGAATATTTGGGTACCGTTATCAGGGCAAGTTGCTCAACAGAGAAAAGTAGAAACGATCGCTAACAATGTAGCGAATGCAAATACAGTTGGGTTCAAAAAAGATCAGTTAGTGTTTAAAGAACACCTCACCGCCCTTACTAAAGGTATGGACGATGTGGATATTCCTAGAAATGAGTTTTCACCAGCTGACTTTTATCACACGCAAGGTGCCGAAAATGCCATGGTTTCTGTTGATGGAAGCTTCACTATTTTTGAACAAGGGACATTAATTCCAACAAACAATCCTCTTGATCTCGCTCTGAAGGGTGACGGCTTTATAGAAGTTTTAACTCCCACAGGAGTGCGCTTTACAAGAAAAGGTAACTTCTCTTTAAGTCGAGATGGTGAACTTGTTACGGATCAAGGTTTTAAAGTTTTAAGTGCACTCAATGTTCCAGAAGAATCCCTAAGAGATCCTGCTTCAGCGGGGACATTTCCGAATCCCGAAGAGAGAATACTCAGGGTCCCAACGAATACAAAACTAACGTTTACCAATGAGGGAGAAATTCTTACTCGCGACGGTGCGGTTGGAAAAATGTCATTGATAGAATTTAAAGACAAGCAAGCCCTAAGAAAAGAAGGAAACGCTCTTTACATCACTCCAGATGAAGCAAATATCGTAAGAACAAATATACAAACAACTGTTAATCAAGGTTTTCTCGAAGGATCGAATGTTAATGCAATTGAGGAAATGTCTGAGCTTATCAAAGCTCACCGGCATTTTGAATCCATTCAAAAAGCCATCAATGCCTACGATCAGATTTCAGGGAAAGCTGCAAATGAACTTGGTAAATTTTAATGAGGAGAATTAAATGATTCGTGCATTACACACTTCTGCAACGGGAATGGCCGCTCAGGAATCAAACGTTAACACGATTTCAAACAATATCGCGAACGTAAACACGACAGGGTTTAAAAAAGCGAGAACCGAATTTGATGATCTTCTCTATGAAACAGTTCAAGAAGCAGGTGCCAAATCTTCTGGCACGACTGAATATAATGTCGGTCATCAAGTCGGCTCAGGTGCGAGAGTTTCAGCAACGAGAAAAATACACTCGCAAGGTTCTCCACAAATGACTAACAATCCCTATGATCTCATGGTCAATGGTGAAGGTTTTATGGGTATCATGACTCCCAATGGCGAACTTAAGTACACGAGAGATGGCTCTTTCAATGTGGATGCCCAGGGAAACCTCGTGACTCGAGCTGGACATAAAGTTTTTCCAGGTGTGGTTGTTCCACCAAATACTATGAAAATAAGTATTTCTGAAACTGGTGTGGTTGAAGCTTTTATGAGAGACGCTGTTGAACCGATGAACCTTGGTCAGATACCCGTCTTTACTTTTGTAAACCCAACGGGACTTCGCTCAGATGGTGGAAATCTTCTTGGTACAACGTCGGCTTCTGGTCAAGCCATTCAGAATGTGGCCGGTGAAAATGGCTCAGGGATTCTCATGCAAGGGGCGATAGAAGCTTCAAATGTCAACGTCATGAATGAAATGACTGATCTTATTAAGGCGCAACGTGCGTATGAAATGAATTCAAAGGTCATGGGAGTTGCCGATCAAATGCTTCAAACAGTGAATAACATCAGATGATGACTAAAATATTTTTTTTAATTTTAGTTTTTTTTATTTCGACCTTTTCATGGGCCTGTGAAATCCACTTACCTGAGCACATACTATTACTAGGTCAGAAAGCTGACTTATCTAAAATTATTGCGAGTACTGAATGTTCAACCAATGCAGTTAGCGAGCTGAATGAGACTCTTAATAATGTTGATGGTAAAGTAAGTCATATTCAACTTTCTGAAATGTTGAAGGCAAAAAATCATCTTGTGCTAATCCAGCCGAATCTTATTCACATTCAGCATTTTAAAAATATTGTTCATGAGCAAATTTCTATGCCCGTCGGTGTTCAAATGAGATCTTCTGAGGCCATGAACGCTAACAATTTTCTTGCTCTTAATCTAGGTGATCGTATCGAAGTTAATTGTATTGGATGCTTATTTGCATCACAGCAACCGATCAATTTAACTGTCCATGGTTTAAATGGATCAAAAAATTCACTTATCGTTAAAGCTGATTTTAAGAAAATGGTTAAGGCGTTTCGGATGACAAGTTTTCATCCCGCCTTTTCTCAAGTTTCAGCGGCGTCAATTAAAGAAGACTTCACGGAATCTATTCCACACACAGATCTTTTTTCACAGATTGATATGCTGAAGTTTTATAAACTTAATAAGCCTTTAAGGCCTGGTGAGCTTCTTCGTCAATCTGATCTTAATCCAATAAATCTCGTGAGGGCCGGCTCTAAAACTGAAGTCATTATTGAGAATGAACTTATCAAATTAAAAACCTACGGAATTTCAAGAAACAATGCTGGTGTTGGTGAATTTGTTGAAGTTTTTCATCCGCAAAAAAATAAAAAATACCAAGGTAAAGTCATCGATCTTAACAAAGTGTTAGTTGAATTATGAAAATCCTTTTACTCTCTTTTTTAATTTTTCTTACCTCTTGTGCAAACTACGTTAATTCGATTCATCGAAGAATTGATCAAGATGAAAAAAATCCGCGGGCCAATCGATCAGGCCCACGCGATCGGTTTGCTGGATACCGCGAGAAAGATCGCTTTAGGCCGGAAGAAGATAAACGACCGGTTAAAAATCCTCTCACCTACTCTCTTGGTAGTGATCCCTCCGGACAGGTTAAACCTCCTGTGAAGAGAGAATATCGACCACAAAGATATCAATCCGAAGATTTTGTAGATAACGATACTGGTGGTTCACTTTGGGCCAATCAAGGCTCTAGCGCATCTCTGTTCACTTATCAAAACGACAAGAGAATGGGAGATATGGTGATTATCAACGTTCTTGAAAATTTGAGAAATCAAATTTCAGCAGAATTAAAAAGAACTTTTCCTGATCGACCTAAACGCATGGGAAAAGAACTTGCGGGGCCTGGTGGAGAAGATAAAAAAGGCGCGGCAGCACCTCCAGCTGGCGCCCCCGGAGCGCAAGACAATGAAATGGACATGAAAATTTACGATAAGATTTCAGGAACAGTCATGGAAGAAGTCAGTAAAGATTACATTATGCTGCGCGGGCGCAAAGATGTGATCTTTAAAAAGGAAAAAAGATCCATCGAAGTCCAAGCACTTGTCTCAAGAAAAGACATAATGGAAAATGATTATGTGAACTCTGATAAACTTTTAGAGTCACGGGTCTTGATCCTAGGAAGGGATGATTAAAATGACAAAAATACTGCCACTTTTTTTACTACTTACCACAGCTTCTGCTTTCGGGAACTCTAGCCGCTTAAAAGACCTTGTGAGCATCAAGGGCGTAAGAGAAAATCCTTTAATTGGTTATGGTCTCGTGATTGGGCTCAACGGAACTGGTGATGGTGGCGGAGAGATTACTAATACATCACTCAAAAAAATGTTTCAGACACTTGGTCTAAACCCACAAAAAGAAGTCACTTCTAAAAACGTTGCAGCCGTTATTGTTACAGCAAAACTTCCAGCTTTTGGTCGACTTGGTCAAAAACTTGATGTGACAGTTTCATCCATTGGAGACGCCTCTTCTTTAGCAGGTGGAACTCTCCTGGTTACGCCTTTAAAGGGTGGTGACGGTCAAATTTATGCATTGGCCAATGGCGCTCTTTCTATTGGTGGACTTGAGAAAGGAAAGAAAATGGCCACGACGGGAAGAATTCCAGACGGTGGGTCAATCGAAAAAGAACTTGAACTCTCTTTCAACGATAAACGTGCTATTCGAATGGCCCTTCATAATCCAGATTTCACAACAGCTGCTCGTGTTGAACGTACCATTAACCAAGAACTTGGTGGTAAATACGCCACAGCTGCTGATGCGACAACTATCGATGTGATCATTCCAAATTTTTATGAGAAGAAGGTTGTTGAGTTAATCGCCAATATTGAAAATTTCAAAGTCGTGGCAGATACAACCGCTAAGATCGTTATCAATGAACGGACAGGAACCCTTGTCGCCGGTGGCGATATCGTATTAAAAAAGTCGGCCGTCAGTCACGGCGACCTCATGGTTGAGATTAAGGGATCAGAAGGCTCAGGTAACAAGTTTGTTCACATGATGGAGCAATCGACAACCATCAATGACCTCGTTAAAGCCTTGAATGCACTAGGAACGAAGCCCGAGGATCTCATATCAATCTTTCAGGCCCTGAAACAGAACGGCTCACTTCTCGCTGAAATCGAACTCATCTAATTTTTGACACTGGAACATTTTTCCCGGGGGGTTTTTTTACTAACACCCCCTTGTTTAAAAATGCTACAATTTAAGAAGAATCTCATCAGGATGATGGGGTTTGAAAACCAGGATGGTAAGAGTGAAAATCACACCGCAGGCAAACGCCCTAAGTACAGCTCAAAAAACTAATCCTGTTAAACCTTTTGAAGAAATTGCTGAAGGAATGGAAGCGAATTTTACCTCGCACATGCTCGCTGAAATGCGCAAGACCATCCCGAAAGAAGAAGCCGACTCATCCGCCATGGAGTACTACAACTCTCTAATGGATTACGAACGTGCACAACTTATGGCAAAGTCAGATAGTGGTCTTGGAGTGAAAAAAGTTATCCTAGACCAAATAGTGCCTCAACACATGAAGCACTATCTTAAAAATTCGCATCAGGAAGTTCGTCAAGGAATGACGAAGGAGAATACAAATGAGTAGCATCGACACACGTTCATCGTTTTTTCCACGCGGTCGTGACGTTAAATCGGAATCGACTAAAGGCAACGGCAAGGTTGATGGAATTCAACGTAACACTTTGGAGAGAGCTTCTGAAATTTCAGAGAGAACTTCAGGGGATGCAAAAGTTAACATTCCTGAGGGTGTGAAAGAATTTTCGAGAATTAAAAAAGCGGCAATGACTGCTCCTGAGACAGATAATTCAGAAAAGATAGCTCGTCTTAAGGCGCAAATCGCTGCCGGCACATATGAAGTCGACTATGATGCCCTGGCCGATAAAATCCTCACTTCAGAGTACTAAGAGGTAGCCCATGTTAAACCGTCTGGATGAAAAAAAATTATTCTACCAGCGTGCTATTAGCATCTGGGAAGAATTCTGCCATCTTCATAAAGATCTTTATGATCTTACTTGTGACGAGTATCTTACACTTTTAGAAAGTGATATCGATAAACTTGAAAAACTTCTTCCATTAAAAGAAGAGATTATAAACAAAATTAGCGATCTAGAAAAAGAAAGATCAGAACTAATAGATACACTGAATACGACCGCCCTTTTCTCAAATAACATCAGCCGATCAAATGAACTCATTCAAGCGTTTTCAGTGATTGAGCAAGAAAGCGGAATAGCGGCATTGAAAAATTTAAACACCCTTTTAATTGATATTATTCAAAAGCTTCAAGACCAGAACAAAAAAAATCAGGTCTTTTTAAATAAGGCGATGATTTCATTGCGCGAAGTGAAGCAAGGTTTTACAGGTAAAAAGCAATACACAACCTATGGAGCTGACGGACAGACACGTTCTCTTCACAGGTAGTACAGGAGACTAGGATTGTCGACTGACTTACTGAATATTGGAAAATCAGGTTTATTTACGGCGAAACAGTCGATGTCGACCACGTCGCACAATATTGCCAATGCCAATACAGAAGGTTTTACACGTCAAGAAGTTAAGACCGAGAATGCTCCCGCAAAATATGAAAGCTCTTTCGTTGTTGGTACCGGTGTTGAAATTCAAAGTATCAAAAGATCTCACGACGAGATGGTAGAGAAAAAACTCAACAAATCGATTGCAAGTCATAAATTTAATGAAGAACGAACAAATCAACTGGGACATGTTGAGGAAATATTTAACGAAGTAAATTCCGAAGGAATGAACAAAATTCTTAACCGTTTTTTCAATTCGTTTAGAGAGCTCTCTAATCAGCCAGAAAATGAAACGATACGAAATGTCGTAAAAGAAAATGCGAAAATAGTTGTGAATGATTTTCACCGAATTCGTCAAAACTTAGATGATATTAGAACAGGAATTAGTTCAAAAGTTAGTAAGTCCGTTGATCACATTAATCTGTTGAGTAAGACTGTTGCTAAATTAAATAAAGAAATAAACGTCGAGGAAGTCGCTGGAGCGATGGCGAACGACCTGAGAGATCAGCGTGATATTGCTATTCGAACATTGACTGAATATTTTCCACTCACAACCTACACAGATGAGAAGGGTCAATATAACGTTAGTGTTGAGGGTGTTGGATCCCTCGTCTCTGGTGGTAATTACCAAGAACTCCAGGCAGGAACCAAGGCCAAAAATGGCGATGCCAATAAAGAGCGTGGTGAGTCTGAGATCTTTTTTGCTAGTCGACCTACTCATGCCATCACTGACAAAATCAAAGGTGGTACTCTAGGAGCACAATTAAAAACAAGAAGTGAAGAGTTAGTCACACTTGAAAGACAAGTTGATGAACTTGCGCATGGTCTCGTTTTATCAACCAACGCCATTCACAGGCGTGGATTTGCTAACCATCCAGTACCGTTAGATGCTCAAGGGAACCCTGTTCCTAATGCTGCTCCTCAAAAAGTTACTGGGATTAATTTCTTTAAAGAACCACTTGATTTGAATCGTGCATCTGAATACATCAAGCTCTCGGACGAAGTTGAATCTGATGTCAATAATATTGCCACAGCACTTGAGGCGAACAAGCCCGGTGATAACCGAGTGGCACTTGCCATCTCTAAACTCCAACATGAAAAAGTGCTTGGGGCCGGAACTACAACTTTCGAAGAACAATATCTCAAATCAGTGAGTAGTATTGGTTTACAGGCCGGTAAATCAAAAATTGACCAGGAGCAATCACAGGGAATTCTTGCTCAGGCAAAATCATTTAAAGAAAGAATATCTGGTGTTTCTTTAGATGAGGAAGCGGCGAATATGATTAAGTACCAGAATGCTTATGAGGCTTCAGCAAAAGTCATCAGGGCATCAGATGAAATGTTTAAAGCAGTGATTGGATTACTGCCTTAGGATATAAATGAGTAGAGTATCGGAAAACAGTTCAATTCATTCTATCAACTATGCCGTAGGTAAAACCAAGGGCCGGTTGGAAGATTTGCAAATGAAAGGTTCGACATTAAAGCGGATGAATAAACCTTCGGATGATCCTGTTGGTAACGCTGAATTGCTCGCGATCCGCTCACAAAACATTGATGCTGGCCAATACATGCGAAATATTAATTTTGCTCAAACTCAGCTGGCGTACACGGAAGATGTTCTGGAAGAGATGACTGAACTTTTAAGTAAGGCGAAAGAACTCGCTATTGGTCAATCTTCTACCATTTACGCTCCTGAAATACGTCAAGGTGTAGCAAAAGAAATTCATCAAATCAGACAACAAATGCTTAGCCTTTCGAATAAAAGAATAGGTAATCGCTATCTCTTTGCCGGACAAAAAGTTCTTACGCGACCTTTCGATCAGGATGGAAAATATCTTGGAGATAAAAATAAAATCAATATTGAAATTAATAAGGATGTTTACATACCTGTTAACATCAATGGACACGAACTTTTTTATGGAAACGTAAAAAAAGAAATAGAGAAATCAGACGTGGATCTGGTTCCCCATGGTCCTGATATGGACCCTCATATTGCCGTCATGAGAAAACCAGCAAGCACTGAATCAAGTGAAGTTAAACCGAGCGTGTTTGATGAACTAAGAGCACTTGAAAATGCCATGGTGACAGACAACCCTCAACTCATCCAAGGGCTTCTTGAGAGAATGGATTCATCCATAGATAGAATGGTGGGTTTCAGGGCCCAAGTTGGAGCGCTCACTAACACCATTACGAACTCTGAAACAAACATCGAAAAAACGAAGCTCGTAAATGAGTCTCATAAGAGCCGAATTGAAGATGCCGATGTCACAGAATTATTTGCCGACCTGCAAAAAGAGCAGAATGTCTTAAAGGCGACCTATAACGCAAGCTCAAAACTTATGAATACTAGCCTTATGGACTTCCTTAAATAAGAATTTCTTACAATTTCTTAACTTTTTTTATTAAATTTCCTTGCATTTTCCCCCCAACCTGTAATAAATCTCACCGCAGTATAACTTTATTAAGTTAGTCAAATTCTTGACACGAAGGACAAGGATCAACCATGCTGGTTCTGACACGGAAGCTAGGAGAGAGCATTGCCATAGATGACAACATCAAAATCGTTGTTGTTCAGATTAAGGGTAAACAAGTTCGATTGGGTATCAAGGCTCCTAAAGAGACAAAGATTCACAGAGAAGAAGTTTATCAGGCAATCCAAGATCAAAACACTGAAGCTGTGCAGGCAAACATGTCTGACATTGCGCGACTCGGTGAAGAACTAAAGAAAAAGTAGAAATATTTTTCCTCCTTGATCATTTATTCCTTTGACTGATACCATCATAGTGCTATGGTAAGAATACCTTACCATTTCATTTTGGAGGAATCCGTGAAAATCAAAACCACTCGTTTTGGGGAACTAGAAGTTAACCCGAATGACATCGTAACCTTCGCAGAAGGTCTTCTCGGTTTTGAAAATCTCAAAAAGTATTTCGTTGTTGATCCAGGCGACAGCACTCTCATTTTGTGGCTTCAATCAACTGAGGATGAGAAGGTTGCTTTCCCAATCATCGAACCAAAGATTTTCAAACCAGATTATATTGCGAAACTACTTCCAGCAGACCTTAATGGATTAGAACTTGATTCATTACAGAATGCTAAGCTTTATTCAATTTTGACAATTCCAGCTAACGTGACAGAGATGTCTGCTAATCTTAAAGCCCCGGTTGTGATCAATTCGAATAAGAAAGTTGCTAAACAAATCGTTCTTCAAGATTCAAAATTATCTGTGAAGCATGAGATGTATAAGCAGCTTAAGATGTTTATTGTCAATTTCTCTTCTGACGATGCTCGCAGAACTTCTTACGAGCCAAGTATTGCCCTTGAAGCAGGTGATTTAAAATCAACTAACGTTAATTTTAATGTCACTAGAACTATTGAAGCTCAATAATCTTTTTAAGACATTCACTAATAAAAAAGCCCTCTTTTGAGGGCTTTTTTATTTTAGCTCTAATTTAATATTAAAAATTGATTGTTGTTTCGGTAGCTGTACGAGAAAGCTGCAGGTACATCTGGGCCTCTGGATGACTTGGTTCACGAGATAAAACATTCTGCCACTCAGACTGGGCTTCGATAATGTTACCATTGCCATAAAATAGTAGGCCCATGGCAATACGCCCTGGCATGTATCCAGGATGCTCATTCTTAAGACGCTTTAATTCATCAAAGGCCTTAGATGTGAAACCCTTTTTGGTATAAGTTTTGGCAATTTTAATTCGAATCTCTAAATTATCTGGATCCAGTGTAGAGGCCTTGTTGTATTCGAATAACGCTTCATCCGCCCTACCGTAAGATGCATACATTTCTGCTATCTCATAATGCTTAAGCGAGAATTTCTTATTTAAATGTGGGTCAGAGACGCCCTGATGAAGATTATTTTTAACTTGATTGTTGGCCTTCTCAAAAATCGCCTTGGCCTCTTCGTATTTACCAATATCGTTATAGATAACAGAAAGAGAAATGGCTGCGTCTGTGTGATTAGAATCGAGCTCTAGAACACGCTGGAAGGCCTTAATGGCCTTTCCAAGCTCGCCTCTGACATGGAAGACGTTGGCGAGATAGAAGAAAGCTTCTGTTGCATTAGGATTTTGTTCAATAATTTCATTTAAAAAAAGCGCTGCCGTTTTGAGATCATTCTTTTGGAAGGCTTCTTTTGCTTTTTTAAGCAGGTCGCTCATTTTGACGTTTTCCAAATTAGTCTCCAGGCTTAGATTTTTTTCTGACAGTTATCTTTAATTAATTTTATTTCTTTCTGCTGCTCTTTATCAACCAATTGGTAAAACTTTTCTACGTAATCTATGCATGGTTGCCATTCTTTTAGCTCTGAAGTGGCCAAAATGGTTCTTAACATAGAGTGATTTCGAGTTTTCGTATCGTTATGGGTCTCCAGAATGTCCAAATACCAATATCTCGCCGCTGAAAACTCTTTTGTTTTAAAATAAAAATCAGCTATATAGAGATCCTTTTCACGAAGCATCCCCTTGGCTTTGTTGACTTTTTTTTCAGCCGTTAGTTTATAACTACTATCCCCATACTTTTGTATGACCTCTTCATAGTATTTAATCGCTTCCAGGGCCGGTTCTAGGTCCCGGTCAATCGTATCGGGAATTTGCTCAAAATAAGATTCTGCAATCCTAAAAACAACATAGGGAATTTTCTCATGTCTTGGGTGAAAGTCCCTAAACAAAAGATAAGCTGCCGCAGACTCTATATAGTTCTCTTGAAGATACAAAACATCGGCCTGAAGAAGCTCAGCTGGAGTTGCGTAAAAGGAATAAGGGTGCTGAGTTTTAATGAGATTTAGCTTCTCGGTTGCGAGAATGAAGCGATCAGCTTCCATGAGTTCTTGGGCCTCTTTATACAAAATTTCAGCTTCAGTTTTGCCATCAGGTTTATCTGTTGAACAAGACGCCAAGAGGATCAATAAAAAAGTGAAAAGAACTTTCATAGGTGAACCGATAAATCTTTATAGATTTCCTTAAATAGAAGTTTAAAAAATGCAATAAAAGGAATGATGACAATCATCCCTACGATTCCAGCTAATTGTGAACCAATGATAATACTCACCACAACGATAACCGGATGAAGATTAACAATTTTGGAAACCAATAACGGGAAAACTAAAATCATATCAATGAGATTTGCAAGTGCAAAAACAACAAGCATTCCAACCATAGAAACATTCGGATCTTTTGATAAAAACGCGATGAGAATCGCAGGAACTATACCTAAAAGTGGACCAATATAAGGGAGAATGTTTGTCACTCCCGCTACTAGACCCAAGATAAAAGCATAAGGAAATCCAATAACAAGTAACCCGATTGTTACAATGGTTCCAAGGATCGTCGCTTCAATAAATTTTGCAATAATGTATTCACCAAATTTTGTATTAAATTGAGAAAATAAAACATAACTCTTCTCAAAAATTGGATTTGGAACAGCTTCTAAGAGCTCACGACTTAAGTTTTGGCTCTCCATGAAGAAAAAATACAAGAAAAGTGGAACCAGTAACAACCATTCAAAGAGAACTGAAAGGTAGTTTGGGAATTGGCCCAAAAGATCTGTCGCAAGCCCTTCAAGTTTAGTCATGACAAAACTAATGGGATCAATGTTGATTTTGAATCCATACTCTTCAAAGACTTTGACTTTAAAAGCGAAAAACTTATCCTGGAGAACTTTTTGCGCTTGAGAGAGCTCCGTCTTGAAAGAAACAAAATCAGTATCAACGTTATAAAGAGTCGCAACCAAGGGAATAATCAGAAACAAGGTCGCAGTTAAGATCATGAGAAAATAGCTTAGTCTCTGTTTTTTACTACCTGTTGTTAGTCGAATTGTGAGTGGTTTAGAAATTAAGTAAATAATATAGGAAAATCCAAACGGCATGGTTAGACGCGGGAACACAATCGCAAAAACGACTGCTACCGTTAGTAGAAATAAAAATAAATAAAGTTTTATCTTTTGATTTCTATTCATATTCTTTGTTCGATTTCTTTTATTTTTTTCTTAAGAGCGACAATCTCTTTGGTGAGTTGTCCCATCCTGTTGGCCATAATTAGAGCAGTTTCTCTTAAAAATTTTGCACCTAAAACCGGATGAAGTTCCAGCATTTGATCTAAGTCAGGTTTAAAAATCCCCAGTAAAATAGTGTTCTCGGCGGCCACTGCTGTTGCAGTCCTTCGGTTAAACTCTTCCAAAAGACCCATCTCTCCAAAGTACTGACGTTTTTCTAGTTTGATCACTAAGTCACCTTGATCATTCGCTTCGCGATTATGATTGGTGTAAATGTTAACTGCACCTGCGAAAATAAAATAGAAACCATAGCCCGTATCTCCCTGACGGAAAACGACTTCATTCGCTTGGAATTCTCTTCTATGGAGAAACTGTGTGAAGAGTCTGACTTCGTTATCAGAGAATGAACTTAAAACCGAAATTTTTTTAAAGAACTCGTGATAAGTCTCCTTCGACGTTATAAATGACAAAGGACTCGCGTCCCAAAGGTATTTCAAAAGTGGGATATCAAGTTTGTCGCTAGAGGATTCACCCCTTGCTAGTTTTTCTGCCATTTCTTTTTCGTAACTCATCTGAGCTCCTTAAGACCATCTCTTTTGGTCCAGCCCTCAAATCGAGAGGGATAAATAATTTTGATCCAGTCTTCATTCTCGGTAGTGATTAGCATCACCCCAAGAGGAAGCTCACCCCTTTCGCCAAACAGTGAAGAGGGTCCATCATGAATCACTTTAGGGGCAACAACAATCGACTGATCCCAACGATTCACCCAAAAATTCAATCCCACAAAAATGACTGAAAAAGTGAGGTAAAACAGGGATGATTTCAATCGATCTTTTTTTCTTAATATCCAAATAGCGATGACTAAAAAGAACAACGCCAATGTCGTAAAATATCCTTGGCCCCCAATAAGTCCACCGCGAGCAACATAATCGGTAAGAGTCAGAGGATTTTCATACTTACTTACGCCTAATTTTGATTCGACTATTTCCTGATTAAGACTCAGTTCTTTGGAATGAAATCCATGCCGCTCAGACATTAAAAGATGATATCTTGCTTCTGGTAATTTTTCTAACTTACCAAGAACTGTTCCCATATTGTAATGCCAGAGACCCTCACCTATTTTATTAGATGATTCCTCCAATAACTTAAGGGCACCTGAATAGTCCTTTTGACTATACAGTTTCTCAACTGTTTTCAACACGTCTTCGATAGTAGTATCCTCCAAAAGGTCAGGGTATTATCCCTTACGGTCTGTGCAGAAATCAAGGAATAGATCCACATGACACTTAGGACAATTGAGGGCCAGTTTTCGGAGATACTTTTAAAGGAAGAAAGTGAGGCTTTTCCCGTTAACTTAACGATGGATGGTCCTATTTCTCATCTCATTCACCCAAAAGTTCTTTGGGCCACACTTGAATTTCAAAATAACCCACAGCAGGAGGCTCCAAGTCTCACTATCACCGGTTGGAATTACGACTGTTTTAAGAATCAAGCTGAAGCAACCGAAAAATATCCTCATATTGCTCTTCAATTCACTGGAAGACCCTGGAACATTTATCAATTCCTTGTTGGAGGTCAGTCAGAGGCCATTATTGATTTTCAAGACCTTGGTGCTGTCGTGATTTCACGCGATACTTTAAATCCAGAAAATAAGAATGAACTTTTTGCACACGTTCTACCCCATTGGTTGAACTACGCACTGAGTCCTGAACTTTGGGACGGTAATGGAAAGTGGCCCAGATTTCATGAGAGACTCTCGAAATTGCTAAAAAGTAAAAATCTTCTAGAGGGCCAGGAGTATCCTGGGTATTATCCCCTAAAAACAAGTGCTAAGAGAATTGAAAGCTTTGGCTTCATCGGATCTCAACTCGATAAGAGCTATGTACTTGTGCTACCATGGTCATTCTCTTTAACCACCCTTAAAAAGCTCGAAGAAGTGCTGGATCTGGAGTTTTAAATGTTTGTCCTAAAATCAGTTCAACATAAAGACCTTAAAGATTTATTTAAATTAAGTAACATCATGAACTTTATTAACCTTCCCTCAGATGAGGAATTAATTAGTTCAAAGATAGATAGTTCAATTAAAAGTTTTAAAAACCCAAGCCCAGATTTTTCTAAAAATTACTACATCTTTGTTTTAGAGAATTATGAAGCAGGAGAAATTCTGGGCGTTTCAATGATTCATGCTCAACACGGTACTGAAAATGAGCCCCATTTTTATTTGGCCGTAGGACAAGAAGCGAAATTTTCTCAAACTATTAACACTGGGTTTGTTCATGGAACGTTAAAACTCGGTTTAGATACCAATGGCCCAACGGAAATTGGTGGGCTCATATTAAATCCGGATTTTCGTGGACACAAAGATAAGCTTGGAAAACAGCTCTCATTTGGGAGATTTCTTTTCATGGGTATGCACCCGGAAAGATTTAAACCTCTCGTTCACTCTGAACTTATGCCTCCATTTGATAAACAAGGTAATTCGCCTCTATGGGAAGCGATTGGACGGCGCTTTATGAACATGCACTATCATGAAGCAGATATCCTGAGCCGAAATAATAAAGAATTCATTCTGAGTTTGTTTCCGTCGGAAAATATTTATCAAACTCTTCTTCCCATGGAGGCCCGTGAGGCGATTGGAAAGGTGGGTAAAGAAACTGAACCTGTGAGAAAAATGCTAGAATCTATTGGGTTTAAATACACTTATGAAGTTGACCCGTTTGATGGGGGCCCACATTACCGATGCCCACTTAAAGATATAAAACCAATTAAAGAAAAAATTTCAGGACTTCTCATCACGAATAAAAGTTTTGATGTGAGTAAGGCCCGTGATGTTATTATTTCACTTGAGCACCCTGAGCATGATTTTTTTGCTCTTCGAACAATGCTTCAGGTTCATGGTGATGGACAATTTTCTTTGGATCCAAATTTAGTGAAGGAATTAAACTTAAAGCTTCCTCAAAAAATTACCGCCATTCCTTTTCACTAAGCTATTTTCTTATTGACCAGAACTCCAGTGGTGCTTGCAAATCGATGCTCATTGGCAATCTCGTTGCCACTTGATTTAACTAAGTAAGTGTCTGTCGCTGTCTTGTAGCCTTTAACCGCATCTAACTTGTGGCCAATTTCATCGAGATGACGATTAATTTCACGTTGCCTCAATACTAGCTCAGTTTCATCAATGGTTTCGCTGGAACTGTGATCTCTGTCAGAAATCTCAGTTCCCTCATCTTCTGGAACTAAATGCTCCAGGAAGTCTTTAGGGAAGGGGAGGATTTTCGCGAGTTTGGTTTTTTTTGATCGAGATGCAGGGGGTGGTGCCTCATCCCAAACGACCAATTCTTCACCGGCCACTTTTTTAAGCGAATTCTCCTTATGGCGCACCACTTCTGATAGTTTTAGTATCTCTTCTGGCACTAAAATACCTAGCGCCCTAAGAACAAAAGAACTTTTAGGCACAGTTCTCCCTTTTATGACTATATCGGTCAGTCTTAAGAAAAACTTGAGTATTCCGGGCGTGCATTTAAAATCTGCCTCAATCCCCAAAAATAGTAGACAGAATTCTGGGAGCAGTTTATAAATGACTGATCTTTTGACTATGAGTTGGGAAGTGGCGCAGTTGGTTAGCGCAGCAGACTGTTAATCTGTTGGTCGAGAGTTCGAGTCTCTCCTTCCCAGCCACTTTTTATGAATTTTTCCCCTAAAAAATATTCTCAGTTAAAATCCCGATTAAAACGTCGGTACAGTTTTTATTTATCTAAAACAATCATCGAATTAAAAAAACTTCCTAAGAAAAATATCACTCATTGGATCCAAGAAAATGACAATGAACTTAAACAGTACTCAGAGCTTAATTGGCATTTTTTATCTCAACTCCAATTATTTAACTTTTTCAACCGGCAACCAAGCGATCTTGGAAAAACTCACTTCGGTGATTTAGAGGAAGAAGTTTTTGAGAAATGGAACGCCAGTGAATTTGCAGCAACTTTTTTAAAAAGTCTTAATCAGGGAATCCCACTAGGGAAAGCGAACGAAAAAACTCTCAAGGAACTTGATAAGCATCTTGTAGAATTTGGTGAGAGGCATATCTTAAAGAATGAAAGTTCCTCTTCGTTTTATCGCGTCCAAGGCTCTCTCGGTGAGTATTTAAAAGGGAAAAAACTTTTAAAGCTTTTAGAAACGACTCTCCATCTTGACTGCAAAGACTTGAGACTCATGACCCAAACGATGAAAGAGATGAAGTCTTTTTCACAGAGAATTGAAATCGCTTTAAAAATTATAAAAAAATATTCTCCCTCATCTTGGGAGCGATTTATCGCATTCACTGAGGTGATTGTTCCTATTTCTCAAGAGGAACTCGTAAGCTATTCCCATCAGGATTTGCCTGGGTATTCGATGATTAATCTTTACCATAGAGATTTTGTGGATCTCATGGATGATCTACTCCATGAAAATGGCCATCATCATATGAACCACTATTTGAATTTGGGTAAATTAATTGAGGAGCCAATCGATAACATTTACTATAGCCCGTGGAGAAGGACACTAAGACCACTTCGAGGGATCTTTCACGCTTATTTTACTTTTTTCTGGGCGTTTAAATTATTTATTGATCTTTCTAAAGCGAAGGAAATTGATTCCATTTATTATCTTTTCAACCAGGAAGAAAAAGAAAAAATTCACTGGAGAGCAATTGAAGAATTTCACATGCTGAACTTCACCTTTGAGGATCTCAAATGGGCCAGAAGAAAAGGTCTCATTCATGATGCTGGGTGGGAACTTATTTTGGAGCAACAAAAAGAAGTTCGAAAATATCAAAAGTTTATTCCAGTGATTGAAAAGAAACTGCGTCATCATAAAAAAGAATTGGTCGATTTGAAAAAAACATTAAAGTCTTCAAAGGCCCAATTTACAAAGAAATAAGTTCCTGCTGCATTTGATTAGCTGGCATCAAGTCGCCCTTACTGGCAGAAATTTTAATTCCCTCTTCCCATATTTTTTTGGCTTCTTGAATTTGACCTAGTCCCTTGAGGGCCTTACCAAGGGCCAAGTAGGCAACTGAGTACTTGGGATCTTGTTCGAGGACTCGCTCCAAGTGAACTTTCGCAATCGACCACTCACCTTTTTCGACTGAAATGGAGCCAATGCCATAATTAGCGAGCGTGTCATCAGGGTCAATGTCTAAGACTTCTTTAAACATTCTCTCACGTTGAGACCACTCAAGGATTTGCTTTTCTTTTTGTGAAATCTCTAATTCTTTTCTTTTAGCTTCATCTCCAAAACTCTGAAACGATTTAATAGTCGCTTGAGATTTTTGCTCTTCAGCTTCAGTTATTTTTCCCAATTTCATTAAATAAAGAGACATATTGGTATGAGCGAGGACTGACTTCGGGTCAACCTGACTTAAGGACTTCATGAGTTCTATCGCCTCTTGATACCTTCCTAGTCGCCCAAGCATGACTCCTAAACTTTCATAGGCATCGGCATAACTTGGATCAAGTTTAATCGCCAAAAGAAAGTTTTTTTCTGCAGCCTCAAGCTTGTCGGACTTAAAATCTTCAGTCGCCTGATAGAAAAGTTCCTGCGCCTTCGAGCGTGAGTCTCCACTCAATAGTGGGTAGTACCTTACAATTCCCTCATAATCTTGATTATTGATGGAGAAATGAATCTTCATTCCCTCCACTCTAAAATCCCTTAAGAGATCCGATTCTAAATAATAGAAACCATTCCAGTTGTGGCACAAATGTGCAGTTCCTATTTTTTTATCAAATGAAATCATCTCCCCCGAAGTGCAAGGAGATTGAAGCTCCAAAAGAACTGGACTATAGGCAGCACCTCTTCGAGTTGCTATTTTTGAAACAGTCTCTTGTCCAGGGTAGCAGCCTTTATTGGGAGATAAAGAGAGATCAAAGAGTCGCTGGTTAGTCAGGAGTTCAAATTTGTAGTCCTCTCCAGAAAAAGAGGGCCACCCCGTTAAACCCCGCCAAGTTTTTAATTCACTCTCACTAACCACTGGTACACCGGGTACGGTCTCATGAACTAAGTAAGCAGGCTCACCAAAAAGGACACCACTCTTACTATTTTTTGCTAGTGCACTTGCCTCGGGTCCAACAAGAAAAACAAATGGGGCCTCAAGGCCATCAGAAATTGAAACATCTTCTGAAATAAGAAATCTATTTAGCCTATCGATCGTTTTATCTAAAAGTTTTGGAGGAACTAAGTAACTAAAATAATCTTCCCATCTCACTAACCAACCATAGGATTCAACTCTTCCCTGGGGATCCAGGAATGTAATGAGTTGAAAGGAAGAATCTTGGATTTTATGAATATCAAAAGTGGACTGGGTTTGAAGAAAATCTTTTACATCGTCACCAGCAAAACTAAATTCACAGAGATTAACGGAAAATTGGCCAACGTTATAGCGATAGTCATTCAGCATATATTAAAGAGAGAAAGACTCACCACAACCACAAGTATTCTTGGCGTTAGGATTATCAAATACAAAACCCTTACCATTAAGGCCGTCTTTAAAATCGAGAACGATGCCTTTTAAATAAATCACCGACTTGGGGTCAATGAGAACTCTCACCTCACCAAACGTGAGAATATTATCTTTATCTTTTTGGTCACTAAACTCTATCTTATAAGAAAGTCCTGAACAGCCTCCCCCAATCACGGCGAGTCTTAACCCTTTTGAACCATCAGGATTATCTGACTTCGAGATTTGTTGAATCTGCTCAATCGCCTTATCTGTAATTGAAATTATTGAATCCATTTTAATACTCCGATGCCTTCTTCTTACGCCTATGAGGACATTTTTACAAGTAGCTGATCCTTTGTCGTTTCGAGAACTTACGCTATAATAGCATAAAGAGCAGGAATTGATGAAAATCAAATTATATCACTACGTTCATTGTCCATTTTGTTTAAGGGTTCGTATGGCCCTGGGTTACCTAAATATACCCTTTGAATCGGTTGTAGTTCCTTATGATGACGAAAAGACCCCTATTGAGCTAACGGGAAAAAAAATGCTCCCCATCGCCGTTATAGATGGGGTCGCCCACAATGAGAGCCTTGATATCATTGCTCTCGCTGACCAAAACGATAGGCTTAAACTTCCTAAAATGCTCCAAGGGCGAACTTTTTTGGAACTAAACTCCTTACTCAACCAATGGGGCGAAAATGTCCACAATCTCGCTATGCCCTATTGGATCTGGACCCCTGAATTCACGCCGACCTCACGCCAGTATTTTCAACATAAAAAAGAAGCTAAACGAGGTCCCTTTAAAGAGCTCGTGAAAAACAAAGAGGAATTTGAAGAAAAATTAAATCGAGACTTAGAACACCTAAGTAAAAGTCTTACTCCTTTTTACCAATCAAATGAATTCAGTATTTATGATATCCTGATTGCATCACATTTGTGGGGGCTCTATGTTGTTCCGGAGTACCGATTTCCAGAAAAACTTCACGACTACCTACAGAACGTTAAAGCTTCATGCCACTTCGATTATCACAAGGATTTTTGGTGTTAAATGAAACTCATTATTGAATTTAGTCACAACGATCAAATCATGACACACGAACTATCACTACAAAAGAGGACTACCGTCGGTCGGTCTTCTAAAAACGTTATCCAATTGCAGGATGAAAAAATCAGTTCGACTCATTGCCTATTTATTCTGACTAAAAATGGTTTGGAAATACGTGACCTTGGTTCAAAGAATGGGATCTACTTAAATGGTATCAGGATTGAGAGTTCTGAAATATTTGCTGGAGATGAAATCAAGTTAGGTCAGACGAATTGTAAAATCAATGAGTCCTTATCTGATCCAGATGCAATTGATTTGTTAACTTTTCCAGGAAGAACTAAAGAAAGAATAGCTTTCGAACTAAGAGCAGACTTCACGGGTGCCAGAACACAAAACCAGATGAATTTTAAAAGAAATGAACTACCGAACTCAATCTTACCGCCCCTAAGTTTAGAGAAAGAAATTGCTATTAGAAGAAAGGCGAAAAGTCCGATCATAATATCTAAGGCCTCTATCCATGAAAGGAATAAAGGTCTTTCAATCGTCGCCAAGTCATTGGACTATCTGTGCCTTTTCTTGAGCCTTCTTTTGCCTTTCTATATAACAAGCTCAATTTCTGCAAAGCTCAGTTACGAGCATTTGCGAATCATCACGATTGTTATTGTGTTGTTATCAATAGGTAATTTCTATATCTATAATTTCAAAAGAAGAAAATTTACCATAGGAGAAGCACTTTCTGGTATTCAAAAAAAATATGAAGCTCAGTAGTTATTTTCTTGGCTTCCACATAATCTCTTCAATCTTCAACTTCTTATTCACATAACGAGAAAGAACAAAAAGATAGTCCGACAAACGATTGAGAAAAATAATGCTATTACCAGGTAACTCTTCTCCGATGACTTGATGATAATGAACAAGTTTTCTCTCAACAGACCGTGCATTCGTGCGGCATAGGTGAATGGACGATGAAATCAGGCATCCACCGGGTAGAATAAAATTCTTAAGCGCTGGAAGAGTGGCATCTAATTTATCAATTTCAGTTTCAATTTCAGAAACAAACTCATTTGAAATCTGGGGAAGGTTAAATTTTGCTCTATTCTCAACTTCACAAGCTAGATTAGAACCTAAGTCAAAAATCGCCGACTGAACATGATGTAAAAAGTCGATCGTCTCATTAAAATCATTGGGCATTAATGAACATGAGTAACCAATTCGTGAATTCAGTTCATCTAGCTCACCATAGAGATCAATTCTTAAATCCGATTTTAGAGTTCTATTACCACTCACTAAACCTGTTTCGCCCTCGTCACCAGTTTTCGTATAGAGTTTGGATTTTTTCATTACATATTCCTTCTATAACGTCCGCCCACTTCATAAAGGACAGCAGTAATTTGACCCAGGCTGCAGTAACGAACAGTCGTGAGAAGTTCCTCAAAAATATTTCCACCAGTTAAAGCAACATCACGCAGTCTTTTTAAGCACTCCGAAGACTTACCAGAATGAAGAGTCTTAAATGCATTTAATCGGCTTATTTGATCATTTTTTTCAGCTTCCGAGGCACGAGACAATTCAATAGGCTTCCATTCAGCGTGTTTTTCTGGAAGAAAAGTATTCACTCCAATGATGGGAAACTCTCCCGAATCCTTCATGGTCTCATAATAGAGGGATTCCTCTTGAATTTTTCCACGCTGGTACATTGATTCCATCGCCCCAAGGACTCCACCTTTGTCTGAAATCCGTTCAAATTCAGTAAGAACTGCATCCTCAACAATATCTGATAGCTCATCAACGATGTAAGAACCTTGAAGAGGATTATCTGTTTTATTGAGCCCATACTCACGGTTAATGATGAGCTGAATCGCCATCGCCCTACGGACTGATTCCTCAGTCGGAGTCGTAATCGCCTCATCGTAAGCATTCGTGTGAAGTGAATTACAATTATCAGAAAGGGCCAGGAATGCTTGAAGAGTCGTTCTGATATCATTGAAATCAATTTCCTGAGCGTGAAGAGAACGACCAGAAGTCTGAATATGATACTTTAGTTTTTGAGATTTATCGGAAGCACCATATTTTTCTTTGAGTGTCACGGCCCAAATTTTTCTCGCAACTCTTCCTAAGACTGTGTACTCAGGATCAAGACCATTTGAGAAAAAGAAAGATAAGTTTTCACAAAAGTCATCAATCTTCATACCGCGCGAGAGGTAATACTCAACGAATGTAAAGCCATTAGAAAGAGTCAGCGCCAACTGAGTGATCGGATTGGCCCCTGCTTCAGCGATATGATAACCAGAAATAGAAACTGTATAATAATTTTTAATTTTATGCTTACAGAAAAACTCCTGCACATCTCCCATCATCTTAAGGGCAAACTCTAAGGAGAAAATGCATGTATTCTGGGCCTGGTCTTCTTTTAAAATATCCGCCTGAACGGTACCTCGCACTTGCCTCATGACCTCAACCATCTTTTCAACTTTTTGTTGATCTGATTCTGGAAGAGCTCTATTGATGGCGGTGTTCATAAACATTGCTAGAATAATTGGTGCCGGTCCATTAATCGTCATCGAAACCGAAGTCGATGGAGATGTGAGATCAAAGCCTTTATAAAGCTCCATCATGTCATCAAGAGTACAAATGGAAACTCCAGACTCCCCCACTTTTCCGTAGATATCGGGTCTCGTGGCAGGATCTTCTCCGTAAAGAGTGACGGAATCAAAGGCGGTCGAGAGTCTTTTGGCAGCATCATTTTTGGAAAGGTAATGGAATCGGGCATTGGTTCTTGTAGGCCCACCTTCACCAGCAAATTGTCTTTTGGGATCTTCGTCAGCTCGCTTAAAAGGAAAAACTCCCCCAGCGTAGGGATAAAAACCAGGAAGATTTTGAGAACGGATAAATCTTAATTTATCAGAGGCATAATGAAATTTGGGAAACCCAACTTTTGAAATCACTTTTTGAGAAAGAGATGTGTACTTAGAACTCACTTTGACATCTTTTCCGCGGACCACGTAAGTGTATTCGCCTTTTGTGTACTGAGCGATCACATCATCAAAGTCGGCTACTTCTTGAAGCTCTTTTGTGAGTTCTGTTTCAAGAGATTTTTTCTTTAATTCAATTTCTTTGCTATCACTAATTAACTGAGAAGCAACTCTTAGAGATTCAAACTGTTGAAGCTTAATGACAGCTTCCAAAGCTTTCTCGTTATACTTTCTCACCGTATCTGAAATATCTCTAAGGTAATTAACTCTTGAAGCAGGAATGACGGATTGTTTTTTTTCAGGTGCTCTGTCCGAAGGAATCATTTCCAAATCAGAGGAAGCTTTAAAAGAAATCGACTGAACGAGATCCTTAAAAAGAGCATTTACACCCACATCATTAAACTTTGAGGCCATGGTGCCATAGATCGGTAGTTCATGATCGGCTGGAGATCCGGGGTGGTTAGCGAATAAATTTTTATTTCTTCGGTACTGCTTTCTCACATCTCGAAGAGCATCTTCCGAGCGAGGCTTTTCAAATTTATTAACGGCAATAAAGTCCGCGGCCTCAAGCATTTCAATTTTTTCTAATTGAGTCGAAGCTCCGTACTCAGGAGTCATTACGTAAAGCGTTTTATCAGCAACTTTTGTAATCTCATCAGACGCTTGTCCGATTCCAGAAGTTTCTACCAGGACGAGATCAAAATCACGGGACTTTAAAAAAGAGACGACTTTACTAATCTCAGGAGAAAGTTCGTTGGATGAATCTCTTGTGGCAAGAGAGCGGATATAAAAATTATTATACACAGCTGAACCCAAGCGAATCCTGTCACCCAGAAGGGCCCCTTGATTTTTCTTTTTCGTAGGATCAACAGAAACAAGGGCAATTTTCTTTTCTGGGTAATAACGATAAAAACGAAGAAGGAGTTCATCAATTAAAGATGACTTTCCTGCGCCACCAGTTCCAGTGATACCTAGGACTGGAACATTTTTTGGGTTAACACTAAAAGGAAACTCTCTTTGATCTTCAATGAAGGTAATAATTTTCCCCATTTCATAAGGGGAAAGTTCCTTCCTAGAGAGCTTCTTAAAATCAACTCCATCTAGAGTGGAGTAGTCGCACTTCGCGATCATGTCATCGATGATTCCATTTAGGCCCAGTGCAATCCCGTCATTTGGGTGATAGATACGTGTGATGCCTCGCTTATGAAGCTCCGCTATCTCAGGAGGGGTAATGACTCCACCCCCGCCACCAAAAATGCGAACTGTTTTCGCCCCATTTTTGTCTAAGAGTTCTCTAATATAAGTAAAGTACTCCATGTGCCCACCTTGGTAGGAACTTAGAGCAATAGCGTGAGCATCCTCAGCGAGTGCCGCCTCCACCACTTCCAAAGCAGAGCGATTATGTCCTAAATGAATAACCTCAACCCCTTTGGATTGGAGAAGTCTGCGCATGATATTGATGGAAGCATCGTGCCCATCAAAGAGGCTAGCGGCGGTTACAAATCTGAGCTTTCTTGTTGTCATTGACTTTACCTTGGAAATAAATACTATCTATTTACAATTGGGTTTTACCGCCTCAGTATATACAGCGGAATTCTATAAGGAAATGCTTTATAGCTTATGGCCCGGAGTGTATAATAACATTCATAGATTTTTATAAGGATTTACTCTCATGAGTACAGAGATAAAAGTAGAAAACCCTTTTCATACGGCGCGCTTTAAGGCCCCACGAAAAGGTAAAAAGCCACCAAAGCTTCTAGCTGTCGTTCACCAATCAGGTTGCACTGGGTGTGAAGTTTGTATTGCTGGCTGCCCAGTTGATTCCATTGAACTTGTTCCAGGACCTGATCCAAAGAATCCCGGTTACCAGCAAATGGTTGAGATCGATCTCGCTCGCTGCATTGGTTGCCAGAACTGTTCACAAGATTGTCCTTGGGAAACCATCACGATGTACCAACACGATGATGCTTTCGTGGCGTGGGGGAATGAAACCCTGGCGTCAGCTCTTTATGTTCCAATGGAAGAAGTTGAAACATTAAAATCTGAAGTCACTGAATAGAATCATTTAGATTAAGATCGGAATGGATAAAGTAAACATGTAGGAATGGTAAGTTGGCCCATAACCAAGGACTGTTCCACCGTCTTTAGCATCCCCAAATTCACCTTGAGTGTATTCAAAGTTTATGTTTAAGAAGGGAATACCCGTAAAACCAATACCAAACTTTGTTCCAGTTCCTTCAAGAAAAATGACTTTTTGATAATTGTAATAACCCTCACCTGTTGCTGAGAAAGTGTAGCCACCATATAAGCGCCACAAGCGGGGAATTTTTAATCCTATAAACCCAGACCAAGCTGATAATTTAGTCTTTTCCCAGTCTTTACTCTCAAAGGTCAAATTTGAATTTAAATAATCAACACCCAACTGTACCCGACCGTACTGGAATCCAACTCGGCCTCCGTAACCAGTCCCAGTAAAGGCCCAAACATCTTCTGATCCAGACGGTTTACTTACAAGTTCTCCGGATGAAAATCCATAGACTGGTTCAACGAGTATTCCTGATCGAGGACCGAACCTTTGATTATACAAATAAGCACTGGCCGGATTCATGACCAAGCATGAAAGCAGTAAGATAAATAGATGGGACCAGCGGATGAAAAACCTTAAAAAAAAGCTACCTTTCATTATTTTAAAAGTTTTCGCGATTTTTGCACTCAATGTTTTTGAAATAAAAAAGGGCTTCCCAAAGGAAGCCCTAAAATTATTTAAGTGATGAGTCTCTTAAAGAACGAACGGAAGAGAGAACGAAAGCATATAAGCATCATACTCCTGTTCAAAACCAAGCTTTGTTCCGTTGACTTTGGCATCCCCAAAAGTAACACTTCTGTACTCTAAGTTAATGTCCACAAACGGAAGACCCGTGAAACCAATCCCGAATTTTGTTCCTGTTCCTTCAATGAAATCGACGTTGTTGTTACTAGCGTCTTCAGCTTCACCCGTTGCTGAAAAGATGTAGCCCGCATACACGCGAAGAAGAACAGGGAATTCAAACCCCACAAATCCTCCCCACTCTGAACTTGTAAATGATTCCAAATCACTGTCTTCAATAGTGTTATTTGAATTTAAGTAATCAAGTCCAAGTTGGAATCCTAGTTGCTGGTAACCCAGGCGACCACCATAGGACATTCCGGTAAAATCTCCTTTGTCTTTATTAATTCCATCACTTGTTACAGTTGTCTCACCTTTTGAAAAACCAACAAGTGGTTCAATAAGTAGTCCAGCACTAGCGGGTTTAATGACGAGAAAAGCGAGAACGAGAATAAAAAGTTGAGCGAACTTCATGACGGCTCCTAAAAAAGTTAATATGACTTAACTTATTTTAGGAGCTTTCGAATTTTTTGCATTAGTTTTGTATTTTACCGATTAGCTCTTGTATTTTAACAAAGACAATATCTTTTCCATTGGCGGCCCTTAAGGCAACATGCCCCCGAGGAACTTCTTGAAGATTTTCCGACGCAATCATTCTACCTTTTTTATCATGGCTCACTTCACCCACCATGTCCCCTTCTTTCGCTAGGACCTGGCCAATCGTTCCCCTTCCAAAAACGACATAATCACCATCAAGGATTTGGTATTTGCAGCCCACACAGTTATAGCGGTTATCGATGAGAACAGTATGACCCTTTTTAAGGTTAAAATGAGCAAGATCCTCACGAACTTTTGTGACTGAATATAAATTCACATCCATTTTTACCAGTATTGCGAGAGCAAAAGTTGCCGTTATAAACTGAAAGATTTTAGAGCGGTGAAGTATCATCCCTTCAAATTCTAGGTCCCGCACTTTGACTTCCGTTTCTTTCATTTGGGATTTCACTTTTTTATCAAAGACAAATTTCTTTAAAACCAATGAGTAAAAAAATGCAGTGGAAACAAGAATAAGCATCGAATACATGAATAATCTAAAAAAATAAATTCCCTGATGATGAATGATGACGTTTTTAGATTGAAACATGAAAGCTAGTGATAAAAACATGAAGGGAAGGATGGCCCAATTAAAAACATCCACCATTTTGTGTTTAAAAAACCAATCTTTTCTTTTCTGATGGTGATCGTATTGAACGAGTTTCACTCTGAAATCTTCATAAAGAGTCGGGGAGAATAAATCTGCGCGAGCAAGATGAAGCCCTTCCCAAATATAGTCCACCCGCTCGTAGCCTGAGTGAAAATAGTGCTTCACACCTTTTTTTGTCTTGAGATAAAAAATTGACCAACAGACGAGATTAATACTTTCAATATCCTCAAATTTCACTTCTTCTTTATTTCGCCCATCATGAATCATTAAAGAATCTGAAAAAACCTGAATAGACTTTTTCATCTTTGGACGGACCCAGAAGAAATAAAAAAATGCAAAGGCGGAAAAGTAGAAGATGGAGAAGATCATCTCCCAGCGGTAACTTTCAAAAATCACTTGATGGCCATCCACTGAAAACTTAAACCACCAGTAGGTTGATAACAGAAGGGAGAGAATGGAGAGAATAAAGAGGTAGATTTTGTAATGGTTTCTATAACGTAAGGTGCGTGGTTGAATTGAATCAAGCTTCAAAACGTTCTCCTGGATAAAAAACCTTGTTTCCTATCGACACTCTGGAGAAAATTCTTGATTGAAATTCTATGTCGACCTTAAAAGCTTGGATTTATTGACTAAAACAAGACTCACCCCAAGGGCGATAAGCCCCAAGGAGATCCATATTGAGGGAGAAAGACCCAGCCACTCGCCTCTAACTTCATCCCCTCGGAGGAGCTCCACGATTATTCGAAGAATGGAGTAAGACATTAAATAGGTCACAAAAGGGGTACTTCCTTTCATGTTTTTTGATTTTAATAACAGGATTCCTAATGCCATTAACCCCGTTGCTTCAATCAGCTGAGTTGGGTGGCGGTGATGTCCGTGCATAAAGATCCCCCAGAAGAGCTCAGTTGGGCGTCCATAACAACAGCCAGCGAGAAAGCAACCGAGGCGACCTATGCTGTGAGCAATCACCAATGCAGGTAAAAGGGGATTTATTTTTTCCCAACCAAGCCCTTTATCCACCATTTTAAACAGCATGAGAAAAAAGAAAGAGGCAATGAGGCCCCCATAAAAAACTAACCCACCACCAGTCCAAAAGCTCACTTGAGATAATAGACTTGAGTCGTGAGATGAAGTTAAGTAGAAGAGAAGTTTTGCTCCCACCCAAGAAGAAACGAAAAGACCCCAAAAAAGAAATTGAGAAGACTTAGGTGAAGCTTCAACTATTTGAGAGCTAAAATAAATCTGATATCCAACTCCCCAGGCGATACCCATGAGGAGAGGGTAAGAGTAAATAACTAAATCATGGCTTTGATACAGAATCGGAAGCATGATTGTCAGTTACCTTTTTCGCTTTAAGCTGGAGAAAAAAATCAATGATCAATAGTCCTGCGGCTACGGTGATGCAGCTATCAGCAACATTAAAAGCTGGAAAATGATTAGATTCGTCTTTCCAATAAAACATTAAAAAGTCGACGACATAACCCAAACTAAACCGGTCGATGAGATTTCCAATCGCACCAGCAATGATGAGAGCGTAAGCAAGAGAAATAAAAAAAGGACCTTTCAACGTTTTAATGAGTAACCAAAAAATCCATCCACAAAATAAAACTGGTAGTCCCAGAAAAAAGACCTGCCGAAACCAATCAGGACCGTTGGCCCCAAATCCAAAAGCTGCTCCGGTGTTTTTAACGTAGGCAATACTAAAGAATCCCTTTATCACCGGAATGGTTTGACCATAGTAAAGACTACTTTGGATCGCTCCTTTACTGAGTTGATCGGCAATAATTAAAAAGGCCATTAAAAGGCTGAGTGTCCAAAAACGTGCCATTTAGTAGTAATCCTTGGGGTTAATTTCATATTTTTCAATTTTCCTAAGAAGTGTTTTCTTTGGAATATTGGCATTTAAAGCGGTCTGATTAATTCGACCCTTATTTATCTTCAATGCTTGAACTATAAACTCTCTCTCAAATAAGTCTTTGGCAACAGCGAAATCCAGTTTTCCTCCTTCTCCTAATTTTGCACCGAAAGAGAATTGAACATCGTTTCCGGATTTTTGAGGAGAGGTCTGTTGATCAAGAACTGAGTTTTGAATGTCTTCTAAATCAATTACACTATCTTCGGCGTGAGAATCTTTAGATTCCGCTTTCTTTTGATCTTTAAAAACCACAGAAGGAAGAGAGTTAACGTGGATCATGTCGGATGATTCCATGATAAAGCAATGCTCGATGATATTTCTTAACTCACGAATGTTTCCTGGCCACGAGTAATTACTTAAAACATCCAAGGCCTCTGGCTCACATCCCTTCACTTTTAGGTTATGAACATTATTAAAGTACTGAATATAGTGATTCACGAGGTGAGGGATATCAGATTTTCTCTCTCTTAACGGAGGTAGGTAAACAGGTAGAACATTCAAGCGATAAAAAAGATCTTCCCTAAAAGTTCCTTCTTTAATCATTTCTTCAAATGGCTTGTGTGAAGCTGCGATAATTCTTACGTCAACTTTGATTTCTCTATTTGACCCAACCGGCATGAAGGTTTTTTCTTGCAGCACGCGAAGAAGCTTTACCTGCATGGCCGCTGAAATATCTCCAATTTCATCTAAAAAGATAGTCCCACCTTCAGCAAATTGAAACTTTCCTATTTTCCTTTGATCAGCACCAGTGAAGGCACCTTTCTCATGACCAAAAAGTTCAGATTCAATTAAATTTTCAGAAATGGCACCACAGTTAATGGTAACAAATTTTTCATCTTTCCTTGGTGAGTTGTAGTGAATCGCTTTCGCCACTAATTCTTTACCAGTCCCAGATTCACCTCGAATAAGAACCGGTGTATTCACTTTCGCGAGTTTTGAGATGACATCAAAAACTTTTTTCATCGCATTTGATTCACCAACAAATTTATCTTTGGAGCCAGTTGTTTCACCAATTGAAAGCGTTGGAGAAGAAAATCCAACTGTTTCAACCATTGAACGGGCCTTTAGGGCGCGTTTAATGAGAGCAACAAGGTTTTCAGAACTGATAGGTTTTTCTAAATAATTATAAGCACCCTCTTTAACAGCACGAACTGCATCCGTGACATTTGAGTAGGCCGTTAGGATCAAGACGATGACTGAGGGGTCATGTTTTTTAATCTCTATCAGCGCCTGGATACCATCCATCTCGGGCATGTTCACATCCATCACCACGAGATCATATTTTTGACCGTATATTTTATTAACCGCTTCTTTGCCGTTGTCTGCAACGTCGACGACGAAGTGATGATATTCCAGGGCCTGCTTTACGTTCTGCTGAAGAACCTTATCATCATCTACGACCAACACCTTATGCATACCCATCTCCTATTCATTCTTTAACTTAATTATAAACGAAGTTCCCTCACCAAGTTGAGAGGTGGCAGTAATAACCCCATTATGAAGTTCGATAAAATACTTTACCAGATAAAGACCAAGACCTGAGCCCTTAATTGAGTGGGTACTATCATTCTTCACCCGATAAAATTTATCAAAGATATGGGCCAGATCTTCTGGTCCTACCCCAACACCATTATCCTTTATTTCCACAAAAACCCACTGAGGATCATCCCAGGTTTTAATTTCGATCGTTTTACCGCGACCAGCGTATTTAATCGCATTTTCAATTAAGTTCGAAATAACCCGGTTCATGAGTACTGTATCAATTTGGATAGGATATAATGGGGAGAGATCTGTCTCAATCTTCATCTCTTTAGCGTTCGCCTCAAAACCCAATTTTTCTACAATTCCTTCGATGATTTTATTCACATCTTTTGATTCTTTAGCGAGAGTCAAATTTTGAGATTCAATTTTTGTTAAATCGAGAATGGAATTAATAAAATTATTTAATTCTTTGGTTGAATTGACGACATTATCAATCAGCTCCGTTTGCTCATTGGTGTTACTAAATTTCATTTTCAGGATATCAGCAATACCAGCGATTTTTGCAACGGGTGTTTTCAAATCGTGGCTCATAAGTGATATAAAATTTTGTTTGAGATTATCCACTTGCTTTAATAATTTTGTTTCTTCCTGAAAGGCATAACGTGTTTGATATTCTTCAATCGCTCTAAAGGGAACCCAAATGTAATAGACGACAAAGATGGATAAAACTAAATGAGATAATTTAATCCACCAACCAAAGGTCACAAAAGTGAGGTAACTTAAAAGCAAAATACCAAAAATCATCAGGATCGTTATGATTAGTCCTTTAACTGGCTGAACTCTTGAAATAATATAGGACAGAAGAATAGCAATAAATAACGCTGCAATCTGTGTGATGACTTCACCAACATCAAAAATTGTCTTTTCATTAACAAGAGCTTCAATCACGTCAGCATGGACACTGAGTTTGGGTGTTTTTGAATTCTCTTTTTCAAATGGTGTTTGAATGAAGTCACTCGAATTTGATAAATACTGAGATCCCACTAGAATAATTTTGTCTTTAAAAAAACCCTTAGGGAAATTTCCTACCACCACGCGGTGAAAGGGAATCGTGGGAATTCTATCTCCCAATGGATTACCTGAATATTTAATTAAGGCAAAATTGGCATCAGCTTCTGAGTTATAATACGCCCCTTTGTAGGCGGTGGCATCAATCGCTGGGCGCCCCTGTAATTCTCTATATCTTTTGGCGGTCCATAGATGGATTGAGTCCTCACCAGAGATATTAAGAATGGCGCGTCTGATGACTTCATCTTTTGAAAAAACAAGTTGGTCTTTATAGAGCTGGCCCAAATAATAACCAAGGTCTCTTAAATTCTCTGGGGGAATAAGTTCACCAAGATTATCGATTTCAGTCCCGAACTTAAACCGATCACCTGAGGGAGAATACTTCTTAATCCCCTCGTGAAATTCTGCCTGATAGCGAGCTTCAACCTGTGAGTCAGGCTCTAATAATGAAACAAAGTAATTAATGATGGCGGGCCGGTCAGCGACAAGCCTTTCCATTAACCGGTTATGAGAGGCATAAGTGTAGGGATAGGTTTCACCAAGGAACTGATCACTCTCTTCATCTAGGGATATTAAGACAACTGGTGTTTTGAAGTTTTTTGCAGGGAGATCCGTTTTGATCCAGAAATCATAGAAAAATGATTCTAAAGGATGTAGCGGATATTGGATCAATATTAGAATAAAGGCGAGAGTAACAAGCAGAGGAGCAAATTTACCGAATTCAATTTGCCTTAACTTACTCAGCACTTCTTATCTCCACATTCCTAAATAAGTAGTCCCATTCATGAGGTAAAAATTCCAAAGACATGATGTTTTGAAAATTTCGACTCTTATTAACTGCATAGAGTTCATGAATTTTTCGAGAAGGCAGTGAATAATAGGTATAGGGCTTTCTTAATTTTAATCCCACTTTTGAGAGAAGTTCTTTTTCTGCTGGGTATTCATTCAAGTGATGCTCAAGTTTTTTAAAGTAGCTGCCCCCCATAATCATTTTAAAAATCAGTTCAAAGACCGGGTTAAAGAGATAGTTAAGAAACCAATCACTTGCTTTTCGGATATCGTTAAAGGGAATGAGATTCAAAACGACGGCTGAAGTTGCATGAAGTGTCCAAGCAAGAAAGCCGAGGATAAACATGGCCTTGGTTCTTTTTGGGGCCATTCCCTTTTTCACTTGAAGAAGGAGCTCAAAGCATATCCCCTTCAACTCTTCAATCGAGGCTTTATCAAGAAGGCTTTTATTCAGGATAATACTTATGTCGTTTCTTGTTTGAAGAACAAACGCCCTCTCAAGGGTACCATTATAAAAATAAAGTTTTGGCATCGGAACTGCTAATTTATAGGCCTCTTGAGAAGCTGCTTCAAAAAAATTCTTTTCATCTCCAGACCTGAGCTCTCTTGCTCCCAATAAGAAAAGAGTCATGGTGTCAGGGTAACCAACGGTAATGACCAAAAATATAATCAACATAACCATGCCGAAAATGTACAAAAGGCCATTCAGGCTTACCCATAGAAAGAGCCCCAAGGTGACAAAACAAATAAGCAGAAAAAATGTCGCTCGCATAAGTGATAAAACCTGATTTTTTAAGAACTTACCCTATTTTACCACCGCTTAAATTTTATTTGCATTACTTTATTACAGCCTTATGGCTTTCGGATGGACTTTGATTTGGCATAGGGCTATAAACTGCCCATCGAGATTAAGTAGAATGATGGTTGATTTGCAGAGCATCAATAGAGTAAGACATGGATAAGGAAATTCTAGGACTCATCGACACCATAGAGGATCTGATCCCAAAGGTGACTAAGAAACTAGAGAATGAAGACCTCATCTGTGAATGCTTTTGTGTGAGCGCTGGGGATATCAGGGGATTATGTTCAGGGCAATTGAACCTGGACCTTATCCAAAAAGAGCTCAACTTAGGCCAAGGTTGCCAGGGCTGCTTAAATCGAAAAGATGATTGGATTGATAGAATTTAGTGGTTTTTTGATAATCCGAAAGGAGTTTACCAATGGCTTTTGACCGTCTTTTATTTGGTACTGCTGGTGTTCCCAATAGTACAGTTAAGAAAAACAACCCAGTTGAAGGTGTTAAACGCATCCACGAGTTAAATCTAGATTGCATGCAATTAGAATTTGCTCACGGTGTTCGGATGAAAGAAGAAGTTTCTTCGGCGCTAAGAAAAGTGTCTTATGAGCTTGGAGTCCCCCTTACCTCTCACGGTCCGTACTACATTAACTTAAACGCACGTGAGCAAGATAAAATCGACTCATCTGTTGAAAGAATTATTCAGACTGCGAAGATTTCTGATCTTTGTGGAGCTGAATCGATGACTTTCCATGCTGCTTTTTACATGAAAGATTCACCGTATGATGTTTTTGATCTTGTAGAAAAATCATTGAACGTTATTGAAGAAAGACTCTCTCGCCTTGATATTGAAATTGAACTTCGTCCAGAACTTACTGGTAAGACGTCTCAATTTGGTTCATTAGAAGAACTTATTAGTTTATCCAAGTCAGTCACAAGCTGTAAGCCTTGTATGGACTTCTCACACCTTTACGCACGTACAGGCAGTGTTAATGATTATAAAGGATTCTGTGAAACTCTAGAGACTCTTAAAAATGAATTAGGTCCTAAAGCTTTAGAAGAAATGCATATCCATATTTCTGGTATTAGCTCTAACTCTAAAGGTGACTTGAAACATTTAAACCTTGAGAAATCAAAGTTTAATTGGAAAGACCTTATGAAAGCATTGAAGGACATGGATTGTAGAGGCTACGTTGTTTGTAACTCTCCAAACCTTGAAGTTGATGCTGCTATGTTAAAGCAGTATTACGTCGCTCTCTAAGAATTTATCCATTCATCAAATGAAAGGCCCTCTTCAAGAGGGCCTTTTTATTTTAGGCAGCATTGAGAAGTTCTTGAGGATTTAGAAGATCATGAAGGTGATAGTCCTCACCGGCCTTAAGTCCCACGATATAACAAAATCCATCCGCGTGTGTGACTAAAAGTTTATCCAGAGAAAACATCCAAGAGGCCCTAAGAACCTCTAAGAGATGATCGTTGTCATTTTGTTTATTGATAACACAATCAGTGGAAGATGAACCTTCCACAGCAAAAACAGACCAATTGACCGGAATATCTAGTAGGCCAAAATTTGTCGAAAAACGAAGCACTTGAGATTGGGGGATAAACTCACCCTTTAAAAAAGAAAGACCATAGTCATTAAGCTTCAGTTCTAAGCTTGAAAGCCTAACTTCACCGGTGCTTTGTAATTTTAAAGTTTCATCAACAAGAAATGTTAAGAAATCTGATTCGGCCATGATTCCCTCCAACATATTTCCTATCGGTTGGAGGAGATTGAACTTTATACTAGGGGTTAATAGGCTCTAGGGCCTCGTGATAAGTTTTGATATTACTAACATCAGCTATAAGCCACTTCCCATTTTCATTAACGATCTCGGCTATCTTTTTAACTTCAGAAATAAAAGACGCCTTGTCATTATCAACAGTTTGATAGCTCACTGAATAGGTCAGGTAACACGTCTTGGCCTGACATGATTTCGAGAGAACTTTAAAACTGTCTTTTTTTACATTTCTTAAATCAGAAAACTTAGTGAACTCTTCTTCGGATATATTTTCAAGACTCTGTTTCATTTTCCCAGTAACTTGCTCCAAAATAAAATCTCTCGTAACAACATTTCCCATTCTGGATTCAATAAAGGATTGGAGTGTAGACTCTGGACTGAGATTCTCTTTTAAACAAGATGTAAAAATCATCAAAAGTGGAATGAACCATTTCATTATCTTAACCTTTGTGGCTGAAAACCAAGTTCATGAACAATTTCCATAAACTCAGACCAATTGAACGCATTTATTTCTTTGGGAACCTTCTCAAATTTTAGCCCAACACCAGTAAAATCAAGAGTGGAGGCAACTACTTCCCCAGTCTGAATGAATTCTCGGTCTCGGAAAGAAACAATCATCTGCACTTTTTTAGGTAGTTCTTTCCCTGATTCTAATTTTACAAAACAACTCTCCTCGTCCCAATTAGAAAGAGTGCCATGGACTTCGACCCCCTCAGCTTTAAGTATGCATGGGATAGATTTTAAGAGAGGTCCGAATAAATCAGACTTACTGTAGTTTGGGTTAATACTAGCAAAACTAAAGTAGAAATTTAAAAGTTGATAAAGGAAGTAAGAAATAACCACATAAAAAAACATCGCCACGACAATAATTTTATTAAATTCAATAAATAGACCTTCCACAACCTTAAAACTCACAAGGAAAATAGAGGCTTGATAGAAATAGATGGCATACTTGTGGTGTTTCCAGATAAAAATGGCCGACACAATCAGCATGACGGCCAAATACCAGAAGAGCTCAACACCCTTTCTTAAATAGACGAGTGAAAATGGTGAAAGGTGATGGCGATATGCGTGCTGAGTGTAGAGAAAGAAAAAAGAAAGGGCTAAAAAAATGATCACATTATAAATAATTGTCTCTTTCTTTCTGACTTTCAATTGTTCCATTTTTGTTTTTCCCTATAATACCATTATGAATGAAGTTTCCCTGGAAATCTCCTCAATTTGTGTTTCATGCGACAATTGTCGCCTTGTGTGTCCAGAAAACGCCATCATCACCAATGGAAAAGAATACTATATCGATCAATGGAGCTGCACAATATGTGGCCTCTGCATTGAAGTTTGCCCCGTCGACTGCATAAAAGAAATCGAAAAGACTAATTAACCTCGTCAGAAAGATCATTCCACCAAACCATAGAAGCCTTGCTATTCTTCGCTATTGTTCCGGTTAAGATGATTGCGGGAGTTGAAACTGTTTGATTCTCATCAAGTCCAAGATTTATAACTCTTGATCCTTTAGCGTAGTAACTAAGCTCTTTGAGATTTATTTTCCAACTCTTAATTGCCTTTTCTTGAACTAAAAATCTTAAAAATGGATGCGTGGACTGAGACCTGTAAGTTTCTAAGATACAAAAAGTTGTTTCCCAATATCTCTTCACAGTTCCAAAATCCCAATAGTCCACATTGTCTAACAAAAGCGCTGGGATTTTTTTCTTTTCAAACGGACAAACAGAATCAAAAAATTTACTAACACCACCGACTTTTTCCAATTGAGATAAATCTACATAGGAAATACCGGTATAGGTTTCAATTGTTTGATTTGGTTTCAGATCCTTATTTTTTATTATCCCCTTTACGAGTCGTTCGTTATCAATCTCAAGAGCATTATACCCCAAGGAAGAATTAACCCAATAAGTTAGAAGAACCCCTGAGAACTTTTCATAGGGAGATAAAATTTTAAATAGGTCTTCTTTTTTTAAATAAAAAAATTGATCCGCATTTAATACCAGAAGCTTTCCTTGATAATTAACTTCTGCCTGCCGAGCGAGATGATGAACAGCTCCGCCGATATCTAATATTTCAGGCTTCTCCCAGAGAAAGGTCACACCTTCGAAGGCCCCTTTCCCCTTACAATAATTCTCAATCTCCTCCCCCATATAGTGGAGGTTAATATAGATCTTACTAATACCCAAAGAACGCGCGTAGGCGACTTGAAGTTCTAGTAGAGTCTTCTCAAAAACAGGCCAGAGAACTTTCGGAAGCTTTTGACCAATTTTTCCCATCCTGGTTCCAAAACCAGCAGCTAAAATTAAGCAGTAATCAATTTGCATAGTAGTGTTGAAATAGTTTTTGTTTTAAATCTGCGTATCGAGGATTATCCATCATGACTCGTCTGATTTTCTCCATCGCAAATCCGATATATTTTAAGTAGCGATCATCTTTTCGCCAGTTATAGATGTAGCAGAAGCTCCCCACCGCTTTAAAGACTCTTTGGATGAGCATATCATCATATAATTCCAAAAAGTGTTCAAAGCTCTTTTGACCATGAATGGCCGGGTCAAGGTTATCATAGTAATAACGCTTAAGAGTGGTACGATTATCATCCTGAATGTCGTAATAGCAATCTTCTAAAAGAGATACGAGATCATATTGTGGGATTCCCCAACGAGCGTCCTGAAAATCTATAAAAACGTAGTTTTTGTTTTTCACCATGATGTTTCGAGAGTGAAAATCCCGATGGGTTATAACCATTTTTTGCTCTGCCAACCTTAACATAACAGGAGCAAAGAGGGCTTCAAGGTCATTGATCAGGGACTCATCTAGATTCTTATTAAAAAAGTTCATGAAGTATTTAAATGTGAACTTTGTTTCATCCATATATTTCTGAAAATCAAATTTCAACTGGAAGAGATTTGGATTATTGACTGAATTTTTTGGAATCCGGTGTAATTCTAACAGTTGATCCACGATTTTTTTATAGATATCAAATTCTTCTTTTTTTGAGGTTAGGGTACTGAGTTTAAGAAGAAGTGTTTCATTTCCCAGGTCCTCTTGGAGCGAATAACCACGAGACAAGTTATGATCAAGAATTTGAGGGACACGGATATTATTTTCCAAAAGAAATTGCTGAACAGATAGAAAGGGGTGTTTCTCCATCACATCATCAAAGGCATTATCTAAGCAAACCACATAGCTCTCTTTTACCGTAAAAATTCGATAATATCTTCGGGTTGATGCATCCCCAGTTAACTTATCGACCTCTTCTAATTTTTGATCTTTTAAGATGTCTTTTTCTTGGGTCTTATTATAAAGCTCTTCAATATAAAATCTTTCCGCTTGCTCTGGTTTCATAGTTGTTGATCCCTAATACTATTTAAAAATGTATAAAATGTTTTACTCGAATTTTTCTTTATTGGTGTTTCGTCATCAGTGGCATTTTTTATAAGAAAGGCCTTAAACAGAGACTCTTCCTGGTTAATGAGATTTATATCTCCAACTTGTTGAATAAAATCTGCAGTATTTCTATTTTGAGTTTGTAACCATGAAAGATAATACTCACCATCAAATCCGCTTCTAACAGTTAGATAATACGCCCATTTATGGATCTCCATCTTCTCATCGACATTTAGTCTTGAAAGCGCCAAGATCCTCTCTAGATTCATATACCCCACAGGTACTATGACCTGCTTTGGGTAGAGTAAATTCTCACTTCTAACTAATTCATAGGCCAAGATACAGACCAGTACACTTTCGTGCTTTATATATTTGGTAATAAGCCCCGAGGAGATAAAAATGGCTCCTTTAGGAAGTGAAAAATGTATAGGTGCTTCATTTTTTATGATCGTTACGGAAGCTTTTTTAAGATTTTTAAAAAAAATTTCGTTTTTTGAAATAATTTCACCTGAGATCTCGGTTAAATATTTTTGAATAAATTCTTTTTCAATTATTTTTAGACCAGGCGTCGTTAGAAATGCCGTTTTCAATGAGGCAAGTTGTTCGGCATAGTCCTCTGACGACATCGACAGATGTCCACCTTTATAAAGAGTTTGATTTTTTTTTACATTAGGAAGTCTAATCGTCGTGCAGGAAGAAAAGAGGAGAATGAATAAAAAATAATAAACCCCCGCAAGAAGCGAGGGTTTAAGGGAGTAAATTTTATGGTGTTGCTTAAAGATCAGCAGCGACTTCGCGACCATTTTCTAAATAATACATTGTAAATCCAGCATAAATTTTATTTGGATCTTTAATAAGTGGTTTATTGTTTTCCCAAAGAAGTTTCCATTTTTTTACCGTGGCATAAACTTCTTTTGAGATTGTTCCAAGTGTATCACCAGTCTTAATGAGGTAAGGATTCCCTTGCGGATTCCAAACGAACTCCTCGGCCGGTGAAACATAATTAAGAACCATTCCTGTTCTTACGACTGTTCCACCTTTTAAAGTAGAAGCATTCTCATTCGCTAATTCCTTCCAACGAGCATAATCTCCATAAAGTTTGAAAGAGATCATCATAAGAGTTTCATTTTGTTGAACCGTATATTGCTTTAATGAACCTGGTTCAGAAACTACTGGTGTTGTGTTTTCTAGACTTGATTCTTGAACAAGGGGTTCATTATTTGAAACCACGACGTCGTCAGAAGTTGGTTCCACTGGTGCTTCAGTTGTTTCAGCAGCAGGCTGATCCTCAGAAGGTGTATCAGTAAATTCATCAGCATCAGATAATTCAATCTGAGGCGTTTCCTCATTCACTTTTTGTGCAGATTTCGAGCCCGAGCAAGCGGCCAAGCTCAACGAAAGTAATACCAACCATGGCGTAAGCTTCATTTTCACTCCCTGATAATGAATACAGATAGATACAGTTTATTATACCTGTAATGAAATTATAGGGTGGAAAAAATTGCTAATTCTATTAGAAATAAAAAAACATATCTTTTTGGTCAATTGAATCCCAGATTTTCTTCACCAAGCGATCAAAGTGCTCTTCGTTGTCGAGGAAATCTAGTTCATCCGTGTCGACGATGAGGGATTTACCAAGATTGTAGTTTGAGTACCATTCGTCATAGTAGTTATTTAAACTTGTAAGGTACTCGGTTGGAATGGCCTGCTCGTAGTCTCGACCACGTTGTTTAATTCTTTCTTGGAGCTTAGGAATGGAACGGCGTAAAAATATCATGAGAGTTGGTGGACTCAGGTACTGAATCATCGATTCGTAAAGAGTGCGATAGTTTTCGTAATCTCTTTTATCTAATTTTCCTTGATCAAAAAGTGAGCGAGCGAAAATATTGGCGTCTTCATAAATAGAGCGGTCTTGGATTGAACTTGCTGGAAGAACTTCAATTTCTTTATGAGTGTTAAATCGATGAGTCAGAAAATAAACCTGCAAAGGAAAAGACCAGCGGCTCATGTCTGAATAAAAGTCAGCGAGATACGGATTATCTTGAACTGATTCGAAGTGGGGCTTCCATGCCAATCTTTCAGATAACTTTTTTGTAAGAGTTGTTTTTCCGCTTCCAATATTACCAGCGACAACAACAAACATAGGGTTTGCGGCACTCGATAGGCGGTGGTAGGCCAGCTCTGACATTGAATTCTCCTGAAATTGCATGCTGAAAGGTTAATATGAATCTGACCAGAAATCTTGACTCAATTAATCAAATTATAAAATTTTTACGAGATTTACGTTATTGCGTTAATTACTTAGAATAATGAGTAAATGAAGCGAATCACTGCACTTTTTATTTATCTTATCCTTTGTATAAGCACCCCAGCGCTGGCGCAGTCTTTGGTGGATGACGCCAATTTAAGCACCTCACCTGAGGGAAGTGAAAACGTTTTTACTGAAACAATAAAAATTATTTCAGGCTCAAAGAAAATCTTCATTTTAAGTAACAATAACCAGCAGCTCGGCCCAGGGGATTTTATCTCTCTTGCTTTGGATAATAATTTAGCGGCAAGGGCCGTGGTTGCAAAAGTTCATCAAGGTCAAGTTGGAATTAAAATCTTAAAAATCTACTCTCTCTCTCAGTGGGGAAGATTAAGAAGAAATCAGGATGTTCAGGTTGTTAAAGGTGATGACTCTCTTTTTGGGAAAAAATCAACGGCCCCTAAAGAAACTGAGGGCGAAGGCAAAATCAAATCAGAAGATGATCTCTACTCCAGTGATGTTGTCGTTGATGATGAGACAGGTGTTTTTGATGAAAATAAAAATCGTCACATTAAACCAGACAACATTGTGGGCGTCACAGGTGCTCTCTTTGATGCTGCAGAAGTAAAATCTCGAGGCGGAACAGTTCGCACCAATGAGTTTGGAATTTCTTGGGCCTATCAATTTGCGGACAACTATTTTGTTGAGGGAATTTATGGGAGGGCCCTTCTGGATAATTTCCCAGGGGATGGAACCCAAACCCTCGTGAACCATTTAACGGCTAGATTAAAGTACAATATCAAAGGTCCACTCTATACCTTTTTTATGCCTTACTTAGGTTTTCATTCCTATACTGTATCAAGTCCAGATGCTGGGAAAACAAATAATAGTGTCACCAATGAAGAACAACTTACGGCAATTGATAATTTAGAAAAATCGGGGCCTGTTTTTGGTATTACAGTCATGAGAAGACTCGTTCCTGGATGGTTTATTAAAGCCGATTTAGGATCAGATATTCTAAATGTAGGATTTGCCATTGAATTTTAAATTTATGATGCTTATTTTTTTAGTCACTGCTTGTGGTGTAAAGGGAGATCCATTGATCCCTAAATCAAACAAGATTCCATCTCTCTTAGAGAATTATCCTGATATAGAGACAGACAAATCCCTAGATGATGCCAAGAAGGCCCGACGCTAATGTCTCTTATCATAGCCACCGGTTCAAATATTGGTGATTCTAAAAAAATTCTCTTAGACGCCCAAAATAAACTGAGTGAATTATTTCACTTTATAGCTGCTAGTAGGATCTATTCATCCAAAGCGATCGAATACGAAAACCAGCCTGATTTTTTTAATCAAGTTCTAGAATTTGAACTACCTGCATTATCGCCAGAAAAAACCATGAGAGTTCTTCTTGATCTTGAAGTGGAGTTTGGCAGAAGGCGTGACATACCAAAAGGACCAAGGACCTTAGACTTAGACATACTTTTTTGGGGCCTCGAAAAACATAACGGGCCTGCGTTAATTGTTCCTCATCCACGTTGGAGTGAAAGAAGCTTTGTCGTAAAGCCTCTACAAGAATTACCGTTCTTTCAAACAATCGAAAAATGTTTTACAATTCCAAAGACCTTCGACGTTGATGCCTTCCCTGTCATATAGTTTATTAATCAAGGATTAGATAATGGACTTTTCTCTTTCACCAGAACAACGCGAGATTCGCGAACTCGCCCTCAAATTTGCCAAGAATGAAATGATTCCTCATGCTCAGGAGTATGATGAGTCTGGAAAATTTCCGATGGAAATTTTTAAAAAGGCGTGGGAACTTGGACTTATTAACACCTGTATTCCAGCTGAATACGGTGGATCAGGATTTTCTTCAGTTGATAGCATTGCTATCTCTGAATCCCTCGCCTATGGGTGCATGGGGATGAACACTTCTTTTATGGCCAATGATCTTGCTCTTCTTCCAATTGTGATCGGAGGATCGGACGCACAAAAGAAAAAGTTTCTCACTCCTTTTACAGAAGAATTCAGAATCGCTTCTTTCTGTTTAACTGAACCAGGAAATGGATCAGATGCTGGAGGAATTAAAACTCAAATTAAAGACGGTGGAGATCACTGGATTATTAATGGTGAAAAAATGTGGATCACCAATGCTGGCCACGCTCATCTTTTTGTGGTGTATGGAACCATTGATCCATCTCTAAAGCACAAAGGCATTTCCGCCATTGTTGTGGATCCAAAATCACCTGGGATAGAGCTTGGTAAAAAAGAAGACAAAATGGGCCACCGCTCTTCTGATACAAGAGGTGTTCGTTTCAATAACGTTAAAGTTCCAAAAGAAAATATGCTCGGAAATCCTGGGGACGGTTGGGCGATTGCCATGAGTACTCTTGATCACTCTAGACCCCTTGTGGCCTCAAGTGCTCTAGGTGGTGCACAGAGGGCCCTTGATCTCTCCATTCAATACTCTAAAGAGAGAATTCAATTTGGAGTTCCCCTGTCTAAACATCAAGCGATTCAATTTATGATCGCAGAAATGGGCATGAAAGTGGAGGCCGCAAGACTCCTTACTTACAAAGCTGCTTGGCTATGTGACCAGGGAATAAGAAACACAGAAATTGCTTCCTACGCCAAAGCTTTTGCCTCAGATTCCTGCATGCAAATCACCACGGATGCTGTTCAGATTTATGGTGGTTATGGTTACTCAAAAGAATACCCTGTGGAAAAACTCATGAGGGATGCGAAGTTAATTCAAATTTATGAGGGAACATCTCAGATTCAACGTCTCGTGATGGCCCGAGAACTTATTAAGTAATATTGATTCGTTTCAAGGAGAATCTATGAATATTTTTGTGTGCGTGAAGCAAGTTCCAGACACAGAAACTAAAATCACTCCAACAGGTGATGGAAGTTTTATCGAAACCGCTTCTATTAAGTGGATTATGAACCCTTATGATGAGTTTGCTGTTGAACAAGCTCTTCTGATGAAGCAATCCAATCCAGCCGCGAACGTGACTGTTCTTCGCGTGGGTTCAGTGAAAGATACTGAGGCCCTAAGAACCGCCATGGCGATGGGTGCAGACGATGCGGCCCTTGTTGAAGCAGCTGATAATCTTGATTCCTACTCGATTGCAAAAGCTCTTAAGGGAGCGATTGAGAAAACGGGTAAAAAACCAGATCTTATTCTCGCAGGGAAACAAGCGATTGATGATGATGCTCTTCAAGTTCCACAAATTCTCGCTCAAATGCTTAACCTTCCATCCGTTTCAGTGATTGTTGGATTTGAGCAAGCTGGAAATACAGTGAAAGTTAAGCGTGAAGTTGAAGGTGGTGCTCTTGAGGTTTATGAGTTGAGCACACCATGTGTTCTTGCTTGTAACAAAGGCTTAAATACTCCTCGTTATGCTTCTCTTCCAGGAATTATGAAAGCTAAGAAAAAACCTATGGCGCAATATTCTCTCTCTGACGTTGGGGTTTCGGATGCAGACAGAAGAGTGAAGTACTCTGGGTTTAGACTTCCACCAGAAAAGCCACCAGGGAAAAAATTTGATGCCACAGATGCAGCGAAACAAAAAGATGTTGTTTCTCAAGTTGTGGGTCTACTTCGTACAGAAGCAAAAGTACTTTAATTTTAAAGGATAAATGACTATGGCAAATGTATTAGTTTTTACAGAATTACATGATGGTCACGTAAAGCCAGTGACCCTAGAGATATTGGGAAAACTTGCTGGTCAAAGTGCTGATGTCGCCGTGATTGGTGATATTGCCGCTGACCAAGTCGCAGAACTCGCAAAATATGGCGCTCAAAATGTTCATAAAATCAAAGGATCAAACCTTGATAAGTACTCCCCTGAGGGTTACTCAAACGCTCTTGGTGATTTTATTAAGTCAAAATCTTACGACTACGTTTTCGCGGGAGCGACTTCAATGGGGAAGGATCTTCTTCCTCGTTTAGCAACAAAGTTTGATGCTGGTCTCGCTTCAGATGTGGTGAATTTTACTTTTGACGGTGGATCATTCGCAGGAACGCGTCCCCTTTTTGCGGGAAAGTGTCTTGCTAAGGTTGAAGTCACGGGCCCCAAGCCTCACTTTGTTTCTATCCGTCCTAATGCTCTTGGCATGACGGCCAATCCTTCAGCTGGAGCGGGAGCAGCTTCTGATGTCGCTGGTAATGCTGGTGAAATCCGTGCGGCCATTAAAGAAATCATTAAAGCCGCTTCTACGAAAGTGGATCTCACGGAAGCCAACATTATTGTGACTGGTGGACGAGCGATGAAAAACGCTGAGAACTTTAAAATTCTTAACGATATGGCCGATGTGATTGGAGCGACAGTTGGTGCTTCAAGAGCGGCCGTAGATTCTGGTTTTGCTCCACACGCCATGCAGGTAGGTCAAACAGGGAAAACCGTTGCTCCCTCACTCTATATCGCTTGTGGCGTCTCTGGAGCTATTCAGCACCTTGCTGGGATGAGAACTTCAAAAGTGATTGTCGCGATCAACACTGATCCGGATGCACCGATTTTTACGAAAGCTGATTACGGGATTGTGGGCGATCTTTTTACTATCGTTCCCATTCTTACTGAAGAATTTAAAAAGCTTCTAGGAAAATAATCTTTGCTAGTTCAACGATTCGCCGGCCTTTTGGCCGGCTTTTTTTATAAGACCTATGCTTCGACTTACAGATACGAAGTTGAGTTTGAAGATCCCTCTGATAAAAAGATTTTTTTTGAAAATCTATCTTTTAGGGACGCACACCCAGGTAAAAATCTTATCTATGCTTGTTTTCATCAAGATGATTTAAGTTGTCTCCCCTATTTTTCAAATCAAAATATTTGCATTCTTATTTCTCAATCAAAAGACGGTCAGATGCTTGCCTCGGCAGTGGAGCACATGGGCTACCAAACCGTGAGAGGTTCTTCTCATCGAGGAGGAGTAGCGGGTCTTTTGGCCGGAATGAAAAAAGTGATTGAGGGCCACAAGATGACGATTGCCGTAGATGGACCCAAAGGGCCCATCTATAAAGTAAAAGAAGGAATCACGGCGGTTTCAGAAAAATCCAAGCGCCCTATTGTTCCCGTACGAGGCTACCCAAAACATAAATTTGTCTTTAAAAAAAGTTGGAATAAAGCAACTCTTCCCTATCCGTTCACGAAAATAAAACTAAAAATTGGAAAAATTGGTTTCTATTCAACACTTGAATTAGAGACGAAAATGAAATCTCTTTAAAAAAAGTAAAGGGCCAGTCTTTCGACTGGCCCTCACTCTGGAGAGAGGTTTAAATCCCTTGGAAGATTACTTCTTTAGGACAGTGATTTCTTTAACAAAAGTTTTAGCTGGCTTGTATTCAATTCTTTCAACACATCCTGGAGCTGGCTCCCCAGACTCACCGTTTATTGGACAAAGGTCAGAGTTTTCAACGTCTACTACCATGATCGTTCTTTCAGCACTCTTTACATTTAGTGCTAAATTCTTCTTCGCAAACTTTTCTCCCGCTCTAGAGAATGGGTGTCTCCAAGTTGGGTAAGCGGCTTTAAGTGTTGCTACATCTTGAGCTGAGAAGTCTTCAAGCTTAAAGTTAAGTGACAACCAGCTCTTATCTTGACCTTCAGATACTGTTGCTGGATCTACATAAGAAACATTCACAGCAACGACTGCTTGAGATTCAAGAACCACTTCTTCAGTACAGATCTGTCCAGCTTCTCCGCCTGGTGTACAACCTGGGATCTCGCGGATTTCAGTTTTTGTCGGGATGAGTTTGTACTCAGCATCTTTAATCACATGTCCAAATGAATGAGACGATAGATCAGCTGTGCTTGAGTAGATAACACCTGCGAAAGTGTTAACAGAGGCAAGAAGTCCAAGAACAATTGCGAAATTTTTCATACAGATTCTCCTGTTGGTTTAGTTTACTTCGTTGTGAAGTAAGTTGTTTTCGATGGGGGAGTTATGGCCAACAAGGAAAAATAAAGCACGTTAAGTAATGTCAGTGTTACGTTAGAAATGTGTGAATGAGTTGTGGATTATTTTTCGAAATTCTTGGGTAGATTTTACCAGTATCATGATTATTTTTTATCGGTCAATGTCTTGAATTGTTAGAAATGTGTGAAGAATCACAAAACAAATAGTTAACTATGGAGTGCTACAGATTGTAGCACAGGACAAGTTCTCTAAATATCTAGATCGCCTGCTGGTTATCAAAGTTAAACGCTTGAGCTTGAACGGCCTCTTCTTGCATCTGTTGATCGTTTTGAAGAAGTTCTTCTGGATTATTTACAGGAGCATCCGTTCCAAAGCTTCCGACTTCAATATTATTTTGAGCGAGAGTCTCTGCCACTTGTTCTTGTTCAGCTGCAGA
>CANEUH010000022.1 GCA_947441615.1 Bacteriovoracaceae bacterium | reverse complement strand
AGATTTTAGCTTTTTCTTTGGTCATAAAGATCCCATCCGTACTCATAAATCTCCTTAAGTCTTATTAACTTAGGAGAACATAAAAGTTATTGATGTGACATTTTCGCCCAGAAATTAGGATGTGACATAATCGTCCAGAATTTAGACATTAGAAATTTAAAAATTGTCGAAAAGGTATGCGCTACCTTCTCGACAATGGACTATTTCAACAAAAACGATCAACTTTCACAAACGACTCACCGATGAGTGGACCATGAATAAAATGATCATGGCGCTTTTTCTATTGGTTCAATCAAACATTACCTCTGCACAGGATCTCAATTCCCTCCTCGAAATGAGGCCAGGGGAAGCGGTCAAAAGTAAAATAAGGCTCAACGGATCGAACAAAAATTTTTCATATGAAATTGAGAAAGATAAAGAAGTTATAAAATCAGTATCGATTGAATTTAAGATGCCGATAGAACCATCGACACTAATCCCTCCTCAGACAAAGGGACATTGCATGGTTGAAAAACCAGAAGGTCATGTTGCAATTTACAGATATTATTTTTTTGATATGACGACTAAGCGTCGCTATGAACTCAATCCATTTAAAAAAGTTTCCAAAATTCTTATCCAAGACATGCCTGGTGCAATAGAAAATCCAAAATGCACATTTGAATTATTTAAGATGAGAGAGGTTAAATAGTATGATCACTTACCTATTGTTAGTCTCTCTTACAATTTTAACTTTTGCCCAAGATGAATGCAGAGAAGTTGATATGGCGTCTCAAATCATGAATCATATTTCGGGAAAAGAATGCCCTACTTATGACGAGATTATTTTCAAAAGAGTTGAAGAAGAATACAAAAAAAATTACGGCTCCTTGAAGCAAGTTAAAAAAAGTGTCGCTGGTGTTGATCTTTTAGGATCTACACAGGAATTATCAATCGCCATTGAAATGCTTGGAAAGAAACCTCCAAAAGGTTGGCCTGCAGCTGCAGTAGGATGTGAAACAGTTCTATGTTCTTTTGAAAAGCTCCTTGGATCGAAAGAAGCGGCTATGCAGGTAATGAATATCAAGGCGAAAACAGGTTACTCGTTAAGCTTAGATCAATCTATCAATCAAGGAAAGGCAGACCAAATATGGTCGGCAAAAGAAGTGAGGGAACTTGACTCCATGGCCTCTAAAATGCCACCAGAGTTAAGAAATCTTCCAAGGTTATCCGAGTTTGAGCGACAAGGTGATCATCTACGTGGACATGGCCACGGTACACACGTAGCCGCCTACGCAAGTCCAGGATTAGGTGGAGCTGGTTCAGCTCAACTTGTAACCTACGATGCTGGATTAAGAAATCTCACCAATGGAAAAAATCCCTATGAGATTGTTTCATGGCCTCAGGAAGTTTTTATTCACGAACTCTGTCATCATCATGACTACAAAGGCTATTACGCTAGTAACTTTTCTGCATTAACAAGTTCACAGAAGGAATCCCCATTCAAAAAGATTTCGGGTTGGAAAGAAGTCACAGATGATAAAGGTAGAACATCATGGAAACCAAGCGAGGATGCAAAATTTGTCAGTAGCTATGCCCGATCGAATCCGGCAGAAGATTATGCTGAGTCTTGTATGAACTACATCCTCCACCCACAAGAATTGAAATCAAAGGCTCCCGAGAAATATGCCTATATGAAACAATATCATTTTAAAAATAAAGAATTCACTAATGAAGTTTGGACTAACCCAGAATTAAAAGCATGGCCTAAACTCGATGATCTACTTGCCGATGAATCGACATGTAATACTAAAATTTCTGAGTGCATTAAAACATTGGACCTTTCAAGTTGGAACAAAACATCATCGCAAGTTGATACAAATGAGTGCTTTAATAAATATAAAAAAGAAAAAATTGTAGAGATGAGTATTAAACTTGAAGCGGAAGAAAATTTTTGCGAGATGGGTGGGACAAATAAAATTAACGAGCAGTTTGGAAGGGTTTGTGGGAAGGCCACTAGTGCATTTATTAATATTATAGAAGAGGGAAAAAAAGCTGATTTAAAACCGGCGATAGAGGCTTGCGAATTTGACAAAGACTATACGGTAGCTTGTGTTCTAGGAAAGGCAAATCTTTCATTAAATCCACCTAAAGAACTTGAAGCTACCGTATCAAGTATTTTAAAGAAAAGGGTACCAGATAGAATGGCATCAATTGGAAATAAACTAGCTGACACAAAAACCTCTCAATGGTTAAAAGGTTGCCTTAAAGGTATTAAGACTGTTGAAATTTTTCAGGGAACCATAAACGACTCTAAGCAGGTTCAAACGTTTATTGATTACTCTGCGTCAGACTCAAAAGTTTCTCAGGGTTTTATTGGCCGACACATTTGGGACAACTACGATAGAAATGATGTGAATAAAACTTGTGCTAATGGTGTTTTAAATTCTTTAGCAAATCAGGGATACAAGATCCCTGAATCAGGCTTTCCAGTAAACATCATGAAATCTCCATTTCTTGGTGAATTTCAATCTTTTGAAAATGAGATTTTGAAAAAGATTCCCGGAGCTCTTTCTGGTTGCGTACTTCAATCATGCAAGGATGAAAAAATTCTGAACTTATTAAAAACCTGGGAAGGAAAGTCACCTGAAAAAAGAAGCGGCATTGCTACACCGTCCTATGCAGCTGAACTTCGCTCAAAATTAAAGATCCTGATGTAAAAACGCGAAAAGGTATACGCTACCTTTTCGCATAAATCGAACTGAAGTGATAGATAAGGCCATAAAGTGCTCCACCTAAATGTGCCCCATGGCCAATGGGTAGTGACCCACCCTTGGTTTGCTGTATTAATCCCCAGATGTCTAAACCTACAACTAAAATTGACGCCATCAAGGCAGGAATCGGTAAAATGCCAAACAAAAACAATTTCTCATTCGGAAACATCAAAGAATAAACTAAAATCACTCCCGAAATTGCTCCAGAAGCACCTAGGGCCTGAAGACTTCCATCCCCAATCCAAAAGACACTCACGAGAGCATGACAAAGAGATGCAAAAATTCCAGCACCTAAGTAAAAAAGTAAAAATCGTTTCGCTCCCAACGCATTTTCTAAAACAAATCCAAATCCATAAAAGACATACATATTTATAAAAATATGAAAAAGCATGTTATGGGAGAAAACAGATGTTACAAGTGTCCAGATCCTACCTTCAGTTAGACCTTTCCAGCTTACAAGAAAATTTTTCATCATGAATTCTGGATTGGTGAAAGCGCCAACAATCCAAAGAAAAAATACGGCAACATTGATTTTAATGATAATAGAGACGACGTTTATATTGACCAATTCCTTGTACAATATCATCCTCAAAATCTAGACTCATTTTTAAGACTTGAAACGACTCAGTCTTTCCTGTCTTTATTAGATGTGGTAAGTTTATTCATGCCATTAGATTTTAAAAAGCTCATGTTTGCTCGGTTTTTCTTTACTTTTGCAGTCCAGATGCAGGCGATTGTGCTGGGCTGGAGAATGTATGAACTCACTAAAGACGCTCTTTACTTAGGACTCATTGGGTTAGCTGAGGCGATCCCTGCACTAGGACTAGCTCTCTTTGCTGGTTATATCGTTGACCGTGGTCGCCCTCTTGTTATTTACCGACGTCTGACCTTTGTCAGTTTGACCTCAGGGCTAATCATGCTCCTGACTCAACTACCATCGATTGGTATTTCAGTTGATCTTCAGGTTAAATTACTTTTTGTTTCTTCTTTTCTGACTGGAATAGCGAGGGCCTTTTCGCAACCCTCGATGTACTCAATTGTTCCTAAAATAATTCCCCGCCAGCTTCTTCCTCAGTCTTCAGCATGGATGTCCTCGGCGATGCAAACAGCTAGGATGTCAGGTCCTGCAGTAGGAGGAATTCTTTATGGTTTCTTGGGAGTTTCAGGTACGGCGTCGATCATTTGCGTGTGTTTAACAATAACGACATTCACACTGTATATGTTGAGTTTCAATCCTCCTGCCAATACACCTACTCCAGGGAAATCTGTAAAAGAGGACCTTCTCTCAGGATTAAAATTCGTTTTATCTCATCCAGTTCTTTTTCCAGCGATGTCTCTCGACATGGTGTCCGTCTTATTTGGTGGAGTCACGGCGCTACTTCCGGTTTACGCTGCTGAAATTTTATTTGTGGGCCCAGAAGGGCTTGGTTTATTAAGGGCCTCTCCGGCAATTGGTGCATTTATAATGAGCTCCTGGCTTATTAGAGGAGGTATTAAATCCCACGCAGGAAAAAAACTTTTTTGGTCTGTGGCGGGTTTTGGTCTATGTATTTTAGTTTTCGCTTTTAGTCGCAATTATATTCTTTCAATGATTTCACTTATCCTAAGCGGTATGTTTGATAGTGTCTCCATGGTCATAAGAACTGCTGCAGTCCAACTCTCTTCTCCAGATCATATGCGAGGAAGAATTTCGGCGGTGAATTCTATCTTTATAGGTTCATCAAATGAAATTGGAGAATTTGAATCCGGGGTAACGGCTAAATTAATGGGCACATTCCCAGCAGCTGTTTTTGGTGGAGTCATGTGTCTCATTTCTGTTTTTACTATTTCCCTACTCTCCCCTCGTTTAAGGAAATTAGACTTGAACGAACTAGAAAAAGAGCTTCTCTAAAAAGAGACCGGATAGCATCCTTGTCATCTGGTCTCTTAAATGAAAATTATTCTATAACTTTTTTTATTTCTTTTTTAGTCTCTTTCATTTCCATTTTTTGCATTTGAACTTCTTCAGTCATATCAAAATTGCAAGATCGGTATTTATCCATTGTCATTGCTCTTGAAATACAATTTCTTGCTTCCTTCAACTCATTCATTCTCTGATCGATATTATAATTCGCTTTCTCCTTAAGAGAGGTTAGATCTGTTTCCGCAAAACTCATAAAAGTAGAAACAAAAGCTAATGTCGTGAAAAATACTTTCATAAGGACTCCTTTGTTAAATCTTCACGCTGGATTCTTCTTTAAAAAGACAATCACGTAAAGATGCGCCGAAGATAACCGCTTCTAGTTTGTTACTTTAATATTGGAGTATGCTTCTGCGTTGATATTTTTAAAAATGAGTAACATGATGTTAGAAATTAAGGGGGACCTATGCCGACACTTTTTCATCCTCGACCTAATTACTTTCCAGACGAAACCACCGAAAAAACAACTTCATTAAATTGGATTATTCCCATCTCTAGATTTTTATTTTCACAAATTTTTATTATTTCAGGATTTAATCATTTTACATCTGGGAGCATCGGTTACGCGGATTCTATGGGTGTCCCCATGGCCGACATGCTAGTGCCCATCTCTGGACTCATCGCCATTCTCGGAGGAGGGAGCATTCTTTTGGGACTTCATGCTCGCTTCGGAGGGGTTCTGATTTTGCTTTTTTTGATTCCTGTGACTCTCATGATGCACAAATTCTGGAGTTATACGAATCCAGCAGAGGCGCAAATGCAGATGATTCAATTTTTGAAAAATATGGCCCTGATTGGTGGTGCAATGTTATTTGCATTTTATGGTGCAGGGCCTGTCAGTATGGATTCGAGACGCGATCGCAAAGCGAAGAGATAACTATCTCTTCGCCTCGTTTATTTTTTGGAAAATGTTTTTTGATTTGGCGACTTTAAATTTAAGTTTTGGTCCTAACTTAATGCGAGGCTGCTTAACAAGTGAGCCATCACAAAGAGTACCAGCAGCATCGAGATCAACTAGTTCTTTAATAAATAGATCTTTAGGAAGAGGAAGTTTTTGATCTTTATTAGACTGACGTGAGTACGAATCGTAGAGCTTATTAGAATAATAATCACCGCGATTAAGCTGATTTTCTGCAACAGTTTTCACAACGAGTGTGTGCTTATGAAGCGTCACTCCTGTTTTCACTGTATCAGTTGCAGAATAAACGCCACCAACAAGTGTTCCGGCCATGCCACCTAAGATAACCACACCTAAAACATCCCAACCATTGAAAAATGAGTTACCAATGATTGCTCCTGATAATAACCCAGCATAAGCAGAAGCGACTGTTCCGGCCACCATCGTTACTGGTGAAAGAGTCAACTTAACGATAAGCTGATTTCTTCTCTTCAAGTATTCATCCATACATGTGCTATCAGGATTTATGGTTTCTAAATGGGCCTTGATTTCTTTGATCCTTAACTTTTCCCCCGCATCCGCTTGGACATTAAGAATTGAAAACGCCATCAATATTGAGACAATGAACTTCATATAAACTCCTTAGAGGAGCTTTTTTTATCACAAAAAAGACCTACTTAAAGGAGTCTATGTAGAATTTGCAGTGGGGATAAACCTCTGAATTAATTACTTTTGAGAAACTGTTGAAGTATCCTTGTGACGGATATCCTTAATTTTACCAGCATAGCCAGAAACAAGGGCCGTGACTTCCTTATAAATTCCCAGAAACGAATGAATCTGAACAATATATTGAGGCGCCACAATCACGTCTGCCTTATTAGGTACAACTGCATTGTAAGCAGCTGCTGATTTGGTGTCTTCAACTATTCCTCCTGAAAATAAACTAAAACCTGAACCAGAGCCATCATAGTTAACTCCATCAACGTAATCCGAAGTCGTATGAATACTAATAAAGCCAAAAAGCTTTGATTGTTTGGCCGTACCATGAATCTTTTTACTCATATCAATATCAAGCTCAGCCTCTAAGCGTGATGTTAGTGAAACATCTAAAGCACTACTCTTTTGGTTTCTATTTGTGGTGGTAGAACAGGAGAATAAAAACATCATTGATAACAAAAGCGGGTATATATTCATAAAATCTCCTAAGGTTATTAGGACATTAAAAATCAATTCTTGATAAATTTAAACTTTAAAAGAAAATGGAAAAAAAATCCTAACGCAGAGTTTTCTTTTTCAAAGCATCTTGCTCAAATAAATAAATCCCAATACAAACTTTATGATCAGTAGACGACTCGTAAGAGGCAAATTGTTTTCCAATGAGAAACTTCAGCCTTTTTCCAGACTTACTCTTCAATTCAGCGATCCCAAGATCTGACCCTCCTATAAAGGATTCTGAGCTAAGTTTGAGACGTGAGCCCGTTTCAAAATAGTCACAATTAAATTCTAATTCTGAATTGGAAATTTTATGACAAACCATATCGAACAATGAACTTATCGATTCTTTCAATTGCCCCTTATCTAGATCAATGCCAAGCTCTTTGCACTTTTCGAATGCGAAGAGAATATTATCCCTCACTGGAACCGCTCGCAATGGAAGGGAAAAAAGAAGAAAAAACAAGATTGTTATTTTTTGCACGATTTTAGTTTAACACAAGTATGATTCCTTACAACGGAATAGAAACATAGAAAGTTGATCCCTTATCAATTTCACTTTCTACCCAAATTTGACCTCTATGCGCCTCAATAATTTCTTTCGAAATAAAAAGCCCAAGACCCATACCACTTACTTCTGTGTAATGAATGGCCCTCTCAAATCGGTCAAAAATTCGTCTTAGATCCTCTCCTGCAATTCCATACCCTTGATCCTTTACAGAGATAATTGCCATTTCCGATTTTTTGATAACTCTAATCTCTATGGGTCTTCCTCGCCCGTATCGGATAGCATTGGTTAAAAGATTTCCTATCACTTGCTCCAAACGAAACCGGTCCCAGGAGCCATAAATTTTATCCTCAATATAAATTGAAGGCATTAAGAGTCCTCCGGCCTCAAAAAGGGAATACATCCTAAAGACAGCTTCTCTCACAATATCACCAAGTTCGTGCTCGGATTTATCAATATTGAGCTTCCCTGTTCTAATTCTTGAAACATCCAACATGTCATCAATTAATCTTGTGAGCCGCCCTACTAATTGATTTGTTTGATGAGCAATGATAAATTGCCTCTCATGTGGAATCGTTTTATTGGAGTTCAGATGTCTTAACGTTATCTCCGCTTGAAGCTTCAGTGAGGTCAATGGAGTTTTTAATTCATGGGATGCCATCGAGAGAAACTGATCTCTGGAAACGAGGGCCTCTTCAAGTTTTTTCTCTTTGTGTCTCAACTCACTTAAATCTTTTGATATTGTCGCAAGACCCGTGATCTCCCCTGTTTTATCAGATGTGGTTACAAATCCACTAAAATTAACTTTCATATGATCATTTGATTTAAATTTTTTAAATCTCAAATCGCCATCTATTTTTCGTTTTTCAATAAGACTCGGGATAATCTGTTCTTGAAAATAATTTAAGTCATCTTGATAAATAAAATCTTCAATCTTTTTTCCTTTATAATCTTCATCGACTTCAAAAGCTAATCGGCCTGCATGGTTTAAATAAAGCACCTCACCTTCTTTATTTGTTAAACCAATAATATCTGATGAACTTTCAAGAATTTTGATTAAGCGTTGTTGATTTACTTCAATTTCTTTGTGGTCGTGAATATCCGTGTCGGTTCCAACCCATTTTGTAATTTTATCATGAGGGTCTTTAATGGCGACTGAACGACAAAGGTGCCAACGGTACTTCCCATCTTTTCTCTTTAGTCGGTACTCCATTTCAAAAGGAAGACCCGTATCAAGAGAATGCATCCAGCGTCGGTGAGTTTCGTCTAAATCCTCGGGATGAATGATCGTCGTTGGGTCCCAAATCTCGCGCTCAGCTTTGGATTTTCCAGTGAACTCATACCAACGTTCATTAAAGTAAGTGACGAGTCCCTTTTCATCCATGATGAATGCAATATGTGGGATCATTTCAACATAATGTCTAAATAATCTTTCACTTTCTTGAAGTTGATTTAAGGCCGAGACTTGATCATCAATATCATAGGCCATGACAAAAAAACCCCTCACTGATCCATCTTGATCAAAATCAGGCCGGTACATTTGCTCCACATAACGAGTACCAAGTTTTGAGTGCTTGAGAGTGGTTCTAAATTTTAAAGCTTCACCCCGTAAAACCCTTTCAATATAAGTTAATCTTGATTCATAAAATTCTAATCCGACGACTTCTATAACGTGATGGCCAATGATTTCTTCTTTGGGCTTTCCGATCCATTCTCTATAGGTCTCGTTGATAAAGAGATTTTTTAGATTTTTGTCCACATAGGCCAAAAGACCAGGGTAAACATCCGCAAAATTTTTTAAGATTTGATCAGCCGAAATTTCATCCATGCACAATAACATAGCGCATTTTTTCACGATTCATAGCGTATGAGACGATATTAAGGGAAGCTTTAGATTGGAGGCATAAAAATCAATAAGATCCCTATTATTAGAAGAAATGACTCATGCCGCACTGCTCTCGTTAGGAAAACCTCCTGACCTTTAGGGCCATGTTTGGTACTTTTTAAGTCAAAATATAGAGGCCCACTCATGCAAAAGAAACTTGTTCCAGATTACATTGAAAAACTAGAGGTCTATCAGGCAGGAAAACCAATCGATGAGCTTGCTCGTGAGAAAGGTTTAACAAAGATTTCAAAGTTAGCGAGTAATGAAAATCCCCTAGGGCCCTCCCCTTTTGCGATACGAGAAATGACCAACGCTCTTTGGGACGTTCACCGTTATCCAGATATGTTCGCCCATGAATTAAAAAATTCCCTCAGCAGGCTCTACAATCTTAAGCCTCAAAATATTATCCTCGGCAATGGCTCAGAAGGAATCATGGGCTATATCGTGCGCGCTTTTTTGCAACCCAATGAAGAAGTAGTGACCTCAGAAAATACATTTATTGGCTTTCTTATTTTGGCAAAATCCGTTGGAGCAAAACTCATTCAGGTTCCTCGTGGTGCTGATTACAAGTACGACGTAGTTGCGATGGCAAAAAAAATTAATGAAAATACAAAAATCGTTTATATCGCAAATCCAGATAACCCTACTGGAACTTATATCACCAAAGAAGAATTTGATTTCTTAATGAAACACGTTCCCTCTCATACGATTGTCATCTTAGATGAAGCTTACTTTGAATTTGCTCAATCTCATTGGGATTATCCAGATTCAATGAACTACCGCTACGATAACGTGATCACCCTTCGTACTTTTTCTAAGGCCTACGGTATATCGGGAGTTCGTTGCGGCTATGGTTTTGGCCACGACTACCTCATAGGAAATTTACATAAAGTTAAACTTCCCTTTGAACCAGGTCTAATTGCCCAGAAAGGTGCCTTTGGTGCTCTGAAAGATTATCCTCATCTTGAGCGGACACTCCTTAACAATAAAGAACAGTACGAAATTCTTTTTGATTATCTAACTGAACATGGATTCAAGCCGATACCTTCGGTGACAAATTTTATTACCATCAAAACTGGTTCTGAAGAAAAAAGTCTTTATCTTTTTAATGAACTCTTAAATCATGGCGTGATTATTCGTCCTTTAAGAGCAAATCTTATGCCAGACCATGTTCGTATTTCGATAGGTACCAAAGAAGAGATGAACCACTTCTATGAAGCCATGAGTGAAGTCATGCCCAAATATAAAGAAAAATATGGAATGAAATCATGAAAATTCTCACCTACAAACGCCCAACTGTTTTTGGAACTCAAAAACGCCTAGGAATCCTCTACAATGATAAAACGATTGTGGACGTTAATTTCACTTGGCAAGCGATCTTTGAAAGATTTGGATACTATGCTCCAGATAAAAGGGCAGACTTACTCGCTCCGAATTCTTTAGCTACTTTTTTAAAATTCTATCAAGATGCTTCAATTTCAAAACTTCAGGAAACTCTTCAGTGCTGGGGAGATCTTGCTTCACGAGGTATTTTAAAAACAAAAAATCAGGCCGACATTGCTTTACATATTCTGGACGCAAATGACCTGACTTTTGATGTTCCATTAGATGAAATTGCGATGTACCGAGATTTCTATGCTCATGAAAAGCACGTTAAGAAAGGTTTTGAAAAAAGAAATGAAACTGTGCCAGCTGCTTGGTATGAAATTCCTGCTTACTACAAGGGTGGAAACACGGGGTTTATTGGAAATGATGAAGTGATCCCTTGGCCTTATTACTCCCAACAACTAGATTATGAACTTGAGTTGGGTGTTGTGATCGGGCGTGATGGAAAAAATGTAAAAGAAAAAGACATTAAAAAACATATTTTTGGTTTCACCATATTAAATGATATTTCAGCGAGAGATATTCAGCGGAAAGAAATGTCGATTCGTTTGGGGCCAGCGAAAGGAAAAGACTGGTGTTCGGTTATGGGCCCAGTGATTGTGACTTTCGATGAATTTAATTACGAAGAACCAAATCTTTTGATGACGGCAGCAGTTAACGGTACAGAATGGTCTCGAGGATATTCTGGAGATTCTCACTACACTTGGGGTCAGATGATTGAGCACATGAGTATGGAGGAGTGGATTAGAGCAACAGACTTTATTGGCTCAGGCACAGTAGGAACAGGTTGCGGACTTGAACTCGATCGATGGATTCAACCAGGTGATCTCTTGGAATTAACGATCGATAAAATTGGAACTTTAAAAAATATTGTTGGAACTCCCAACTTTAAGCCTTAGGACGTCTTTATGGAAAACTTTTTAAGAAGTGGCATTCATACTAAACAAGCTCACGTTAAAATCCCAGAAGGAACTTTTGAAGAGGAGCATGGGAGAAAGGGTTTTTTTGGACGAGTGTCTCATCTCTATCACAAAAATAAGCCAACTGATTGGACAAACATTTCTGGGGATTTAAAACCTCGTAATCTTCCCCCACTTTTTGATCAATCAGCATTTCAAAATAAATTTATAAAAATGCTCTTTAATAAAGATGTTCAAGTTTATCTAGGAACCATGACGAAAACCCCGGAGACATTTTATCGAAACGCAGATTTTGATGAGATGTTTTTTATTCATGACGGCGAAGGGCTCATGGAAACCATTTATGGGCATATCCCCCTTACTAAAGGTGATTATGTTATTGTTCCCAGGGGCACAACTTATAAGACCTTTGTAACAAAACCCATGAAAATATTAAAAGTAGAATCGAGTTCTGAATTTGAAGAGCCTAGTCGTGGCATTTTAGGGCCCAATGCTCTCTATGATCAGTCGGCGAAATTTATTCCCGAAGCCGCTTTGGGTTCTGAGCAAAATCTCAGTGAATATCTCGTTGATATTAAACACCATGGAAAGATCACCCAAGTAACTTATCCCTTTAATCCCTTAGATGCAGTTGGATGGAAGGGGTCCCTTTATGCTTGGAAAATTTCCATCTATGATTATTGTCCTATTAACTCTCACCGCTATCATATTCCACCGAGTGGCCACACCATGTTTGTTGCCCAAAACTTTGTGGTCTGCTCTTTTGTCGCTCGTCCACTTGAGTGGACGTCTGAGGGCGTTTTAAAAGTTCCCTTTTTCCACTCGAATATTGATTATGATGAAATTCTCTTCTATCACCAAGGTAACTTTTTCTCTCGAGATAATATCGATGCAGGGGCGATTACCTTTCACCCTCAGGGAATTCATCACGGACCTCATCCTAAGGCCTTTAAAAATGCCAATAACAATGAATTCACCGATGAATTTGCAGTGATGATTGATGCCAAAAACTCACTTCAAATGACTCCAGACTTTTCAACATTTGAGAACACAGAGTATTGGAAGAGTTGGATGCTGAAGTAGTTATCTTTTAGCTTCTAAGATCTTTATTGGATTTCCATACCAAGGCCTATTCACGCTCATGCTAGGATAGGTCTGTTTTAGTTTAAGTAAAATCTCATCTAAGTTCACACCCGGAAGTAATCCCTCATTGCCCTCACTAAACTCAAGGAAGAAATTATCAAAATGGATCGGAATAAAGACTTTAGGTCTAAATGATTTTGCATACCCTTCTAAAAGGACTTCATCATTTTTTCGATTTGCAACTCCCTGAATAAGAGCATCCACTTTTAAAACTGATTTTGGGATTCGATTCAGAAACGGTGCAGCTCCCTGGTCGATAAGAATATTACCAAATGGATGTTCGATAAAATAAAACCAAGTGTCTCCTACGCAATAGTCCCACAAACTTAAATTCGTATCTTTTGGAACAGGCCCAGGGAGAAAATCAAATAAATGCAAAATTTGAGAATGCTCTTTTGGAAGAGGAGTCACCAAAAAGTCCCCTACTTTAATTTTTTTATAAGGACTAACTCTCACCATCTTGATCGCTGGATCCTTATAAGCAAGAGCTAGCCGTTCATTGTTCTCATCTGCGTAGTAAATGCTCTTGGCGTGTTTCGAAACCATGGGAGCATCGATAGCGTGATCAAAATGGGAATGACTCACAAAAGTCGCATCCACACGATCCAGTTTATTTTTAGAAAGGACACTTTTCACTAAGTTTTCATCAGACTTGAGCTGATTCACACCAAGCCAATGCAAAACACCAGGTCTAGTCCAAGCTGGATCGAACAAAAGGCGCGTTTTTCCGTCATCTATAACAACAGAAGCAACTGTTAGCCACCTAGCTGTCACAGCGGCCAAGAGATTTGTAGAACTTAGGCCCAAGAAAATAAAAAATAGAGTTTTAAACATCATCATCCATCTTATAAACTGTTTTTATGAAAACATATCAAACTAATGGTGCTTTTGCAGAGAATTATAAATTTCTAATTGGGTCAATTATTCCAAGACCAATTGCAGTTATATCTACTCGAAATATCGATGGCTCTAATAATCTCGCCCCGTTTTCATTTTTTACCGCCGTATCTGCGAGTCCTATGATCATCGCCTTCTCTCCCATGATTAGAAGCTCAGACGGAGAATTCAAGGACACAGTCAAAAATATATTAAGAGAGAGAGAGTTTGTTGTGAACTTTTGTACCGAGACTAACTATGAAAAAGTAAATCTCGCTTCAACTGAACTCCCTTTCGGTGATGATGAATTTAAATTTACGGGTCTCACTCCTATAAATTCAGAGCTCGTAAAGGCCCAGAGGATGGAAGAATCACCTGTCCAATTTGAGTGCGTTTTTAGAGACATGCTTTGCTACGGTAAGACACCAGGCTCGGGATCACTCATTACTGGAGAAGTGAAACTCGTCCATATCGATGAATCTATTTTAAAAGACGGTAAAATCTCCACTGATCTACTTAAGGCCGTGGGACGTGGCTCTGGGAATGATTGGTTTAAAACTGATAATCGTTTTCAGCTCGAGAGATTAACAAAGTCTCAAATTCAAAAATAATTAATAACAAATAACATTTGTTAAAGGCACTTTACCTTTTTCTAATAGGATCGTTACAGTACCAGTCACTTTTTGATTAACATCTTCTTGAAGACTCAATTCAATCACTCTACTGGAGATCAGTGTATATTCGATTGGATCATTTATAATTGTTTCTTTATCTTGAGAGTCCTTAATGATTGAAAGATTATTAAAACTCAATATCTCAGCAGAGAAATCTTGATTGATCACAGGTTCTTGGCGTTCACCACAAAACAAGTTTACCCCAGCTCCTTCTTCTGTAGATAGATACCTAACTTCACACTTCAATTTATTTGAAAAAATCCCTTCACAAGTTCCTCTTTTATCTACTTTTTTCACGGCGACGACCACTCGACATGACCCACTGTCTCCCTTCGCTTTTAGGGCATTCGCTGATTCACAATTCTTTTGAAGATCTGTCGCTGTATCTGAGTAAGACAAAGCTGAGATTGTTAACGCTAAAAGAGTGAGTAGGAATTGTTTCAAAATTTACTCCGAAAAAAGTTTGCCGCAGTATAGATCAAAAAGAGTTAAGTAGTTGAAACAGTGTAAAAATGACTGAGTCATATAATGACTTTAATTAAAACACCCATTTGGCACACTTCTAGCTATGAACATTCTATGAATCGGGGCCGTTTACTTCCATCAATTGTTATTTTTTCAGATCGAACATGGGAGTCGACACCCTTAGATTGTCAAAATAAGATCATTAAACTTGGACCTCAAGAAAGGATCTATTTTATAGAGAAGTATCTTTCCTTAAAAATCGAGCTCCCTAAATTGGTACTAAATGAAATTTTTGAAAATCTCACAACGATAAGCCCTCAACTTCCAGAGGGTTTGGATGATATGAAAATTGAACTCGCTCTCTATGACCTCATGAATCAGCTGATCTTCGAAGAAGAAATTCTTGAATACACCCTTATCTCAACGTCTCCCAATGCGTGTAAATTCACTCGTGATTTTCAATCTTTTCTCTGCAATGACTCAAAGGAAAAATTGTTTTTGAGTATCGAGGAATTTACTGACCTTATCTATCGGCCAAAGGATGATTAACGCCATGCTTTTGTTTTCTTAGTGGTGGCAAAAATCCCCTCTCGAAATTAGAATGAAATCCTAAGAAATATTAAGGAGCGACCATGGGATTAATTCTCAAACAGCTATTCGCATTTATTAAATTATTAAACTCAGATACAGGAACCATTTCCCTCGCCATGGGAATGACCTGTGGATTTATATTAGGGATGACTCCTACGCTCTCTCTTCATAGTCTTTTGGTCTTTCTCATTCTTTTCTTTTTTAGAATTCAAATTGGTGCTGCCTTGATTGCTGCTTTCTTTTTTAAATTTGTGGCGTTTATCTTGGATCCAATGTTTCATTCGGTGGGATCAAAAGTTTTAGAGATGGATTCTCTTAAAAGCATCTTCACAACTCTCTATAACATGCCCATCATTCCTTTTACACGTTTTAACAACTCCATTGTTATGGGATCAGCTGTCGTGACTTTTCTTCTCTCTCCCATCGTTTTTTTACTAAGCCAATACTTCATCAAGAAATACCGTGAAATTTTTGTTTCTCGTTTTAAAGAAACAAAAATTTGGAAAGCAGTTGAAGCTACCAAATTTTATCAGTGGTACTACAAATATGATCAATACAGCTGGAAATAATCAGGAACACTTATGATGAACATAACAGATAAAAAAAATAAAAAGAAGGGTCCAATCCGGTTCGAAGCGATCATCCCTGTTGGAGTGATTTCGCTTATTACGGTTGGCTATTTTTCCTATTACTTTGATGGCCACATGAAAAAATTATTTGAGTACGTGGGGACAGAAGTCAATGGAGCCGAAGTCAATGTGGAATCAGTGAAGACGAGTTTTATAAAAGGTTCATTTGATCTCAATCGACTTCAAGTAACGAACCCGGAGAAACCCACCCACAATTCACTCGAAATTGGAAACATTCACTTTAAATACCTTTGGGACGCTCTTCTAAGAATGAAGTTCGTGGTGGAAGATGCCAGTATCAACAACATTCAAATATCGAAACCTAGATCAAAACCCGGTTATGTTCTTCCTCCGAAGCCAGCTTCTCCCAGCAAGATGGAAGAAATCCAACATCAAGTGATTAGTCAGATAAAAAATAAGTATGGCGGAAACATGCTTGGGGACGTCATGGGTATTCTTGAGGGCGGAGATTACGAAGGTAAGCTTCAAGAGATTCGTGAAACCTTAAAGTCAGAAGAAAGACTTAAATCAATGGTAGCAGATGTTAATTCAAAAAAAACATTCTGGGATGGACGAGTGAAAGAACTCTCAGATACCACAAAAGTAAAAGAAATTGAAAAAACTCTCCAATCAGTGAAGGCGGAGAAAAATTTTCTAAAACAAGCTGAAGGAATTAAAAAACTTTCTGGGTTACTAAAGGATGTAGAGAAGCAGTATAAAGAAGCAGAAAAATCTTCGAAGCAACTTCAAGCAGAAGTTAAAACTCTTTCTCAATATCCAACAGAGCTACAGACTCTCGTCAATGAAGATATTGCGGCCCTAAAAGATCGCTTTTCCGTTCCTAAAGTCGACTTTAAAGATATGGCGATGAATCTTTTTGCTGGAGAATTTGCTAGCTACATTGTGAAAGCAAGAAAATACCAAGCTGTGGCAGAACAATATCTTCCAGAGAAGAAAAAAGACCAGGATGTTGTTGTTCCTCCAAAAAGATCTGAAGGGAAAAGTTTTCAATTTCCAGTGACTTCTGGGTATCCACTTTTCTGGTTAAAACGCGCGGCAATTAGTTCTAAAGGAACTGCGGACTCCTTTTCAGGAAATGTTTCTGGAGAACTTACGAATGTCACAACTTCTCCTAAACAAGTCGGAAAACCGATTGTCCTTGAAATGAAAGGAGACTTTCCTACAGCAAAAGTCTTAGGTGCTAAGATTACGGTTACAGCAGATTTTACGAGGGACATCGGACGTCAATCAGCTCTTATTCAAGTTAACTCTTTTGAAGTTCCTGAAAAAATGTTTGTTGATGATGAGAAGCTTAAGTTTGGTCTTGCCGGCGCCAATGGTTCAACCACCATAAGTGCTTCCCTTCAAGATAAAGAAATTAAGATGAATTGGGTTTCTGCTCTGACAAAACCCCAGTTTGTTGTTGAGACACAGAATAAAATTGCTAAAGAAATACTTTCTAATGTCGTAAATAACATTCCAGTTATCCATATTGATGGAAATGCATCAGGACCATTTAATAATCTTAGTATGAATCTCTCTTCAAACCTAGGAACAGAACTTGGAGATGGATTCCAACGTGAAATTGGGGCAAAAGTCTCTGAAGCACAAAATAAAATACAAGCGATGATTGATGAAAAAATCAATAAGCCTAAAGCTGAACTTATAGCCGCTCTTGGTGGAAACACAAGTAACCTCAACTCCCTTGGTGATCTTCAGAACCTCTATAAGAAAAATGAGGCGAGAATCCAGGAAGAGATCAAAAAGCTTCAAAAAAATGGGGGCATTGATAAGCTGAAGGAGCAAGGTAAAAAGATTTTTAAAGGAATTAAATTCTAAAAAAAAAGCCCCTGTTACCGGGGCTTTTTTTTTAATAAGAAAGTAATTTTCTGAGGGCCACAACCACATCACTCGTCTGTGGAAGAATCACTTCTTCTAAATCAGGACAGTAGGCAACGTGGGTATCTTTTGAGCAAACTCTTAGAATAGGAGCATCAAGAGATTCAAAGGCTTCTTCGTTCACACGAGCAGCAATCTCTCCAGCAAAGCCAGAAGTTTTGTGCTCTTCATGACAAATAAGGAGTCTGTGAGTTTTCTTAAGAGACTTGAAGACGGCTTCAAAATCAAATGGAGCAATCGTTCGCGCATCAAGGATTTCGATAGTGAATCCTTCCTTCTCTAGCTCTTTAGCAGCTTCTACTGACTTTTGGACCAGTGCCCCCCAAGCTACAATAGTCGCGTCCTTTCCTTCTTTCACCGTTCGAGCTTTACCAAATGGGATCATGTATTCCTCACCTGGATCTGCCGAACGATTATATCCTTGGTAATAAAGGTGCTTATGTTCAAAGAACATTACAGGGTCATCACAACGAATAGCGGTTCTTAATAAACCAATCGCATCGAGAGCATTTGATGGATAAACAACTCTAATTCCAGGATTGTGAGTAAAGAGTGACTCCCCTGATTGCGAGTGATACATGGCCCCGCCACGTAGGTAGCCACCGATAGGAACTCTTACAACCATGGGACACTTGAAGTCTCCACCAGAACGATATCTTGTCGTCGCCATTTCGTTTTTAAGCTGCATATAAGCGGTCCAGATGTAATCAAAGAACTGAATCTCAACCACTGGCTTAAGACCTCTCATCGCCATCCCAATAGCACGTCCAATGATATTGGCCTCAGCTAGAGGTGAGTTAAAGACTTGCCCAGGAAGGCCAGCTTTCTGAACTCCATGAGTAACCTTGAAAACTCCACCCTTTCCTTTGAGATCAGGGTTGTCGTATTTTTCTACTTCAGTAAAGTCCGCAACATCTTCTCCAAAAACCATCATCAAAGGATTCTTTTTAATTTCTGACTTTAAAGTCATGTTCACTGCAGTAGCGAGAGGAATATCTTCCTTCCCAGAAAAAGATGCTGGTGTTTCAAAAGCACTTGAAGTGGGATCAACATCCGGTGAGTACAAGTGATCATTAAAAGTTGATTTATCAGGCCAAGCTGTTTCAAGAGCACGAGTCATCGCCTCTCGAACTTCTTTTGTTGCCTCATCCAAATGAGACTTCACTTCATCTGAAGTCATAAGGCCCGTTTCAGTTAAAAATTTTGGATAAGAATTAAAAACATCTTTAGCAGCTTCATCAGCTAAATCTTCTTTGGTTCTGTAATAAGAGTGATCATCAGAAAGTGAGTGAGAATACGGACGAGTCACTTCCGCGTGTAAAAGAACTGGACCATTTCCAGCTCGTAGATATTTTTCTGCTTCAACCATTGTATTAAATGAATCAATCGGGCAGTTTCCATCACAGGTAAAAATCTTAAGACCAGGGAAATTCGCAAGCGCCACAGAAATGGAAGCACCCGGAGTTTGAACTCTCACTGGAACTGAAATTGCGTAGCCGTTATCTTCAATCATGAAAAGAACTGGGAGCTTATTTACACAAGCAGTAGTAATTCCTTCCCAAAACTCCCCTTGAGAAGTCGTTCCATCTCCACTGGATACATACACAATTTCTTGATCATGATAAACAGGTGTATCTTTCAATTTCATTTTTTTCAAATGAAGACCAGCTTCCGCGACCCCCACAGCTTGAAGGAATTGAGTCCCCGTACAAGAAGACTTCGAAACGATATTGAGTTTTACATTTCCCCAGTGAGCAGGCATTTGTCGACCATGAGAAGCGGTATCGCCTGTGTTACCATTTGCCTGACAAAGCATTTCGTAAGGAGTCACTCCAAGACCAAGACATAAAGCACGGTCTCTGTAGTAGGGAATAAAATAATCGTGCTTAGGTTTTAAAACTTTCGCGGCAGCAGAAAGAATCCCCTCGTGACCAGCTCCTGAGATTTGGAAAAAAGCTTTATTTTGCTTTTTCATCGTGATCTCTGCATCATCCGTTTTTCTAGAAATATAAACGTTTTTTAAAAACCATGAAAGGTCAGCTTTCGTTAGCTTATGTTTTTTAATGAGGTCCAATTTTTTGTTGTAAGCTGGATTCGATTTAGACACGGAAGTGCCCCCTGTTTCTGATACGTTTGTGCGCATAGTAATTACCCCTAAAAATTGCCCTCATCTTACCCTTATGGGAGGGGAAAATCTACCATTTGAAATTGAGAATTATTTCTCTATGTGTTGGAAACGATACAAATTCCGAAACGAAACACCCATGGCCCTAGCTGAGATGTACATGACCTGATTTTCCTCAGGATAAATGATGCTAAATTCCCAAATTCCTTCTTTAAGGTGCTTCACATCCTCAATAAGACCCTGACCATCAATCCAGATTTCCGGCGCCTCGGGTAACTCAATGGGGGAATTCTTTTTGTCAGCAAATCTTAATCTAAAAGTTAGTCGGTATTTTTGATTATTTACAAGAGTCAACTTCGTATAGGATTTATGGGGCTTATTGAGGCGAACTTTAAATTGCTCTTTAAGTGATTTATCTTTGAGGTAGAGATCAATGTGTTTTGCTTTTATATCTTCTTCTTTTTCTATCTTGAGGTAATATCTCCCTACAAGGGCCCGATGAAAGTCAAAATCAATTCTTTTTCCCTGTTTTGTTTTAATACTAAGATCCTTCTGATCACAGTCAACATACCTTCCTTCACTGTTTCTTAATTCAAGAAATAGATAATACGAAATATCATCTTCCATTTCCTTGGCGGGATAGATTGAAACTTTACTTAGTAAAAAATCGATCTCACCCTTTCGAATTTTTGGTTCCTCGTAAGAGGCAATTTTTCTTTGGGGCCCAGAACTTGAGCAAGAATAAAGACCAAATATGAGAAACAAGAGATAGATTCTCATAAGAAGACTTATCGGACTTTTATAGGAAAGTTCTTATTCGTAGTGACTCAAATAAAGATGGGCCCGCAAATGGGCCCATCCAGTAAAAACTCAATACTATTTCAATAACTTAGCTGCTTCAAAGGCATCAACGACGGAACCATAGGTTGATAAAGAACTAAAAACAACCTGAGATGTAGTTCCAGGTAGATTCACTTTAAGATTTGGATAACGCCTAGATGTATCTATCATGAGAGATCTCACTGTCTCAGCATCCATTTTCGAATCATAAGAAAGAAGAAGGCTCGCTACGCCGGCCGCAGCTGGGGACGCCATCGATGTACCAGAATATGTGTCGTATTTATTATCAGGAACAGTTGAAAGAATATCCACTCCTGGGGCGAAGAAATCAACCGACTTCTTACCATAGTTCGAAAACTTCGCAGGTAAAGTTAAACCTTTCTGGAATGAAGAAGCTCCAATCTCTAACCAGTTAGAAAATTCTTTGCTATTGGCCTTATCATTTCTATTCGGAAAATTTGCTTCAGTATCATTGTTTTGATTCGAATTTCCAGCAGCATGAACGAGAAGAACACCTTTGGATTCAGCGTATCTCACAGCTTCATCAACCGCTTTTTTAAATGGAGAAAAAGATTTACCAAAACTCATATTAATGACTTTAGCCCCGTTATCAACAGCGTAGCGAATTCCATTGGCAACATCTTTATCTCTCTCATCACCATTCGGAACAACTCTAATGGCCATGATTTTTACATTGGTAGCAACACCCTTAATTCCAAGGTTGTTATCTCTAGTGGCAGCAATAATACCGGCCACGTGAGTTCCGTGACTTGAATCAGGGCCAATAACGTCATTATTTCCATAAATTCTTTGCGTAGTATCCGTGTAGTTATCTCCCACAATCGTTCTAGAGTTGAAGTCTTCATTATAAAAATACTGAAGTTGATCCCCATAAGTATCAAGAATCCGATTAAGTCTCGCTTCAGTCATGTTATTTGAAAGAAGCTCCAGCATCGTTTTTTGAGCATCAAGAACATTTTCATCAGTTGACTGAACAGATCGAACAGCTTCGATCGTCATTGTCGAAACACCAGCTTCTTTAAGAATAGACTCAGCTGTTTTATAGCTCTTGAGTCGAGCAGAGTAAGTTGTCACGATATTTTTTGCTTCCTTCACTGCTGATTCAACTTCAGAGACCAGTGAATTTAGATACTTTGTCTGAGCAGCCGATAAAGACTCACCTAAGTCTTCAAGTCGTGCCTTAATTTTTTTCATTCTCACAAGCTCTCGAGTCACTTCCAAAGTATCTGCATCCACTTGAGCAGCTGGATTCCCCTTAATGAGTTTTATACCGTTTTTAAGGGAACCATCCTCAACAATAGATGCCATTCCGTCGTTTCCACCAAGGAAGTTCCAGCCAAAAACATCATCTTTGTATCCATTTCCGTCATTATCAATACCGTCATTAGGAGTTTCACTAGTGTTGATCCAAACTTTACCTTGAAGATCTTCGTGGTTAACATCAACTCCAGAATCAATCACAGCAACAATAATATCTTCAGATGTGGGCCTACCGAACGTCCTGTATGTTTCCTCGCTTCTAACTCCTTCTGCACCATCAGCTGGCGAGAGGTTAAACCAATTTTCTGGGCGAGTGCTCATGAAAGAGTGAATTGTTAAAATTGATCTTTGAGCGCTTTTTAAAACAAATTGTGATTGTGTTTGTGATCTTTCAATAATTTTTAAATCTTCAACCGCTTTAGGGATCATTTGTGTTCGGGCGAAAGCAGAAGATATAGAAACGGGAAGTGCCATCAGTAATAAGGCTTTTTTAGAGATCATGGGAGTTCTTCCTTTGTAGATTTATTTTTAGTGAGTAAAACATGAAAACAGCAGACAACTCAAGCCTTAGAAGTAGGTGTTAGTTTTTTTATCTGAAGTGGTGTAATTTTTACACCACTTCATCATGATCAGGACATCTCAACTCATTCATCACTGTCCCCATTTGACTGACAATACCTAGCCTAAGGCGATGAAATGATAGACATTGATTCCTTTCAAATGAGTTCTATCCCTGTTTTAATCGGACGCTCAACAATCAATCCCTTTGATGTCAGAAGTTCGATAATTTCTGAAGGTCTTATGCCAGCTCCCTGCTTAACCTCAGTTTTCAGGTGAATCCCCGGCATCCGGCAAGGCGAGACTTCATCGATTGTTTCAAGAATTTTCTCAGAAAGATTTAAATCTCCTGATCGAATTTCTAAGAGAAGAGGTCTAATGTCTTTATCTAAAAGCTTTTCTTCTTTTTTAGAGTAAGACTTAATAATAATTTGTTCCTGTTGATTGAGCTCATTAACGACCGCTTCAACTTCGGCATTTGATTTAACCGGAACAAAGTAAGTAAACGCCTTAGCTGAATCTTGAATCGAAGGTGTTTTACTTGTTATCACTGAAATATTTTTAAATATGATCCCTGGTTCTGAATGCTCCTGAAGTCGATTCATCATCGATTCAAAATCATTCCATTCTGCTGGTACCCGAACATCAAAATACTCCGTCAAAGAACTTATTCCAAGAGTGAGCGCAGGCCCAAAAGAGAGAAGGGCCCTAATGTTATACCCCTCAGAGTGAAGAGTTTCGAGACCTGCCCTTTTAAAGATTCGAGTCATCACCTTCTGAAGATCAAGGTGAGAAATGAAAGTAATAGGTCCAATCTTAGAAAACTCAACACGGTAACGAAATCCCACATCTTGGTTTCGTTTTTCACGTAGTTCAACGATATCTTTTTTTAGTTTTTCTGGCTGAACATAAGGAGCATCTTCAACGGCATTCATGCCCTTAAGAAAATCTCTTCTCTCTTCAACCATTCCTTTAAGGTCACAGGCAACACCACAGTGATAGCAAACAAGCTTTTTCTTATCGATATCAAAAGTTTTCTCTAAAGCCTCAAGACTAGAATGGTGAACAATCATGCCGTAAACTTTTCCGCAAGGAGGAGAAAGCCTATTGTGAGTGGCCTTCTTCCATTCAATTTCAAGAAATCTCTCCGTAAGACCAACATCAATGTGATCCCAAGCTAGTTTTCCATTCATCGGAATTGTGCTCAAAAAGATTTCAGGATCAATTCCAGATTCTTCAACACACTTAACCCACAAGGCGTGATTATGAGTTTCATCCCAACCATCAAAGCGTGCTCCACCTTTCCAGGCATTAAAAATAATATTTGCAATCCTTCGATCTCCCCTAGCAACAATTCCTTCGAGAGCAGAAATTTTTGAAAAATGCTTTCTGAAATTTAATCGGTGCTTATCGGCATGCTCCTTTAGAAGATTCTGTTTTCTTTCAATTTCTGGAAGTGTGATCATATTCGACCACTGAAAAGGAGTGTGAGGCTTGGGAACAAAAGAGGAGACAGAGACTGTTACGGTGGGATTTCTTACTCCACATTCCATCGCCTTTTTGCGTGCCTTGGCAGCTGTCTCCATGATGGCAACAACATCTTCATCTTCTTCCGTTGGAAGACCAATCATGAAATAAAGCTTCATTTTACTCCAACCACGGGAGAAAACATTTTCAGCTGTCTTTAAGAGATCTTCTTCGGAAATATTTTTATTAATCACATCTCTCATGCGCTGAGATCCTGCTTCTGGAGCAAAAGTAAGAGATGTGTTTTTAACTTCAGCGAGTTTATCTAAAATTCTGTTATCAAGACCGTAGGCGCGAAGGGATGAAATACCTAACGTCGCGTTCTCTTTGTGAAGCTTATCTAAAAGTTCAATCACAAGCGGAGTTACCGCGGAATAGTCAGCCGTGGATAAACAAGTAAGAGAAGCTTCATCAAAGCCCCCATTTTTTAATCCATCCATCATCATTTGAACGACATTTTCTGGATTTCTTTCTCGGACGGGCCTATAAATCATCCCGGCCTGGCAGAAACGACACCCCTCAGTGCATCCACGCGCAAGCTCAACCGAAAAGCGATCAAAGATCGCCGTCATATGCGGGATTGGAGACTTTGTGGGAAAGGGATAATTAGCGAGATTATCGACAAAGTATCTCTGAACTCTATCTGGAATAACTCCAGCGAACTCTGCCTTGGGGCCTGTCACGACTTCCATTTGAGTCATGGGATCAATCGCGGTTTCATAAAACTTAGGAACGTAAATTCCTTTCCATTTTGCTAACTCAAAAAGGATTTCATCCCGCTTCATCCCCTGAGCTCGCGCCTCTCCTACGAAATGTGTAATCCTGGCAAAGAGTTTTTCACCATCTCCAATCACCACAAAATCCATAAAAGGAGCTAGAGGCTCAGGGTGAGTGGCACAAGGACCACCACAAATAACAAATGGTTCTTCTTCTCTTCTGTCTTTTGTCCAAATAGAAATGCCACCCATATCAAGCATATTCAAAATATTTGAGTAACTCATCTCATACTGAAGAGAGAAGCCAACAATATGGAAGTCTTTTAGTGGTTTAAAATTCTCCAGAGAAACCAGGTGTAGATCTCTCGAACGAATCTCTTTTTCCATATCAACCCAAGGACAAAAAACTCTCTCGGCCAGTAATCCCTGATGCTGATTAATTTCTTCATAAAGGATTTTCATCCCTAAGTGACTCATGCCAATTTCGTACGTGTCTGGAAAACACAAGGCGACTCTAGCGATGGCCTCATCCCAATTTTTCTTGGTAACGAAATGCTCTCCACCGATATATCTAGCAGGCTTTTCAACTTGATCTAAAAAAGAAGCGTAAGGATTGTGAGACGCCACAGAGGACTCCTAAATTGGTTTGTTTCACTTATAAAGTGGAGGGAATTGAACCCTCAAAAGGATGAGGCTTTTTTAACAAATGATGACGTGGATAACAAGTTGAAATTTTTACAATCCTGAGGCTATCGAGATCACCCAGCGTCGATCTTCTTCTTCTCTAAAACCGGACTGAGACCGATCAACGGCGTAGGTAGTTAAATCTAGGACAAATGAACGAGAGCGCACTCCAATCCCTCCAGACCCCCAGCCATCACCCCAGCCACCGCGGATAAAAATCCGGCGCTTAAAATCGATCTCTGCACCGGCGGCCATTCGTCTGGAATAATCTGTGTTGTAGCTGTCTCCAAGATCCCTTAAGTTCACCTCTAAATGAAGTCTCGAAGTTTGCGCAATTTGTGGGGTAATAGAAAAAGCAAGATCCACAGTTTGAGGTATTTTATCTGGTGAACCTCCAGCACTCGTATTTTCAAAATCATTTTGAGTGGCGTTTCTCAGGACTGCTGAGAACGTGGGAAGGAATGTAAAAGGAAGTGTTAGTCTTGTTCCTAAAGTGAGTTGAAGACTGGATCCTTTTTTATAATCTGAACCAGCTATATCCACGACTTCAGTTGGGCCAAAAGATTTATAGAGATCTCTTCTAGATAAATAAACGGCTGTCGCTCCTAATTTAAAGACACCACCAAAGAGTGAGCCACTTAGAGACATCACTGGACCTTGATCTAATCTTTCCGCAATTTCAAATTCATTAGCAGTATCATTATTGATGATGGCGCGATTTCTCTGAGTATAAAGATACCCAAGTGTTAAACCGCGGACAGTGAAATTAGGAAAAATATTAAACCTTGAATGAGCGATTTTTCCTTGGTTTTCGGCGAGTTCAGTTCGAAGTTCCGCCATATCATACGAATTAATATACTTTCCCGGAATCGCATAGGCGGGCCCATCTCCCACGATATCCATAAGGCCACTACTGGCCTCCATGTGGACGTTAGCGAGATGAAGTTGCGGACCCCTGACTGTTCCAAGGCCCGCTGGATTGTAAAATGATGACCATGAATCATCGACTTTGTTGATGTAAGCATTTCCCATTGCAAGGGCACGTGCCGAGGTAATAAATTCAGGGAATGCGTGGTCCTCAAAATCTAGCGTTGCATATGCGGGCAGAATACCCAGGAAAAATGTTAACAAGAGAAGTATTTTCAAATTAAACTTCCTCACCCTGATATTCTAGAATAACGGGATTTAAGTCTCAATGGAGGGACAAAAGCTCCCACTACCAGTTGAAACCGAATGAATAACCGAAAATGAATGACGATTTGTCTTCCGAATCAGATGTTTGTAATTGCTGATAGCTAGCCTCAAGTTTTGTGATAAACGGTGAGTACGTGAGCTCCAATCCACCACTTAGAGTGATTAACCGACTTTGAAGTTTGGGGGTCAGTCCATCGAGAACAGGGTCACTTGAGTTAATCGTTCCTTTGAAGTCATAAGTAGAGTAGGAAAAACTCGAGTAAGTAAGAACGGCCGGATTTAATCTGTACCCATAAAGGGCGATATATTCCGTTCCACCAAGATTAAATTTAATCGCCTTGTCATCTGTCTCGTAGTCATTTCCTCCAGCAAGAATAGCAATGCTCGCCTTAGGTCCAGCGGTATTTCCTGAACGAGATCCACCGAGAAATTGGTATTTTCCACCTAGCATGGAAGCACTTTCTCCGGTGTGAGACCAAACAAAATCAAAGCTATCAAAAAGTGAGTTTGACATTAAAAATCCCGATCGGATCACATCCTCAGTAAGAACGCCATCATCAACAGTTCCATTGGAGGTATCAATCGTGAGTTGAGTCGCTCCGGCTTGCTGATATTCCATTTGGCCAAGGAAGAAAGATCCTTGAGTTTCAGGAGTGATAAATCGATTTCCCGGAAGGATGTACTTAGTTGCACAGCCTGACAAAAACAGGAGGATAATGAAGTCAAATAATTTCATGCAATTCTCTCAACATCCATGGTCGTCCATAGCTTAGCTCTATGGAACATCGGCAAAAATCTCCTACCCCAAAGGGGAAAATGCCAACAATTCTTGGAATTCACTATGAATTCATGAATTTTAGTCGATAAGAAAAATAGAATGAAAAGTATCAATTTAATCTTTTCAATTTTGTTACCTCTTCTCATGGCCTCATGTCAGGTTAAGGAAGGTACATCTGGTAGTTCTTTGTTCTCTGGCCACTTAGGAACAACAAATAAATTTACTCTCCAGACTCCTTCATCTGGAACACGTGTGACTGGAGATGTGATTACTTTTAATGTCACTTTTCCTTTCGACATGACCATTAATACAGGGGGGGGAAATCCTAGGCTCGCTATTACCATTGGGGCAACAACCGCTTATGCCACGTATGTTGCTCAAAGTGATCTCAGAAAATTGCAATTTACTTACACGATACTGGCCGCACAAAATGACACAAATGGAATTGATGTTACGGCCCTTGAACTTAATGGAAGCACATTAAAATTCGACAACAATGGAACCATGACGGATTGTGATGTTTCATCTATTACGTCCACGAACTTATCTAATGTCAAAGTTGATACTTCTGGCCCAACTATCACTGCATTTACTTCGACTAATATCCCTGCCCTTTATCATTTGGGAGATACGATTAGCTTTGCAATGACATTTTCTGAAGAAGTTTACGTTACAGATACTCCGAAATTTGTGGCAACACTTGGAACCGGTGGAGCTGTCGACGTTAATTACGAGTCTGGTTCGGGCAGTACACTTCTTATTTTTTCATTTGATGTTGCTGCTGGGTATGTTGATACAGATGGGTACACATTTACTTCACCTATTAGTTTAGGAACAGCTACGATAAAAGATGCCGTGGGAAATAGTGCTTCATTGGATTTTTCTTCCTTCGTCGCTGCTGCTCAAACCTATAGTGCCACCGTCGATATTAGTGGAAGAATTCCCTATATCACAAATGTTTCTGTCCCAGCGAATGGAACTTATGTTGCCGCACAAAGTTTAGATTTTACCTTAGACTTCGATAGAACTGTCGCTGTCACAGGAACTCCTTATATTACTTTAACCGTTGGCTCCACTTCAAGACAGGCCCAATACGTTTCAGGCACAGGAACTGATTCCTTAGTTTTTAGGTACACTCTTGTTCCTGGGGATGTTGATTCAGACGGAGTAACTCTCGCTACCACTATTACGGCGAATAGTGGGACAATTACGGACGCCACAACACCTTTTACAAGTTTCTTTTCGATCACTGCCAATAATACGTTTACAGTTCCGACGACCGCTGGAATTCTCGCGAATTCTCTTCAGCCTCAAGCAACCACGGTCACCAAGGGACTGGATTCAACTTACCCAACTTGGGGAACAACCACGACACTAGATAATTACTGGATCATCGGGCAAGATTTAAATATCACAGTGGGTTTTAATACCAATATGTATGTGACTCAAACTGGTGGAACACCAACACTCGCCCTCACGATCGGTTCAACCACTAGAAATGCAACTTATTTATCTGGAGGAGATGGACAAACATCTCTCGTTTTCCGCTACACCATTCAAGAAGGTGATTTAGATAATGACGGATCCATTGGAATAGGAAGTATTAGTCTTAATGGTGGAGTTATCACTGATGCTTCATTAACAAATTCCTTACTCACAATGCCGGTCTCCAGTATCACAACAACCTATGTTGATGGTGTGAGACCCACGATTTCAAGTGTCACAGCACCAGTGGATGCAACTTATTCTCAAGTCACACCCTATGCTCCAACGAATATGAGCTTCACGGTTACTTGGACGGAAGCCGTCAATCTGAGTGCTACGACAGCGGCCGCGACCTATGTACCTCTCACGATTGGGGCGAGCAGTGTCAGTGCTGTTTACTCATCAGGAAATAACAGCAGCAGTATTATCTATAGGCCCTCAAGCTTAACAGGCTACAATGACCTAGACGGTATTGCTGTCACCTCCCCTCTTTCTGGAACTGCAACTCTTAAAGACTTAGCAGGTAATACTGTTAGTGCTAAAACTTTCACTCCTCCAACCACAACTGGAATTCTTGTTGATACCACGGCTCCGACCGTAACCTCGATTACTGCTATCACTTCTGATGGGACTTATATTGCTGGACAAACAATCGATTATTCCGTGACGTTCAGTGAATCTGTTACAACCAGTGTCGCTGGAGGATATCCACGAATTTCTTTAGTGGTTGGATCAACCACTAGGTACTTAAACCCAACCGCGAGTACCACTGGAACCACCCACACTTTCCGTTACACCATTGTTTCTGGAGATCTAGATACAAACGGAGTCGCGATCACTGTCAACTCATTTGCAAATAATGGGACAACGGCCTACGCCAGAGACGTGGGCCGAAATAACGTGAGTTCAACTCTTACAGCCGTCTCATCAGCAGGTATTTTGGTTGATGCCGCTGCACCCACGATTTCAAGCGTGACCGCACCAACGAATGGAACATATGAAAACGGAAACACTCTTTCCTTCAGTGTTGTTTATTCGGAAGCCGTGACGGTAACAGGAACTCCAAGTATTGATGTTATTTTAACATCAGGGACAGCGAATTTTGATTATGCCTCTGGTACTGGAACAACGACACTCACTTTTAGCTACACCATGACTTCCAGTGATTATGACTTTGATGGCCTTCCTTCTTCAATTTCAAGTATCACTCTTAATGGAGGTACTATTACAGACAGTGTCGCTAATAATGGGGCTACCACATTTACCGCTAAAAACCTTTCCTCCATTTACGTTACCTATCCTGATACTGATTTATGGGCCGTTACGACTTCACTTACAAGTCGTGCTGTTACAGGAAGCCCATCGATTAGTAGCGCTGGAGCGGTAACGACCACCACATGCGGGATCACGACCTGTCGCCTTTTTAACGGTGATGATTCTTTTTCCCTTGGTGGAGCCTTAAATAACGTGGAAACAATTTTTATCGTTGTAAAAACTCCATCCGCGATTGGGGCCAATCATAATCTCTTTAGCACTGATCTCATTTTAGAAGAAGATGTTGTGGGTACTGTTTGGGATTTATCTTCGACCAGTGCGACCATTAAGATTGGTGGAACAACGTACACCGGTACTATTCATGATACAAACCTTGGTCTTTCTACAACACAAATTATTCAAGTGGACTTTGATTCTCCAGTGAGTTTCGGCGCTGGTACAGTTATAGATACCACTTTTTCTGGTGGTATTGGTGAGATAATGGCCATCGCTGGGACTCTCAGTGGTGCACAGAAAACAAATATTCTCACTTATCTTGATAATAAATTCTAATGATACTCATCTAGATTTTGTTTCTGAATCTGTTTTTGATTTTGCTCTTCTGGTTTCAACACCAATTCCTGAGATTCATAAACTTCTTCTTCATCAAATTTATCAATTCCAACAGCTTCAGTTTTTTCTGCCCCTCGAGCAAATTCAGAATTTTCTGTATGACTGTACTTCACTCCTCGTGGAGGAGATTTATCTGAAGATTTTTTTTTGATGGCTTGAATGCGTTTTTGAAATAACTTTTTAAGTAGGTTTGGCATTTGATCTCCCGTTTCTAGACTCAAGGGAGTGAAGCAGGATTGATGCCAAAAAAAAAGCCCCCAAAAAGGGGGCCTTTTGATTTAGAATCTTCTTTTTTGACCAGGCATTCTGTGGTTAATTTTGACACCGAGATAAGAATTCTTGATGTTTTTCATCGAAGTAATTCTATTTTCTGCCATAACGTCAGCGGCCTTATTGACTGGAATATTTTGCTCATCAGATATTGAGAAAACCTGAAGAGTCTTGTCATAAATGGTATCAATCATGCGACGTGATTTAGAATCCGCCCAACCTTCAAACTCAATTGAAACGTTCATCACACCACCAGCATTCACAAGAAAGTCTGGAGCATAAAGAATGCCTTTTTCTTTGAGAATTAACCCATGGCGGTCTTCTTTTAATTGGTTATTAGCTGCACCACAAACAATCTTACATTTTAATTGAGGAATTGTTTCATCGTTCACTGAAGCCCCAAGAGCACAAGGAGCATACACATCACAAGGAACTGAGAAAATGTCATTAGGAGCGACAAATTTAGCATGAGGAAAAGATTCCTTCATTTTCTGAATGCCGCGCTCACTTACATCTGTGTAAACGATATTTGCACCGACCTCAGTGAGAAGTTTAGCTAGTTCAAACCCAACTGATCCCACACCTTGAATAGCAACTGTCTTGCCTTTGAGGGAGCGGTTTCCAAAAGCTTTTGTCACAGAAGCTTCGATTCCACGGAAAACACCTAGGGCCGTATAAGGAGCAGGATTACCTGATCCACCGTATTGTTGAGCGACCCCTGTTACATAATTTGTTTCAGTAAAGATGTGCTCAATATCTTCAACCGTCGTATTAACATCTTCAGCTGTGATGTAGCGACCATTGAGGGATTCAACAAATCGTCCAAAAGATCTAAATAAAGCTTCTGATTTATCTTTCTTTGGGTCTCCGATGATTACGGCCTTACCGCCACCAAGATTCAGACCAGAGATTGCATTTTTATAAGTCATACCACGAGAGAGACGAAGAACATCAACTAATGCCTCTTCTTCACTCGCATAAGGGTACATACGAGTTCCACCAAGAGCTGGACCTAAAGTCGTATCATGAATTCCTACAATCGCCTTTAATCCACAGGTTTTATCCTGAAAGAAAACAACTTCTTCGTGACCCATTGAATACATTTTTTCTAGAGTTAACATGTACTTTCTCCTTTGGCGCAGGATTTCCTGATGACCAAAATTAAGACTTGGTTTAGACTAATTTCTAATGGCGAGAAGTTTCTTAAACTCTTAGGTTTTTGACAAGGAAGAATCGTATGCCCAGAGTGTCAATCGAAGGTACGGCCAAATCTTTTGAGGTGAAAACCGAGGATATTATCTATAACGCCCTCTCAGATCAGGGCGAGGAGCTTCCCCATGGATGTCTAGCTGGTTCCTGTGGCGCCTGTAGGGTTGAAATCATGAAGGGTAAAGAAAATCTCCTACCCCCAAGTCTCATTGAGCAAAACACTATTGATGCTGTAAGATTAGAGTTAAAAATCGATAGCACTAGGGAAATGAGACTTTCCTGTCGAGCCAAAGTGCTGGGAGATGTGACTTTGAAGCCACTTAAATAGGTCTTCTTGACGCCCTTAATTTCATATTAATAGCATTAGCAGCGCTAACAGCATGATCCCAAGCGGTATAGATTTGTTTTTTGGCATTGGCCCGAAGATCCCCCGCTACATAAAGGCCTGGAATATTAGTCTCACCCGAATCAGTGGTTTTCACAAACCCACGTTCGTCTAAATCGGCCCCTGCTTCCTTTGCGAGTTCATTATAAATAATCATTCCTAATGAAATAAAACAAAGATCTGTCTTTACCTGAGTTTTATCTTGTAGAGTAAAGGATTTAAGAATGTGTCCCTTATCCTCACCATTAATACTTTCAATCGGACTCTCCACAACTCGAATTCCATAGATCTCTATCAATCTTTTTGTATCAGATTCAAATTCAGGAGTTTTACCATTGGTGAGAATATGCATACTCTTGGGCGCATAACGCTCAGACAGCATGATCGAAACCCACGCCGCCCCATTGGAGTGGCCAATAACTGATACATCTTTATTTAAAGAATGGTGCCCATCGCAAATGAGGCAATAATCGATGGTTTGAGCGTTGGCAAAATCAAAGACTTTTTCAATGGACCCTTGGATTTCAGGCTGAACATCCATAACTCCGGTACAAAGAATCACAAATTTGGCGAAGTGAAGATTATTTTTTGAATCGGTAATGTGAAAAACCCCATTCTCTTTTTTAAGAGACGTCACACCTGTGTTTTTATTTAAAGTCAGTTTATCCTTAAAATCAGATTCTAAAATCCACTTTAAGGTTTCTGCATTCGGCTCCTCAATCCCTCTTTTATATTGGAGATGAGAAGGCATGTTTTCGACTTTTTTTACCCACATGGCGCGAGAGCGCTTTTTATTTTTCGGACTACCGGGGAAAAAAAGGCAGTCATCATTATTCAGAACAGTTCTAAGAACCGCCATCGTTCCCGCGGATCCCCCACCAATAACGCAAACTGAATGAATTTTTTGAGTCATCTTTTATTTGGCGCCAAAAGCTTTGTGTGGCTCATCTTCACGAGTATCAATCGACTCCCTAAGATCAGGCTCTCTAAGGTGAACACCCGTTGTAGACTTAATCTTAACTTCTTTTATTTCAGAACTTTTTACCCTAACAAGCTCGAACGAGTAACCATCCCAAATAATCATGTGGCCTTTTTTAGGAAAACCATTCCCAAGTTGATCCATGAGAAAACCATTCAAGGTTGAGTAGTTATCATTCAAAGGAATTTCAACGTCGTATTCATTATATAAATCACGAAGTGAAATGGTTGAAGGAACAAGAACCCCTTCCTCGCTTTCTACACCAGGAACTAAATCATCATCATCATCATGTTCGTCTTGAATAGAGCCAAAAATCTCTTCCATGATATCTTCAAGTGTAAGCATTCCTACGACCATGCCATTTTCATCTTTCACAAGTGCCAAGTGAACCTTTTTACGGTTCATATGATCGAAAACAGCTTGGATTTTCATGTGCTCGTAAACAAAGAATGGAGGCTTTAAATATTTTGTAACATCAAAACTTTTTTGCTCCTCTGTCGCCATGAAGGCCAGATCTTTTACGTGCAAAAACCCTAGAACATCATCGAGATCTTCTCCATAAACAGGGTAGCGACTATGGGCGACCTCTCTCACTGTCCTAATCACTTCAAGAAATGAGCAGCGGCTCTTTAGGCCCTCAATCGCTGTCCGAGGAACCATGATGTCTTTTACTTTAATCGAAGGAAACTCAAGGATTGAGTTCAAGAGATCTAATTGTTTTGAATCTATCGTTCTCTCTTCTTCGGCCATCTCAACCATCACTTCAATATCATCTTTAGTCACGGCCCTACTCCGAACATTGGCATTTTTTCCAAGTACCAGCTGAATGATTTTTGTAAAAGCCTTCACTATCGGCCACATGATAAAATAACAGGCCATGAGAACTACAACACACAAAGGAGCAAATCTTTCAGACTGACCTCGTCCAAATGTTTTTGGAGCAATCTCACCGAAGAGTAAAATGATCATGGTCGTAACACCCACACTGATTGCAAGGGCATCGTTTGAGAAATATCTCTCAGCAATATTGGCCGAAAGAGTAGCAATTAAAATATTAACAAAGTTATTCCCCACGAGAATTGTGGTGAGAATATCATTAGGGATTTCTAGCCACTTCTTCATCGCCCATGAATCCACGCCATGCTCTTCGGCTATCTGTTTGGCTTTTTCATGGGGTAAAGAAAGGAGTGCAGCTTCTGAGCCTGAAAAAAAAGCAGACAATAGAAGAGACACGACAAGAATCAAAACCTCTTGGTCAGTACTCATATTTTATGTTCTTGATAAAATTTTTTGGTTAATAATAGGGCCGATGCGACCGGGGGTTCGATAAAATCGATCTCCTGTTAGTTTAACAATTAAGCGTCATGATTATAGCACGGAGGGTACCGAAAGATCAAAACGTTAAACATAATTCACTTAGATCAAAAGTAATATTAATGAGATAGAGGCTTACCCTTAAAGTCATGATCAGAATAGATGATCCGGTCATTCATTTCGTGGTCAAAGTCTCTTATTTCATCAATATTTTTTATTTCCCTAAAGTTCGTCCGGCATTTATAGCAGATACTCACCATCGCTAACTTTCTAAATAAGAACAGATCAACGAGGTAAAGGGCCACCAAACTTAAACCATAAGTCCAAATCGAAAGAATGGCCGCAACGACAAAAAGAAAAACTCCAATTTTTCGGTTAAAGTCTTTTTGCTTATAAAAATCCATGCGGGAACATGTTGGACACTCTTTTAATATTCCCTGTTCATGCTCACGGGTAAATTTCACGTCAACAACGTGCTTACAAACTCCACACTCAACTTTTGAAGCATTGTGATCTGGGAGAACTTCAATACTAGAACCGCATGAAGGACAAGTAATTTGTATTTCCATCATAGGGATAATCCGTGTTTTGCCATTAGATAAATCGATATCAATTCGCCCACAATAACAAAAAACTCTATAATGTAAAGAACACCTGTAGCACTTTGAATAGAGCGTAATTTGCATAATCTAAATGTAAAGAAGCTAAGAATAAGTGGAGCAATGTAGCCCCATAAATACCGCATACTGATAAATAACCAGTTATAAATATATCCATCACCAAGTGGTGTGCCTTCTTCAAGGTAAGGAAGTCCCACGGTTAAAATCACCGCAAGAGAAGAGATGATTCTTAAAAACATCAGCATCCAAAAGATATAAAGGCAATAAAGAAGAGGCTCTTCAGTGAGCTTAGGAACAACAAGATAATAGTGACCCAAAAGCATAGCAAAATGACTAATACCTAAAAGGCTCATGCTCATGAAAAAGAACATGATCCACATGGGATTCATATCTAGCACATTGAATAAAAGAACACAGAAAGAAATAATCTGTATTCCATACAGAAACCACATGGCCCACGATTTGTGATCTCGATGAAAAATAGAAGTGATGATATTTGAACTCAATAAAATGCCATAACACCACCATTCAATGGGAGTAATGGAAGGCACCATAAAATAGCCAACCCCAATAGAAAGAACCAAAGAGGCAAGAACAATTGAAGTCCCCAGTTTATAAAAACCAACTCCAGTGAGCTTTGTATTTACAACCGGTGCAAAGAGCTGAGTTCCAAATGCCAGAGATAACAAAAACAAATGAGAAATAATTTGAGTAATACTATTCATAGAAACATATCCTTAGGCTTCACTATATAGTGCGCGAAAGAGATCATCAATGATCTGATGGTTGGGGGCGGGGATCTTTCCTTGATACGGAACACTTAATTGATTCGAATGAATCGTGAGCCATTCACCCTTATCTTTAAGGGCCAGTTGATCTGGAAATAAAAAGACATTAAGTAAGATGACTCGCCCTTGCAGGTGGCTGGGGTATATCCCCATCAATCGACCTTCACTTGGATGAATCGAAATTCCAACTTCCTCTAGAACTTCCCTGACCGCTGCTTCAATTGGAAGTTCATTTTCTTCAATTTTTCCGCCAGGAAACTCTAAGAGTCCGTGATAGATACCATCATCCTCTCTTCTTTGAGTCCATACCTCAAGACTCCCACCGGTTGTCCTATAGAAAACAGCAAGGGAGACTGGAATAAGTTTCATGGATTTGATTTCTCGCTTTTTAAAAAAGTCATTTGAATCTGAACCAATTCAAAACAAATACTTCCTACAAAAGTTGTCCACCAAGGCATTGAGCTCTGATTGATATAAATCACGAGCCACCAAAATATACCGGCCGGCAATACACCTACCAAGCGCTTAATCGCCTCAGGAGCACGATTAAAGGGACGAAGAATTAATTTCTGAAAATTAATCACGGTCCTAAGCATGGAAAAACGATAACGAGGATTTTCATAAATCGGATCTAGCTCTACTGAGTAAGACCAATTCCAAATAAATCCGAAATAAAAAAGAGTGAGTTCTTCAAACTTAGGTATGAAAAAATAAAATACACCACTTGCAATGAGCATCAGCCCTAACTCAAGATATTTTCTTCGTGGTAAGGACATGCCACTCATTCGAGATATCCCTCTTTGTGAAGGAAGGTTATTTCAGGAAACTGAATCGTTGGTGGTGCTGTCACTATAAAATTAAAAATCGTCATAAATTCTTCTGGCTTAAGCATCTTTGATCTTGAAAACTTAGTACCCATTTTATCCCAAAGCGGAGTATCGATCGCACCAGGAAATAAGTTTGTGAAGCGAATTTTATAATCTTTCCATTCTTTCTTTAAACTCTCAATGAGCCCCAGTTGACCAAACTTAGAAGCATTATAGGCAGCTACATTTGGATACCCATAATGGGCGGCAGTCGATAGGATGGAAATAATATGCGTCTCATTCTCAAGGACAAAAGACTCAAGCCCTTGAAAAAGTAAAAAGGGTCCAGTGGTATTAATTGCAAGATGTTGTTCAAAAACTTCTGCAGTCATTTCTGAGATTGAAGACATTTCACAAATGCCAGCATTGTTCACACAAAGATGAACCTTATCGGTAAACTCTCTGATTGTTTCAAAAAACTCTTCTACTGACTCAGAAGAAGTAATGTCTAGTTCAACATCATAAAAGTTTGGGTGCTCAAGATCTGTTCCCGATCTGGAGCCGCCAAAAACCTTATAACCTAAATTTAAAAGTGATTTTGTTATTTCAAGACCAAGACCAGAGGAGGAGCCAGTGATGATTGCACACTTTTCCATGTCACTCCTCCTCTAGCTTATTACTTAGCAATTCCTACGGCACGAGTCTCACGAATGACTGAAACTTTAATAGTTCCAGGATATGACATCTCCTGTTCAATTTTGCGCGCAATATCTCGTGATAGCATAATTGTTTGCTCATCTGATACTTTCTCATTCTCAACAAGGACTCTGACTTCACGACCTGCTGAAATGGCGTAAGAACGATGAACACCTTCAAAGCTATTCACAATTTTTTCAATATCAGAAAGACGAGAAACATAAGACTCTTTAAGTGCTTTACGAGCACCGGGACGAGCACCAGAGAGTGCATCTCCAGCTGCTACAAGGTGAGCAAGAACCGATTCAGGTTTTTCATCATCGTGGTGAGCGCGAATCGCATGAACGATATCCGGAGACTCTCCATATTTTTTAGCAAAGTCTGCACCGATTACAGCATGTGAGCCTTCTGCAGAGGCATCAAGCACTTTACCAATATCATGCATAAGTCCTGCTCTTCGCGCTTGTTTTACGTTAAGACCAAGTTCTGCTGCCATGTTACCAGCGAGGAAAGCTGTCTCAAGAGCATGTTGGTATTGGTTTTGAGTATAAGAAGTTCTCCAGTTTAATGCCCCAATGAGTTTTAAAATCTCGGGATGAATTCCGTGAACCCCAATTTCCATTTGAGCTTTTTCACCTAATTCACGTAGGCGAGATTCAAACTCGTGCTTACATTTTTCGTAGAATTCTTCAATTTTAGCTGGGTGAATTCGACCATCAGCAATCAAGCGCTCAATTGTCATACGTGAGATTTCCTTACGAACAACATTGAAGGAAGAAATCGTCACAATCCCTGGGGTATCATCGATGATGAGATCAACGCCGCAAATCTGTTCAAAAGCACGGATGTTTCGACCTTCTCGACCAATCAAGCGACCTTTAACGCCATCATCAGCAATTTCGACAGAAGATATTGTTTGTTCAGCAACGTATTCACCAGCAAAACGCTGGATAGCGATGCCGACAACTCTTTTTGCACGTTTTTCTGCTTCCTCGTTTGCTTCTTCTTCAATACGCTTTAATCTTTTAGCTGCATCAAGTTTAGCTTCTTCTTCAATTTGGGCAATGAGCTCAGTCTTAGCTTGCTCTTTTGTTAGTCCTGCCACTTGAGTTAGTTTATTCGCTAACTCTTCTTGAATCTCATGGTTTTTCTTAAGCTCAAGATCTAATTTTTGAACACGTGTTTCGATTTCTGTTTCTTTCGCTTTCACGCGATCAGTGTCTTTTTGAATCTGCTCAACTTTTTGCTCAAGAGCGACTTCTTTTTTTGTGAGACCCCTCTCAAGATCAGTGAGATGCTTTTTCTTCTTATCCATTTCTGTTTCAAGAAGGTTTCTCTCTTCACGAACAATTTGCTTTGCTTTGTCTTCAGCTTTCTTTTTTGTTTCTTCTGCCTGAGCTTCTGCTTTCTTTAAAATATCTTGGGCAGCACCTTCTTTGGATTTCATCGCTGATGCGTTTTTAAGTGTCACAACTAAGAAAGCAACGACCGCACCAACAATTACGCCCACAACGGCCATCATAATTGGATCCATATATATTCCCCTTAAAACTTTATTTGCTGAGAAACATCCCAACAAAAATCTTCTGTTATTATAAAATCCATTTGGCAGTCATGCTGCTCAAAAGGAACATGTTCTACGATCTGATGACTCCAAGTGACTCCGACTTTTAAAACATCTCTGTTTTCTAGATAACGATCGTAATAACCTTTACCTCTTCCAAGCCTGACACCATTCAAATCAAAAGCGACACCAGGGACCAAAAACCAGTTCGGTTCAACGAGGTGATAAGGTTGATCTAACCAAGTCCCACCCCGAGGCATGCCATTTGGTATTCCAAAAAGCATTTGGCCTTCAATTAAAACCGGATAGGCGAGGTTCAAAGGAATTTGTTTTAAAAGTTCCTGATAAACCGGGGCTATCTCAAATTTTAAAGGCAAATAGGCGCCCACAATCTGATCTGATAATTCAGGAAGTGATGAGATGAACTTAATAAGTTGGTTGGTTACATTAAAACTTAACGATTGAATTTCATCATGAGGAAGAAGAGAAATTTTTTTTAGAAGTTCACTTCTAATTTTTTCCTTACCCACAATTAATTCGCTTCAGGCCCTAAAGCTTGAAGTGCCATTTCGAGAGATTCTTCGAGTTTGATGATGTTCAATTTATATTCATCCTCAAGCTCTATTTTTTCAGATGCGAGTTTTAGTGCAACTAAAACTGCCACATCAGTATCTCTTAGCATAGGCCTCTTTGACTTAAGTTCTTCGATCTCCCGAAGAACCAGCTCAATGACTGCCTTTGCATTTTGACTATCGTTTTGAAGAGGCCGGTACTTAACCTTACAACCTAAAACGTTAAACTCTTTTTCCTGACTTTCAGTCATAGAAATAAGGTACGGGAGACCTGGATAAAAGTCAACGAAGACGCTTTAAGAACTGGCGTAAATTCAAGAGCTTAAGTAGTTTCTATACCGACTAAAGTTTTTAGATATATATCTAGGTCAAAAGTGAGGAGATCATCGACTGATTCACCTACTCCGATATAGGTAATCGGGACCTTGAGTTGATCAACAATACCAACTGCACTTCCTGCTTTAGCGGACCCATCACATTTGGTGAATATGATTCCAGTGAGTTGAAGAGCCTTATTAAATTCTTGGGCCTGCTTGAGAGCATTCTGGCCAGTGATGGCATCAAGGACAAGGAGGACTTCCTGAGGTGCCTCAGCATTAATTTTGGCCATCACTCTTTTGGTTTTTGAAAGTTCATCCATGAGATTTTGATTCGTGTGAAGTCTTCCGGCGGTATCAATTAAACAATAATCATAGCCCTCAGCATAAGCCTTAGCCACCGTGTCATAAGCCACTCCACTTGGATCAGCCCCGTCCTTGGCCCTAACCATATCAACTCCGGCCCTGTCACACCAAACTTGAAGTTGATCTACAGCAGCTGCGCGAAAGGTATCACACGCGCCAACAATAACTTTTGCGCCCTGGGATTTTAATTTCGTAGCTAGTTTTCCTATCGTGGTGGTTTTGCCAGCACCATTCACTCCGACAATCATGAAAACTCGAGTTTTATTTCCTCCAGCCTTAAATTCAAAAACATCATGATGAATATTATGTTGAACAGGCTCCATTTTATTTTTCATAAAGCCAAAAACTAAATTTTGAATTTCAGTTGAAGATTTTCCCTTACCATCTTTTTCTAGTTTCTCGAGTAGCTCCTGAACCAGGCCCGTCGGGATATCTGCCGTATAAAGAACTTCTTCAATTTCATCGAGTTGTGGGGATGGGCCTGAAAATAAATTTCCAATTTTTCCCCAGACTTGTGAGCGCGATGTGGACAGACCAAGACTCAATCTTTCTTTCCACCCAACCTTAGGAACTTCGACTATTTTTTTTTCTTCAACGACAGGAGTCACTTCAATTGCTGGCGCTTTTGAAGAAATCTCTGGAACTCGGGGTTTCTTTCTAAAGAACAGAAAATAAATAACCAGTGCTACAATCAAAAGCCCAACCAGTATTAACCCGATAGTATTCATCTCAATTTCCTTTTTAATGCACGCTAGTATTAACTATCCCCATGCCCATAGTAAAGGCGCAAGAAATCCCAGACCATAGAAGCTGTTGCGCCCCACAGTAAGTGAGTTTGAATCTCTTGGGACTTAGGTCTATAGGTACCTCTTCTGATCGCGTGAAAGAGAACTGGAAATTTCGCATAACCGTTTCTCCATGCAAATTCCCAATTCTCTTCAATACAAAGTTCACTCCATGGATAGGCAAGGCAATCGTCCCACTCTCCATTACTTTTCACTTCTCGCATGAATTCTTCAGTGGAGATAAGAAGTTTTCCCATCACTGGAACAATCGGCTGCAATCTTGCCGTCATAACAACTGGAAGATGGCCCAAAAAACTAACCTTATTTGAATTAAGCCCTGTTTCTTCTTCAAATTCTCTCTGAGCAACAATCCAGGGATCAACTTCAGATTCTTTTTTGTGACCTCCCACAAAAGCTATTTGCCCACCGTGAGTTGGCATATGTGGAGAGCGCTTGATGAAAAAAACATGTTCCTCATTACACAAAAAAAGAACCGCCCCTTTCCACTCGCTGGGCATAAGGGTATGCTCTCCCTGAACAATTTGTCTTATACGGTGAAAATCCATGAGTCGTAGGCACCTTTTTGAACTCATACAGATTATTAGAAACTATTTCGGGGAGCAAGGCTTCCTCGACGTGTTAACTCCCCCCGCCGTCGAAAATCCAGGGATGGAAGTCCATATTCACCCTTTTCAATTGCATTCTGTTCAGAAAAATTCATTAAAACCTCTCTACCTCCACACATCTCCTGAGTTTTGCATGAAGGAACTTTTGGGAAGTGAAGATAGTTTGGATAGAATTTTTTCTATTTCTTATTGTTTTAGAGATGAGCCAGAATCCCCCATTCATAGACCACAATTTCTCATGCTTGAATGGTATAGGAAAAATGAGCGCTATGAGAGCATCATGCACGATACGGAAGAGCTTATTCAAACAGTTATGAATCAAGGTCAAAAGAAAGGCTTACCAATAAGACCCGAACTCATTGGTAAAAAACTAATAAAGAAGACAATGAGTGAACTCTTTAGAGAAGAGCTCAATATCGAAATTCTTAACTATCTCGAAATAGATTCAATAAAAAAGTTATTAAATAATTTTCCAGAGGTTCCAGTTCCGGCCGCAGAACTAGAATGGGATGATTACTTTTTCCTTCTTTACTTAAATAAAATAGAGCCCGTTATCTCAAAATATCCTTTACTCATGATTACGGAATTTCCTGCTCCTCTGAGTGCTCTCTCCACATTAAAGAAAGAGGATCCAAGAGTTTGTGAGAGATTTGAAATTTATATTAACGGAATTGAACTCTGTAACTGTTTTAATGAACTGACGGATGCCAAAGAACAGAGAGAAAGATTTAGGATTCAGAACGAATTGAAACAAAAAATTTACCATTATCAACTTCCGACTCCTTCGAACTTTTATTTAGTCATGGATAAAGGTCTCCCGCCATCAGCAGGAATTGCTCTCGGAGTCGAGAGGCTTCTCTATTCAATTTTTAAGATTGATAATCCTTTTTTCTATTGAGAAATAAGCTGAAGACCATTCATAATTGAGTGCATTTTGATCACGTACTCAGATTTAATGTGCTGAATTGGCATACTCTTCGCCCACTCGTAGTGGTATTTTGCAGACTGATTTTTCCTGATTTGTGATTGCATCAATGGTCCATCATTTTTTGCCATATCTTCAGAAAGAATGGCATACCATCTGTAAAGTGAGTCCAGGTCTTTCACTTCATAATACTCCAAAAGATCCAAGCCCTTTTCAGTGAAAATTCTTTTTAATGAGTATAGATTAAGCTGATTCAACGATTCCGGCTTAAAAGTTTGATTGTGAAACTTTTGGCTGTATTGAAGACAAAAATCCAACAATTTTTTTGTTGGTCTCTCCTCCATGCTTTCCATACCATTGTAGACTTCATCTAAGACAAGAGCTTGATAGATGCCCTCACGTGATCCACCCTGTTCAAGAGTGTTAAGCCAATTCACCAAATCCTCATCCTTTGCTTCTGTTTTCCTAGTCACCTGAAAAAGTTCTTCAATAAATTTATAATCAAATTGCCTTTTCTTATCTAGTGGCAACTTATCAAACTCAGTTGGAGCTTTGGTTTTCTTTGAATAACTTCCTATGTCCGTTGATTTTTTAAATTGCTTAGGAATTTCTGGTAAAACGAACTCTGAAAGATTCAAAGCGGGAGGTTCTCCAAGAATTTTATTGCCCCACTCTTCACCGGCAACACTCGTGATCAAACCCCTGAGTTTTATTTTCCAGCTCGGCTCAACAGAGGACGCATGAGCGAATGAAATCATAGAGGATAGAAGTCCGATGACGATAATCAACTTTTTCACGAAGTAACTCCTTAATTATTCAACCATTTTAAGTCAAATCCTCTACCCTCTCACTAGGAGATTCTTGCCTCGAAAGATTCTTATGTCATTTTGCTCTATGATAGATAAGAGCGGGGTGAATCATGTTTGGAAGTTTCTTTTCGAAAAAGCGTAAAATTGAGGACGATGTTATCGTAGCAGCAGTCGTGACTCAAACCTCTGCTCTCATTAACGATCTACACCATCAAATTGATCTCAGGTTCAAAGAACTTTCAGCTCAAGTAAAAGAAATTGAACTAGGGTTGGTTCAAATGGAAACAAAGCTTCTCACAAAAGACCTAAAGGACAAACAGGCCTATGGTCTTCTTCATTACAAACTACACGAAGCAAAAAACAATAAATTAAATGATGAAATTAAAGACCTTGAAGAAGCACTAAATCAAAAAAAGTCGCCTCTAAAAGATCACTGACAAGTATGAACACCCATTTCTTTATAAGCAGCTTTTCTAGCTACATATTTCTCGAGATCCCAAACTCTGGGTTCAGACCAGTTAGAATCTAGAATTAAAAGTTTCTTCTTTCCCCTAGAAATAAATGACCCGGCCGCTACGATCACGTGGCCACTAGCAGTTCTTTGCCCAACTTGACGAGGGATCCAAAGACGAGGGTCAATCGAAGTCGGATTTTCGTAATCTTTAATTTCATAAGTTGAAGAAACCATATCCGAACCAATATTAAAATCAATCAAAAGAGGTCTTCCTTCGGCTGACTTAATAAAGAGAAATTCAGAAACATCCTTAGAACTTGTAAAATGATGTGACTTACAAGAGAAGCCAAATCTCTTGCCGAAAAGCTTCATAATGTTTGTGATGTTATTACGATTCTGCAAATAATAGATATCGATCGCTTCCTCTAAAAACTGAAGACGAGTGCGGTCAGAGCTCATCATTTGAGTAAGATTTTCTGATTTATTAAAACCACTGGCATGCATTTGATTCCAAAAATGAAAGAAACCATAAGCTGCACAAGTTGAACCCTGCTGATTTATAGGTCGGACGATGGCCTCTGTACGGGATTTTCTTAGTCCCACAATATTTTCTGAATCAATCATGACAATTCGAGTTTTTACTTCATCTAAAAATAAATACTCTTCAGTTTCATTTTCTTGATTAACCAATCGTCCTAAGAAGATGGCTTCTTTCGTCTTTTGATCCGTACTGAAAGTTAATCTTACTTTTGATCCAACACCCACGGGAAAATTTAAGTGCTTTTTGGCAGTTATAACATCAACATTCACTTCTTGAGTAAATGCTGATGCAAAAAATGAAAAAAACAGGGCTAGAAGAAAGGTAAGTAATCTCATCATGACTTCCTTAAAGAATCATTTATTGAATAATTCTTCCCACGAGGTCGTAGTCTAGGACTTCAGTTATTTCAACTTTTACTATATCTCCGGCCTTGGCCAATCCATCGTTAATGATCACTTTTCCATCAATATCTGGGGCCTGACCAGCATGGCGACCTTGGAGAAGGAGTTCCGTTTCTTCGTGTGGTCCTTCAACAAGAACTTCAATCACTTTACCTACATATTCTTGGTTTAATTCACGAGCAATTTCTTTTTGTGCCTCATAAAGCTTTTCAAAACGCTCATCAATAATCTCTTGAGAAACTTTGTTTTTTAAGCGAACAGCTGGAGTTCCTTCCTCATCAGAATACTTAAAGACTCCAAGGTGGTTAAATCGTGCAGTCTTAATTCCATTTAGAAGAGCTTCAAAATCTTCTTCTGTTTCACCAGGGAAACCAACAATGATCGAAGTCCTTAAAACGATGCCTGGAATTTTTTCCCGAAGGGTTTTAATTTTTTGATGAATAACTTCTTCAGTTACTCGGCGATTCATTCTCTTAAGCACACCGTCGGCAAAGTGCTGGACGGGCATATCTAAATATTTTGTGATTTTTGTAGATTTCGCCATTAAATCCATCACATCTTCAGTCAGATCATCTGGATAAAAATAAAACACTCTAACCCAGTCTATACCTTGAACTTTTTCTAGCCTAGAAAGTAGCTCATAGATCATTGGGTTCTTGCTCTCTTTCTTTCCGCCCCCCTCTAAGTCTACGCCGTAGTCAGAGAAGTCCTGAGAAATAAGATTTAATTCACGTACACCTGTTGATGCCAACTGTTCAGCTTCCTTAACTAAAGAATCTACTGTACGAGAACGAAGCTTTCCACGAAGTGTAGGAATAATACAGAAGGTACAATTTCGATTGCATCCTTCAGAAATTTTTAACCACGCCATATAAAAGGGAGACGTATTTAAACGTGGATCAAACTCTGTATGAATGAACCGTGGAATTTCTACGAAAGATTTTTTTTCAAGCTTTCCTTCTTCCATCGCCTTTAAGAGAGGAACGATTTTGTGATACTCTCCCGTTCCAATAAACATGTCGATTTCCGGCATCTCATTTTCTAATTCATTTGAGTATCTCTGTGCCATACACCCAGACATCACCAATGCCTGGCATTTTCCATCTTCTTTATAAGTCGCAAGATCTAAAACGGTTTCAATTGATTCAACCTTAGCGGCTTCAACGAACGAACAAGTATTCACTATGATGACTTCGGCATCCTGTGGCTCCTGCGCAATGGTGAAACCATCAAGCTTTAAATGTCCCAACATGACCTGGGAGTCGACTAAGTTTTTTGAGCATCCCAATGAAGTAAAATAAAGGGATTTTTCCTGAAATTTTTTTGGTTCCAAGTTCATAAAGTGCACCTATGATTCAAGTTTTGAGTGGTTCTAAAGGAATAGAATTGAAAAGTCATTCACAAGGACACTTCAGTCTGTAAAAATGCCACAGTCTCAGCATGTCGCCATGCAAAAACAGGGATTTATTGGGTCCAACTTTCTCACATTTGCCCCTAGGGGAAATTGCAAGTGGGGAGGAAAAATATTTCGGGGCAAGTAGAATTTACCGCTTCTACAATATAATAAGAGACAGAAAGTTTGTTTTTATTTATCAAAGAAGAGTATGGGATACATTAGAAGAGAATTTGCAAAAGCGCGGCCTTACTTTGGGAAGATCAAAAAGATCGTCCTCTTAAGTATTGCTGCTTTTTTTATTGGAAGTTTTCTTTTAGTTTCCGCCTATCGTTGGTTACCCGTCTATGCCACCCCTCTCGTTGTTTTAAGAACCATTGAATATGCCTTAGAGGGAAAGTGGGTTCCTATTAGTAAGGACTGGGTTTCAATTGATGAAATTTCTCCTCACTTACAAAGAGCAGTCATCGCTTCTGAAGACCCTAAGTTTCTCTCCCATAATGGATTTGACTTTGAAGCGATCGCAAAGGCCATTGATGCGAATAAACGTCGTAAAGTGAAAATGGGGGCCTCTACTATTTCTCAGCAAACAGCTAAAAATGTTTTCCTCTATCCCTCAAGAACTTACTTAAGAAAAGGTTTAGAGGTTTATTTCACTGTTCTCATTGAAATGCTTTGGGATAAAAGAAGAATTCTTGAAGTTTATCTTAATGTCATTGAACTAGGTCCAGGTATTTATGGTGCAGAAGCAGCTGCCACTCACTTCTGGAAAAAACCTTCAAGTAAGCTAAGCCTTGGAGAGGCGCAATTATTTGCGGCGATTCTTCCTAATCCTCGTCGGTGGAATCCTAAACGTCCAACTAACTTTGTACTTCGTAGAAGAAACTTTATTCGCCGAAATCTTGTTCTCTTAGGACACTCCTATTTTAGACCTCTCAGTGATAGCTAGCAGTAATTTATTCAACCTACCTATCCCCACGTTCTTGCATCTGATACTGATTAAAAATGATTGCAGCGAGAGGTCAGTCACTATCTATCATCAATCGTGGGGATGAGTTTGATCTATTGTTTCAAAAAATCTCACAAAAGAAGTGGTCTTACAAGAAATCGAAGTTCTTAATGAAACCCATGCTCTCTGTGATGGTACTGTTACCAAAGCAAACCGAACCATACCAACAACTCGAATCATTGCCACTCCCAAAGATATCATCAGATGGTTTACTCATGAAGAATCGCAACCAATTCTTCTAAACTAGTATTTTGAAATTTTTACAACTAAAGATTTAATCCTCTACAAATCATAAAATATCCTTATGATGCGCCCCATGCGTTTTATATGGACTCTTTTATTATTCACTTCGATGAACTGCTTTGCTTCAACAGAGGCGAATTGCCATCTCGTTAATGGTGTCTATAACAATAGTTCTAATATTTTGAATGAACTTAAATTTTCCACGTTCGTCGACATTTTTAGTCTTACGAATGCCAACACTCTTTCAATGAATTTAGATGGAGAAGATTTGAAGTTTGTAAGATCGGATTTGATCGTTAATCGCATTCCTCGCATGATCTATAAGATTAAGAGAAAAAATAAAATCCTTAAGACCGTTTTTGTTATGCTTGATCGAAAACCTAAAGACATTTCTGAAACGAAAGAATTTTATGGAAATATGATTATTCCCTTTTCTCCAGAGCCAAAAGATGAGGGAGAAATAACTTCTGGGAAAAGTCTCGTATATAATTTCTACTGCCGTTTCTAGTCTTTTAGATAAAAACAACCAACTGACTGTTTATTTCGAAGAGATGCATTCAAAACCATAAAGGCAACCTCTACTCCATTTCTTAACCCGATCAGTTCATCGTGGAGTTGGGCATTCTTATAAAATTTAGATATTTCATCCTGAAGTTCAATAAACATTGCTCTCGCGCGGTTTAGCCTATTTTTGGATCTTGATAGGCCAACATAATTCCACATCGTCTGTCTTAGGGTCATTTGATCCTGGGTAATGAGAGCGAGATCAATCTCCTCATGGCCCAAGCTCCAACCTTTGATCTTATTAAGATCATAATCCTTAACGTCTTGGACGTAGGTGAGAATATCTTCGGCCGCAATATAGCCCCAAGTAAGGCCCTCAAGAAGTGAAGTTGAAGCAAGGCGATTGGCCCCATGAAGACCCGTGCAGGCAACTTCTCCCACAGCATAGAGTCGTTTTAGATTTGTTCTACCTTTAAGATCAGTTTTGACTCCCCCGCAAGTGTAGTGAGCAGCAGGAACCACAGGTATTGGTTCTTTGGCCAAATCAACTTTATTCTCTAAGCAATAAGCATTGATCGTTGGGAAGCGCTGTCTTAGGTATTCCTCATTCTTATGGGTGATATCTAGATAAACACAATCTTCTTTTTCAGCGATCATTTCCTCAAGAATGGCCCTCGCGACGATATCACGTGGAGCAAGCTCAGCATCAGGGTGATACTTCTTCATAAAGGCCTCACCCTTAGCATTGATGAGCTTTCCTCCCTCACCTCTAACTGCTTCTGAAATCAGGAAGCGTCGATGAGAAGAGCGATTATAAAAAGTCGTTGGGTGGAATTGGATAAACTCCATATTCGTCACATAGGCACCGGCCCTGTGGGCCATGGCATGGCCATCCCCTCTCGCCCCTTCAGCATTTGAGTGGTGAAGGTAGAGTGCCCCAATTCCTCCGGTAGCGAGAATCGTTATCTTTGAAAGAACCTTTCGAACTTCCTTTGATTTTTGATCCAAAAGATACGCACCGAGAACTTGATTTTCTTCGTAGCGCTGAGTGATATCAACTCCGTGATGATTGGGAGTGATAAGATCAATCGCAGTATGTGATGTGAGAAATGTTACGTTTGGAAACTTACTCTCATTAGAAAGGTAATTGAGAAGCGAGACTTGAATAGCTTTACCTGTCATGTCTCCATTATAAATAATTCGTTCTTTTGAGTGAGCAGCTTCCTTGGTAAAAAGAAGCTCACCTTCAGCATCCTTTGCAAAATCGGTGTGAGACTTATGAATTAGAACCTCATCAATAATTTCGGCCGAACGAGTAGAAAGAATCTTAGCTGCTTCTTCGTTAGAGGTAAAAGCAGAGGCCTTCATAATATCTTTAATGAGGTCTTCCTGATCATTGTGATCTTTCGGACTATAAATGATCCCACCCTGTGCCCAAAATGTATTCGTTATCTCAGGTCGCTTCTCTCGAGTGACTATAGTGATATTAAGTTTTTTTTCCGCTAGCTTTATGGCCGCCGACAGACCAGCAATACCAGAACCAATAATGAGTACATCTGTATTAAAATCTTTCATAGTGCCTTAAATTTTAAAGAGAGATCAACCCTTGGAGCCGAATAGGTTATAGAACCCATGCTTAAGGCATCCACACCCTCAATCAGATAATTCGACATTGTTCCTAAATTAAGTCCACCAGACACTTCGTAGGTCATGCCAGACTTCTTTAATTTTATTGCTTCTCTAATTGCTTCAGGGTCAAAGTTATCTAACATCACGTGCGTGCAACCAAGGGCGATGGCCTCTTTAAGCTCTGATAGAGAATGAATTTCAACAATAATGTTATTATAAAAAGCACCTTGGCCAAGAAAAAAATCCCAAGAGGCCTTGAGACCACCCAACGATGACTTATGATTATCTTTAATCATCCAAGAATCTGTCTGACCAAAGCGGTGATTATATCCCCCACCAAGTCTTACGGCGTATTTTTCAAGGGAGCGAAGACCAGGTGTCGTTTTTCTTGTATCAAGAATTTTAATTCCCTGATTTTTTGCTAGTTGAACGTGTTTATCAGTCCAAGTGGCAATTGAACTCGCATGCTGAAGAAGATTAAGAGCGAGTCTCTCTCCAGTTACTGCAACATTAAAAGGTAATGGTTCTGAAAGCTCAATCGTCTGAACACCTAAAGTTTTGCCTTCAAATTCGTTTAAGTTCGAAAAATCTGCATGGGAGCCAAGTGCTAGGAAAGTTGCCCTAAAATAATCTGTGCCCGCCAAAACAAGTGGAGACTTCACTTTCAGTGAAAGCTTAACCGGATGCTTAGGTAGCAATCGGGTGTAATGAAAATTTCTAGTGAGATCATCTTCCTTAAGCCAATTCTCAATTTCAGGAAGTAGACTCTTTATACTCATATCCATCGTCCCACCTAAGTATCCCAAGAACTCGTATCCTGCAAGGGAATCCCTTTTACTCCCCGCAAAATCACCCTTGTACTATCTTAGACTTAGCTTTGAATTTGCAGGCCCAATTCTTGCTCCAGATGCATGATGAATCGAACATGGCCACTCATCATCTTTACAGTCTCCTTTAGCCTGATGCTGATTCAAAAATCACATGAGGCCAGACTGCTTAGCCGTTTTTATAAACAGGATCGAGTCATAAAGCTCAAAAACTTTGAAGACGCCAGATCCCTCGTTCCAAAGAGTGATTTGGAATACCTAAAACTTTGGGAATCGGTTCTGACAGGACGTTCTGCACCTGTTTCAAAAATCTTAAAGGAAAAATATAAAGAACTTGGACTTAATCACGTCTTCACTCCATCCGGATTTCATCTTAGTGCCGTCCTTTCACCACTAATGAAACTGATGAAACGCCCGCGCAGTGAATTGATTATTTTATGCATGATCGGAATGACACTTTGTCTTCTTCCGGGATTTGGAGCACTGAAAAGGATGGTTCTCATCAAGGGACATCAGAGGATCTTCGGACGGCATGAAGGATTTATCATCGCTCTCATTTTGGACATTCTGTGGGGAAGTTTTCAAGAAAGCACATTGAGTTTTACTTACAGTTTTCTCTTCTTAGGAATTATTTATTCAGGTTTTGACGGTCTTGTTCTTATTCTTTATTTTTTCTTGGCCCAACTCATGATTGCTTTTTTTCAAGAAAGCGATATTTCACCACTACTTCTTATTTTTTCACCGCTATTAAATCTCTTATTTACGATCTTAATGCCTTTTCTTTTCCTACTCGCCATTCCACTTTGGAGTTGGCAGTTAAAATCAGGAATTTTCTTACTCAAACTCACCCAAGAAGCGGTTAATCTCTGTGCAAGTCTCTCGATGAAATTACCAACCATTGAAGTAAATATCATCGGATTAATAATGATTCTTTTACTTCAGAGAAAATACTGGAAATCTCTGATCGCACTAAGTCTCCTCTATTGCCACGATCTCAATATGGACCATCTAAGGGCCCCTGGATTATCTAGGAATGATTTTTACCCTGATGGGAAAATGCTCATCACTCAGATAAAGGAAGATCATATCAATGTAGTTTATTCAGATGGAAGATGTCGAATGAAGTTAGTGCGAGGATTTTGGTGGGAAAACTGCTCCCCCAAAAGGAGGAGCAGTAGAAAAAAAATTAAGAAACTTTCATATCCTTCATAAGAGCTGCGAATGTTTTTTCTTCGCGGATAGCGTACATAAGATTACGCTTAACGTTCTCGTTAGATTTATAAAATTTTGTAATCTCTTCTTTCTTCATTCCAGATTGAGAAACCATTTCTTCGATTTTCACATCTAAATCAGCTTCAGTTGATTCTACATTATATTTCTTAGCTAGCTTATCAAGGATAAGGCCAGAACGAACTTGGAATAGAGCTTTTTGAGTCACATCCGCATCCCAGCGCTCGAAGTATAAACCAATCATTTGGTCGTTAAATCCTTGCTGCTTTAAATTGCGAGAAAGCTCTTCTTTAACAGATTGCTTTTGATCTTCAATGAGTGCCGTTGGTACATCAAATTGGTTTTCCGAAATAAGCTTCTCAAGAATTTCTTGCTGAAGTTTTGTTTGAACTTCACGCTTTTTCTGAGTCGCCATTCTTTCTTTGTTTTTTGTCGTAAAATCTGAAACTGACTCAAAACCAAATTCTTTTGCTAATTCATCTGTAAAATCCGGAAGGATTTTAGTTTTAATTTCAAGAAGCTCTACGTGAAAAGTCACTGGAGCATTCTTTAACGACTCCTCATGGTATTCAGCTGGAAAAGTGACTTTCACATCTTTCTTTTCGCCTTTTTTAAGACCAATCATTCCGTCTTCAAATCCTGGAATGAACTGACCAGAACCGATTTCAAGCATGTATTCTTGCGCCTTCATATTCTCTGGCTTAGATCCATCAGCAATTTCACCTTCAAAGTTAAAAACAGCAAAATCACCTTGTTTTAAAGCATGACCAGCATCTTTTACTTCTACGATTTCAGCTTTGTTTGAAAGATAGTTCTTCTTAAGTGTTTCAAAATCTTCGTCCGAAACAGTCTCAGAATCCTTCTTGAAAGTGAACTTTGAGTAATCTTTTAATTCAATTTCAGGAATGATTTCAACAGTTGCTTCAAAGGCAACATTTTTTCCCAATTCATATTTTGTGTTTCCGAACTGTGGGTAACCAACAGCACGAAGATTTTCTTTTTTTACCGCTTGGTAATATTGATCAGAAATGAAGCGATAAAGAGCATCGTTTTCAACTTGTGGTCCAAATAATTTTTGTACCATTTCTAAAGGAGCTTTACCTTTACGGAATCCTTTAAGGTTTGAGCTTGCTTGTTTTGCAATTAGTGCTTCTTTGATTTCTTTCGAAAGATCAACTTTCTCGAAGTTGAAGACTAATTTCTTCGTGCAGCTGTTAACATTTTCAATGATGTAAGACATAAAATCTCTCTTGTTTCCGAGTGAAAAATTTGAATTAGTGTTTTTAACACAAAGCCTGAAATTGTCAAAGAATTCAGTAATTGACGCGAACCATATAAAGACCTTCGGGTGGAGCAACCGGGCCCAACCTTTGAACCTTGTTGGGGCCTAGGGCCTGTTTTAAATCTTCAAGGGTAATTTTCCCTCTCCCGATGTTCCAAATTGCGCCCATGAGTAGTCTAACCATTTGCTTTAAAAAACCATTTCCAACTATTCTAAATACGTAATGAGAGGGGAGCATCCAATTCTCTTGTGGGATTTCTAAAATCTCACATTCAAAAATATCGCGAACATTATGCGAAACCTCGGTCCCTTCACAGTAAAAATTAGAAAAATCATGAGTACCGATCAGGATCTGACAGGCCGCACGCATTTTTTCTAGATCTAATTCAAAGGGATGGTTGCAGATAAGTTCATTCTGAAAAGCAGTGAACGAGCGGTTACAAGTAAACCGATAATGATATTCCTTAGATTTGGCGTGTATCGTAGGAAAAAAATCTTCATCCGAAACTTCGCAAGAAATCACCCGAATATCATCTGGTAAATTCACATTAAGGGCCTTACGTAAATTTTCTGGAGCGATCTTTAGAACGATAGCTATTTTAGCGACTTGCCCAAGGGCATGAACACCAGCATCAGTCCGACCGGCACCCATACTTTTTACATCATCTGACTTGGAAATAACTCTGAGAGCTTTATTGAGTTCACCCTGAACTGTAAGACCGGCATCGTCAGGCTGAACCTGCCAGCCTAAATATCGAGTTCCCTTATACTCCAGAGTAAGACGGTAAAAGTGAATCACTTAGCTTCAGTTTCTGGCTCTTCTGACCAATCAAAAATGTGTTCAAACTTTTTTAAATGAGTCATCCAATAAATAAGTGAAGCCAAAACATAAAAAGTAATAATCACGGGAATCATGACTTCTTCATAAATAAAGAGCGAGGCCATAATCATGAAGATGACCATTAAAACTTGTTTCTTATGATTCTTAACCCACTCAGATTTTTTAAAACTAGGAAAAGGGATATTTGAAATCATAAGGGCTGCGTAAAAAAGAAGATAGGCTACGGTGAGTGGTTTAAAATTTTCAATCTCTGGAAAATTAATTCCCAGAAAAATCAAACTAATTGCGGCAGTAGCACCACCAGGGATAGGTAGTCCCTGAAAGTAATCTGATTTATTTTTATCAATATTGGCATTAAACCTAGCAAGTCTTAGGGCCCCACAAAGCATGAAGAAAAAACAGGCAACCATTCCAGGCCTTCCTGCATCTTTAAGAAAACGAAAATAATAGACAATCGCCGGTGAAACCCCGAAGGAAACCAAGTCACTCAAAGAATCAAACTGCTCCCCAAAAGCGGATTGAGTATTAGTCATTCGAGCAATTCGTCCATCCACACTATCAAAGATCGCCCCAAGAACAATGAACATGCACGCTTTATAGAACTCTCCATGAAAAGCAAAAAGAATCGCTATGAATCCACACGCCATATTGAGGGCAGTAAATGTATTGGGGATAAAATAAGCAAGACGACGACTTTCAAGTGGCATAATTAAACCTTAGGTTGATCTTTAATTGCAGCGATAACAGTTTGACCAGGTATGAGGGTTTCATTTTCAAAAACTAAAACATCACTATTGGCCGGCAAATAGATTAGCAGAGTCCCTCCAAAAGGATAATACCCAAAACACGCCCCCGCTCGACCTCTATCACCGGATTTCAACCATATAGTTGGTCTAATCCCCGAATTACAATCAATAAACCGCATTAATGTCTGAAGTTTATTCTTCGACATGATGATAAAGTCTGTGTGGGCAAGCTCATCAACAGGCCCATAAAAAAAGTGGGTCTCTAGGTCTCGGTTTAGTTTTTTACCCTTATTCGCTTTTAGAAAAGTCACTTCAGCACTCGTTGGAAGATAAAGACCTTTTTCATCCCAAAAAGAAATCGCAATTCTTATTTCATGACAGGGAGAAGGATAATCCATGCTCGAAACAGAGTGCCTTATTGAGGCAACTCTCCCATGAACGGGAGTAAGATAAATTTCTCCGTCATTTTTAACTGTATCTCGGTACGGAATTGAAGCTCTTCGAAAAAGAAAAAGCACAAAAGAGCTCAAGATAATTATAGGGATCTCAATTGAAAGAGGGAGTTTTACGAAGGCATAGATCAAAACGCCTAAAAGAGAATAAGTTATTTCTGAAGGTAGAAAGAAGAACCGAGTCATGGATTTACCTTGAACTCATCTTCTGGTGCTCGAAAATAAAATGGCTCTTTCTTTTCGGCATTAAGGACTTCAGTAAAAATTTCAAATGAATGCTTTAAAATAAGGTCACTCGTGTGGATCGGATCCCTGAGAACAGACGAGCTGTGCTGATCTAAAGAAGCTTCGGAATGAATAAAGTGCTTCACATCTTCAATGTGCGTATCAATTTCTTTGACCGCAATCAATTTTTGCGAAACTTTGTCATGTCCCCACTGATGGATAAAATACTCACCTCTATAGGCCTTCGTGAACCACAGACCGGTTTCATACCCACACCACTTTGGAATTTCGTAGCTATAAAATGAGTATTGCTTACATCCAAAAAAACTAAATACATCAGATAGTCCCTCAGATAGCCTAAGACCCGTATAGAACCCCGGACCATTCACCGTTATGATCCCTTTGAGATCCCTCATCTTTAAATTATTCTTTTCTAATAATTTATAAGACTCGGTCTGAATGATTGCCGATGCCTTCTGGCCTTTAAATTTTTCAATACCAAGCCAGTGCAATCTATCGTCGAGAAGACCTAAGTTTAAGTCGTATGTAGAATCAACAAATAAGTAACTCAAAATTTAAAACAGTTTGGATATATCGTTAAATAAAGCCACAAAGATTAAAAAGAACAAAATTGAGACTCCAAACTTTTGTGCAATCTCAAGTTTTCTTCTCGAAAGTGGGCCGCCATTAAATGTTTCGAAGATGAGAAACATTATATGTCCACCATCCAAAACAGGGATTGGAAATAAATTAATAACTCCTAAATTAATACTAATAATTGCCATTAATCTAAAAAACATCGAAAGACTGATATTGAACGAATCTGAGGCGACTTTACCTATGGCAAGTGGTCCACCGATATTATTGAGCGATACTTCTCTAGTGATAAGCTTTTTATAACCACTAAATGTTTTTACGACTCCGTCCCAAGTTCTAGCGAATGCTCCAAGAACAGCTTCGCCGATGTTATCTGACTTCACGACGATCAATTTGGGCTGTACGTATTCAACGGCACTTTCAATACCAATAATCTTGGTCTTTTTTTTCTCTATTTCTTTCACTTCCGGAATCAATTTTTTTGTAACCGTTTTCCCGGCAGAAAGAATTTTTACTTCAACTTCCTTTCCGTCTGGAAAAAGTTGGAGACCTTGTCTTAAGTCTTCAAAGCTTTGAAGTTGTTTTCCATCAACCTCAACCAGGATATCGCCTTTCTTAATTTGCGCCTTATCCGCTGGAGATGCCATCACAACATTTCTAACAGACAGGTCAATTGGATAGAATTCAAGACCTTTGAGAAGGTCCGCAATTGACTGATCCTTGCCTGAAGTCATTTCAGACTCAGAACTAAAGTCAGCATTAAGCTTACCGTCTTTGTCAGTGAGTTTATAAAGATAAGCCTTTCCAGAAAACCCAGCCTTAACTTCGTCGATGGAGAATGACATCTCCTCTGGTTTTTGAACTAAACTTACTAAAAACTTTTCACCGCTTTTATTTATAAATATCGGTTTTTTAACTAAAGAAACAATTTCAACAAATTGATTTATGAATGGCTCAAACCCCATATCGATGCTTAGATCAATCTTTTGACCATTCCTTTGGACGATGACTTTATCAACTCTTGAACTTTTAATATTCAGGTCATCAAAACTTAAAATTTTCTCATCGTTAATTCCAACTAATACATCTCCAGTTCTAAGACCTTTTTCAAACAGAACTGATTTTTCAGCAACAACACCTATTTTTGTCTCAGGGACTCTTTCTCCACCTGCAAGCAAACCGACATATAAAACATAGGCAAGAATAAGATTAGCGAGAGGTCCTCCGAAAACAATCCAAAATCTTGCAAACTTTGATTTATAGTTGAAGGCGACTTTCTTTTCTTCTTCAGAAAGAGTCACTTCAGAAAAGGGATCATCTCCAAACATTTTCACATATCCCCCGAGAGGAATAATTGATAATGCGTACTCTGTGCCTTTGTGGACATACTTGAAGATTTTAGGTCCAAACCCTATGGAGAAGACTTCAACTCTTACACCAAAAAATCGAGCAAAAAAGAAATGTCCTAATTCATGAAAGAAAATGAGTGGACCCAAAAAAATAACAAAAATGAGAACTTTTTCTAACATAAACTATTCCTTAACGGAAATTCGCCATCAGATAAAAAGCATAAAGAGGTGCAACAAACATCAAGCTATCAACTCGATCGTATACTCCACCATGGCCTGGAATTAAAGACGAACTATCTTTAATTTCAAACTGTCTTTTTAACTTGGACTGAGCGAGGTCTCCAATTTGAGAGCAACAAGCGACAATAACAAAAAAGATGATTAAAAGAGGATTAACCTCTTCAACAAAATAATTCCAATAAACACTGGTTGTTAAGACGGAAAAAATGACCCCACCGACTAAACCCTCTATCGTTTTCTTAGGACTCACGGCTTCCCAAAGCTTATGTTTTCCAAATTTTTTTCCGGTGAAATAAGCTGCCGTATCAACCATGAAATTTAAAATCATGAGACCAATAAATAAGATGATCCAATTATTAAAATGCACAATATAAGAAAGACAAATCATTGGGATCACGACAAAAAAGCCAGCACCCCAAGAGGTCGCTTTGAATATTTTTAGAAGTAATTCAGATTTTTTATACACAACAAAAAGATAACATAAGAGGAGCACGTTGAGTACGATGCCCGCCGAGATCCAGAAGCTAAATGATGATTGACTAATCTGATAAAAGTTAAAAAACGAATAGCATCCGACGTAAATGATCTGAGCAAAAATATATTTTTTTGATAAGCGACTTTGATCGTAGAAATTCGTGATGATTTCATCGATGGTAAATAGACCAATTAGCCCAATGGCAACAAGGCTAGCCTTAGGTCCCATATAAAGACATAATCCAACAATTAAGAGAAGAACCAGTCCAGAAATGATTCGAGTCATATTATTTGACATCAGTACTTGGCCCCCTCAACGAAAGCAGTCTTGTGATTATCTGCTTTTTCCATTGAATCACCTAAATCGCCTTGATGGCTCACATTACCAAACCGTCTTTCACGGAAAGAGACGTGGTCAACAATCTTCTTAAATTCACTCGGTGTAAAATCTGGCCATTTTGTTGGTGTAAAATATAATTCGGCATAGGCCATTTGCCAGATAAGAAAATTTGAGATTCTCTGCTCACCACCTGTTCGGATCATAAGATCAACATCACCTGTTTCAGGACGATACATAAGTCCATTCAGGTCAGCTTCTGTGATCAGACGATCAGGGTGACTTAACTGGAAAGAATTTACGGCCCTAACTATTTCAGAGCGTCCACCGTAATTAAAAGCAAAAGTTAGTTTTAGACCTGTGGCATTTTTTGTCAGTTCCTCCATCTCATTAATTAATGAAATGGTTTCGTGAGGAAGCGATTGAGTTTCGCCAATAACTTTAAATTTAATATTATTGGCGAGGATCCTTGCCTTCTCTTTAATTAAAAATTTTTTTAACAATTTAAAGAGAGAGGAAACTTCTTCAAGTGGTCTTGACCAATTTTCAGTTGAAAAAGCATACATGGTAAGTGCAGCGAGACCAATATCATCAGCAGATTTCACAATATCGGAAACAACACTAGAGCCACGAACATGTCCCCAAATACGAGGTCTGAATCGCCTTTTTGCCCAGCGACCATTTCCATCCATAATAATGGCGACATGTTTAATCTTAGACATAAATGCCTTAAACCGTTAAAAGCTCTTTCTCTTTAGCTTCAACGACTTTATCAACTTCCTTAATAAAGTTATCTGTGATCTTTTGAATTTCATCTTGAATCTTTTTAGACTCATCTTCAGAAACTTTTTTATCTTTTTCAGCAGCTTTTACTTTATCATTTTGATCACGACGAATATTTCTAATCGCAACCTTTGTATCTTCGCCAAGTTTCTTAACGTCCTTAACAAACGCTTTACGTTTATCTTCAGTCAGTGCCGGGAAGGAAATTCGGATAAAATTTCCATCGTTCCCAGGAGTTAAACCAATATTGGCAGCAAGGATCGCTTTTTCAATCGCTTGAATTGCTGTCTTATCAAAAGGCTGGATTTGAAGGAGGCGTGCTTCTGGTGTTGAAATCTGACCTAAGTTTTTTATAGGAGTTGGTGTACCGTAATAGTCTGCAGAAATTCCATCGAGAACCGAAGCTGTTGCACGACCAGTTCTCACTTTCGACATTTGGTTTTGAAGCGACTTAATCGCTTTATTCATATGATCATCAAGTATAGGCTTTAGCTCTTTCATCATAACCTAATCTCCTTATGCTTTTTTAGTAACTACAGTTCCAATATTTTCGCCATTAACAACTCTTGCAATATTTCCGCTTTCAAACATGTTGAAGACGACAATATCCATATCGTTATCCATACAGAGTGTAATAGCAGTCGAATCCATCACTTTTAAATCCTTATTAAGGACTTCAATGTATGAGAGTTTTTCAAATTTCTTTGCATCTTTATGTTTCATTGGATCTTTGTCGTAGATTCCATCAACCTTTGTCGCTTTCATAATAACTTCTGCATGTATTTCATTCGCACGAAGGGCCGCTGTGGTATCAGTTGTGAAATAGGGATTCCCTGTACCCGCTGCGAAAATCACAACTCGTTTTTTCTCGAGGTGGCGAACAGCACGGCGACGAATATAAGGCTCTGCAACTTCTTGCATAGCAATCGCTGAAAGCACTCTTGTGTACACATCTTTTCTCTCAAGCGCATCTTGAAGGGCGAGAGAATTAATAACGGTTGCCATCATCCCCATATAATCCGAAGTCGCACGATCCATTCCAGATGTTGCGCCAGCAACACCACGGTGAATATTTCCACCTCCAACAACGATTGCAATCTCACAACCAGTCTGATGAAGGGATTTAATTTCAGAGCTTATTTTCTCTAGAATATCTCCCGAGATTCCAGACCCCTGATCTCCAGCTAAAGCTTCGCCTGATAGTTTAATGAGAACACGATTATATTTCATGAGACCCTTTAAAAAGGAAAAGGGGACTTTGAAGTCCCCTTTTCTTGAATCTTATTTGGGATTAATTGTTCCCAGTAATTTTTGCAATCTCTTCAGCGAAGTTTTCTGACTTCTTCTCAATACCTTCACCAAGGTTCAGTTTAATAAACTTGGTAACTTTGATTGTTGCCCCTGTTTCTTTTGCAACTTTTTCAATTAATTTACCAACAGTCGTATCTGGATCCTTAACAAAAGACTGCTCATAAAGACAAACTTCTGAAGCAAGCTTATTGAGTTTACCTTTTACAATGTTTGGAATCATTGCATCTGGCTTACCTTGCTCTTTGAGTTGAGCAGCATAGATCTCTGCTTCTTTTGCCTTATAAGTTTCATCGATTTCGCCAGCATTTAAAAACTTTGGATCAGCTGCTGCAATTTGCATACAAAGGTCTTTCACGAGATCTTTAAATGCATCATGCGTATTGATGTCTTTGTCTGTTTCTACACGAGTAAGCACACCGATTTTACCAGAATGCACGTATGAACCAATCATTCCGTTACCATCTAGTTTTACAACAGCTACACGACGTAGATCGATTTTTTCACCAATCTTAATAGTTAGCTCAGAAACATTATCTTTAACTGTTAAACCGTTAGCGATTTTAGCGCTAAGGAGCTCTTCAATTGTAGTAAGGTTTGCATCGACAGCAACGTTAGCTGCTGTGTGAGCAAAAGCTTGGAACGCATCGTTTTTTGCAACGAAATCTGTTTCACAGTTAACTTCTACTAAAGCGGCAAGTTTGCCTTTAACGTTTGCAGCGATCATACCTTCTGCAGCAACACGAGATTGCTTTTTAGCAGCAGCCGCAAGGCCTTTTGCACGAAGATAATCAACGGCTTTCTGGAAATCTCCAGTTTCGTCTAAAGCTTTTTTACAATCCATCATCCCCGCACCAGTTGTTTCACGAAGATTTTTTACGTCAGCTGCTGTATAGGCCATGGTCGTTATCCTTTATAAATTTTTAAAAAAATTATTCAGCGTCTTCTTCACCTTGAAGATCGATATCCTTTTCATACTTAGCAAGGATTTCTGTTTCAAGATCAAGATCACGATTTTGGTCTTCACCAGAATCTTTACGAGCCTTAGATCCGCCTTCAACGATTGCGTTTGAGAAGTAATCTAAGAAAAGTGTGATTGATTTTAAAGCGTCATCGTTTCCTGGAACGACGTACTCAATTCCAGTAGGGTCACAGTTTGTATCTGTAACAGCTACAACAGGAATTCCAAGAACGTTCGCTTCTTTAACAGCAATGTGCTCATTGTTTGGATCGATAATAAAGATAGCTCCTGGAAGCTTTCTCATATTCTTAATCCCGCCAAGGTTCTTCTCTAGCTTTTCTACTTCTTTCTCAATATTAGATTGCTCTTTTTTTGTAAGAAGTTTGAAATCACCGTTCTCTTTCATTTTTTCTACTTTACGTAGTTTATCGATAGAGAGAGCGATAGTTTTGTAGTTTGTAAGCATTCCACCTAGCCAACGAGAAGTAACATGGTATGCACCACATTCTTCAGCTTTTTTCTTAACCATGTCTGAAGCTTGTCTTTTTGTTCCTACGAAAAGAACAGACTTACCAGACTGAGATGTCTTCTTTAAAAACTCATAAGCTTTTTCAGCAAGAGGAAGAGTTTGTTGAAGATCGATGATGTAGATGCCGTTACGTTCGCCGTAAACATACTTCTTCATCTTTGGATTCCACTTGTGTGTTTGGTGACCGAAGTGGGCGCCGGCCTCAAGCAATTGCTTGACTTGTAACTTAGACATGAGAACTCCTTGGTGGTTAGATCGAATCACTTTGTGCCATCTACTTGATGGACCAACCAATTAAAGTGATTAGATTTCCCCTTGTGGGGGATGTAATTATTTGGTCTAGAGTATTTAACATGGTGACTTGTTTAGGGCAAGCGTTTTGAGAGTGAAATCAAGGCTTTGAATATCAGTTTGGAGCGACTAAAAAGTGGCCCCAAACGGATTAAATTACTGAGCAGAATCAGCGGGTGGAGGTACTAAAACTTTCCGAGGCTTAGAGCCTTGAGCTGGTCCAACCACACCATGACGCTCCATTTCTTCTATTAAATTAGCTGCTCGGTTATAGCCTACTCCAAGTCTTCTTTGGAGGAACGAAGCGCTGGCAACTCGATGCATCGCAACGCATCTCACGGCCTCATCATATTTTTCGTCTTTGAGTCCACCTGTTTCAGCATCAGAAGTGATTCCATCAACATCGGTGTCCACAATTCCATTATTCTCAATAAACTCCATCGCACCTGGATCATATTGTGATGGAAGGGTAGAGAGTTTACTTACCAGGGCTTCAATTTCATCTTCATTTACAAAAGCTGAGTGCATACGAAGGATATCAATTCCCTGTTTAAAGAGCATGTCCCCTTTACCAAGAAGTTTCTCCGCTCCTATTCCATCAAGAATAACCCTAGAGTCAATATTCGTGAAAACTCTAAAGGACACACGAGTTGGAAAATTTGCTTTAATGACACCCGTAATAATATCGGTCGAAGGTCTTTGTGTTGCGAGAACAATATGAATACCAGAAGCTCGTGCCTTAGCAGCTAACCGAGAAATAGATGTTTCAATCGCCTTGCCAGATTTTGAGAGCATGAGATCAGCAAATTCATCAACGACAACAACGATGTAAGGAAGCTCAAACCCCACAACTTCTGCATCTGGATAGTATTTATTTATCCTGCAAGTGAGATCTGTACCAGCTCCTGTAATTTTCTTATTAAATCCTTCGATGTTTTTTACACCAAAATCTTTGAGCAATGAATATCGTCTTTCCATTTCATCAATGGCCCAAAGGAGTGCTGCTGAAGCAACAGATGGATCCGTCACGACAGGCATGATGAGGTGTGGAAGATTTTGATAAAGAGCTAGTTCCAACTGTTTTGGATCAAGCATAATTAAACGTAATTTTTTTGGCGAAAATTTAATAATGAGCGAAACTAAAAGTGTATTCACGAATACTGATTTACCAGCACCCGTTGTACCAGCGACTAGTAAATGCGGGGTTGCCGCAAGGTCAATAACAGCTGCATCACCGTAGGCATCTTTACCCATTGCGATTGGTAGTTTGTAGCTCGTGTTATTAAAATGAGGGGATTTTAAAACTTCATCAAGATAGATCACATCGCGAGGATTCCTAGGAACCTCAATTCCAATTGTGGATTTTCCTTTCATTGGATAAACCATACGTATAGGTGCACCCATGAGTGCAAGAGAGAGATCATCAGTTCTATTTGTCACTCCAGCAACCTTAACACCTGCTCCAAGTTCCAGTTCAAATGTATCTACTACTGGGCCCTTAAGAACATTTATGATTTGGGCACTGATATTGAATTCTTTTAATTTTTCTTCGATCGCACGAGCGATCGTTGTAAAATAGTTATCTGAAGGATCACTGATTTTATGAGATTGATTTTTCGGTATAAGACAATTTATGAGTTCTTCACTTTCAAAAAATTTATCTTCAACTTTTTTCTTTGTTTCAAATGGAGATTCTACTTCCTCCAACTCCTCAACTTCAGTTTCATCCATCTCATGTTCATCGTCTAAAGAATCATTAAATTCATCTTCATCTAGTTCTTCCTCATCATCAGTTTCATGATGTTGAACTTCTTCAGTGTCATCAGCTTCCATAAGCTCTTCAACAGGAAGTTTTCTTTGAGTCATGTTTTCAGAAATATTTGGAGAATCAGTAATCTTTAGTTTTGGCGAGGCAGTTACTATCGTTTTACTTAGTTGTAATTCTTTAAAACGAAGTGTGAGTGAGAGAATTTTATTTTTTACTTGAACAATTTTCGCGGATTTTAAGATTGAAAAATCTTGAGTTTTAATGAATTCAATAGAATTAAGAATTTTTTTCCAGATCCAGTTTGCTGTTTTAAAAAAGTTTTTCTCTGAAACGAGATAAAAGAAGCTAGAACCAAAAAATAGAATAGAGAAGAAAATTGTAAGAGAGCTTAAATATTCTTTCATAAGAAAAAAGAGACCCTCTCCAATAGTGACAGGAAGTACAAAATAGCAAAGACAAATGGTTAATGGGATAAGAGTAGCAATTACGATTTGATTTTTTACATCCTTTTTTTTGGTCAAAATAAAGGTGTGTAAAATAGCAAAAGTTATAAATGAGGCCGTAATCCAGATTCCACACCAGTACCCAAAATTCGCGAGTAAGGTGAAAAAATAGTAAGTAAAAAAATTGATCGAGGAGTTTTGATAACTAATTTCATAATAATTATCAGGCAAATTATCCCGATAATAAAAATAAACTAGATTGAGGGTTGTGAGAATAAAGAGGGAGTATAATTGAAACTTTAAGATTTTTTTTTCCATACTTAAATTGTATGGCGCACCCTGTTCTTCTGCAAGTGATTGAGAACGTAGGGGCTAAAATAAAAAAGCCCACGTTTAAGTGGGCTTTTTTTATAAAATGGAGGGTGCATCTTGCTATTCTGACACCAAGTGACCCTGGCACTACCTTCGCCGCAAGTGAGCTTGACTTCCAGGTTCGAGATGTTACTGGGTATTTCCTCACCGCTATCGACACACCCAAACTGTATT
>CANEUH010000021.1 GCA_947441615.1 Bacteriovoracaceae bacterium | reverse complement strand
GGTATACAATAAAAAAAGATTGCACTCATCTCTTGGGTATTTGAGTCCCGAAGAGTATGAGTGCAAGATACTAAGTTTAAAAAATAATGATCGGCCTGTTCAGAAAATATGGGGTCGGAGCGTCTAGTCCAAAGGGCTCAGTCCAGTTTTAGATCTCAATTATTCAACTAAACTTCGTGGCATTTATTTTGCAAATGAAAAAGAAGATTCTTTAAAAAACGGAGATTATATTGTCATGCCAAAGCATTTTAATCGTTGAAGACGAGAAAGATATAAGAGAAAGTCTCAAGATGTTATTAGAACTAGAAGGCTATTCCGTGTTTACTGCTAAAGATGGCAAGGAAGGGCTTGAAATACTAAAGACGCTAGAACGTCCTTGCCTCATCTTACTCGACTTATTGATGCCGGTCATGAATGGAATGGAATTTCTTGAAGCAAAAAAGCATGAAGATGCCATTGCCCAGATCCCAGTCTGTGTTGTTTCTGGAGTTGCTAGTGACCCTCACCTAAAAAACACAGCTGGATTTATTAAAAAGCCAATTGATTTAGAAATACTTTTAAAGTTTATCAAGCAATACTGCGGAACGGTACCCTAAAACAAAGGATGAAATGATTAACATAAAATCACAGTTGGAAATTTCTTTAGCTAGATTTATCAGTAAAGAATATCTATCCAAAAGATCATTCCTAAAAAAATATGTCTTTTTTATGCTCTCCTTTGGTGCTGGAGTCATTATTTTAAATTTTTTCTATCCAACTGGACTCATTTATCCTCCAGTCTTAACAATACTTATCTCATCCATTGTTTTCATCTATTGCGGGGGTCTTGCGGGGATACTTTTTTTAGTAACTTTTTCACTCACTAGTGATTATTTTTTTACTTACGAGATAAAAGTCATCTTAAAATCAAAAGAGGAAATCACTCAATTCATTCTGACCATTATTTTAGGGCTAGCTCAATCATATCTATTTTTCTTTGGCCAAAAAATCATTGCGGACTTCACTGTAAAAAAGATTGAAGCTGACAAAGCAAAAAATGAAGCCGCTCACGCCAAGGACATCGCAGATCAAGCAATAAAATCAAGGGATGAAATGCTAGGCATCATATCTCATGAATTAAAAAATCCTTTAACGAGTATGGCGTTAAGCTCACATCTTATTCAAAAAATTATATCCAAGGAATCGACTTCTGAAAAAGTATTGTCTCTTATAAAAAGTCTCGATCCCTCTATACAAAGAATGAATAAACTCGTCTCAGACCTTCTTGATGTGACACGTATTGAATCAAAAGCACTACATTGCGAACCAAAGATTATTTCATTGTCGAATATCGTAAATGAAGTGATTGGAATCTACATGGCAACTGCAGAAACGAAAGACATCGTTCTATCAGGCGAAGTATCTCAGGACTGCAACGAAATTTATTCAGATGAAGTTAGGACCATTCAAATTATTTCGAATCTAATGAGTAACGCCATCAAATTCACCGGAACTGGAGGAAAAATTAAAATTGAGGCAGTGAAACGAGGAGAGATGGCAGATATTTCTGTAACAGATAATGGCAAAGGAATTTCGGAGGAAGAATCCTCTCACGTATTTGAAAAGTTTTGGCAGGAAAAAGAATCAGAACATATTGGAACTGGACTAGGGCTCGCAATTTCAAAAGGTCTTGTCGAATCTCTTGGTGGTAGAATTTGGGTTAAGAGTAAAATTGGTCAAGGGAGTTCATTTCATTTCACTCTTCCACTAAGTGGAGTTATGAATCCGCCTCTTAAATCAGTGTCAAATTAAAAAAGCATGTCAAAATTTCATTTCTTGTTTATGATTACCCTATGACAAATATTTATATTGAAATTATTGGATGGCTTTCAACAGTTGCGTTCCTCATTTCTATCATCGTTCCCAGTCGCATACAACTTCATCAGCTTGGTGTATTTACTTCTATTACGACTGGAGTCTATGCTTATTCTCACGGTGCGACAGCTATTTGGGTAAAGTGGGTGATTGCGCTTTTTTTTCATCTTTACATGATTAAAAAATCTAGCATTAAGAATTAATCGCGTTCACTGGAATGCCCATCATCTGAGCCAAAACTTTCTTAAAGACTTCCCTATTAAATGAGACTTCTTCTTGCTGATCAATAATTGAAATTGATGCCTTTATTAGTTTTTCTTTAGCAAGAGGTACCAAGTTCTGACAAACATCGAGTGATTTTATTAAGTCACTTGTTTTAAACTTTAAAGGCATTGCTGCAATTTCGTTTCCATAGACGAGCTTCATCCCCAGATCAAAGTTCTTCTTTTTTTGATTCAAGTCCTCACTCGAAATCTGTGCAAGGAAAGAAAACATGATGATCATTTCGTTTTTTACCCTGTTAAGACCAAGACCCGATGGTGGCATTTTTTTTCTTAATACGAGCGATTCTTTAAATAGAATAAAACACAGGATCTCTCTTGGGATTATATTCTTGTCAGCAGAAATTATTTCTTTAAATCGATTCATAACTCGAATGATAGAGTCTTGGTCTAATGATCGTAATTGCCCTAATAAGATATCCATCTTATGAATGAAGTTTGAATCCATCATAGTGCTAACTTGAGAGTGAGATGAAATGGATTCAAAAAATTTATAGGCACTTTCTTCAATGGAGTTTTTTGTCAAGCTGTCGGTATCTAGTTTTTCAAATGACTTTGGGATATCTGATTGATTATTTTCATCACTTTGATTTGTAGTAAATGATTTTGTAATCTCATCAGATAGATCACTCTCCACTTTCATTTTCAGATTCTTTTTTTCTTTTAAAACAAATGTCGATACATCGAACGCAGGCATAATTTTAGTCAGTCTCTCCTCAAGAGGTGGATGAGATGCGAATAAATAAGATTTGGGCCAGTGAAACCATAGGTGAGAAAATTCGTGCCCCTTATTTGAACTAACACTAAAGGCTTTTTCCCTCACGAAAATTTTTTTGAGAGCTCCTCCTATGCCTTCAGGATTTCTTGTAAGCTGGACTGCTTTAGCATCTGCAGCGAACTCCTGCCCTCTTGACATGGCCTGTTTTAATATAAGACCTAAAAAATAACCCACGATTCCAACAAGATAAATGAATAAACCTGCAATATGTCCACCTGAGTCTCGTTTGCTCGAATTTGATCTTGCCCTTAAGAGTACTTGTCCAAGATCAGCAATTCCACTTAATCCAAAAAGGTATCCAATCAATTCAAGATTTAGCCTCATATCTCCATTTACGATATGTCCTATTTCGTGAGCAATGACTCCCTGGAGTTCATCTCTCGTTAATTTCTCTAAACACCCAGAAGAAACAGCAATAACTGCATCATTCACGGTAAATCCCGCAGCGAATGCATTTATATCTGATTCATTCTCGAGGATGAATATTTTAGGAGGTATAATCCCTGAGGCGATACTCATTTCCTCCACAACATTTTTTAAGCGAATGTGTTTTATATCTTTTGATTCAATTGGTATTTGTTTTCCACCTGCTTGACTAGCGATGTATACGCCACCACTTCCCATTTGCCGTCTTTTAAACCATGACATGCCCAAAATAAAAAAGAGAACTCCGGTAAGAACGAACCAAAAGTATGTCTGATTAAAATGACTAGTAAAACTGAAAGATTCAGGGTCAAGTTTCAAGGCGAGAAATGCATCAAAAACAAACGCAGTACCATATGCCGTTAAAAATACCGTTATGAAAAAAAGCCTTCGGAAGCGAATGAGTCGTTCCCTGGCGATTTGTTGCTCTTTAAAAAAATTCATTAATCGAATTTAACCTTAATCCCAGTTCTGGCCTTTTGATCTTCAACTTCATAGAGCATGGCAGGAGCAAAATTAAACATGCCAGCAATCATACTTGATGGAAATAATTCTCGAGCCGTATTGTACTCAGTTGTTGCATCATTGTAAGCCTGTCTCGCGAATGAGACTTTGTTCTCAGTGCTTGAGAGTTCTTCCATTAGTGTGTTCATATTAGTATTCGATCTCAGTTCAGGATAACTTTCAGAGATCGCTAAGAATGAACCAAGCTGACTCTTTACTGCACCTTCAGCTGCAATAAGTTTCGACATAGCTTCAGCGTTAGAAGGATCCTGGCTTACACCCTTTTTCGCAGAGTAAGCTTGATTTCTTGCTTGAATAACTTTCTCCAATGTCTCTTGTTCATGTGCCATGTATTTTTTAGCAACCTCAACAAGATTGGGGATAAGTTCATAACGTCTTGTTAATTGAACATCTATTTGAGAGAAAGCATTTTTTTGTTGTTGCCTTAAGGTCACCAGATTGTTGTACATTTTGATAATCATCAAAATAGCGATTACTGATACAATTAATCCTGCAATACCTATCGAAAGCATAAAGTTCCCTTTGATAATTTTTATAGTGATTATAGCGGTGTCGTGGATAAAATTACAGAGTGTTAAAATGTACAGTATATTTCAAAGAAACTGATTAAAAAAATCGGAATAAGATTTGGAGCTCGAATGAAATGCTCAGGAAGTTATCTCTAACCTCCTGAACAATCGAAAAGAAATCTATTTTACAATTTTTAGTGAAGATTTGCACTTCGGTGAAAGCTTCGCTTCATTGGCCATAAGGCATGCTTTTAACTTTGATATCTCAGTATAACTTTCGCAACCGCTGATCTTAGATTTATCATCTTTACAAGCTTCAAGAACTTGTTTTGAAAGTTCCTGTAATCCAGGAAGACCCGGCATTTTGGGTAACTGAGCAAAAGAAGAGAGTGTCATAAAAATAGCAATTAAAATAAATTTCATTAAGACTCCAAAAAAGAATAATTAACTATTTCTTTAAAATATCTTAACTGTCTCCTTTTGCCAACCGAACGATAAGAAAGACCGCGACTTGCTCGCTCGTTGAATCCCATACACACTTTAAAATAAGATGATTGGACGTAAAATAGACATTCGATTAATTTACGTGATCCTTTTAGTTGGTGCTTTACTCGCCTTGGCACTCCCCTTTTGGATTCCCATTATTTTTGCAGCATCATTCTCTCTTACTCTACATCCACTTTATTCTTTAATGCTGGCGAAAGGAATCGGGAGAAGAACCGCGGCAGCTCTACTAACAACTCTCTTTGCTCTTATTATTAATATTCCTCTCTCATTCTTTCTCATTAAAGGTTCATCGGCCGTCATAAGTAAACTTGAATCATTATCTAACTCAAAAGACATTCAAGACCAAGGGGTCAAAGAAATGGTCACAGATATGAGAGTGGATATTGTTAACGCTATTCAAAAATATTCCAAACAACATCATATTGATTTTTTAAACAGTAAAAAAATTAATGAATATCTTGAATTGATCGTTAATTACTTTCTAGCATTTTTCCAAAAACTTCTGACAACTCTTCCATCACTCATTATCATGTTTGTGATGATGATTCTTTGCACCTATTCGTTTCTTACGCATTCTCCATTAATAAAATCTTTTTTCCAAAAGATATTTCGTTTCTCAAATTTAGAGATGGAGGCAATCGTAAATATTTTTATAAAGAATTCTAGACAGGTTTATCTTTCAAATATAATCACCGGTGCGACACAGTCGACAATCGTTGCGTCGACAGTAAGCCTTCTTCGTCAGGGGGACTTCTTTTTTGTCTTTTTTATAACATTAATTTTATCTTTTATTCCTGTTATCGGCGCTGCTCCCGTCGCTTTTACATTTTCTCTAATTGCGCTCATGAAAGACAATACGAGTGCGTCTATTGTCCTTCTCGTAATTGGAAGTTTTACAGGTATTGTAGATAATATCCTTAGACCATGGCTCACAACATTTGGAGAGAGTAAGATCCCACCAATTGTCGCATTTGTGTGCGTTCTCGGAGGGGCCTTGTGGCTAGGCTTCCCAGGGCTTTTCATAGGCTTACTTGTGGGATCAATTTCGTATGACACCCTCCCCATTTTTTGGAAGACAATTGGTCGAAGTGAGCGCTAGTGAGAAAAAAAATTAAATAGCCAGATTATTTTTTAGTAACGACCTCTTCCCTCATGATCTTCTTAGCGAAAATAAACACTATCAGCGCCACAATAAAAAAATCAATTAAAGACGAAATCACTCTCCCATATAAAATACCGTGAAAGGATAAATCAGCTATTTTTTCCACTCCTGCAGCTTTTAATACAGGAAGGAAGATAAGTGGACTTAATAAATCATTAACGAGACTTGTGATGAGAAGATTCAATTTACCACCAATAATCACTGCAATCGCGAGACCTATGACTCCATAGTTTTTTAAAAAAGCTAAAAATTCTTGAAACATAGTAATCTCCCCGGTTTTGAAAAATTAAAATTTAGCTACGAAAGCCGTAGTAAATAAAGTATCTGTTTTAAACAGAATTCCTGGAGCAGGAACTTGATCGTGACGAACGAGAATTCCAGTTTTAAGTGAAAAAATACGGCTCATGATTGCGGAAATCGATAGCTCCGTATTCAATTGCCAATCCTTGTTCTCTGAAATGTTTGGAAGATATTCAGCCCAGTATTTGGTCAAAAAACTTGAATTCCACTTTTGTTCCCATTCAGCATAAAGACGACCATAATTACTATAGACATTAGATCCATCAAAGCGATTTTCATGCATATACCGGTAACCTATTTCGGAGAATAACTTTGTCATCTCAGTTTCAATAAATCGATATTTTCCGCCAATATCATTAATCAATCTCTTTTCGATATTGACAAATTTATCGCTCTCAAATGTCTCTCCAAGAAATAATCCAAATTGATGTTTTAATTGTCTCTCATAACGTAAACCACTCATTAAGTAGCGTGCGGTTTCAACTCCGTTTGCCTTGGCATTAAGATACCTAAACTTAAAACTCATGATGTTCATGTTCCACTTATAGTCGTTTATTTGTTTGATTGTATATGATTGAGTTTTTGTGTTTCCATTGGCAGAGGTCAGACCTGCTTCCGATTCATTGGTCAACTGTGCTTGAGTTACAGTAGAAATGAGTAGTAATAAAAAAATTAATAAAGTTCTCATAGAATCCTTTGTTCTTATGGTTAGAAGAAGGTCAATAATCCCGGCGATGATAACAGGATTAAAATAAGATTGGATAAGCGCGATGTTTCTTAACAAAGTTTTTCACTTTTAACTTGCTCCTCGTAAAAATAATGCACTTGTGTTGATCGGTTCAAATAAAATGGTATTGCTGGTTATTGATTAAATAAGCTATAGTTTTTTTAGTTATATGAAGAAAACATACTCAAAATTAATCATTGGAACTCTTATGGGACTACTCGCTGCAGGTTGCTCATTATTTGGAGTTGGTAGCGAGGAGCAGCCTAATTACAAGATCCTCGCCAAGGAAGACAACAAAGAAATTCGACAATACGATAGTTACATCATCGCAAAGACAACTATTTCTGGTAGTTTCAAGGATGCTCAAAGTAAGGGCTTTCGCATCCTTGCTGGATATATCTTTGGAAAAAATAAATCGCAGCAAAAGATTGCGATGACTGCTCCTGCTGTTCAGAAATCTGAGAGTGAAAAAATCTCCATGACTGCTCCGGTTGTGATTTCCTCAAATGAAAATAAAACATGGACGATGACATTTAGTATGCCCTCGAAGTTCACCCTCGAAACTTTACCTATTCCAACCGATGAAAGAGTTAAAATTGAAAAGATTGAGGGTAAACTTGTCGCAGCATTAACGTTTTCTGGATTTTGGAATGAATCTATTAATGCTAAGAAGGCCCAAGAGCTTAGTGATTGGACGAATGGCTATAAGGAATATCAAATCTCCTCACCGCCAATGTTTGCTGGATACAACCCTCCGTGGACACTACCCTTCTTACGAAGAAATGAAATGCTTATTGAGCTTAAAAGAATCGAAGCAAAATAAAATTCTGAACTTCGGAGGCGATTTTTTTTATTTTAGTGCTTCAATCTCATCTTTAGAAAGAATTAAGTCACCCTAACCACATGCATTCGATGTAAAAGTTGTCAGTCATTTAACTTCAAAGAAGGAGTTCTCTTGAAAACAATTTTTAGTTTCTTCATCACCATCTTTATGACAACAGCAATCGCCCAGACTCGGCTACCTACAGACATTGTCGATACTGCCGTTGGTAATGGTCAATTTGAAACACTGGTCACTGCTGTGACGGCAGCAAATCTTGTGGAAACGTTAAAAAGCCCCGGTCCCTTCACTGTGTTTGCACCCACCGATTCTGCTTTTGCAAAACTTCCAGCTGGAACGATTGAGGCACTTTTAAACAACATCCCTCTTCTGACAAAGATTCTAACTTATCACGTGATTGCAGGTGAATATTCGGCAGAAGAGTTGCTTTCAAGAGGAAGTGTTCAAACAGTTCAAGGTCAGTCAGTTCAAGTGAAAGAAAAATATGTTGGGAAAGTTCCTTATGTTTTTGTGAACAACTCAAGAGTTGTAGGTTCTGTGTTAGTAAAGAACGGTGTCATTCACATTATCAGCACAGTTTTAATGCCTAATTGATAATAAGCCTCTGCCCCTGGGGTTAAATAGACCTCAGGGGCATTTTTTATGATTTATTTCTCATGACTGACCTTCCCCTTTCTTTATGCGGCCTCTAAGCAGCTTAAGATCGATATACGATTCTTTTCTTGTTAAAAAATTGACTTAAAATTATGACAGCGACCTTAGGACATGCGATGAATATTTCAGAATTAAAAGAGATCCCAATTAACGATGAGATGTAAGGTAATATTAAACTTGCATCAGTCTCTCGGCTGTACTTAAATCAGTTGGCCTTCAACTGCGTGTCGGCGATGAAGATAAATCATATTTTCGATTTTTGATAAAGTAACATCACTCATCGTTCACTCCATTTTGAAAATGGATGAATTTAAACTTTAAGTAGTTACAGAGAAAGGGTTTGAATTGCTAACGAAGGAAGTTTTTCGGATATGAATTAAAAGTGGCGCACCGATGGGTGAACCAATACGAACTTTTAAGTACAGCATATTGATTATTTGAGACCTATTTTCTTTCTCTTTGCTGGGAGCAATGGTCTCTCTCCTTTGAGTTCCAGTATTTCTTCATCCACAGCATCCAGTCTCTCAAGAACTAGCTGAAAAACTTTATTAGTGCCTTTCTCTAGTTCCTGCATTCTTTTAGAAAGGACTTCATCCTTTAGCAGTATTGCTCTCATTTTAGTAAATGTTCTCATGATCGAAATATTCACATCTATTGCTCTTTCCGAATTCAAAACACCAGAGAGCATAGCAACACCATTTTCGGTAAATGCATAAGGAAGAAAACGCTTTTTACTAGCTGAGTTTGCGGTTCCAAATTGGAACCGCAAATCCTCTAAGTCTTTGATATTCAGTTTAAACATAAAATCCGTCGGAAACCTGGAAATATTACGCTTCACTGCTTTATTAAGGTTTTTTGTTTCCACACCATAGAGCTCTGCCAAATCAGAATCGAGCATGACTTTGTGCCCTCTAATCACATAAATCATATTTTCTATTTTTGATAAAGTAACCTCACTCATCGTTCACTCCATTTTGAAAATGGATGAATTTAAACTTTAAGTAGTTACAGAGAAAGGGTTTGGGGTGCTAACGAAGGAAGTTTTTCGGACATGAATAAAAAGTGGCGCACCCTGAGTAGTGGACATCAGAACTTTTTGCATAGAATGAGCTGTATACCATTCATACTAGCAAGGTAATTTCAGATAGTTACACACTTGATGTGCCAATTTGGCACATCAAGTTTATTTATTTAAGCCCAATATTCTTCTTTCGCACAGGTAATTTTGAATCAAGAGTCCCAAGCTTCCAAATGGCCGAAGGCAATGCTTCTAAGGTCACGATAAAGAATAAAGCCTCCAAGAGATCATAAAAATCTCAGGGACGCTCTTGTATAGATTTTATTTAGTCAAAAATCTATTAAACGAATTTCAAGCTAGAGTATTTGAAATTAACGGCTAGGAGTGTAAAGTCATACGGAAATTATCTTTGTAGATTAAGACTTACTTTAAATTCAAGTCATAAAAGATCCAGCAGTTTCACCAAGATACTGACAGTTTATTCAAAATAGTTTCTAAAGCATATATCGGAATATAAAATTACTCATCGGCCTTAAATAATAACTAAAAAAATAACTGCTAATGCGGGTCTAATATATCCTTTCGGAAACTCTGTTCTCGACTATCCACCGCAATCCTCATCATTACTATAACTATATGTTCCAGTCTCCTGTGGATACCCTCTCATTTCAGTGTATCCATAAGAAAATGAAAGACTCCGTCCGTGCCATGCTGGTACTGCAAGTGTGGAACTAGGGTCTTGAATAAAATTATAGTTCGTTGTTTGCAAAGTTCCTGTCGGCCCATCAGGTTCTGATACGAAGTTAACTAATACTTTGAATACCGGATCCATCGTCCAAGAACCCGAATAGTTTACGCCATCAACTGTTTTGGCCCCCGCGGCCATTATTCTATAGTTCTGTGTTTTAGAACCTGCCCCCGATCGTACATACAAGTTCTTAACAAAGGTTCCATTTCCAAGAGTGAACAGCATGAGTTCTGATGAAGAAAAACCAGCAAGTGCAGCACTCGCAAATGCGGCGTAACCAGAAGTATTAGTGATCGTAAGAGTAGTATAATTTGGGACGCTGTAATACCACATACAACGTGTACCTAAATAGGCAAATAGAAATGGCGTTCTCGTAATTCGAGGGATAATGATATTTCCCATGTAGGCAGTTCCAGAAGGTTCGGCCAATACAACTCCAGAAGAGTAAACTAAAAGAAAAGAAAATATTTGTATCAAGAACTTCATTATCTATTCCTCTGAGGAGTTAACCTCCATCACAACTAATATCAATAGCCGACATGGTGCCAGCAACACTTATTGGAACCGACGAATCAATTGATTCATAATATATCTCAGGCCGCTCGGCAAAAATTAGGTCTGATTGCTCATTCGATGCATTTACAGAAGGAAGAAACTTATCAGTCCATTGCGTGGTACTGAGCCCACTGGCCCCCAGAATTCCCAGGTATCCTCCGGGGTCGCGTAAAACATTAACTGCATACCTCATAGTGGCCGTGCCAGTAAATGCAGCACTTGAACCTGAAGTAACTGTAACAAATGTTTGAATATACATGGCAACAGCTACAGATTTTTGCTCACCAGGATTGAGTTCAATAGTTTGAGGGGTCCCGCCAGATGTATAGCAAGAGATTCCTGGACTAGGACAGCTGGCCGTACCATTTACCGCGATAGCGCGAACAATAATTTTAAATTTAGAAGTGTTATTAAATACTGCTGGTACAGGAAATGCCGTTAGTCCTCCACCATTGTAATCGCAATGAATATGATAGCTGCTGCCACCGCTAGTTAAAGATGTTTGAGGAAAGGTCACCAGTAGTTGTGATGGCGCCTGTCGGATCGTATTGTTCACAGTCACGGAAACTGTTTTTGAACTACTTGTATTTACACCATCGCTAACCGTATAAGTAAATGAGTCACTCCCTATCGAATTATATTTTGGAGTATAAGTTAAATTCGGAGAGGTGCCTGATAGAACTCCATTTTTGGGAGCATTAACAATTGAGTAAGTAAGGGAGGTTCCCTCTGCGTCCGTACCCGAAAGAGTGATTGCTTCTGCAACGTCATTATCAGTAGTCACAGTTATATTCGTTGCAACAGGTGTATCATCAATAGCCGTCACATTAATAGTGATTGTTTCAGGATCGGAATCAAGGTTTCCATCGTTTGCTTTGAAGGTGAATGAATCAACTCCATGATAATTAGCTCTAGGAGTGTATGTTACATTTGATCCACTACTGAGATCACTCAATGTTCCGTGAGATGGATTGCTGATGATTGAGTAAGTGAGAGTATCTCCATCAGCATCATTTGCTGAAAGGGTAACGCTTTTTGCGATATCTTCATTTGTAGAAATATTTTGAGCTGTGGCCACGGGAGCAACATTTTTTTGTAATTTACTCTCTACCACGATTGAAACATACGGATTACATCCGACCAAGAAAATAATCGACAATAGAGATAAGAAGGCTATAACAGTTGGTTTAAACAAAATATGGGTTTTCATATTTCCCAATTCAACATCTAAAATGTTTATTTCAGCTAAACAACCTGTAAGCTGATCCAGATTATATGATAAGGCCAAATGGTTTCGTGGTCTATTTGTCCATGTTTGGCCAATTTTTGGGCACTTTAGGCAGGATTTACCTACTCATTGGAGATGAATTCGTCATTTTAGCAGGTACTCAAAATTTTCTGAAAATTTCCCTCTTGTGAAATTCTTTTTTAAAGCGTCTTATTAGGAATGTTAAAAGACTACCCCGCTTCTAACCTTTCTGCCTGGCATTTGATCGGTCGAGGAACTCTGGCAATCGCAGCGGCTTGATTTCTCCTCCCCTTCGGCATCGGTCGTCCAATTAAAAGTGATCTTCCCTTAATAAAATTTTTATAAATTTTTGTCACCACTACGGCATCATTGCCGACCCGGCAAGAGTAAGAAAACCAAAGGATAAAACTGTAGTTGAAAGGGCGATTGGTATTATTCAACAGGAATTTTTCCAGAGGATGGGGAATAGAACGTTCACATCCTTATTTGAGCTGAACCAGGAGTTGGAGAAATACCTCACTTCCAAGATGAATGAGGTTATTAAAGAGAGAAAACTTAGTAGAAACGAGCTTCTCTCCCATGAACTAGAAAGAATGAATCCTCTTCCAGTAATGTCTTTTGAATTATTTGATTACAAGAGGTGTAAAGTTCATCCTGATTGTCATATTCGTCACCAGAAGAACTTCTATTCAGTTCCTTATAGGTTTGTGAGTAAAGAAGTTGAAGTTAAGTTCAATGAAAAGCTGATTTATATTTATTCTGAGACTTACCTGATTGGAATTCATTCGATCGCAGTTGGGCAAGGTCACTATGTAAGCAATCCTGCCCATTATCCTGAGGATAAGCTCATCGATATTAACGACCACCTGAATTCTGTGAGACAAAAGGCTAAAAAAATTGGCCCAAACACCGAGCTTTTAATTAAGTGTCGTTTCCCACTTAAGGTTTTTTGTTTCCACACCATAGAGCTCTGCCAAATCAGAATCGAGCATGACTTTGTGCCCTCTAATCACATAAATCATATTTTCTATTTTTGATAAAGTAACATCACTCATCGTTCACTCCATTTTGAAAATGGATAAATTAAAACTTTAAGTAGTTACAGAGAAAAGGTTTGAAGGGCTAACGAAGGAAGTTTTTCGGACATGAATTAAAAGTGGCGCATACTCTAATTCACTTTGAATTTTAAGCACTTATCGCCTTAAAAAGCCAAAGGAAGCCAAACTTTCCGCCAACTAGAAAAAGAGTATAACCTTTGTTTGCTTGAATCAAGCCTCTTTTAACTCACCTTTGAATTTTAAAGGAATGCTATGAAGAATCTTCTGCAATGTCTCACCGGTAATATTCCTGTACTCCTCAGACTCATATCTTGCAATCATTCGCACAGACACGTCTACTGACTTCGCGAAGTTTTCCTGAGTCATTCTTTTTGCAATTCTATATCTTATTGGCAAAAGCATTAAATCCTCTGGTGCGGAAATTTTAATGGCATTTAAACCGTTCTCAATTAGGTTTTGATACTCTTCTACTAGTGCTTCAAGATCTTCAATCATTGTTTGAGTTTCAATCCGAGCGGCTTTGGCCAGAATAGGATTTTTGATTTTAATTTTTGAATGAAGAGAACTTTTGAAAGATTCAATCTTTTCAAGGGTTACTTTTAATTGTCTTTGGCTAGTGATCATGTTGCCCTCATCTAATATTAATTTTTATAATTCCTTTCTTCTTTCCATTCTTGTTTTGCTGAAAGAAGTCAGGAAATTTCAGGCCGCTACCAGTCTCAGTTCCTTCAGCAATATAAAAGTCCAAACCGTAAGTTGCCTTCATCTTCTGTAAATTAGATCTTCTCTCGTTTGTAGTTTGAGCATCCCAAAAAACTGTATCAAGCTTTGACAGATCAACATTTCCTAAGGCAGACCAGCATCCATCAATGTCATTAGGCTCAAGCTTATTTGTGGTGAAGCTCCCGTCAATATAGATGGAAGAAACTCTAGCTGACTTAAAATTGGCAACAGCCGCTTTAAGGCCATCCATCAGAATTATCCTCCTGGGGCTAGATAATCCAAATTCGTCTTCAAGTTCTTTCAAAGTTGCCTCATGAACACCTGGGATCAGCTCTCCATCTGACGTTAATTTAGGTATCGGCATAAAGCCATTCCTCCAGACCATCATATCATGACTAGTTAGTCATGTCTATCAAGTCATTAACTTGTTAATAAATTTAAGCTATTAGCTGGGGGGAGAATAATGCTTAAACATCGATTGAATAAAGATGGAGTTGGCAAATTCTATGAGATTTTTCAAATTTGACCAAATACTGGCATAAGAATCACTTATCTAAATTATTAACTTTAGTTGCGTCCGGTCTACTGCGTAGGAATATATAACCATTTTGTCTTTTTACAATAACCGCATCCACAACATCTTTTTCTACAAGATTTATGGCCTCAGCCTTGCGAAGCCACCCATAACCTTCAATGAGATACTGAATGATGAGATTTTCTTTGTTCTTCTTAACATCAAGAATTTTCTTTTTTATACCGGGGGAAGAGACTTCTATTATTTTCCCTGCACCAGTTCCCTCTTTCTTCTCAATTGCAGCTACTAATTTTTCCATTTCATCATCAGTGAGACTACTTACCTGTCTCGTTAAATCAATTTGGGTCCATGCTTGAACCTGCTTTTTATACAATTCTGTATTATTGCCATCTTCCTTTGGAGCCCAAACTTCTATTGCTTTTGAAACTATCCGGCCTTGGAAATCATCTTTTTTCAAAACACTGAAGATGGCCTTTCTTCCAGTTTCGTAGTCGGGAAAAACTGCAAAGCCTCCAGCCTTTCCTATAGCTCCTAACTTCTTTACTAAAATTCCGTTTCCATAACCAATATTGCCAGGATTATTATTTCTCCAATTACGTTTTCCACCAATGTATATTGCGCTCGATCCATCTTCTCGATAGTAAATTATTCTGAGCGCATTTTTTTCTTCTATTCTAATGAATGGACCTCTCAAATTATTAATTGTCATTGTTTTAAATCTCCAATGCGCTTATACAGTCCATCCGCTTCACCTGTACCACCACATTGATCCCGCACTACAATTCCTTCATCAGCATTCTTCAAAAAAACTCGGCAATCTGGTTCTCTCCGATCTTGAAACATAGCTTCATCAGTCCCCTTAAATTCCGCAAAAAAGCTGCTGTGGGGTCTCTTCTGCCCTTCTTCAAAAATATCAACTGACACGGACTCTTTCATAAAATGATCCAAAACAAGGTTAAATTTTCCTGTAACGTGTACATAATGACCATGCCATGGATCAATTGGAGGAATAGAGGCTTGATTTGATCTACAAGATGTTAAAGCAATAAGCAAAATTGAAAAAATCGGAATATTCATATCGATATTTTAAATCTTGAAAGTAAGATTACAAGTTCAAAAAGGTGCCAGGTAGTTTAAGTGAGTACTGTTATTCAAAAACAACGTAGTTTCTTGTTTTTTAAATCTATCAACAAGCAATCTCATCTTATCGAGGATTTCCTTTTGAAACCGGCTTTCCTGTTCAGCTGTGTAGGAGTTCAGCTCTGTTTTTAGTGCTTCTAAGTTTCTATACTCGGAATGCCATACAACGGCCGCAACTTCCTTCTGTTTTCCCTTTGCCCTATCCATAGTCTGCCTAGTAATCAGAACCCGACCAGCTGTCATGCCGAACTCTTTTAGGAGCTTAGATGCGGCAATTCTTAACGCCAATACCTCATCAAATTTTCCTGTTTTTGGAAAATATTGATTCTGCACTATGATCTTTTGACCGGTGTAGGTTCTGTCCATCTCGGCAATCTCTTGATCTGTCGGAAAGACAGTACCCCATTCTTGAGCGAATGATTGGAACTAAAATATTGAGCAAAGGAAAATCAAAACCTCTAATTTACAGAGAAAAGGTTTGAGGGGCTAACGAAGGAAGTTTTTCGGACATGAATTAGAAGTGGCGCACCCTGAGAGATTCGAACTCCCGACCAATTGGTTCGAAGCCAACTACTCTATCCAGCTGAGCTAAGGGTGCGTATGAATGAGGTTATACAATCTAAACGTTTTTGGCCAGATTTCCCTATTGATTCCCTGGAAAAAGATCAATTATTCTTTTTTCTCAGTGTTCAATAACTCGTCAATCTCTTCAACGTCAAACTCAGTTAGGCCAAACGGATTATCTTTGGAATTAATATCCTCATCAATATACCGCTTACCAAGGTTTTCCTCAATTTCATCTAGTGAATCTTGATCAATGCCCTGATTTTTCTTCTCAATATCATTGAGGTTCTGTTGCTCAAGAAGCTTATCTTCATCTAATTTAGCATCGTTAAGGATCGTTTCTGCCTGTTCTATTTCATTCTCTAGGCGTTCTAGGGCCTTAAGATCTTTCTCTGATTCACGTATCACTGATTTTTCGCGCTCTTGTCTTTCAAGCTCTGCAAGCTCATCCTCAGTTAACTGTATTTTATCCGCTTGCTTAAGGAGGTCGTCATTAAGATTATCAAGATTCAACTCCACATCGAGTTCTTCAAGAGATTTTCCACCGATCATCTCTTTTTGATCTGAGGATTTAGCCATTTTTGCATTTTGTTCACGTAGATGACTTTCTTTTGTCTTAGTTAAAGCAATCTCTCCCACATAAAAATCGCGGATCGATTTAGATACTAGTGCAGTCGCAAAATTATCAGTAATGGTAATAACAGTGACTTCACCAATTTTATAAGTTGGCTGATCCGTAATATTTCTACCGAGCGCTCTATCTTTGAATCCATAAACTTCAAAGACGTTACCCATCTCCACTCCATCAGCTCGACCTCGGTCCAGATAAAGCACGTCTCCGAAACTGAGTAATTGTTTACCAGGTTCATATGCGGCAAGGATACCAGCTTCAATCAAACGAGAATTAAATGTGCGTGTGATCCTATCAATCTTTGGCGTATAGGCCGTAATCCTATCACCACGTTGTGGTGTTCCAGACACTTCAATAAATTCAACTTCCCATTTATTTCGAATTTTTTTGATGACTTTTATTTGGCCAACGATTGAATATTTATAACCTTCTCTATCTGAGTTCTTGTGCCGGACCTTACCACCTGAAGAGTAGACTGAAAACTTATCCCCAGGAAGAACATTGAGGGTTTCATCAAACTCAACGTAAGCTGTATCTAGCTTAGTAAAAAAGATATTTTCATCAGGTCCATTGGTTATCGAACCAAAATCTTGAACAATATTAGTTGAAAGGAAAGTACTAAGATAGAAACCTTCCTTAAATGAATAAAGGATTCTCGAATCCTTATCAAAACCAAGTGCATCGTATTGACTCGGTAAAATGATATCGAAATCAGATTTTGGTGGCTCATAACTTTCATACTCTTTATTAAGAGCTTGCTCACCCGCCTGCATAAGATCGTCCATCGTTTCTTCTGAGGCGTACTGAAAGTATATACCTTGATTTTCAAGTTTCTTTTTCTCATCTAACCACTCCGGTCTCGTTCCTTCCCCGAAATTTGTTAAATCCGATGGATTCATATTTCCAATAGAGCCAGGAGCGGCACCTAATTCATCTTGAGAAAAAGCACCTAATTTGATTTCGGGGGCTTGTGATGAGCTACCAGTTGTAAATGATAAGACCATCCCAGGTTCAATGAAGTGCGGATTTGTAATAAAAGAATTGAGAGACCAGATTTTCGGATAGTAGTAACCTGAACCAAAAATTCGTTTCGAAATTTTGAATAGCCAATCATCTTTGGCGACCGTGTAAGTATCTACCTTGGTAGCAGTTGCGACCTCATTCCATTCAGGGTCCGTAATTTGTCCCTGAATATTTTGCGCCAATGAAAGTAACTCTCTCTCTTCCCTTCCAACATCAAAGACAGCAGGTTCTGCATTTTTCTTTTCAATCACGACACTTGGAATTTGAGATTCTTCTTTTTTAGCTGTTTCAGTAGGAGCACCCTCTTGGCCCATATCGGCTTTAATACTTTCGAGGTCGTCACCAGGTTTTAAGGGAACAAACTTACCTTCTTCTTTATCACCAAAAACAACATCAGACGGAGTCTCATCCTCAATTGCTGGAGCAGAATCATCTGGCGCTTCAACCGTCTCTAAAGCTGGTTCATTTTCACTTGCTTCTAAATTATTTAAATCAACTGTCTCTGATGATACGGACTCCGAAGGAGTTTCTAGAGTTTCAGTTGAGGTCGTCGATGGTTCAGTTGTAACTTCTTCATTAGGATTAGCAGGATTGGCAACTTCAGAAACTTCATCAGAAGTCGAGGCTTCGGCTTCAAGAAGCTTTTGAAGATCTTTATCAGTCACTTCATTTTGAGCAATAACCGAAGGGTTGTTTGCTATCAATAAAGTTAAGAAAATAAGAACTCTCGTCTCTTTCCTCACTACATCCCCTGCCCTGATCCAAAAACATCATTTAACATGGAAGAATATTGATCTTTTTTGTTCACAACACCCAGTTTATCGGATGCCACAACAGCACCCTGAAGAGCATCAAGTACAACTCCCGATTCTGAATGCTTGTTAATAATATCCTCAAAGACCTGTAGAGCTAAATCAAACTGACCTTTTTCAAGTAACATCAATCCAATTTGATATTTTGCTCTAACCTTAACTGGCGCAATACCATGAGCCTCAAGTTGTTGAAAAATTTTTGTTGCTTCACTCTGATTAGTCGATTTTAAAGCAAGACCCCGGCGAAATAGACTAAGCTGAGAATTCACATCATCAGGCACTTTCATTTCTGGCGTCGCCTGAGAACTTTGAGACTCTGGAAAAACATTAACTGTTTCTGCTTCGGTGTTTGATGCTGGCTGCGCAAAATTGTCAGACTGGGTATTTTGTAGCTCGTCAGCTAAAGAACCTTGTGAAGAAGAAGGCTTTTCTTTTAGGTTCTCATATTTTTTTGAAAGCTCTTCGTACTTAACCAGCAATTGGTCGTACTGAGAACGTGAAACTGTTTTTGAATTTGCTGAATCACCATCACTGGCCACACCTGAGCGCGATAAACCATTAAACCAAGAGCATGAACTTAGTAATAAAAGTGACGCAAAAGGTATCAAACTATATTTCAAAGCGTCCTCCGTGACTTAACTTCTTAAATTTTTTGACTTTCCTTATCTTATATCTTAATTCCTTATCTCTCTTAGTCAAGGAATCTATGCCGCAGACCTATCAACAGACAAAACTACTCTACTTTACACTCTTGCGAGTGCCCAAGGACGATGCATTTTTCGTCTATTTTACCTTCGAATCCAACGAAGGACTTTGTTATTACTCCACGGCGGACGAATCTTTGAAAGGGGCCTACCGCGATATTGAAGTTAGGTCACCTATCGAAGCAAGAGAAAATTTAAAGGCGTTAATTGAAAGACTCCAGACGGAAATCCGCCTGGATGTCTTAATAGAAGAAACAATTAGTGATTCTTAAAGAAATTTAAAACGTCATCATGATGGGTTTTGGTATCTACCTTTTCCATCACGTGAGCAACTTTACCCTGAGTATCGACAAGAAAACTTTGTCTTAAAATACCTTCAAACTCGCGGCCCATGAACTTTTTTAGTCCCCATGATCCATAAGATTGAATGACTTTCTTTTCAGGATCAGAAAGAAGAGTAAAATTGAGCTTTTCTTTTTCCTCAAACTTTTTTAGCGACTTAACTGGATCAGCGCTGATGCCTAGAACAACGATATTCGCATTTTTAAGTTTAGACTCTGAATTTCTAATCTCGCATGCCTGAACTGTGCATCCAGGGGTCATAGCCTTCGGGTAAAAATAAACGACGACATTTTTTCCCTTGAAATCATGAAGTGAAACAGACTTTCCGTTTTGATCCTGGAGTGTAAAATCTGGGGCCATGTCTCCCACTTTTAGTTTGCTCATTTTTGGAGTTGCCTTTTTAGTCATCGGTTTCTTTTTTACGGTTGCCTTTTTAGTAACTTTCTTCACCACTTTGTTTGAAGTCGCTTTCTTTACAATCTTCTTAGCTACTTTTTTTGTAACCTTTTTTGTGATTTTCTTTGCCGCTACTTTCTTTGTTACTTTCGCCATAAATCTCCCTTTTTACCATTGATCTCGCATCTGTCTTAAATACTTAAATAATTCTCTATCAGATGTATCCTTTTCGGATAGACCTAATTTCTCTTCAAGCACCTTTTGTCTAATTTCTAGGGAATGAAGCCTTAAAAAAGGATTCACTAATTTTTCCTCTCCTAAAGTCACAGGAGGAAGATTTTCAGATTGATAATCCTCTAATTCTTTTAATTTTTCCGCGATTAATTTATTTTCTGGTTCGACAAATTGAGCAAATTTTAAATTTTTCAATCTATAGTCGTGCCCAGGATAGAGAAGTGTTGAATCATCCAGGTCTTTTAGTAGGCAGGTTGATTCATACAATTTGGAAACATCTCCTCCACCATGGCAATTCCCTACTCCTGCATTAAATAACGAATCCCCTGAAAAGAGAGATAGGTTCTTTTCTCGTTGCTTCCAAATAAACGCTTGATGATCTTGAGTATGTCCTGGTGTGTCTATGACCTCAATCGAATGCTGATCCCCTAGATCAATTGATTGCTGACTCAAAAAATGCCTAGCAGAAACCCCAAACGCCTCAATCAGTTCACGATTCCCTCGAATATGGTCATGATGCTGGTGAGTATTGAGAATTCCTTTCAAGACTAATCCATTTTTTTTGATATAATCCATCAATACATTGGCATCATAGGGATCGATGATCCATGTGTCACCATTCTCACTATCATTAATAACGTAACTAAAATTTCTTAGTTCGTTATGAGCATAAAATGTTTTAACTAGGACCATTATGGAAAACCTTTTTAGCTACTACACTCAAGTTATTTTTCTTTGCCTGATTGTGACCAATCATCTTTTTGAAGTATACCTCTACCGAAGGCAGCTGACTACTCTCCATGAGAATCAATCAACTGTTCCGGAAGAATTTAAAAAAATCATTTCAATAGATGATCATCAAAAAGCGATTCATTATGCAACCGCCAAGTTACAACTTGGGCAGTGGAAACTTATGTGGGAAGCAGTATTGTTTTTTTATTGGTTTCCTTTCCGAGGTCTGGAAAAGCTCTATCTCGCGACACCATTTATAGATCTCAAAAAGGAAATGGCTTTTTTAGTGCTTTTTATTTTGATTCAGACACTCATTAATCTTCCCTGGTCTATCTATTCTACTTTTTTTCTTGAAGAAAAATTTGGTTTTAACAGAACGACCCCAAAACTCTTTATCGCCGATCGGTTCAAGGGAATGATTTTAGGTTTTCTAATTGGAGCACCACTCCTCTACTGCATGTTACTGATTTCTGATTCGACTGGAAGATACTGGTGGATGATCGCTTTTGGCCTCATGACCATTTTTCAATTTTTACTCATCTGGATTTATCCAACTTTTATCGCTCCTCTTTTTAATAAATTTAATCCACTTAGTTCCGACGAATTAAAAAAAGGAATTGATCAGTTGGTTCAAAGTGCTGGCTTTAATGCAAAAGAAGTTTTTGTGATGGATGCTTCAAGGAGAAGCTCCCATGGGAATGCTTATTTTACTGGTCTTGGTAAAAATAAAAGAGTGGTTTTTTTTGATACCCTGTTAAAAGACCTCAGCCACAGAGAGATCTTTGCTATCCTGGCGCATGAGCTTGGGCATATGAAACTTAAGCATATTCCAAAATCAATTATAGTTTCACTCATCCTTTCTTTCGTTGGTTTTTGGTTAATGGGTGAAGTATCAATTAAGAATTGGTTCTACTCAGGACATTTTGTGCGTGCAATCTCACCAGGAATGTTATTTCTTATTTTCATGCAAGCTATCCCTATGTACACTTTTTGGTTAACCCCAATAGGATCTTGGATATCAAGAAGAAAAGAATTTGAAGCTGATGAATATGCAGCAAAAGAAACAAATCCCGAAGATCTCATTTCTGGACTTTTAAAGCTTTATCAACAAAATGCGAGCCCTGTTGTTACGGATAGATTTTATTCTAATTTTTATCACTCCCATCCACCTGCTTTTGAAAGAGTCGCTCGATTAAGATCACTCATCAAAAGTTAGACCAGTAAGGGAGTGCCTTAAAAAATTAAGATAAGGCTTTCGGTATTTTTCAATTTCATTATGAAGCTCATGGTAACCATCTTCAATAATCTTGAGTTGCGCGTTCTTTTCAACTTTAGAGAAGTAATTGATGACTAATTTTGGATGGACTAATACATCCTCAGTCCCGATCGAAACAAATAAAGGGCACTCAATTCTTAGGGGCCTTGAAAAGACTTCTCTGCTTGTTTTAAGGACCTCAAAGAAAAGTTTTGAATGAATTTTTAGCTGACAGAGCTCGTCCTTTACGTAGCTTTCATAAACTCTTCTATCATGAGATAAACGCTTTAAATCCAAGATCCCTTGTAGAGGAATTGTTGGGCAATTTAACAAGACATCAAACAATATTTTGGGGGATAAACTAAAGGCCTGTCCCAGAAGCCCAGGTCCCGCTACGGCCGGTGAACTCAAAAAAACTTTTTCAGGATAAAAATCTTTTGAAACCACATTCTGCATATAGGCGGCAGTGATGAGGCCTCCCATAGAATGGCCAAAAAGAGTATAGTTGGTCATGCTGAATTCTTTTCTAAAGTAATCAATAATTGACTGAAGATCTTTCAGAAAAAAGTTAAAATCCTCAACCCACGCTCTTTTCCCTCCGCTCTTTCCATGTCCTCGTAAATCATAAATAGCAATATTGTAATTAGCGGAGAAGAGTTTTAGTAAATGTTCATGACGACCTAAATGCTCTCCAAGACCATGTGTTACGATCAACCATTTAGAACTCCCTGTCTCCCTGATTAGACAACGAAGAAGTGTCCCATCAAAGGAAATAACATCGCGGTATTCATTATTCATGAGATTCCCTTTATAATAAAAAAATGTATTGCCCAGTATGTTTTCAAAATACCCTTAAGATCAGATCAAGTGGAGTCATTAAGTTATCATTTAATGGCAAATCCAGAAATACGTCTCTGTTTACCTATAATCTCCAAAAAGAGTCCCAGGAGCAACTAGAGGCAAAATTAAAAGAGAAAATAGTCGATTTTTTTAGTTTCTATTCCGATTTTGCCAACCGCACACCTATCAAACATTTCGAGGCCTACTCGGGAGACTTCGTGTGTATGAATAACTGCAAAATTGACATGATAAAAACCAAAGTCAGTGTGATTGGCATCATCTATCCGGTTGCAACTGTTAAGCAATTCCTTAAAGACGAAGGAAATAAGTGGGCGATCGAAATTGACGTTAACTACAACTAAACACCCTTGGGCGTCTTCACTTTCACTTCAAACTCTACAAAACCTTTCAATTTAAATGATTCTGGAACTTTACCAGCATGAATAACAGCATCTAGTTTTAATCCGTTCCCTTTATTAGCAATTGGGACAAGATTGATATCTGGAACTTTGAGTTCAAGGCAAGAGCGAGGTGTACATGTATCAATGTAGGTCACTTTTAAATTTTCTAATTCTTCGGCCTCTTCTGACAACACTGCCTTAAAGCCTTCTTCGGCAACAGGATCTTTCTCGAGCTCAATAAGGAGAGAGTTATCAAGAATAAGAACTTTTTTAATAACCCCTTGAAGTTTTGGGTGATCTCTTAAAAAATATTTTGTTTTCTGAGGCTCAACCGTTTCCATAATGTGAATCTGACCATACTTACTATGAGTGGTGTCAGATAACTTTTGCTTATCGAAATATCTTAATAGGACTAAGCTCTCAGCTCTTTCCGTATCAACAACGTCTGGCTTGTAACCGTCATTAAAAATCTCCATCAACGTTTTCATTTCACTCCAGCTATAATCTTTTGTCTCCAGAGTCGGAACATACGTATCTGGTTCCTCAATCGTTACTGTCTCCATTCTGACAGCTAATTTATCCAAGAAATCAAAAGTCACATGCCCTTTTCCCAGGATCACGACGTTCCACCAGTTTCTAAATCGTTTATTTTGACCATCAGGTTTCATATAAAAGAAAAATCTCTTTAAACGTACCGAGCTTAGCTCTTGAGGAAGTTCTGGAATTGGCTGAGTGTATGACATCTGAAGCCGACCCATACCAGTATTCGCGGCAAAAATATTTCCAACGAATTTTAAAATACCACCAGCAATGGGGCCTATACCCGGAAGAGGAGTTTTAAATGCCAGCGCACTATCTGATAGCGGAAAAGTGAGATTCCTAATCACATGCTCACCGTCTCCATAGGCCGAGGCCAGGGTTTTGGCCTCTACGGCGTTTTTAATCGCGCTTTTCTGACCGCAACCAGACAAAAGGGTTAAAACGCTAAGAACGAGCAATAGGCTTTTACTCAAGACCGTCTCCTAAGTATCTGTTTTTAATGATTCCGACGGTTATTATACGCCTTGCTGAAAAACCTAACAGGGGTCATTACCTTTTTACATAGTGACCTGTAATAAGTTCAAACACGTCGCGTCATAGCTTAAAATCCAGGAAATAAGTCCAAAGGGTTTTGAAAATGAAATTACTCGCCGGTTTATTTCTTTTAAGTGCCACTTCTACTCTCTATGCCCAAGCATGGAAAGTTCTCCCTAAAGGAGTGAGGATTGTGGGCACAAGAAATGTCACAACTTCCAAGATCACGAAGAATTTCAACCAATCCGGTATTGAAAGTTCTCTTGGAGCAAGCTTTAGAGTAGACGCTTCAACCTTTAATGCGATGACTGGTAATCTAATTGCTCCCAATTTGGATCCTGCTGCTTATAACAGTCTCGTCGTTGGAGAATACAAGGTAGATGCCGATGCCCAGTTTAATGTTCAAGGAACTGGTTTTGGCTATGGTATTACCGATAGAGTCATGTTCTATGGAGAACTCGCCTACTACAATGCAAATGTCAGAGCAAGAATGAGCCGCACATCTGGTAACACGTATGAAGACGTAGCAAGACTTCTTGAGCAAAACGGTGGAGCACAAAATACAATCGTTGCAGAAAATCTACGCCAAATGATTGATGCAAATGAGGGAACCATCCAATCTGTAATCACGAACTATTACGGCTATAAACCAATTGGCGACTGGTACGGTAAAGGGTTCGGCGATATGGAAACAGGGATCATGGCCAAAGTGATCGATAAGGGTGTTACTGGACTTATGCTTTACCCAGGAGTGGTATTGCCTACAGGTCGCCAAGATGATCCAGATATTCTTCAGGATGTTGGATTCGGTGATGGCCAGTTTGATCTTTTTGGAGAGGCAGCTACAGGGTATGTCGTAAATGATAAATTAAGTTTTGGGACAATGTTTCGTTACACATATCAAGCACCAACGACAAAAAAGCTTCGAGTACCGTCTGAAAGGGATTTCAAATTATCAGATCAAACAGGTGAATTTAATGTCAAATATGGAGACCGAATTCGCTGGACTCTTAACTCAACTTACACAATGAATGATTGGATTTCGTTCACGCCAATTTATCGCTTCATGTACGAAATGGAAGCCGAGTATGATTCTAAGTACGGTGTTGCCAATGATTATCTTGCTTACAATACTGATAAGGTAGAACACCAGGTGCAATTAACAACAACCCTTTCTTCCATTACACCCTTTCTCAAGAAGGAATTCCTGTTGCCAGCACAGGTGAATATCAATCTTGTAAAAACACTTGCGGGGAGAAATATTCCAAATATGGATCGCTTTGAAGTTGAGTTTAGAATGCTTTTTTAAATATTAAGTTTGTAGCCAGCTCCCCATACCGTTTCAATAACAAGATTGATTTTACTTATTTTCTTTCTTAGAGAAAAAACGTGAACGTCTATATTTCGAGAAGTCATCTTGAGGTCTTTATGAAATTGATTAATTAACTCATCTCTTGTGACAACACTTTTATTTTCATAAAGGTGATTAAAGATTATAAACTCTCGCGCAGTGAAATTAACTGTTACTCCATCTTTTATGATTGCATTTGCTTCAGGGATTAATTTAATACCAACATTTATTAAATTTTCATTCAGAACCATCATCTTTTCAAAAGCATTAAATATTTTGACTCCAAGTTCTTCAAAGCTAAAAGGTTTTGTAATGTAGTCATCGGCACCACATTTAAGACCCTCTAAAATCTGCTCGTGCTTATTGTTACCAGAGATAATAAATATGGGAGATATTTTATCTCTTCGTCTGATTTTTTTTATGATTTCACATCCATTGATTCCTGGAAGGTTCCAATCGACCAAATAAACACAATTCTCTGGACTATTTTTACTTAGAAATAAGTCTTCACCAGATTGAAAACAAATAACCTCAAACTGGTCGTTCTCCAGAAACTCCCGAATGGAATTCAAAAAATCCACTTCATCATCAATAACAAAAACGGTTCTTTTCATTTAAGACCAGATCTTTTGTTAGTCGTTAGTTGAGCTGGGAAAATTATAAAGGACTTCTTATTTTTTAAAAAACACAGTGAGCAAAAGAATCGGTAATTTCAAACACTTATGATGAATAAATGAAGTAAATTTTAAGATAATCGAAATAGTTGTGGGCAATAATTTGAGGAAGTAACAATCTAACAGGTGGAAAAATGGTGGGCGTTGAGGGGATCGAACCCCCGACATCTACCTTGTAAGGGTAGCGCTCTCCCAGCTGAGCTAAACGCCCACATGTCGATTTAGAGCATTTATATTAGGGATTTGGAGCATCTATGTCAACGATAATTTGGGGCCTGAAAGCGAAAACTTTCAGACCCCAAAAGGTCTATTCTGGTTTAATTTCTAAATTAGACTGAGTAACGATTTTACCGCCATTCTTAATGGTTAACTTCAGACTCACTGTCTTCCCTCTTGCGGCCTTATCAAGTTTGTATGTGAAACGAACTTTTTTCTCAACACTCCTTCCAAGAATTTCGGTCATACTTGGATTAGAAGTGATTGATACAAATTGAGATCCAACTTCTTCTAAATTAAACTCATATCCCTGATCAACACCGGAAAACTTTGGTTTAATTTTTAGATTAATATCATGTTTTTTTGTTCCAAAAAGTCCAGAAACTTTCGGTGTATTATCAAATTCAATGCCTGAGTCTAAAGCAGGATTTACCTTCAGAATGGTTTCGATTCTGAAAGATTCAACTCGACTTGATCGATAATGATTTCCAGGGTGAGTGATTTCTCCGGCCAATACAACATTAGATCCAGGGAGTGAATCGTCACTGATTTTCACTTTTAAAAGTGAAAGGTCTGAATTGGATCTTGGAGCGATAGAGGGAATAGGAGATTCTTTTCTATCAAAAGAAAGAGATGAGCTAGCTTCTGTGATTTTTAAAATGCTCTCTCCGTTAGAAATCTTAGAACCAATATTTTTAATCAATAGACTCAAATCTGCGTCAACTCCTGGGGCCAGTCCAGCAGAATCATTTGTATTTAATTTTGGTTTCGATTTCAACGTCAATGCCGCATTCTGATTTAAGTGATCTTGAACTAATTGATTGGCCTCTATTTCAACTCGATTTGTTTCAGACGGAAGAGCGAGGGCATAGGCATTATTTTCAGCGCGAGTAAAGCTTTGCTGATAAATGTCCTTCTTACCATTTGAAATCCCCACCTCTTGAGAAACTTTAGATGCTTCTTTCAAATAGATTGGGTAAAGCCTATTTAGTTCTGCCTCAAAGACATTTTTAACCTGATCTTGGAAATTAGCTGAATAGTTTTTATTAAACGAATCCTCATGTGCCAATTTATAAAGAGTCTCGTAGCGATTAGAATAAGAATCCTTACATGCATTGATAAACTCTCGAATACCTTTATAGACGGCAGAGCAGTTTACATTGTTTGCATTCTCTCCCGCATTTGGCGCGAGGTATACGTTCTTAGGATCAGTTAATTTTTTTCTTAAATCCAAAACATCTTTAATTTCAATTTCAGATTGAGATATCAATGAATCTAAAGAAGTCAGAATTATTGATGACTGCTTCAATTCATCGTTTGTGAGTTCTGGAATTTCCTCAAGTGCCTCTCGAGACATGGAACTTAATGTAGAAATGTCCTGCTGCACAAGCTTTGCGAGAATAAGTTTTTTAAGAATTGTTTCGTCTTCTTTTAATCTTCTTTCAAACTCTTCATTATATTTTTCAGGTTTAAGAATCATATTGGCATAGTCTTTGGCCCTGCGACTTCCGGCCATTCTTCCATCCTCGTCGCCTCTCGAAGCATCCTGAGACGAAGACAAACCAATGTCATAACCATTTTGATACCCAGAAACCTCTCCGCGAACATAGCCTCTTCTTAAAGCATCCCATTTGGCATGAGTAGAAGCGTTCTCTGAACCAAGTTTGTTAGCTCTCAGTGAAGCATCAATCTTACCGGATTTATTTCCGTCTTGGGTTCCAATAACACCTTTCTCAGATCCCAATGTTTGTGCTTCTACAAGATATTTCTGGAAAAGAGTGAGTCTAGAAAGGTATTGATTATTAGCATTATCTGCATTCGATTGCGCTAACACCTTTGCTTTTTCTGCTGCTTGGATTTTAGGATTTAATACCTCTACACTCGCCCTTAACTTAGGTAGTTCGCGATTAATTGTAGCAAGGTCCTCTTCATTAATTCTCACTTCATTAGAAGCATTTGAAACCTCACTCTCAATTCTTGATCGAGAAGTCTTCAAATTGCTTAGCTTATTTATTGAGTCCTGATTATACCTAACAAGGGCATCCCTGTTTGATGACTCTTCATTTAACCTCGAAGTTAAATTCGCTAATAATCTTTCAGAATCATTTAAATCTCTATTAATCTGATCTAACACACTCTGTGCTCTATTGACGTCGGCCTGAATCGTCATACGATTTTGACGAATTCTTACAAGGAGCCTCTCCTCCCTATCGATTTGAGCACGAAGGTCCATGATCTTTTGACTCAGCTGGCGAACATGAGCGTCCATTCGTCTGAGATTTTCAGGAAGTTCCGCAATAAATTTTTCCATCTCAGTCACACGAGCTGTCAGTTTCTGATTATCAGACTCTAATTTTTGAATCTCTGACGTAAGAGAATTAACTTCTGCCAATATTTGGGATTCTTGCTGTTTTAAGGAAGAAACTTTTTGAGCAGTAGGTGCCCTTTCTGATTCAATAACTTTGATTTCTGAATCAAGGGATGAAATCTGCTGTCCTAGTTCTGCATTTGCAGATGAAAGCTCAGCAATTTTCTTTTCATTTTCAGAAATTTTTACTTTTGATGATTCAATCTCATTACGAAGATTCCCTATTTGAGTTTCAGCATTTGCAATAGACGCATTCAGGCAATTAATTTCTGATTGTCTTGCAGAAATCGATTTCGCCAAATGCTCCGACTCTTTTTGAAGTCGAGTTATTTGATTTTTATCTGATAGAATTGATTTTAGTAATTCATCGATTTGATTTTTTAGTCTTGCTGCTTCTGGGAGATTTCGATCTCTGAGTGCTTGTTGCATCTTTAGATTTAAGTTTCTGATTTCATCCATCACTGGTTCAATCTTTTCCTCAAGAGCCGTTTGGGCTTCTGTGTTTACTTTTATTTGGCTTTTTACACCTGAGATTTCATTTTCTAAAAAATCACGGCGAGTTATCATGGGAGTCACATTAAGAGAATTAATCCTCGTCTCATTTGATCTGATTTTCTGATCAAGTGATCTATTCTCATTTTGCAAACGAGAGATTTCAGGTGAAAGTCGAGCAAGTTCAGCTTTTAATTTATTGAGTTTATCTTTTTTGGGAGCTAGCACACTATCAATTTGTGCGAGTTTTGCTTCTTCTCTATTAAGGTCTGCTTTAATTGTTGGTAACTTTGCCTGAGAAGTATTAAGCTGATTTTTTTTGAGTATGAGATTATTGCTGTTTTGAATAACAGCATTCCTTGTTTGAATAATTTCTGATTTAAATTTCTCTGCATTCCTTACAGCTTGAATTCTTTCCCTTTCAAGTTCTTCCCTTCGCTGAATCGAGGCATTGGTTTCTCCAGTTAAGCGATTAAGGACTTGAAGAGATTGATTCTCTTCATTAATTTCCCTTTGAAGTCTGGAAGAAATTTGCGCCAACTCCTGGGAAGCCTGGTTTCGACTCATTTGGATTTGTGAATTTCTATTAGACTCTGTGTTTATATCTCTTTGAAGCTGAGAGATTATATTTTCCATCCGTCGAAGATCTTCAATAATTTTCGATAAAACGCCCTCAAGACCCTGGATCTCAGAATCGAGACGGGATATCTCAATTCTTTTCATTTCAATAGCTCTTCTTAGTTCATTATTTCTTGATGGAATCTCTGCTTGATCTTTCTCCATCTGAGAAATGCTTTTCAAAATCACTGCTCTTTGCTCAGATAGTTCATTAAAGTCAGCGATCTTTTGATTGAGAACTTGTTCCAAGTTCTGATAAATTTTTAAGTATTGTGGATGATTGATTTCATCTGGAAGATTTTGGGCAAAAACTTGTCCCGAAGCAATGAGAGTTGCAAGGACTGATACTTTAAGACCAAAAGCTGAAGGTTTCATAGTTTCTCCAAAATGAAATTTTAGAGAATACTAGCCTATTTTTAGCTAAGGCCTTTTGATGGGTGTAAATCTTACAGTGACCCTATCTTCTTTTTCTTGGTCTCGATTCTAATGTCTCTTAGAACTTTTTGAATCTTTACGAGCTCTTTTGAATCTAACCAAACTCCAGAGCATTGGGGGCAGGTGTCTAGGATGAGTTTACCTTTGGGTGAAAGAGCCACCTCGATCATGTTTACATTTAAACACTTAGGGCATTTTTGGCTGCTCTTTGGCCCGGACTTCGCTCTTTCAGGTTCGGGGAAATCTTCTTTTTCTCCCATCGTTTTAGCTAGTTCGCCTTTCTCGAGCCACATCCCCTTACAAAAATCACAGCGATCAAAAAAAAGATCGCTTTCAAAGTTGAATGGGGACAAGGAATTCAAACATTTAGGGCAATTCATAAAAAATAAATCCAAAAAAAAAGGCCCGGATAAACCGGGCCTTCCGAAAATTTTAAATCTAGTTCGCAACCTCAAGATTCGCTTCACCATCAAGAACTTTAAGGGCACGGGCCTTCATAAATTCTTCAGGTTTCGTTAAATTGAGGGCCACACGAAGCACTTCTTCAGCTTCAGAGACAGCTCTGATCTCGATACCGTTTTTGATCTCATCAGGGATCTTAACGATATCTTTTTCGTTCTTCTTAGGGATGATCACTGTCGTAATTCCCGCTTGCTTGGCCGCAAGGATTTTCTCCTTTAACCCACCAATCGGAAGGACTCGCCCACGAAGAGAAATCTCACCAGTCATCGCAACGTCCTGACGAACAGGGATGTTAGCGATAGCGGAAGTTAAAGCTGTTGCCATCGTGATCCCAGCAGAAGGGCCATCTTTTGGGGTAGCGCCATCTGGAACGTGGATATGGATATCATTCTTAGTGTACCACTCATGGTCAACACCCAAGCGATTAGATATTGAGCGAACATAAGATAGTGCTGCAGAAGCAGACTCTCTCATGACGTCTTTTAAGTTACCAGTCACTTGGATTTTTCCATTTCCTGGAACAGTAACAACTTCAATATTAAGAAGTTCACCACCAACTGAAGTCCAAGCAAGACCATTCACAAGACCAACCTGAGGCTGCTCTTCGATTCCAGTCCTATCGTATTTAATTGGACCTAGATATTTTTCAAGGTTTTTCTCAGTTACAGAAAACTTTCTTCCCTCTTTAATATCTTCAGTCACAACTTCAGTCGCTGTTTTACGAGCAATGGTATTCATAAGACGCTCAAGTTCACGAACTCCAGCTTCTTTTGTATAACCACGAACGATCTGAGTAAAAGTCTTATCAGTCACAGTTACTGGATAATTTTTTAGACCATGTGATTCCCATGCTTTTGGAAGAAGATACTTCTTAGCAATTTGCATTTTTTCATCAGGCGTATATCCAGCGATATGAATGATTTCCATACGGTCACGAAGTGGACCTGGGATTGCTCCGAGATCATTCGCTGTCATAATGAACATCACTTTTGATAAATCGTATTCGCACTCAATGTAGTGATCACCGAAAGTCTTATTTTGACCTGGATCCAAGACTTCAAGCATTGCTGCTCCTGGATCACCACGGAAATCAGAACTCATTTTATCAATCTCATCGAGAAGGATTACAGGATTTGATGTCCCAGCTTTTTTAAGAGCATGGATGATCTTACCAGGCATAGCACCTACGTATGTACGGCGGTGACCACGAATTTCAGCTTCATCGCGAACTCCACCAAGAGAAATTCTTACGAATTTTCTTCCTAGAGATTCGGCCAACGATTTTGCGATAGATGTTTTACCTACTCCTGGAGGACCAGCAAGACAAAGTAAAGTTCCTTTCGCGTCGTCTTTCACAAGGGCACGAACCGCAAGGTATTCAACAATACGCTCTTTAACATCGTTAAGACCGTAATGGTCGTTATCAAGAATCTCTTTCGCTTTCGTTACAGAATGATCATCCTGAGTGTACTCATCCCAAGGAAGAGAAATCATCCAGTCGATATAATTTCGAACGACTGCTGCTTCAGCAGACATAGGAGACATGGACTTTAGCTTACGAAGTTCCTTGTATGCTTTTTCACGAGCATCTTCAGGCATTTTCTTCGCTTTAAGCTTTTCTTCCATCTCAGCAACATCAGATTTTTCATCTTTGTTACCAAGTTCTTTCTGAATAGCGTTCATCTGCTCATTCAGGTAGTACTCTTTTTGAGATTTTTCCATTTGTGTTTTCACACGAGAACGGATTCTCTTTTCAACATTAATGATTTCAATTTCACCTTGCATTTTTTCAAGAAGAAGCTGAAGTCTTGTATCAACGTTTACTGCATTCAAAATTTCTTGCTTCTCAGGAATTTTCATTGTGAGATGAGCAACAATAATGTCAGCAAGTCTAGATGGATCAGTGATAGAAGAAATACTCATAAGAAGTTCCGGTGGGATTCTCTTATTGAGTTTCACGTACTGCTCAAAGACAGATTTCACTGATCTCATCGAAGCTTCGACTTCAACCTCTGAGTCAACAATATCTGCGCACTTCTCGACTTCTGAGTAGTAGCCATCTTCTTCACAGCGAAAAGACTTAATCTTTGCGCGGTATTTACCTTCGATTAAAACTTTTACCGTATTATCTGGGAGTCGAAGCATTTGGATAATGCTCACAACTGTACCGATATCGTAAACGTCTTCTCTCTCAGGATTCAGAACAGAGGCATCTTTCTGAGTCACGAGGAATAGTTCATTTCCGTTCTTCGCAGCTTTCTCTAGCGCAGAAATAGATTTCTCACGACCCACAAACAATGGCACAACCATGTGTGGGAAGATGATGACATCTCTTAATGGAAGGAGTGGGAAGTTATTAACAGCTTCAGACTTCTTATCGGACATAGCACCTCCTGCGCCTTTCTGTCTCAAAGTAAGGAGACTTCATTCATAAAGTCTCCACAAACTTATTATCCCATGAAAATCAAAATCAAATATACAAAAAAAAAGGCCGGGAGTTTTTTTCCCGGCCCAACTGATTTTAACGATTATAACTAGTTAGAACTTATTTAGCTTTTACGACTTTTAAGGGTCTTAAGATGCATTCTCAATCTTTTTACCGGACTTAGACCCTACTTTAGACTCAGGCTTCTTTTTCCTATCCCCTTCTTCTAAGATCGGTTTTCCCGCCCCGATGATGGCCTCTTTAGTAATAATACACTTAGCAACATTCTCATTCGCCGGAAGATCATACATCACATCGAGCATCACCTGCTCAAGGATTGCCCGAAGTCCACGTGCACCTGTTTTTCTGTTGAGTGCTGTTTTAGCGACTTCTTTAATAGCATCTTCAGTGAACTCGAGATCGATTCCATCAAAATCAAATAATTTCTGGTATTGCTTAATAACAGCATTCTTTGGCTCAGTGAGAATTGATACAAGGGCCGCCTCATCTAACTCCTCGAGCATGGCCGTTACTGGAAGTCGTCCAATAAATTCCGGGATAAGACCAAATCTCACAAGATCCTCTGGCTCAATGGCCCCAAGGCTTTCAAGATGTGATTTTTCTTTTTTCTCAGATACGTTTGACGTAAGACCCACGGCCTTAGATTTTGTCATCCGCTTCTCAATGATTTTTTCAAGACCGACAAAGGCGCCTGCACAGATAAAAAGAATATTTCTCGTATCAACTTGAATGTACTCTTGTTGAGGATGCTTTCTTCCGCCCTTTGGTGGAACATTCGCAACGGAACCTTCAACTAATTTTAAAAGTGCTTGCTGAACACCTTCCCCTGATACGTCTCTCGTAATAGATGGGTTTTCAGATTTACGTGCAATTTTATCGATTTCATCCACGTAAACAATCCCACGCTGAGCTCGCTCAACGTCGAAGTCACAGTTTTGAAGTAAAGATAGAATCACGTTCTCAACATCCTCGCCCACATAACCAGCTTCAGTTAAAGTCGTCGCATCAGCAATTGCAAATGGAACGTTCAAGAATTTCGCTAGAGATTGAGCAATAAGTGTTTTACCTGAACCGGTTGGGCCAGCGAGAAGAATGTTTGATTTTGCCAGTTCCACTTCGTCTTCGCGAGCGTTCGCCTTATAAGAAATTCTTTTGTAATGGTTGTGCACGGCCACAGAAATAATTTTCTTAGCTCGATCTTGGCCAATCACATACTGATCCAAGTGCGCCTTAATTTCATGGGGCTTAGGAACATTATCGGTCGCTGTTTTAGAAACGGCCTTAACAGAATCTTCATAGATAATGTCATTACATAACTCAATACACTCGTCACAGATGTAAACACCAGGGCCAGCGATAAGCTTTTTTACTTCTTTTTGAGATTTTCCACAAAAATTACAGTTTAGACTTCCGTAATTTCCAGCTGCTTTATCTTTACTCATATCCGCCTTTTATTAAGCTTTCTTCGTTTTACCTTTAGGAATAATAATATTATCGATCAGACCGAACTCTTTGGCCCTCTCTGGATTAAGATAATTGTCTCGATCGCAAGCCTTTTCGACTTCTTCATATTTTCGGCCTGTATGTTTCACGTAAATATTATTCAGCTGCTTTTTGAGATCTAAAATCTCTCTGGCCTGAATTTCAATATCTGTCGCTTGACCGCGAGCACCACCTAGTGGCTGGTGAATCATAATCCGAGAATGTGGAAGGGAGTATCGATGGCCAACCTCTCCAGCTTGAAGAAGGAGGGATCCCATAGAAGCCGCCATTCCTACGCAGTAGGTATAAACTGGGCATGTCACATGCTGCATAATATCGTAAATTCCAAGACCCGCGTAAACAGATCCTCCGGGAGAATTAATATAAAAATGAATCGGTGCTTCTGGGTCAGATTGCTCGAGGAAAAGCATCTGTGCTACCAGTAAGTTGGCCACAGTATCATTGACTTCAGTCCCTAGAAAAATAATTCTATCAAGAAGTAGACGGGAGTAAATATCGTACTGTCGCTCGCCTCTAGCTGTTTGTTCAATAACGATGGGATTAGGGATATAACCCTTAGGCGATTCCATTTTGATCCTTTTTTAACCGAATGGTTGATTTCTTTGTTCAACCTTATCGGAAAATACATAAATTTCTTGAGGTTAAATTTAACTCTTTCGGAGCTTAGAAAAAAGATGGGCACACTTGTCCAATTAGCAAGGGAAGAAACAGTAAGTCTTGAAATAATTAAGACTTAGGACTAAATTTCTCAAGTCCACTTTTCAATTCTGAAATTGGTTTAAACCTCTCTATAAGGAGTCATTCATGGCACGTTTAGTTGGTAATCCAGCACCCTACTTCAAGGCTGATGCCCTGGTTAATGGTCAAAACAAAAACATTTCTCTCGATGACTACAAAGGAAAATGGAAAGTTCTCTTCTTCTATCCTTTAGACTTCACCTTCGTGTGTCCAACAGAAATCATTGCTTATTCAGAAGCCGCTGATAAGTTCAAGGCCATGAATTGTGAGCTAATCGCTTGTTCAGTTGACTCTTTCTTCTCTCACCTTGCTTGGTCAAAACAGCCTCGTAATGAGGGTGGTCTAGGTGAAGTTAAATTCCCTATCCTAGCTGATTTAGACAAAAAAATCGCTCGTGATTACGAAGTTCTAGTTGGAGACAGTGTTGCTCTACGTGGACTTTTTATCATTGATGAGAGCGGAATCATCCAGCACTCAACTATCAACAACCTTTCAGTGGGAAGAAACGTTGAGGAAACTCTTCGTCTCGTTGAGGCTTACCAATTCACAGCAAAGTCAGGCGAAGTTTGCCCAGCAAACTGGAAAAAAGGTGCCGACTCAATGAAGCCGGACCCTCAAGGCTCTAAGTCTTGGTTCAAAAAGAACGCTTAATCCCCGACAAAATCGTTCGGTGACTATTTGGGGGAGCACAATGCTCCCCCTTTTTATTCTTTAGACGCAAAACGTCACCCTGAAAGTGACCTAAATAAGGTAAATTATTCACTAATTTTCTACACACTAGTTAGTAATCTTTACAAAGAACTACATAGAATCTTCATAAGCTCTTTTTAAATCGCCTACTCTTTTATAAAAGCCTCTCATTAAAAAAAATGAAACCTGCGACTGAGAATTTGGCCTCAGGTTTGAAGTTCACGTTGTAAGGTCATGGACATGAAGTTCTAGACCAAAAAATTGAGGGGATTGAATGAGCGTCGTTAATTTTGGTGAGTTTAAGGAACTAAAAGAGATTCAGAGATGTGAAGAGTCCTATGGACGCTATCTAAAAACATTAGGGAACTCTCAACTTGAAATAGAAGTGAACTCACTTTTAAAAGAGTTCTCGGACGATATGTATGGAAAGGACTTTTTCAGCAAAGGACGGATGATTCTCACTGAGATTAACTCTCGTGCCCAGGGTCCAGTCAAAACGAAGTTTGAAACCTTATCTAGCGAAACACTCAAGTTGATATAAAAGCAGGGGACTTAAAAACTTTAGTCCCCCTTGGCTTTCAAACAAAATTAATCAAATCTTGTGGCCACTCATTTGCTTCTAACCCTAATAGTTTTGAAACTAAGGGGGAAAAATGGCCAATAAAATCGAAACTCATCTTGTTCAGCATCCAATTAACATAGGGATTGAAGAAACAATGAGAAAACAAGTTTGCCAAGGATTAGCAAAACTTCTGGCGGACAGTTATCTTCTCTATTTAAAAACACAGAATTATCACTGGAACGTAACAGGAAAAATGTTTCGACCACTGCACTCTCTTTTTGAAGAACAGTATTTAGACCTCGCAGAAGCCATCGACACGATTGCAGAAAGAATGAGGGCCCTAGGGGAATATGCTCCAGGATCCCTGACTGCTTTTTCAAAACTCACATCAATTAAAGAAGAAAATGCTGTCCCTAACGCAGATGAGATGATCCATAATTTAATTGTAGGAAATGAAGCCTTATTAGTCACAGCAAGAACAAATATTCACCTATGCGATGAGGCAGAAGACGATGTGAGCTTAGGGATTATTGTTTCTAGAATGGAAAGGCATGAAAAGAATGCTTGGATGCTTAGATCCATGGCCCCCGAGGCAAGAAGTCACTAATGATTGACAAAGGTCTTAACAGCATCGAGGAGTCCTTCCAAGTCTATGGGCTTGGTTATGACTTGCTGAATAGAGCCTAATGAAATTGAGTCTTCTATATCTTTTGGTGAGGCCGACATCATTATAATGGGGCATTGCTCAGCATGCTTTAAATTTTGTTTTTCAAGCACAAATTCATCACCATTGATTTCGGCCATATGAAAATCAAGGATGATAAGCTCCGGAAGGCGTTTATTATCATTTAATTCTTCGAGAGCTTTTCTAGGGGAACAGAAAGGAGAAACAGAATACCCCTCTTTAGTTAGTGCCCAGCAAATAACCTCTCTTAGGTCTTCGTCATCATCGATGACGTAGATGAGCTTACGATGATTAGATACGTGGTGATGAATCTCAAACTTTGACTCTTTTTCGTTCCAAGATTCTTTAGGAATAGAGAAATAAAATTTGGCCCCTCCTTGAGGAACATTTTCAACATTTATTTTACCACCATGAGCTTCAATGATTGTTTTACAAATAAACAACCCCAACCCTGTTCCATTCGATTCTCCACTAACTCCTGTCCAATATTTTTCAAAAACATTTAAAATTTCGTTTTCATTTAAACCTGCACCAGTATCCTGCACAATAAAAATATAAAAAAAATCATGATCTTCAAGTGAAATCTGAATCATGCCTCCTTCTGGAGTAAATTTGATCGAATTATTAATAAGATTTGAAAAGACTTGAAACATTTTATTTCTATCGACTTCGATAGTGCACTCATCAGGGATGGAGATAAACACAAATATATTTTTTTGTTCAATTAATGGTTTTAATCCGTCCAGGACATCATGGATCAATTTTAAAACGTTTAATCTATCCTTATTTATATCTGATAGTCCGTTTATTGATTTACTTTTATCTAAGAGGTCAGAAATCAGAAGCTTCATTCGCTCGGTCGTTTTGAGTATCCTGTTGGCCTGAATCTTAACTTCTTCAGTAAGCGCAGATTTGGGACAACGACCTGAAGCCCTCAGAAGCATTTGTGCCTCTAGCTGAATTGCGCTAATGGGATTTTTGATATCATGGGAGACGATTGCTAGCATTTGCTCCCGAGACGCCAAGGCTTGATTGGCCATCTTTTGGGCCTTAAACTCCTGAATTTTTGTAACATGCTCTCGATTAATCCTTCTGAAGACAGCACTTAATCTGTCTAATCTAGACTTAATCACAACATCTTCAACTCCAGCTTTCATCAAATCGGCGGTAACCTCTTCTCCCACTCCATCCGAGACAAGAACGAAAGGTATTTCTGGGTGTGATTTTTGGATCATTTTTAAAATATCATGGGCCTTATTATGAGAAAAAAAATAATCCGAGATAATAAGATCCCATTTTTTTTTTAATTCAAAAACGAGGTCTTCTAGGTTCTGAACGTGATGAAAAAAGACTATGGTACTTTCATCTGACAAATGCTTCACTAATGAATCAAATTCATTCTTGGAATCAAATAAAATGAGCGTTTTAAGCCTGATTTCTTGAGGGTACATAAATCCTTTTTAATTAAACGATTTGACCATCTCTTTAAGTTTAATTGATTGATTGATTGATGTGAAGCGATTGACTTTTATCTCTCAACAAACCCTCGCCTAAAAAATATTTTAATGAATCTTTGATAATCCCTTTTTTTGTTTTTAAATTTCCTAACTTTTTTTTATGACAACGAATTTTCATCATAGGACTTTCTCCAAAGAGCTAGACCCAACCCCAGAAGACTAAAGAAGCTTCAGAGTCTAGGGAGCTTTATTTATTAATTACTATTGTTATGAATGCAGAGATCTTAGGTTCGTAGATCGTTAAAATCTTCTTTGGGTGTTTCACTTCCAAGCCAATGACCTCGAACGGATTCAAGACTTGATTGTAATTTCTTAATTAATGCTTTTAATTTTTCAGTATCTTTCTTTTGGGCCGCCCGCTCCATTTCGTGTCCAATGTAGGCAATTTGTGGAACCTCAAAAGTCACAGCATTCCCTTTTAATTGGTGCCCAACTCTTTCGGCCACAGTAAAATCACCTTCGTTCAAAGAGCTCTCAAGGAGGTGAACTTCCTCTAAACGGCGAGTTAAGTATCTGAATTTTAATTCTTTTGGTAATCTCATGGTCTTTCTTTCTCTGGTAGTCCCAAACACCGGCCGATCATAATAAGGGTCAGGTATGTTGGCAATTTCATTAGTCTAAATTTTCCCTGAAGGACTTTAAAACACTCATGTGTAATCTTTTCAAAGGTTGAACGATAAAATCAAAATGAGTTCATAATCTTCTCAATCTTTGATTGGAGAATCGATTCATGAAGTTTTTTGTTATTATTTCCATGCTCCTCGTCTTTGTTTCTTGCGATCCCTATCGTTTTGGATTTGAAAAAAATCCAGCATTCGTCCTCGATGAAACATTTAAATCAATCTCCAACCTTGATCAAACTTCATTCTTGGAACTGACTTCAAAGGAAGCTCTTTGTGTTTATGGTAACAATGATGGTCTTAAGTATTTAAAAGACAATTTACAAATCAATGCTGAAGAAATTCGTTTTATACCTAATGTTCTTGAAACAAGATATTTTAAAGTCCCAAATTTTGTTGGGTACTGGTCTTACTATTTTGAAAGATTTGAAATTGATTTAAAAAATAAAACAAGTGATGATTATCTGATGAGAGTCATTGTTGATTGCAATTACGGAACTGAGGATGAGAAGGATCAGGATCTAATCAATTTGAAACCATCCAAATATAAGAAGAAAGAATGTCGAATTGTAAAATTCAAACCAAAACAATTCGCTGAACTTCCTATTCCAGAGAAATGTGGGATTCTTAGGCTTGACCTTGAATATGACCTATAACCACTGAAGACTTTTATAGTCTGAGCTCACGAGAGATCTAAGCTGAGAAATTTTATCCAAATTCTCATAACCCAAAATTTTTGCCAGAGTTCTGACTCTCATTTTTGTTTCTTCATCTGTATTAAATGAATCAATAAGAGTCTGAAGATAAACCAGATTCGCAGAGCAAGTTGCTACATACTCTTCAATATATTTTTGATCAATCGAATTTATTCTAGTGAATTCAAGTCCAAATTTTGATTTGAACAGATTATCTAAATTTTGCGAAAGTTGATCTCTTCTCGCTAATTTCGCTTTGACCCTTATAATGTGCCTCGGAAATAACTCCTTGGAGAAAGTCTGCATTTTTAAAAGGTTAAAATTTTTTAGAGATGGAAGTTGAGGGATGGACAAAAGAAGAGGCACTTGATCATTAGATGGGAAACTAGGTAACTCATCAACTAAGAGTCCACCTTCAGATAAATTAAGCGCTTTTGCCTTGAGTACAAATTGGTCATCAGCGTAGAGAAAGCTCTCCCTATAGGGCGCCCTCAAATGTCTACGCTGATAACTTTTTTTTATCATAATAATTTCGAAGCAATCTCTGATAAAGGTGAGCGCTCACCTACTTGTAATTTCACGTGCGCCACAATCTCCTCACCCTTAAGCTTATCAATCGTATAAACGAGCCCGTTGTTCAATGAATCGAGGTAAGGGTTATCGATCTGCTCAGAATCTCCAGTGAGAACGATTTTAGTCCCTTCACCAGCACGAGTAATAATTGTTTTAATTTCGTGCGGAGTGAGGTTTTGAGATTCATCTACGATCATAAACTGCTGAGGAAGAGAGCGACCTCTGATATAAGTCAGTGGTTCAACATGAAGAAGACCCTGGTTAATGAGCTCATCCCAAGTTGTCATTTCATTCCGTGCGCGCTGATTCCCAAAGAGAAAATCAATATTATCAAAGATCGGCTGCATCCACGGACCAAGCTTTTCGTTAATATCACCTGGTAAGAAACCAAGATCCCTTCCCATAGGAACAATGGGTCTTGAAACAAGTACGCGTGAATAGTTTTGTTTCGTAATAGCACACTCTAGACCAGCAGCAATCGCTAAGAGTGTTTTACCTGTACCGGCCTTCCCGACCAATGAAACAAGATTGATTTCATTATTTAAAAGAGCATCTAGAGCAAACTGCTGTTCAATGTTTTTTGGATGAATTCCCCAAACACCTTCTTTAGGCTTAATTAAAGGAACAATTCCACCCTTCTTAGCATGAAAGCGGCCAAGAACTTTCTTAAATGGATTATTCTTATCCACGAGGATAAGGTATTCATTTGGATAAATTCCCGGTATTTCGTTTGGAGCTAAACGCAGGAACCTTTCTTTTTCAAATTCTTCGATTCTTTCTAACTCAAAAGGAACATTCCTTTGACCAGAGTAGAGTTCATCAACTGTAACATCCGTCGTCTCATAATCTTCGGCATGAATATTAACAGCATCCGATTTAATTCTAAGATTAATGTCCTTAGTAATTAATGTGACGTTCTCGCCAGCTTCCTTAAGATTAAGAGCAGAGGCAAGAATGATATTATCATTCAAATCCAGCTTGAGCCCAGCTCCAGCATTTCCACTGTATTCCTTGGTAACACTGACTTGAAGAGTGCCACCATGCTCAAGCTTGATTCCTTTAAACAGAGAACCCTCTGAACGGAATCCATCAATCAAGCGCGAAAAGTAACGAGCGTTACGGCCATTTTCGTTTTGATCTTTCTTGAATCTGTCGAGTTCTTCAATAACTGTTAAGGGAACAAAGACTTTGTTGTTTGGACCAAATTTATTTATGGCCAAGGGATCTAATAAAAGAACGTTGGTGTCCAGAATGAACGTTTTATTCAAAATAGTCCTCCAATCCGTGGTGGTGTGTGCTGAATTTAGGATAGAAAATTAGGCATCGAATGAAAAGTCAAATAAGGACAAGTAGATAACAAATCGATTACTTTGGGTCTGTTTATAGTTAGTTCCTAGTTCAACCCCGTAAAACCCAGCTGTCAATTTCATGAAAGCGAGATCTACCGTGGCCCCATAGCTGTAATACCCACTATTAAGTCCACCCATCACTTTTAGCCCTGGAATCCCCACCTGACCGCCAAATCTTAGACGCTTTCCAAAGTCCATTTGCTCATTTAAGCCTCTAACATCGGCAGAAAAAATATAATGAAAGTACTTAAAGTCTTGTCCAGCTGCGAGACCAAGATTTAATTGATCTCGAATATCTGCGACTTGTAAATTATCCGGATGGCTTTCCTCGGTAAAATCCGTTCCCGTAATATCCAAAGCAGATAATCCAATCACATACTGGGTGCTTCCCTGCCTTGAAATATGTTCAATCCCAGCATCAAATCCATAACCTATTCCCTTAACCTTTCCCAAAGTCTGAATGATTTGATCAAGTTCCCCCTGCCCAATTCCACCAAGTACCGTCGGACCGGCCAAGGCGAGCGTATCCCTCACTCCCGTTCGCTCCAAGTATTTGGCGCCAATACCTAAAGAGGTCTGAGAGCCCATTTGAGATTTGCGATTAATTCGATTTGGGCCTAGAGGAATTCCAAGTCCAATTAAAATTCCTTTATCTGACCGAAGGTCCAGGTCCAGCATTGGGTGGGCCTGGTTTCTAAGAAGTAAGTTATAGCTTTCTGAAGCAATAAAACTCACGCCAAAGTTGAAGAGTTTAAATCCAGGAGAAATTCCAGCAGAAAAATTCACTGGATAATCCATCAAGACATCACCTAAAGCCGATGCTTCGGAAGGAAGATCGGTAAACCGGTCCATATCCGCCATGATATTAGTCCCGCCGAACTGCGGGTTAAGGGGATTTAAAGTAAAGTCACTCTTATGACGAGCAAGGGAAGCTGGATTATAAAATAAAGTAAAAGCATCTGAGTTCACGGCCGTATAGGCGTCCCCCATTAAAAGTCCTTCTGGAGACCTAAATGTGTAGGGATATTCAAAAGCAAAGGCCACGCCAGAAAAACAAAGTAAAGAAATAATGATTCTCCACTTCATTGAAGACCTTTCTCAAAAACGATAGAATAAAAAAATTCTAAATCATTTAAATTCGAAGCAGTGCTCATCGCCGTTTCGCAGGTTGATTGAGAAGTCATCGTCACTAAAGTTCCAAGACCAGCTGCTGTTGCAGCAGTTAGAAACGTTTTCACTTGAGTCGCCAGGTCCTCAAGGATATCTAAATCCGAGCTCGTTGAAAGATCTAGATTATCTAAAATATCAATCACATTCGTAAGAAGAACTAGCCCCTCACACATTCGACGTTTTCCCGCGGCGGTGGATTTATCAAGATTAGGATGACCATCATTATTCGAATTACAAACACCACCAAATCCAGCACCAATTTGTGAAGTCGCACGTGCGTCCGAATAATTTATGAAACAAGAATTTGTATTCGTTCCGAGGCCCTTGGCACCAGAAGCATTTACGTTTCCGTAGTAATTGAGAAATTTTCCGAGATTCACGAGATTTAGAATCAGCGCCTGTATTCCCATATCCCCGGCTTTTCTCGATCCAAATGTTGTTGTTCTAGAGGTTTGACTCGGAGATCCCGTAGTGGATCCAAGGATAACATTTATTCCTGATCTCAAATTAGTGTAATCATCAGAATCAGCTGAACTTTCTGAAGATAAACTAAACTTCACCAGTGAAGTCATAATTGTTTCGGTTGATGTCGCATCTAAAGTTGTGAGGTCGTTTGCTATAAATGCTAACTCATTAAATCCCGCCTTACAGGCATAAGCACTGGCCAGCACTTGAAGATAAATTCCATTAGTGGGTTGATTTCCTAATTCAAGAAGCACATCAAGAGCATCATCACATTTTTCGTGGGATAAATATGTCAGAGCAACATCTATTGCATCAGAAGATTCCTCAACGGGACTCTTGGCGCAGCTATAAGAAAAAAGAATAAGAAATAAAATGAGTACGTTTTTCAAGTTCGTCCCCTCTCTTTCATTATAATTCAGAGAGTGAAGGCACTAAATAAGAGGAGATTTCTGCCCTTATTCTAGGCTTTGTTCAAATACCTGACAATCTTACTCATGGCCTCTTGAAAGGGAACCTCTTCAATCACAAGAGCGATCCTTGCAGAGTTGGGAATTCCAAAATCACTACCTGGTACGACTGTAATCCCTTCATTTTCAAGGAGTTCATCTGTAATCGTATAAGAGTGGTCTCCATCGGGTTCGAATCTTTTAAACATCGGGGTACGAGAAAAATCGATCATAAAGTAAAAAGCTGAGGAACTTTGATACCAGCAATGCCCGAGGTTTGCTTCTCTAAATTTCTCTCTTAGAGTCGCTGCATTTTGACGAATATGGTTTTTTACCGGAGTCAAAAAACTCTCAAGATAGTGAAAATCAAAATCTAAAAGTGCCCTTTGAACGAGTGAATTGGGTCCAGAGGTTGTTTGTCCCTGAATCCTTCCCATCGCAGATACCATATTTGAAGGGGCGATGACCCATCCAAGCCTAAGTCCTGTAGCCGCTAGAGTTTTTGAAATTGCCTGAACCACAATCGTTCTTTTCATTAGAGAGTGATCAAGCTGATAAAAATAACTCGGCTTTGGATCAAAGTAAGTAATATCTGAATAAACTTCATCCGAAATAACAACGAGATCTGGATAATCGCGCAAAAATCCAGCAAACTCTCTCATCCAGCTTTCTGAATAATGAACTCCAGACGGATTATTGGGACTATTTACTATTATCGCCTTCGTTCTGGGAGTCATTAATTTACGAATATCTTCAATCGCTGGAACAAAAGCATCGAAGACATTTGATTTAACGACAGTAGGAATTCCTCCCCAAAACTTAATCATTTCTGGATAAGAAACCCAGTATGGGGCAAGCAAAATCACTTCGTCTCCTGGATCGATGAGTGCTCCAAGTGCGTTATATAGCGAATGTTTTGAGCCATTACTCATAATGACATCCCATTCAATTTCAAAGAGCTCTTCAGGCATTCTTCTCGTTGAAATGAAATGTTTTAATACTTTTTTTCGAAGAGCAGGAAAACCTGCCGACGGGGAATATTGGTAACTTTTTAAAAAATTTAATTCATGATGAATTTTATCAATAAATTCACTCGGTGGTTTTATTGGGAGCTGACCACCAGATAAATTATAAATGACCTTCCCCTCTTCTGTGAGAAGGATCGCTTTTTCATTTAGCTTCATGGTTATACTGTCATGAATACCTTTGACTCTTGAACTTAATAACATGGTCAATTTCCTAATCTTTAATTTTTTTCATTTCTTCATGAACAAGTGGCGGAACAAAAGAAGTAATATCTCCTTGGTGTTGATAAACCTCTTTTACCAGTGAACTTGAAATATAGTACAGCTTCTCGCTCGTCATAAGAAAAACAGTGTCGCAATCTGGATTAATTTTTCGATTCATCGATGCCATTTGAAACTCAATTTCAAAGTCACCTGTGGGTCTGAGACCTCTCACGATAGACCCTATTTTGTTTTGCCGAGCATATTCCACAATGAGTCCACTCCAACTCTCCACTTTAACTTTTGGTTCGTGAGCAAAAAGTTTTTTCAACACATTCACTCTCTGCTCTGAGGACATAAAAGGTTTTTTCGTTGGAGAGACAGCAACCAAAACAATAATTTCATCAAAAATCTTTATCGCCCGTTGAACGATATCAAGATGGCCATTAGTGAATGGGTCGAAGGTTCCTGCGTATAAAGCTCGTTTTTTTTCCAAGGCATGGTCCTTTAAAGATTAAAACTCATGAAATAATTTTATACTAATTTCCCGACGACGACAAAATGATCACCCTGTTCTATGGTTTTAATAATTGAATGGAATACTCCAGTGAGATCGGCCAATTTTGGACCCTTCAGTCGGTCCGACTCAACCCACAACTCTCCTTCAAAATGAAGCTCTTTAAGTAGTTTTAAGACATCAAAATAAAGGGCATGATTTTCATAGGGTGGATCAAAATACAAAATAGCATTTTTAGTATCTGGAAGCTCATATTGGAGTTCTCTTTGAACCCACTGCTTTGCTTCAATGTTAGTGACTTTCATTACCGCTTCATCAACACTAAAAGCCTTTTCTATTTTGGCTTTATTATCTTTAAGTGTAAGAAAAGCTCCCCTCATTAATTCATTCAGTAAAACCTTCTGTGCACCTCGTGAAAATGCTTCAAATCCCATCGCACCAGAGCCAGCGCACAAGTCAATAAAGACATAGTCATCCATGTGCTGACGCCAATCAAAAAGTTTTCTTTTTATAAGAACAGCTGTCGGACGAGTCGTATCAGATTTCGGGGTTGCCAGAGGAAACCCCCTGGCCACTCCACCCAAAATTTTTAATGACATGAATTAAACAGCTTTTTTATGATGTGTTTTTTCAGAAACTGGAATACTAAATTTGGCCCCACCATCCATTTCGATGGTGAGTCCTTTCTCACTCACTTCTAAACAAACAACTTTACCACCGATATCAAATTGAAGATCAATCGTAAGCTCCCCTTGAACTCGAAAGCTCATTGAACTCGTCGGTGAGGAACTTGAAGGAGCCTCTTTTATTGTTGGCCCCATGGACACAACATTGGCCGTTGAGACTGGAATTGAGACGACTTCATCTAGAGAGGCAAGCTCTTCAAGCACAGGACTAGTGGTTTTTTCATCTTTAACTTGAAAATCATCCTCTAAGGCTTCAATTTCCTTCATTATGTCTGAAAGCTCTTGATCGTTGAAGCTCTGGTCCATATGTAAACTCCCTTCACTATGGTATTTTTTATTTAATCCCTAACTCTTTAATCTTGTCGGCAAGTCTCTAAAAAACTTTACGAAAGTGATCTTTTTCAACCTTTTCCCATGACAAAAAACGCGGGATAAGCCAAAATCACCACTCCCAAATTATTAATTATTTCAATAGTTTTGCTTTACCCTGATAGGAAGGCCCGGCCCCTTGAGTAAGAAAACGTTTTCGGCTTCAGAATGGTTTTATAAAAATACCGAGTCCACTAAGGACTCTGAATTTTCTAACGTCGATAAACAAGAATCTTCACAGACAACCTCAAAGGGAAAATTTCCCACATTTATCAATCTCCCTAAAACTGTGAAACCGACATTGAATGATGGAGATAAATTCTCACCACTCCACTGCTTCGTTCCTGGTTGGAAAGGAGACTCTCTCTTATCTAAAAATGTTATTAAATTTGAACGCCTCATGAGCCTTGTCCAGCTCGACGCAAAAAATGAGTTATTTAAGACCAAGGATTTTCCAAAAACGATCAAGCAAGGTCTTTACTCAGAATTTCTCTCCTATGCAGAAACGCTAGGGCTCCATTTTGAGGGTCTAGATGATCTTGGGAAATTTTGGAATTCAATCTCTCCGGAGAATCTCACTGAACATAAAGGACTCTCTCAGTTTATCGAAATTTACACAAACAGAGTTGCTACAATCACGTTCTTAAAACTTCGGTTTATTTCATCCCTTCTTGAAACTTGCCAGCTCGAACTCACAGATAAGGCCCTTCTGTACCCAACTTCTTTTTTATCTCAGATTTTTAAAAAAGGAAGTCAAACAGACCTAAAGAGTAGGGCGCTAGAAAGTAATCTCTATAGTTGGTACCGTCCTCATGAGGGAATGAAAGGAGTCATGAATGATCTTCTTTCAGTTTCTAAAGAACTTGCTATCACTGAAATTACGAAACAAATTTCATACCGAACTCAAGTAGAAGAAGACCAAGGGAAAGTTTACTCTCATGCTCTTTCTCACTTATCCATGGGATTATTTTTAAATTCGCTTCAAATTAATTTCCCTCTTTGGCTTGAAACAGTTGAAGGCAAAACTCTGCCTCATGGCCTTCCAGACGATGAGAGGATCATTAGTTGTAAATACTTTGGGGATTATCTAGAATCTCTATCTTTATCGCACTGGCTTGCCCAAGAAAATAATATTGGTTTTCGTTGGGATGAAATTCTTTGTCCCGACTTTAAAGGCCTAGAGTTTATTTCTGGAACATTTGCTAAGATCTGTAATGAACTACAATTTTTGACTTTTCTTGCCCACAAGGCCCATTTTCAGAATGAAAGATCAATTGATTATATTTGCAAAATCATGGGTGGGCACTTTCAAAACCGTAAGAACACTCAACTAAAGCAAGGATTTCTCCTCGAGGACAACCCTTTTTATACATCAACCTATGATCGAGTTGTTTTAAATCTTTGTAACTTTCCAAAGAATAATCCTCAACATTATCTCATGAGCCAAATCTTGGATCAGGTTAAGTATTTAAAACAAAACGGATACCTCTTTGTACTCTCCTCTAAGAAATTATTTGTGCCTTCATTAAGAGAGCGCCTAGAGCCTGTCCTTAAAGAATTAAAACCTGAAGCCATTTTTGACTTTGAAAATGTTAAGGGCAAGGGAGAGCTTGGCTCTTACATTTATGTCTTTAGAAAACAAGCTCACCATACCAGTGACAAGCAACTTTGTTCTTATTTCAGGATTTCAGCTGATATTGAAAACTATCAACAATTTTCTTCCATCACTGAACATTTACGATCTTTTTATTTAGCAAACCTATCGGAAGTTCCAGCGATGTCTCAACTAGAGTTTCCAGACTCATTCCGAATTGAATTCTATCAAGAAGCCGTTGTTAAAGGAATGCTCATTCATTCAACGAGTGAGGATTCAACAAGGATCACTCACCCCTCTTATTTTAAAAGTCTCTTGGGCAGTTGTGTCCCAATGGATACTGTTTTTGAAATACGATCTCTTGAAACCGAAGATCGAAATCTTCATAAAGAGAACGCTTTAAATCTCGGACTAAAAAGGGATTTATCCTACTTTCTTGTCGTTGATTTTAGAAATGTTGATGTGAGAATAGAACTTCATCCAATGGATACATTCCGATCCATTTATTCTGATTATGGTGCGACACTTTGTAGTTATTTTCAACTTTTGCCAAAGATCTCAGGACTCAATCCTAATCTGCTTCGAAATTATTTTGTTACACCCGTAGGAAAACAAGTCACAAACCTTACTTTCACTGGTGGCCCAAATTTAGTCAAAGGTAGCTTAGCTAAATTTTTAATACCTAAATTTTTAACAGAAACTGAGTCGCTTCCCGATCATTTGCGTTCTGGACTTAAAACTCTTGAACTCACGGAAGAGCAACTTTTAGATGTAAACCCTAGAGAGATTTGCAAAGCTTATAAACAGATTGATCAATTAACGAGAGACGTGCTTCCTCGCTATGCTTGTGAGATCCTTTCGCGCATTTCAAATTTTGAAAGAACGATTCAAAGCTTAATTTGGAAATTAGATGATTTGCGTTTTGGTCAAAAGGTTAGTTTTGTTAACCCTATCATTCAGGGGAAATTAATGAATAGGCCAACCTCGGCCATCTATCCCAACAATAATGAAGACGTATTTGTAGGTTTTGTAGAGGGTACAAATCCATCAGACATGCATCTCGCTCTCACAGAAGCTCACGTCAGTGTCACCCATGAGGGAGAACTAAAACTTTTTTCTCTTGAACTCATCCATAACGGCAGATCGATTGTTAGACTTCATGCCGATGAGCCAATGATTTTATTTATTCAGTTCTTGCTCTCACATGCTCATGGTGTACCCATTTCAAAAATTTTACGGGCCATCCACGTTCCTACAGCTCATGACCTAAAAGAAGTTTTGGATTCAACCAAAGATTTTAAAGTAACTTATGAGGAATTATTGATTCAAATTCAAAATTCAATAACATCTGCCATGAGACTTCAAATGCTTCAGGGTAAAAAATAATGAAAGTTGTAGTCCAAAGGGTTCAAGAAGCTTCTGTTTCAGTTGATTCTGAAGTCATTGGCTCAATCAATGTTGGATTACTACTCCTGGTCTGTTTTGAACAAGGTGATACCGATGAGGTACTTTCAAAGGCCGTAGACAAGATTTCAAAACTGCGTATTTTTGATGATACTGATGGCAAGATGAATCTCGATATTCAGTCTATAATGGGTGAAATACTTTCAGTAAGTCAGTTTACTTTAAGCTGGGATGGATCCGGCGGTCATAGACCTAGCTTTGAAAAATCTATGCCACCTCAAGAGGCAAGACTCAAATATGCACTTTTTAACAGAGAACTTAGAAATAAGGGAACAATTGTCAAAGAAGGGCGATTTGGTGCCTTCATGAAGGTTTCCCTGATTAACGATGGCCCAGTCACGTTTCTCTTAGAATTCTAAAAAAGAAAAGCCGCCCGGAGGCGGCAAATTTAATTCATGAGTTCTTTCGCGAGATCTTTCTTTTTACCCTTAGTCACAGACACAAGACGAGGCTTTTCTTTAGTCACTCTGTCTACCGTGAAACGCATATTCATCCCTGTAATGATTCCGTTGCGATCAACTTTATTTTCAAGATGCCACTGTGCTCCTGTCTCACCGACCATCTCTTTTAGGATCACAAAATTCATATCGATCGAGTCAGCAGCAACAGCTTTATTTCCTTGAGCATAATCAAGTTCAGTCGCTGTAAATGTTGAGCCAGCAAGGAAAAGATTCAGTACAACTTTCTCAGAATGAATCTGATTACTAACCATAATCTTCTTATTATTTGGTCTTCTTGGAGCCAACTGATTGATGGCCGAATTCATCACCTGTTCAAAACTTTCAAAAGGTACATTCATAAGAACATCCCTAACTTCACTCATATGGATTGAATCTTTTGGCTGAACATTTTGGATTGAAACTAAGACTTCCTTCAATGAAGTTTTAAATTCTTGGGTTGGGATATCGTCTTCTTCAATTTCTTCCAGGGCTTCAGCTTGAGATACGTGATGAGTAGACGGAGAAGGAGCTGAATTCATCATTTTCTGATCTTGAACACTCGCATTGTAATCTCGAAAGATTTGATTTGTAACAGTCAAACCATTCATAAGAAGTGATCGCTCAACTAACTTCTCAATAATCGCACCAACGTTATTTGTTCCGGACTTTAAAAAGTTCATCGCTTCTTTTTCAATCTCTCGATGAATTTGGCCACGATTAAAATCTTGTAGAGAAAGAATAGTAAGAGCTATGACAAAAAGAACGAGACCAGCTCCCATTAAATACTCATCATTAATCTGAATTTTTCTTAACTGAGCATTAGCAGAATCAATCTGATCAACAAGATCTAATTTATAATTTTCCATTTTACCAAATCGTTCTTGTAGTGAAGCAAAAGGAACAATCGCTTTAGGATTAGAGATTAATGGCCCATGTATTTTTAAAACTTTCTCATGAAACCAATGAACTTCAGAAATTAATTGATTTAAAGTCTCATAACCTTTTTCTACGTTCTTCTTAAAAGGATTAATTCCCTTTATCGTTTCATTAAGGCATTCATCCGAAAGAGCCATAAAATCACGATTCAAATAAGGGGACTGGATATCCTTAATCATCATGGCGGTAAAAGTCTGAGACAATCTATTGAAGCAAGTCCCTACTCCTTGATTAAGCACATTCATTCTATCAAGCTGCATTTGATTAGATTGATGATGCCAAAAAGCTCCGAGTGTCATCATCAATGACAAACCACAAATGAGGTAAATTTTAGATGAAGAAAAAGTGAGTAATTTTTTCATAGCTAAGCAACATCCTTGTTGAATCAACGGTCTATGGACCCCTCCTATTGTCTCTTTTCCAGCGTGAGGGAGTCAAGTTTGGAAAAAATTCCCGACTTTTTCACTAACCCAGTATTATCTTGCCGAAATCGCGACTTTGTTTGATTCTTCATAGTTGAAGGTGGTAGGATTTATCCGAGTAAAGGAGTCTGTCCGGATGTCGGAACCAACGATTCAGATAAAGCTCAAATTGAACTTCCCCGTGATCTTCTTCACGGTTCTCTTTATTCATCTTTTTTTGATGTTTTCTGATGGAATTAAATCCTTAAACTTCTCGAAACTCCTTTCAAAAAATGAAGCTCCTACTCAATTAAAAATAAGACGTGTGAAGACGGCTAAAGTTGAACACTCTAAGCTAAAAACAAGTGAAGCGATCATTGAGGCTTCGGCCTCAAAACCCAAAGGCCCCGTTAGCTTAAAGGACTTGTCTTTTGCAGCAGGTAAACCTGAGCTTCAAAAAATGCCCCCTTCTCGTCCTGGAACAAGACCTGAAGTTAAAACGAAATCACCTAATGCCATGAATGCCATAAGCCTTAAGAGTAAAGAGTTTAAAGACTTCTCGAAATCCTTTCCTTCTGGTGGTCTGGCGATTTCAGATATGCTCACTGGTGCTCAAAAAATTAATGATGCTGTCGTTAGTATTGAAGTGCCTGAAGGCATCGAACCAGATGAACTCAATGAATATGAACTCATGTTTTATGGTTTTCAAAAAAGAACTGCTATTAATTACGTAAATTCAATTCTAAGGAATTTAGACAAATTTCAGAAAACACATCCACATTTTAAGATTCCTTCAAATGGCAGAATCACCATGACCGCCAGGATGACTTATGATTCAGAAGGAAATGTTCAACAGATTAAAATGATTCGTTGGACCCACGTAAACGAGCTTCAGAATTTGTTCGAGGATATTGTTAAGGATATCGACCAACTCCACAATCCACCCAAGGCACTCTGGGAGAAAAGTGGTGAGTTCTCCATGTTCTACACTCTTGAAATTATCAATGGCTAACGATTACGCCACTCTTCCCATCTAATCCTTACAGAATCAAATAGGCCCTTAGGCTCTTCTTTGATTAAGTTAAAAATAGAGGCATGCATCTCAGACTCAATTGACTCTTTGGTTTCCTTAGAAAAAACAGCAACAGGAATCATCTGCTTAATGAGCTGGATTTCTTGCTGCTTATTTTTAATTTGCTGCTCAAAATCTGGGTGAGTCATAACGAAAGCTTCAAACTCAGACACTTCCTGACTTGAAAGCGATCCATCGAGGTAAGGCACAATTTTTCTTTCAAACATTTTGTAATTTGAATTCATCTCAATCATACATTCACTCCTCGGTTAAGATCACTAAGGAGTAAAAACCTTCCATTATGTATCTTTTCAATCACTTCATAACGTGGCATTTGAACAATCTCTTCAATTTCTTCTACGGAGAATTGAGCATCATAACGTAAGCTCATTACAAAACGAACTTTGGGCTCCAAAGAATAATAGGGCACATACTCTTGAGGTCTAGAGACCTTGATCTGCTCACTTAATTGTATTGAGCGACGAACACCAATTTCCAACATGTGTTGAAGAATTCCTTTAAAATATTGTCTACGTAGGATTTGAGATCCATTTTTACTGACAAGATCAACTTCTCTGGCCATCAATTTTTTCCGCTCTCTTAATAAAAAAGCATTAAAAGAATCGATCACCAATTGTTCTGCTTGAAGATCATCGGGAATAAGTGTGTACGCAAATCGATATAATTTTTCAGAGAGTGGAGACAAAAGCGAATGAAGTTCTTTTCTTTTCATTCTCTTATTCTAGCCAACCAATGGAAAAGTCGGGAAGTGAATTTAGTACACCTAAAACAGTCAGTCATTCAAGTAATTTCAACAACTTAAGCATGTACCCCTAAACCATTATCAAGTTTTATTGAGAACATTCCGAAAGGAAAGTTGAGAAAGGATAAATTTATGAAGTCTATATCATTACTCTTTATTTTCTCCCTCCTATTTCTGATGTCGTGTCAGGAGAAAAGTAAAAAAACAACCAAATCCTGCACAGGAACAAACTACTATCAGCCCGGATGTCCCGGTTATAGTCCTTACGGAACAACCACCGGCGGGGTCAATGGTGGAACAACTGGTAACAACCAACTCTGCTACTCTAGTCCAACAAACTACTGGCAACTGCCTGGCTGCCCTGGCTTTTGTCAAAACTATCCGGCCCACAGCTCTTGCGGTGGAAGTACCACAAGTGGAACAACATCAGGAACAACATCAGGAACAACATCTGGCTCAACCTCTGGAACAAATAACGGTGGGACAAACCCATACACGAACTACCCTTCTAGTTCTCTTTCACAAAACTGGGGTGTTCAATATCCAGGAGGAGTTCCAGCGGAAAATTGCTCAAGCTCTTATGCTCCAACTGGAATTAACTTCACTCCTTATGAAATCAGAAAAGCAACGATGTCGATTCAAGGGAAGACTTTCTACAACCCGGCTTCGCCAATCGCAACACAATACATGAACACATCGGCAAAACTAAAATCAGTAGCGAATGCCAAAACGTTGTTTGAAACGGATGCTTTCTTAAAAGTGAGATTCAAGCCTCGTCCTCAACCAGAAAACACTCAAACTTCTCCCTACTGCTATATTCCTGCGTACAGTAAAATGTCGAGTGTTGCGGGCTACACGAAGCTTAGCTATAGCGTAATTTTAGTAGGTCAAAAGGCCAACGGAACGATTGAGGAAGAGCCACTTGGAACATTTCAGACAGATGTTAACTCGTGTTCTCAAGGGATCGATCTTTCATCCTACGCTTCAACTTACCCGGCGGGAATTTATTTCAAAGTTCAGTCTGTGAGAGGGAACCAAGGAGCTTGGCCAAATGATTACCATATCAATGGCTTCAAAAACTCTAATGTCTTCTCTGACGTCAGATCCATGGACTGCTGGGTTATTGATGTGGAAATCGCCGCAGATGGTACAAAAACATTTGATTAAATCATAAGTTCAACAATCACGTCCGCCAGATTTCTCTGGTGGGCGTAACTCACTTCAACTAAAAGTCCTGGGCAAGTTATATTCACTTCCTGAACAGAGTCACCAAGAATATCAAAGGCAATCCAATCAACCCCATTGTCAGCAAGTTCTTTAGATATGATTTCACATTGACCGCGAGTTTTTAAAGACAATACCTCGGCATGAAAAGTTGCACCTTGGGCGATATTAGAAAGAAACTCCCCGCTTTTTGGCCTTTTTAAAATTGTTCCAAGCTCTTGACCTTTAAAATAGATTGAACGGATCTCACCCAAAGTAACTGCTTCAATAAAGGGTTGAACAATCACGGGTCCTGCTAATTCCTTAACCTTTTCTTCAAACCTTTTTTCCCACTGACTAAGATTAAGCTTCTCCACCCCAATCCCACTATAAAGATCAAGTGGTTTAAGAATTAAAGCAATAGGAGGTAAACTTAAAGATTGAACAAAATCTTGAGCAAGCTTCAAGCTTTGACCTACAAAACTAGGAGTGGCGCCAGGAGTTCTATAAGCAAAAAGTTTTTCGTTAAAATTCATAATTCCACGAGGACTATTCATGACCTTAATTCCAGTGGAGTTTAAATGATCAAGCATCCAAAGAATCCGCAAATAGCGTGAATCAAACGGTGGATCAAGTCTCATGTGAATGACATCACTTGAATTAAGTTCAATCAACTTTTCATCAGTTGTTGTAAAACTTTCAAGATAAATTTGATCTTGTTTTAAAGAACCCTTAAATGAATGAACCTTTAGTTTTTGTTGACCAAGATTGTGAACAGCAAAATCACTTTCAAAAAACACAAAGGTTTCAATTCCACGTTTTTGCATGGCAAGTGCCAACATAAGTGAAGAGTCTTTTTTGATATTTAATTTTTCAATCGGATCAATGAGTAGAAGCTGGCGCATCGGGGACCTTCAATTTGGATTTAAGGTGTTCAGTAAATGATTCAAATTTTGTCTTTTCTTTAAAAAGACTGTACTCAGCATTGAGCCACTGATGAAATTGTTTAAGATCTAGGTTTAATTGGGCTTGAAGTTTTTGAAGAAAATCTTGCTCCTCCTCGTAGGTCAAAAAAGCTGCAAAAGCAGCTTGATTCCAATCTTCTTTTATTTCACAATCTTTTTCAGGAAGTTCCAGTGTTTGACAGTAAGATTTCATATCGGGAAGAAAAACCTCCCTGACAAATCTTTCTGTTAACTGATCTGCCTTAACATCCGTGATGAACCCACCAAGTTTTAAAAATTCACTCTGAAGGATCCCTATCAGTTCAACCACCCGCTTAGATAAAAGATCTTTCTTCTTTTCTATCGATAAATAGTACAGAAGCTCATTTCTACCTTTAAAGTACTCTCGAAGAAGCTCCTTCCCGAACAAGTTAGCGAGATTTTCATTTAAATCAACTTCATCTTTTATGAAGAATATTGTGTGAAAGAGTTCATGAAAAACGAGTTCAGCTAACTCAACATCATCATAATGAAAAAAGGAAGAGAGAATCCGGTCTTCAAAGTACCCTAGAGTGGAGTAAGCATAAACAGGACGAATGTAGGTCACAAGGTTATCATCCTCGTTTAGGTCTTTTGCAAAATCTTCAGCAGATTCTTTTCTAAAAAAACCAATATAGGGAAAACTTCCCATAAACGGGAACTTAAACTCATGAGGCACGATTTTAGTGTGAGGGCTTGCGATCACTAAATAAGTGACTGCATTACTTGAGAGCATTGTCGTCTTTGTGTAAATATCAGTCGGTTTTTTTTCAAAATAATGAAAGAAAAATTTTTTATATTCCTCGACGAGAATAACTTTCTTTTTCATTTCCGGAGTGACATTCGGATCAGCTAAAAATTCTTCGTTGTTTCTTCCATTCCACTGAAGCTTTGCCTGCTCAAGTCCTTGTTCAGTGAGGTAACTCATCATGCTGCAGCCTGATGTGATGAAAGAAAGAATGAGTATCCATTGACTCATGGGAAGCTCCTAAGCATGACCTTTCCTTGTCACCACGAATCCCCCCACTCCAATCAAGGTCGCAACCACAGAATATTTGATCATCATTGGAATTGATTTATTCAGATGAATCATAGAGACAGAAAATAAGATCATTGTGACGCAAAGAACTTTTGCCCTTGTTCTTATCACCCGATTTTTTTGCCAATCCCGGATGCCGTCTCCAGCAATGGGAAGGTTTAAAATCCAAGCATGAAACCTAGGGGATGACTTCGAAAATAGATAAGCAGAAAGAATTAAAAATGGTGTTGTTGGGATAATGGGAAGGAAGGCCCCTATAACCCCGAATCCAAAGTTCACCCATGCAAGTACAAACCAAACATGCTTCACAATACTTTCCCAAGATCCTTAATGATTTTTCCTTGAGTTGATAAGGCCGTAGCAGATGTGATTTCAACATCTACCCAGTGCCACTGGTAATCACTCTCTGGAGTCTCTGGTTCAAAATGAACGAGGCGATAACATGAAGTTCGCCCTGTCCACTTTAGGACTCCTTTCGAGAGTCCTTTTTCCTCAACTAGAATGCGATAAGTTTTACCAATCATGCCTTGGCGTATATTGGCCTGAATCTTAAGCTGCTTTTCTTGAATTTCTCTTAGGCGTCTTCCACGAATATCATCGTTTAAAACATCGCTCATTCTAGATGCCTTCGTTCCCTTTCGGGCAGAAAAAGCATAGGCGTAGATAAAATCAAACTGAGCATCATCTAAGAGCTTCATCGTTGCCTGATGCTCTTCCTCGGTTTCATTTGGAAAACCAGCAATGATATCAGTTGAAATAATCATCTCAGGATTTGCCTGTCTCATCTTTTTGATGAGATCAAGATAATGCTCAATCGTATACTCTCTAAGCATCCTTTGAAGGACTGAGTTCGATCCCGATTGAACAGGAAGATGCAAATGATTAGCTAATTTTTTAGCATGTCGATGAGCTTCAACTAAATCATCCGTCACGTCATAGGGATGAGAGGTGGTGTAGCGAAGTCTTTGAAGTCCTTCGATTTTTTCAAGCTCCATAATTAATTGGGCCAGCGATTCTCCATTATCTTTTCCATAGGAATTTACATTTTGGCCTAAAAGCATCACCTCTTGAACACCAGAGAATTCAACCAGGCGCTTAACATCTTTAACCACTTCATCGAGGCGGCGGCTTTTTTCTCTTCCGCGAGTAAAGGGAACAATACAGTATGAGCAAAATTTGTCACAACCTTTAATAATATTTACAAAGGCCATTGGAGACCCATGAGTAATCTTTGTTTCTATAGAATAATTGTCTGAACGATCCCAAGAAGTGACTGCAAATTTTTTCTCTCCAGCATAAGCTCGATAAACCATTTCACCAATGTTATCGACGACATCTGTCCCGAAGGCAAAATCAAGTTGCTTATATTTTGAAATAAGATCTTTTCCTTCTGTCTGAGCGATACATCCCCCAGCAGCGACAATAACATTTTTCTTAAGTCCCGTTTCAGGATCTACATCAGGATTAGTTTTTAGTTTCTTCGTTTCACCTAAGTGGGAATAGAATTTTTGATTAGCAAGATCTCTTACAGCACAGGTATTGAAGATCACTAAATCCGCTTCAGATTGCTCTTCAGTCTTTGTGAAATTTAAACCGGACAGGTGAGACATGATTCTTTCACTGTCATGATAGTTCATCTGACAGCCGTAGGTTTTCATCCAAACCTTACGTGGGGGAAATTCGAGTTCTCCAACTTTCACAGAAGTCGTATTGTTGTTTTCCATAGGGCCCTCAAAACATTAGTTATAAAGTCTAAGACTGGGGGTAAAATTATGGCGCAATATAGCAATCAAGGAAGTTGAAGTAAAGCCAGGACTTAGATAATCTCCAGCTGCAGGGCGATATAAAAAGTCAAATTGAAGATGAAGTGAATGACAATCGGGGCAACGACTGAATGAAATCTGAGCATTGCCTGACCGCAAATGAGACCCAAAATAAAGGTGTAAAAGACTTGAAAGCCAATAAAAGGCACATAATCGACAGGCAACACTTTTAAACCGACAAGGTGAGAGAATGCAAAAATAGAAGCAACCAACATGCTTGTTACATACTTTCCACCGACCTGAGTTACCAAGAATCGTTGAAAAGTTTGCCTGAAAACCAACTCTTCTAAAATCGGAGCAAACACTAGTAAGTGCCACTCAAGACCTGAAACTAATCTAAAAGGTGACTCAATATCTAGATACCAAATGGCAACAATTGAAGAAACTGCTAGCAAGAAAACTTCTGCAATGGCCTTGAGGCCTTGTTTCGTCACCTGCCATTTAAACATCCAGGGCAATCTAAAAAAGAACGAAACACCCAAGGCAAAAAGAAGATCAAATACATAAGAAAAAGAAATCATCGATGGCAGTTTGTGCCAAGGTAGTCCCCAGGAGAATGAGAAGTAAATGATGACTAAAAAGAAAAACCCTATCAAATGATCTCTCCAACATTTGCCAAATCTAAAAGCAACTTAGTTATTTCATCATAGAATTGTGGTTTTGTAACTTTGATTATTTGCTGAAAAGTTGGAGTCTTTGACTTCCCATGCCCTTGATCCTTATCGTTAAAAACAACAATCTGAAGACTTTGGTCTGTTCGTAGGTAATAAAAAATATCTAGATTAAAGGCAATCACTCTTAAAACTTCTTCCTTTCCTTCAGGAACAACCCCTGAAAAAAAAGCACCGGTGAGGATAAGATCTTTTTGTTTCGACATTCCCTCTAAGGCCATTTTTAATGTCCCAAAACTTGCCTGAATCCATTGAAGGGCCTTTGCTTCAGATTGAAAATCCATCGCTGTTGCACCACTAACAGGAGCAAGCATGAAATCACGATTCTTCTCTAAGCTATACTTTATAGTGGAATGAAGAGAAAGGTTCATAAGACTTTTTAAATCATCTGACTGCTTATTAATTTTTTTCTTTGTGACCAGTTTTTCATTTTCAAAAAAGAAGAGTTCTTCTTTCTTCGATTTTCTCCAAGTCATAACCTTTGACCGGGGGCCTTGCACTTCGACTGTCCACTGTCTATCCAATGGAGAATCTAAATCAAAATTCCAAGTCACGACTCTCCAGTGACTTCCTAGAGGCGTAAATTCTAAAAATAACTCTTTTGGATTTTTTCCAAAAAGATTCCATAAATTCATATCAATATTTTCCCCAAGCTATACTCATGATACCCAGGTGCTTCATGATCTGGATGGTAGCCCTCTATGGTGTAGCCTTGCTTTAGTTTTATGGAGATCATTGCATGATTGAAGTGATAGATGGTAGTCATGACTTTTTTGACTCCCAGTCGTTTACACTCTTCTTCAATTTCATTTGATAGGTACTTCCCTAAACCTCTTCCCTGAAACTCATTAAAAACGGTGGTTTTAACTGTTTCTGCTAAAGAAGGCGTTTTAAAGGCAATCCCCGAAATGCCGAATTGCTGATTCTCAAAAAATGCGCGGTAATACTTCACTCCACCGTTCATAATTTTCTCAACAGAGGGAGGCCAAGGAGATTTTTGGTAATACTTTTGGATGATCTTAAAAAGCTCTTGGGCCTCTTCAGGATGATTGAAGTCATAGGGAATTAATTCTACTTTCATTTCACATAATCCTTAAAATAGTTCCAAATGTTGTCCCAATTATTTGAATCAAACAAGAGCAAGCGATCCTGTTGTTTAACCAAACCCTTTTCTACTGCATGATCTAAAAATCCAAGAAGATGGTCGTAATAGTGATTGATATTAAAAATAGCGATCGGTTTTTGATGGATACCGAGTTGTTTCCAAGTAAGGATTTCAAATAATTCATCTAACGTTCCCATCCCTCCTGGAAAAATGAGGAAAGCATCTGAAAGGTCATACATCATTTTTTTTCTATCATGCATGTCTTTCACCACATGAAGTTTGGTTAGTCCTCCGTGGGCAATTTCTTTTTTCATCAATTGCTGAGGAATCACACCAGTGACTTTTCCCCCCTGTACAATTAATTCTGTCGCGAGGGCCCCCATGATGCCAATACCTGCTCCACCGTAAATAAGCTCCGTACCTTCAGTGGCAAAATGCTTCATGAGGTCTTTTACTTCCTGATTAACTTGTGGATCTAAACTTGCGTTTGCTCCACAAAATATGCATATCTTCATCTCATTTTTCTCCGAATAAGCCACTGAATGTAAATGATTTCTAAAATCATGAAGCCACCAAAAGCAAAATAGAAGCCACCTGTCTTCCAAAAGAGCCACACTGAGGTTGATTCCTTAATTGCTATCCACGCCATAAAAAAGGCAAATAAAAACAAAAATAAACACAGATGCCACTCCATGATCTTATAAACGTCTTCCGGAAGTGGAGGCTTCTGCTTCATATCTTTGAGCATCTCAAGCATAAGAGATTCATTTTTTATTTTTTTAAAAACAAGAAAAAGTGAAATTGCGATACCTGTTAGAGTCGGCTGTAGCTTAAAAAAGATTCCTTCTTTGGCGACAAGTGAAATACCACCAAGAATAATGATGAGGGCCAGGTTTAATTTTGACAGAGTGTGAACGTGACCAGAAAACTTCTTCTCAATGGACATCTCGACAACACCAAGAAGAACTCCACCTATAAGAGCAACTTCTAGGGTGTAGTAAGTTTCTAGGTACCAATAGGCCAGAGCTGGTAGAAACGAGAGAAGGAAGTAAGGTTTAGAGGCATGGTTCATGCCCAAAATCTTAAGCTATTTTTCTCAGTTTTTCCTCACAATACATGAGGAATTCCTCTTTAAATTTGATTGGGTCCAGAATTTCAACATTTTTGCCTAATGTAATAATCCATTCAAAGAGAGACTCACACGGCTCGACATAGGCCGCCCAGATAAGGTCCCCATTGGAATTAGTCACCATGCAAGGTTTACCGAGGAAGTGATGATCAGGAAAAAGATTAATTGATTGGGGATCATGAATTTTTAATATGAGTCTCGTTTCTTTCTCACTCATTGACCTAATGGCCGTAATAAATTCTTCCACTTCAAATGGCGTCACCTTGATTCTCATATTTTTTTGAAGAGTTTCAAAATGGTGTACATCTTTTAAAGGTACCACTGTTAAGCAGTGATCCTCAGCGTCTTCAGCAATCAGTGAAAGATGCCCCTCTAAGTGCAAAACTCGGCAAGGATAAAGGTGGTAAAACTTATCATCAATCGTTTTAAGTTCGATCAGATGTTTTTCGGCTATCGATTCTTCAAGATGGTTAACCATACTCTGCTGTAACTCAGTGAGGTCCTGATCCCACTGCTCGAGCTGGCTCAGAAGCTCCATGACAACTTTAGTAGGACCATTCTCTGTCACTTTTTTTCGAAGGGAATAATTAACCGGTGACTCAATTGTTATATGAGAATTGAGAATGTGGTAAAGGTGAATCCACTCGGCTGGACTTAAGGGAAGCATGTATTGAATAGAGTCACTTTTAAAATCTAGCCAGCACTCATTATTTTTTTGATAAACCTCAACCCCAGTGCCTTCTGGAAACAATTCCCTCATAAAAACAAGGGTTTCCTCAGCTGCAAGATCCATCTCGAGGGCCAGGTCCGTCAGCTTAATCGACCCTTCCTTGTGTCCCAGGAGCATCAACTTTTTCCAGATTTCTGAACTTGGAGCTTTCTTCATTTCTACCTCTTCCTGACCAGACTTATCGGGTATTCCCCATTAACTCTTTAGTGCAAAATTCAATGAGAAGAGAGATAATTATGAAATGCGATATCTCATGGAAAAACCAATACTTGCCATAGGGCTCCTTTTATTTGGGCTTTTCATCTTTCAAGTCTCAAATGATAGGAAGTGGGGTATTTTTAATAATCCCAAACTGACGGCAACGAGCTGTAATGCAGTTGTCATAAAACTTGAAAAAATAGTTCCTGGAAATTGGAATTTGATCTGCGAAGGGAATAATCTTGCTGTTGAAATTAATGAGATCGCTATTCCAAAAGCAGCAACAAATCTAAAATCTCTCATGTACCGACAGCTGGCCAATCACATGGCCTATGTCGCGAGACAATCACATCAAGATATTCTCGAAAAAGTTTTTTTTGTAAGATTTAAATTGAGTCACCCAAAAATGATTATTAATGCTGTGACAGAGGGAAAATTCATCGTAAAGCTTGCGACTCTAGAAACTCCTGAGCATATCATGGCCCACCTTCAGAGCACCGTCCAAGTCAAAGAAGATGTTAAATAATTCTGCATTTTGATCTTCAACAACTTCTGTAAATTCATACCTCAATGCGTGAAGAAAGATTCGACTTGAAGCATGACCACCATAAAGTTCATCCCCTAAGATCGGAAATCCGAGATGAGACAGCTGTGCTCTTATTTGATGTCTGAGTCCTGTTTTTAAATTTACTAACAATAAGCTTTTTCCATTCTTCGAATAAACTTTTTTTACCGTCAATCTTCCTTCAGTTGCTCCCTCGGAAAGATCATTCATCACCTTCTGCTTACTTCCTTTTTGCCCGGTAGGTTTGAAATAATGGGTCCAACTTCCCTCTTGATTAAACTCTCCCTCTACAATCGCCCAATAAAATTTTCTTTTCATCGAGGTATTAAAATTCTCTCTCATGAATTGAAAGAATTTTTCATTTTTTGCGAGAATAATGACACCAGAAGTTTCAAAATCAAGTCGATACAACAAACCACGATCGTATTGATCACGATTAACCTCAAGGCAATCCCACTTCTTTTGCGTCACGAGGAAGTTCAATAAGGTGTCTCTATCTTCATAGCCATGGGGATGGCAATGAACGGTAGGTGGCTTATGAAGAACAATAAACTCGTCCGATTCAGAGATGATTTTAACTTCAGGTCCCTCATAGATTGGATTAATTTTCAGGTGATTAACGAAATTTATAGGTAGCTTTAATACAGTTTTTGCCAAGATCGATCGATCTTGCTCTTTAGAAGAAAAGTACTTTTTAATGAGTTGCCCCGAAGCACCAAAGGCAAGTTGAAGAGCACTTTTTAATGAAGGTTCATTGTTTAGCCAGGATACTTCAATATAATCGGTCATCACTGAGCATCAACCTTACGCCCTTCTACTCTTAAGTCTGATTTTCTTAATACAAATTCAACCCGACGATCGTTTATGTTTCGATTAAGTTTTTCTTGAGGACGTGAGTCTCCATAAAAAACAATCGTAATTCGATCAGCTGAAACACCTCTTTGAATGAGCGATTTTGAAACAGCAAGGGCCCGAGAACTTGAAACAGCGTATGAGTCACCATTATCTTTTGTAGATTTCTCACCGGCCTCAGCATGCCCTTCAACAAGAATATTCCAGCTATTATCTCTAAGCATTTTGACCAAATGATCAAAAACCTGAATATTAATTTCATCAATTCCTGTTGAACCTTTTTGAAAATAAATTTTATCTTTCATTCTTACCATGATGGTTTCAGGCATTTCATAGACGTTGGCCGCTTCAGATAGTTCGTTATCAGCAAGCATTTTCTTTAACTGATTGAGTTGAACATCTGAATCTCTATTCACTTCATGCTTATCTAGTAAACCTTCTGCTGTTAGCATTTCGATAGGAAATGGCTTCGCAGGAGTTTCAGATTCAATCATGGTTGCTGAATCTGTTGGTGATTTACCGGGTCTCATCACTTCACCAGGCTTTAGTACGTTTCCTCCGAAGGCATTACGTAATGAACCAATAGCAGCTTCATATTTCGCTGTCTCCGTTTTTGCAAATGAAAGGAGCAAAACGAAAAACGTCAAAAGTAATGTACAGAGATCTGAGAAAGTTGCTAGCCACCCTGGAGCACCAGGCTTACAGGGAGGACACTTTGGAGCGTCGGCCATAACTACTCCTTCTTCTCTTCTACAAGTCGATCTTTAGGAGGTAAGAATGAGTCAAGTTTTTCTCTAATCACTCGAGGGTTCTCACCGGCAACAATACCAAGTACACCAGCGACAATAATATTCATCTTAGTCGCTTCTTGTTTTGAACGCTGCTTTAATTTTGCGGCAACAGGAATAGTAAAGACGTTCGCAAGAACGGCACCATAAAATGTTGTTAAAAGTGCAACCGCCATAGCGGGACCGATCGCAGAAGGATCCGACATGTTCTGTAACATTTGAACCAGACCAATCAGAGTTCCAATCATTCCCATCGCTGGACCATCAGCACCCATCCCCTCTAGAATCTCCACACCTTTGGCATGCCTCTCTTCCATCGCTGCAATCTCTAATGAAAGAATCGATGTGATAACTTCAGGTGGTCGGTTATCGGCGGCAAGTGTGACGGCCTTCTTTAAAAATTTATCTTCCACAGGAACTTTCTCTAAAGCGAAAACAGATTCACGTCTTGCTGTTTCAGCTAATTTTTGAATTTCAGCGATCATGGCCTTTGGATCGACGGCAGTAACAAAAATCGACTTCATAAAAACAGCTACCGTGGACTTAACTTGCTCCATTGGCCATTTAATAAAAGTTGTTGCTACAACCCCGCCACCCACAACCACGATTGAGGGGACATCAATAAAAATTGAAAGGGGTGAACCATAAAGAATCGATCCTAAGATCGCAAGCGTTCCCAACACAAGGCCTATGACAGTTGAAATATCCATAATGCATCCTCGAACAATTAGTCTGTATGGATAAAGTATCGGAATTTAAACGATGAACTTAAGTGATTGAATATCGTGGAGTCGTTTGATCGGAAATAGTAATTCGATTTATTTCAGCAGGAATAAAAAAGCCCCGTCATGGCGGGGCTTTTTTTATTTTTGATCGTTGATCAGCATCGTTGAATCAATATACGAAAGCATTGCGGCCCTTAGTGACTCCAATGAAATTTGGTCACTTGACTCGCCTTTAAAGATCTCTTCTTTAATAACTTCAACAGGGAAACCAGTCATTTTAGCAAGCACTTCCAAGCTTACTTTCCCGTTTTTTTCCTCAGAACCATTCGTGGTCTGATTATTGTCTGTCATTCTCAACTCCTTGAACAATTGGCCACCAAAATCCATTTGGTAACACTTGCACCTGAGCGTATCTTTCAAGGAAAAGCTAAGTCAATGTGACACTAAGTAGATGTAAGATGATGTTAGGAGATTCTTGAGAGAAACACTTTAAGCCGATGAAATTACTATACTTATTTGACTTAATACCCCGGGACATTTAACAATGTCAGAAAGCTAGAAACTTTAGATTCCATTTCCTGGAACTCATTTACCGGCCTAGAAAGTAAAGTGACTCCACCACCTGCACCATACCTCCACAACCTCTCATTAACACTTATAGAGGCCGTTCTAATATTTATGTTCGATACTTTTTTATCGCCAATACAAAGAAGTGTGGAACCACAATAAATACCTCTTGAGTATCTTTCGACCTCTTGAATAATTTGCATGACTCGTTTTTTTGGAGCTCCTGTCACACTTCCACCAGGAAATAAACAATCAAGTGTCTTTAATAATGAAAGTGGCTTCTTAAGTTCGACAGATAGAAGTGAACATTGATGCAAAAGACCCGGAACAACAATGGGAGCTCGGGCCTTAATGACCTTTGCTTTTGGATATTCAAGACGGTTTAAATCATTTTTTAAAAGGTCAGTAATCATATTAAGCTCACCTTCTTCTTTAAGGTCATGCTCAAACTTCTTCCAATCTTTTTTCCAGTTGGCAGAAGTTTTTAGGGTTCCTTTAATTGGCATTGTATAAACCTGCTGATCTTTATACTGAAACAAACACTCGGGAGAATTACTTAAGATTAATTCATCCCCCAAGAAGGTAGAATGAGCAAAAGCACTCAGATTATTTCGAGAAAAAAAGAAGTCACAGAGGTTTCTTGGATCAATAAAATCTTCTGTTTCAAAATCAAAAGGGAACGTAAGATTGACTTGATAACAATTCCCATTTAAAAGCTCCTCCTGGATATGATGAAAAGAAGCCTTATACTCAGTCCAGGTCGGTCGCTCAATTGACTTTAATTTTAGTGAAGTTAACTTACTTTTTGGTGGCTTAATAAATTTTTTATTTTCGAATTCTATTTCAACAGCTAAGGGAGTGCTGTCATCTACTGTGTGGCCCAACCCCTGTAGGATAAGACCCAGCTCATAATAGAAATGGAAGACAAGAGGTCGATCAACTTTATTTTGAATTTTTATAAGTTCTAAACGCTTGAGAAATAAATCCAATGAATATGTCTCAGGAAATCCTGTCAGAAGGTTTAATCTTGTCGTGCGATAATAAATAAAGGCATTCTTAGGTTTTCTAAGTTCAAGGATCGAGGAATCGTTCCACTTAAAACGTGAGAAAATCATTTACGCTTCGGCCTTACCTTGAGAGGCAATATCAGCAAACTTCGTTTGAGAACCAATCCAAGATAACTCGACGGTTCCAGGTTCGCCGTTTCGGTTTTTCGCTATGATCACTTCGGCAATTCCCTTCTTCGGAGTTTGAGGATCATAATAATCTTCGCGATGAATAAGGCATACGATGTTGGCATCTTGCTCAAGAGATCCAGATTCCCTGAGATCTTGGAGCTGTGGACGTCGATCAGTTCTTGAAGCAGCAGTTCTGTTCAACTGTGATAATGCGACGACTGGTATTTCAAGTTCGTTGGCGAGCATTTTAAAGCCACGCGAGAGTTCAGCGATTTCTTGTTCACGATTTTGCTTTTTAATATGCATCGGCATGATCTGTAGGTAGTCCACAATAATCATCGCAAGACCTTGTTCGGCCTTTAGTTTTCGGCAGTAGGACCTTATGTCCATGAGATTCGTTGAACCCGAGTCATTTATGTATAATTTGAGGTTCGATAGCTTTTGAATAGCGTTTGAAATAGATCTTAAATCAATTTCGTTAAACTCTTTCGTCTTTAACTTTCTAGAATCAATACAGGCCTCAGATGCTAATAGACGCATCGAAAGTTCCGCGTACATCATCTCGTATGAAAATACCGCCACGGCCATATTCGTTTGTTTAGCTGCGGCCACGGCCCAGTTGAGTGCGAGGGCCGTTTTCCCCATACCAGGTCTTGCAGCAATAAGAACTAACTGACCAGGTTGAAGTCCCAAAAGCTGCCTATCAATGGACTGAAAGCCCGTTGAAACACCCATGATCTCGCCTTTCGCGCGAGCAGGTTTTTCAAGCTCCTTTAAGTTTTCATAAAGGGCTTGCTTAAGAGGAATCATTTTATTATTTTTCGTCTGGGCAGTTAATTTAAAAAAGCTTGCCTCAACTTCTTGAAGAAAATCAGCAACGTCACCAGTAAAACCAGTCCCCGTTTGAGCAACCCTCGTCGCAGTTCTCACAACTTCACGGAGCATGCTTTTTTCTTTTATAAGACGAGCGTAATATTCAACGTTAGCAGCTGAACCAACCTCATCACAAATAGTGACAAGTGCATTTTGTCCGCCAACTCTTTCAAGCTTTCCGTGATCATTGAGCTTACTAGAGACCGTTACGATATCAAACGGCATCCCTTCCATGTAGAGATCTTTTATCGACTGAAAAATCACTCCATATTGGGGATGATAAAAATCTGTTGCCTCTAGATTAATGTCAGAAATTTCATCGAAACTTGAGTTATCAATTAATAAACAACCAAGTAATGCTTTCTCGGCCCCAAGGTCATGAGGTAATTCGTTACGATTCTCTTGTGCCATAAGAAGCTTCTCCAAAATCTAAATATCGATATGGATAGACTTTACACCATGTGCGGAATGTCGAGGTAGGAATATATTTGGGAGTCAAAAGAAGTTAGGACAGGAAAGACAGAGGAAGGGTTTAATTCCCTTCCTCTGTAAATAAGAATTACTCTTCGCTTGCAGCAGCTTCTGCAGCAGCAGCAGCTTCCGCAGCTTTTGCAGCTTCAGCTTTAGCTTTTTTCTCAGCATTTCTTTTCTGAGCTTCAGCTTGTTGCTTTTTAAGTTCCTCTGCCATAGCAGCATCGATTGCAACTTTAAGTTTAAAGTTAGCAACGACATCATTAAAAAGCTTCGCTTTCACATCGTAAGTCCCTAGAGACTTAATTGATCCATCGAATTGAAGAAGACGACGCTCTAGAGAAACGCCAAGTTTTTCAACTTCTTTTACGATTTCTTGAGAAGTTACAGCACCAAAAAGACGACCGTTTGCACCGACTTTTTTAATCAATTCAACAGTAACACCTTCTAACTTTTTCTTAACAGCAAGAGCTGCATCTTTTTCAGCAGAAATTTTCTTAGCGAGAGCTTTTTGCTTATCTTTAAGAACGTTTGAGTTCTTTTCATCAGCAAGAATCGCCAGTTTTTTCGGGAATAAGAAGTTACGAGCAAATCCGGCAGAAACGTTAACGATTTCTCCGATTGTTCCTAAAGCCTTAACTTTTTCAGTAAGGATGACTTTCATATGGTTCTCCTAAATTAATCTTCAATATTACGTTTTACAAAATACTTTCTAAAATCAAACCAATTATCAAATAAACCAGCGACTGCAATGAGATAGCTTGCCATGAAGATCGTAATCATCACGAGCAAAGTTCTGAAAAAGCCAGTGACACCAAGGAAATTGAGCATGTCACTAAAAACACCAAAACCTTGAAAGAAATAAAAAATTCCAAGGCATTTGATAATCGTAAAACCCAAAGTTTCAAATGGAAAAGTTCCAAGTTTCTCAGCGAAAAGGGCCAAGATAAGACCCAAGGCCAGCACTAAAACGAATCCAAAAGGAACTTTAAAATTTAACAAACATTTTTCATCAAACGAATAATCCGTCCCTGAGAATAAGAGTCTTCGACTCTTAAGAACAAGAAACATATTGAACCAAAGCATAATAAATACACCCATAAAGAAATAGCTTGGGAATGATTCCATCATTTCCTTCGCTAAAAGATCAGGGCGATCTAAAAGTTGTAAAACTTGAATAGCATCTTTATCGCCACTCATTTCCACCGCTTTTTTCTGTTCGGCAATCTTATCCGCACTTTTCTCAATCTGCTGAAGGATAAACTGTTGTGGGGTCGTTTTCATGGAATTCATCATCAGAATAAAACTTGTTGCAATGGTTATAATAAAACCGATGCCAAAAAGAACCATTCCTTTAACGGGAGAAAGATTTCTTAATACGATCTCCGCAATCCCAATTCCAAAAACTAAAACACAAAAATAAAATCCAAACAGCGTGTAGTCCCCATAAATCGAACCGGCCAAAACAAAACTCAAAATAAGTCCCGTAATACCGACTAGATACCCCTTCACTCTTCCATACATTGTAATGGCAAGGGCAAGTGGGAACGGAGCAAACACTGACATAATGAAACTAAGACACAAAATAACTGACGAGGCCCCTAACAGAAGGAGTCTCCCAATTGAAAGTTGTGGTTGTTGCATGACTTCAGTATTCATACCAGTTTAAATCCCCAACAATTAACGAGCAGTTTCGTTAGATTGGTAGCTGATAAGAAGCATGTTACGACCACGCTTAATAGCTTCGTTTGCACGACGCTGGAAAGTCGGAGTCAAACCAGTGATACGAGACGGAGAAATTTTTCCGAACTCGTTTACTAGCCATGAATAAGATTTTGGATCTTTCCAATCAGGGGAAGTTTTCTTAGCAGAGAACCAACAAGATTTACGCTTAGAGTGCATCTTCTTGTCTTTGTCTTCGCCACCAGCAAACTCATCATCAATTTGAGCAGCTTGAGTGTGATTTGGGTTCTTGTATTCCTTAACGATTTCAGCTTGGTGCTTATCTTCACCTAGCTTAATAATTAAATGACGAACAAGATTTTCGTTAATACGGAACTTACGCTCGATTTCTGCATTAAGGTTACCAGCACCTTTGTACATGAAATAGTGGTAAGCACCTTTCTTAAGACCAGATTCTGTAGGCTGAGCGAATGTCTTCACTCCCCAAGAATCTGTAACAAGAACTTCAGCGCCGAAAGCTTTAAAAGTTTCAGCAAGGGAGTTCTTGATGGAAGACACAACTTCTTCAGATGCGTCTGGGCGAACGACGAAAGCCGTTTCGTAGATCATATTTCCTCCTGGATTATAATAAGCCCATGGACACAATTGCCATGAGCGAGATGAAATACTTTAAAATAAATGTCCGATGGAAGGTAACACAGCTCACTCAGAGCGGCAAATAGATTAAAAGAGGCACTTCGCAGCGAGGATTCCTGACTATTTTATGGGTTGCGTCAAAGGGCTTTGAGGGACAGGCGCTTTGCCATCACCAGGAGTTGCTTCAGGATTTGGCTCCTCCTCCCTAAAGAACCGGTTGTAATTTAGGATGTAACGGTTGGAGACCTGTTTAAAGATGGAAACCTGTTTTTCAGGAGAAATATCGCTTTCACTTGATTCGAAGTTCTCTAGGCTCTCTTCAAGAGTTGGGGCCGGGGTTTGGGCCACTTCCTCAGCAGGAGTCTCAGGAGTAGAGGCCAGATTTTCAATTGGCACTTCAGGTGCAGCGACTTCCGGAGTCGGTTGGGCGGAAATAGAAGCAACAGGTTTATTTACTGAATTAGATGAAGCCTTATTTAATTTTTGAGGATCAATGCCTTGAGAAGCGAGGGATTTGGATAAATTTCCCGACATACTTTCGTTAAAGGCTTTTACTTCTTTATCAAAATCAAGAATTTTTTTATTTTTTTCTTTTGCAACTTGATTATATTTTTTTATTGCATCATCTCTTATTATTTTAAGTCGTCCGGCCATGTTTGAGAGTTGCCCACCTAGGACCTCAGCTTTCGCCATATCACCAGCGGCCAATGCGTTAACATAATCGGCACCTATTGCGGTTGCACTCTGAAGAGTATTATTTGAAAAGGATCCAGATAAATTGGGACGAGTTATTTTCATCGGTTTTTTACAGTTACTCGAATTAATAGAAATGCTTCCACCAGAATTCGAAACACATGGGGCCGAGCTTAAAGCATAATAACCATCTAATTTTTTTATGGAATTATTCCTTGATAGACCTGATGCAACTCTTTCGGCGCCAGGTCCAGTAATAACTCCATCTTTTTTATTTTGTTCATACTGATTAATAAGTACCTTTGTAATATCTTCGATATTTTTTTCAATTGTTCCTTGAGTGATTTCTAAATCAATTATCGTAGCCGCAGAAACCAGTGTAAAAGAACCAAATGTAATGCTTCGAGGAATACCATGATCAATTAAAGGTCCAAGACCTTTATCCATAAAATCACTTACGGATTTAAAAAACATGAGTGAACTTCCTAATACAATACCCCCTTGGACCCAGCCATTTTGAATACCTGAAGAAAGAGCACTTGTAGGCATGAAAGCCATAAATAGTAACGCTCTTAAAGGACGCCAAGTTAGATCTTTATGAATACAACCAGCAAAACTGTTTTTTACACCAAGGGTAGCGGCTTCCGCTACTGCTTCCATGATGGCAAAAGTCGTGGCGAGAGTATAAAGAACTCCAACTGCATACATCCAGCCCTTTCTTTTCTGGACAAAAGCTAGGTTTTCTTTTTGTGTATTTAATTGTAACTCCAAGGATAATCTTTGGATTGAGTCTCCTTCCTGGAGTTTCTTTTTGGCCTCTTCTAAGTCAACTGCTATTGCGTTTATGTGGGCTTTGTGGGCTTGTGCTCCAATCAATTCACTTGTAATGTAAGCAAGAGACCCCACCATGTACGCCCAAAGGGATGGTTGTGCCCCTCCAAGTTTACAACGTAATAAAACAGTTGATCCTAAAAGACCTGTTGAAAGACCTAGAACCATATTCGTCACCCCTCCCCAACTCATCTCGGCTTCTTCTGCCTTCGCGTGTTGAACAGGGGCTATAATAAGTCCGAAACTTAGGATGATGGCGTAGATCTTTTTCATGAATCCTTATATCGGTAGGAATCCGTGTTTTTTTTATCTTTATTTAAAAATGACGAATTCGTTGAAAAAGTGGAATCTCTAACAAATAAGTTGAATCTAAGCCCTTAAAATCCAATAAATGACCGCTCCCTTGGTACATCTCGAAGATGTCCAAGCTAGACTAAATGTATGCGAATACTAATTTAGAATGTCCCGACGCGGGCGCTATAGGAGCG